>JAHHHH010000120.1 GCA_019359415.1 Iphinoe sp. HA4291-MV1 | reverse complement strand
TCAAAACCCAAATTCTTGAATTTATTGACTACTTTAATCAAACAATGGCTAAACCTTTTCAGTGGACATATAAGGGTAAAGTTTTAGCTGTCTAATACTTGGTTTATTTACGCCGTGCTGTACTAGTGTCAAATGTTGTTCAATTTGTAGTGGCGTCCGCAGCCGCATGGCGAGTAAGTCAATAGCTTCTGCTTCCAAGATGTCACTTATTTGAGTTAACTCAGTGGTACATTTAGATACCAGCCATTCAATATATTCTCGCTGGCTGCCAACGATACCATCTAAGGAGAAGACTGTAGAGCGATACCCAATTTCTTCCATAGTTGGACGACGCAAATCATTTTTCAGCTTGGGATGACCAGCCAGTACCACCGAAAGAGTGCCACCACCGTCTTCAACTACCTCCATTAAGCGTTTGAGTCCAGTTAAAGTACTGTAATGTAGGTCGTGAGCCTCATCCACAAACAAAGCCACTGGCTTTTTACCCTTCTTGACCAGATCCCGCAGTTCCCGTTCCCGTTTTTCGCCGACTTTAGGGATTTTAATTTCCTTATCTGCTGACAAATCGTAGAACAAAGCAGATATCAGTGTTGGTAGCGTCGTGCGGTCTTTATCCACAGAAAGCGACTTTGAGACCAGAATTTTGCCTTCGAGCATCAGCAGTGGATTTCCTCTGCCTGGTTCTACCCACAAGGGCTGCTTTACGTGTTTTAAATCGGATGGGCTGAGGTCGAAATGCCAACATTGATTGCTGTAGTCAGCCTGAAAGCTCACCGCAGGCGGTTGCCGGGTCATGGTAAGGTGGTCATACCCCCAAGTTTTCAGGTAGCGGTTGACAGTTGTTTTGTTCAGCAAGCCCTTCGCTGGTTGGATGAAGCCATATGGTGTGTTCATCCCAGAATCTTCCAAAAGCTCAATCGCCCGTGTGGTGGAGACATGCCGTCCTTTTTTGTTGCAGGTGCGGATTTTCATCGCGGCAATGACTTCACAGTAAAGTTCCATCTCTGTTGAAGAGAGCTTTCTTGGTGACCCACTATCCGAACGGTTGATGGGCTTGGGGCGTGAATACTGACGCAAAACACGATAAACTGTGTCAGTAGACACACCGTATAAGACCGCCGTCTCCTCAACTAAAAGGCTACGCTCCCGGCAGCGACTCGGTAATATGTCAAGTCGCTGGCGCAGATTGATTAAAGCTTCTGCTGGGATCTGCTTGCGTATCACGTCAAGTGCTCGCCTCCGCCTCTTTTGAATTAGCTTCCGGTCCAAAGCGATTGTTTTTTCCAAGACAGCGGTACAAAGTTGAGCGAGAAACTCGCAGAGTTCGGCAAATCTCAGTAACCGAGGTACTCCCTTCGCTCATTAGCAGCTTAGCCATGTTGACAGAGGAGGCATCTAGCTTACGAGGCCGACCACCTTTGTGACCTCTAGCTCTAGCCGCCTTTAAACCAGCACGGGTGCGCTCACGGATCATTTCCCGCTCAAACTCAGCTAGTGCCCCAAACAAGTGAAAGATGAGCTTGCCGCCACTTGTTGTCGTGTCAAGGTTTTCTTGAAGACTGTGAAAACTAATCGACCTTGCGGCTAGTGCGTTGACTGTTTCGATCAGGTGCTTAAGGGAGCGACCAAGGCGGTCAAGCTTCCAGACGACAAGGGTATCTCCAGAACGCAAGTAGTTAAGCGCTTCGGTTAGACCCAAACGAGAATCTTGAACTCCACTGGCTATATCCGTGAAGATTTTATCGCAGCCTGCCGAGAGTAGAGCATCTCGCTGTAGGTCAAGGTTCTGATCATAAGTTGAAACCCGCGCATAGCCGACGAGCATAAACTCGTGCCTCCAGAGGCGAAAGAATAGTAAGCGAGCGTGTTACATAACTAACAATCAGTCTACATTTTTGAGACACAGATTTTGAGATAAGTTTTGCAACAGTTTTAGGCACCGATTAAGCCAATACTGCTAAGTTTTATCTTCTGTTGCAAAAAGGGTCGTTTTTGGGACAGTTGA
Source organism: Iphinoe sp. HA4291-MV1 (assembly GCA_019359415.1). Taxonomy (GTDB): domain Bacteria; phylum Cyanobacteriota; class Cyanobacteriia; order Cyanobacteriales; family Nostocaceae; genus Brasilonema. The sequence goes on along the minus strand of JAHHHH010000120.1, from coordinate 14,203 downwards.
TTCATGCATCGGTTACGTCAAATTATCTTAAAGAGGCTAGTTGCAATTAATGTGGTCTCAGTTGGATGATTGCGGTCTGGTTGCAGTTAATGTGGTCTCAGTTGTAGTTAATCTAGTCCCAAACGTCGTCTTGGTTGCAATTAATGTGGTCTCAAAATTGTCTTGATTGCGGGCTGGAACGATTAGTATTGCGGTCCGCTACACATAGCAGGAGAGCTAAGAGTTTATCTGATTTACATTTTATGCAAATTAGATGTGGAACAGCTTATCAATCCAACTGCTGTCAAATATCAATTTGTAAATACGGTTATGGACTCTAAGAGAACCCTGTTGTTTGACCACTAGACCCGACAAGAGCAATTCCCTTTCTTCTGGACTATTAACTGAGACAACTTCTCCTTGTTGCAAAATTTGTCGATAAAGCTCTAGCAGTTTGTTAACTTGTAGTTCGCTGTTAAGAATACGATTGTGCTCCGCGCACCGACAAAGCCGATCACGAATAGTTTTTAAATGCTCTGGTTCATCCTGAGATTCCCAATTTTGGATCACATTTGTCATCACCAAATTTTCAACCCATTCGGCTTCACCATTTTCAGGAATAGGCGATGAAGAATTGCGGATGAGTTTACAAAGCTTTTGAGTTAGAAAAGGCTGACCATTCGTCCAGTATAAAACTTCTTTGAGTAGCGTGCGAACCATAACAGGATTGCTAACTTTCTGTTTTAATCCTTGACCTAGAGGATAGGCTTCATCCTCTTTAAAACCCTCCAGTTGAATTGACTGACCAATATTAAAGGGTGTTCTGGTGTGATCTTTTATTAAATCTGAGGGCGTTGCTACGCCAAAGAAAGCAAAGGTTAAACGCCGATACTTAGGACTGATACTGCGCTGGTTGTAGCAGAAGCGAATCAGAGCAAAAAAGTCGTTGACAGGGAAATTTAAGCTCAAGAGACTATCAATTTCATCTACAAAAATAAAAGCTTTTTCACTTTTAACTTGCTCTAGTAGAATATTTTCGATAAATCGACTTAAGCATTGGACAGGTGATAAATCTTTTTGCTCATTCCACCAAGTTAGAAGATTAACTTTTTCTAGCAAATCAAAATTCTGCCATAACTCCACTGCAAATCCCTTGTACCATTGAGTAGGAGTGATGTTTTCACTGCCAAGGCGGGTTATATCAATTGCGGTGCAACTAAACCTCTCTTGTTGAAGATGGTGCATCATGCGTACCATAAGGCTTGACTTGCCCATCTGCCTTGCATTCAATATGTAACAAAACTCACCAAGTTTTAATGCTTTGTAGAGGTGACGGTCTGCGGAGCGTACGACATATGTGGGAGCGTCCATTGGCAAACTACCGCCAATTTGATAATCATAGGTCGAGAGTTGTTCTGCACTCTTGAGCAAAGCATTTTCAAATCTTAGTTTTTCTTGGGTCGTTTTGAGTTCTTCTAGTGTTTGTAACAGTTCTTTATTACGCTTCTCAACTCTTTGTTCTAGAGTCCGGCTATAATCCTCTAACTGGTCATAGAGACGGGAATTTTCAATGGAGATGGCGGCTTGAGCAGAAAGGATTTTTAAGAATTCGACGCGAGCGGTCGTAAAAGCACCAGTTGTGAGATTATTTTCTAAATACAAAACACAGTTCAGTTTGCCTTGATAGAGCAGGGGAAAACAGAGAATCGATTTGGGTTGAGTAGCGATAATATAAGGGTCATGGATAAATTCTCCTTCCTGGACTGCGTCATTTAAAACGACATCTTTCTGAGTGCGGATGACATAGTTGATGATGGCAGTTGATATGAGGGGTAGATGGGAAGCAGTATCTTGTGAGTCTACTGGAATGGATTGTAATATGGTAACGTCATCAGAATGGACGGACCCTTCAGCTTCGATGAACCAGTGACCTTCTTTGTCGAGAATCAGAAAACCCTTTTGAGCGCCTGCATTCTCAATGAGAATTTTCATCAACTTTTTTAGCAGCTTGTTCAGAATAATTTCATCAGCTAGGGCTTGCGATGCTTTAATAACTGTTGTCAAATCGAGGGCTTCTGCATCACTGTTACTAGTGGAGGAAGTCGTACTGATGTTTTTCACTTTCGTTGAACTTGCTGCTCCTACAAAAAACTGTGGATATTCAGATTCTAAATCTTTAACTTTGGCTATTGCTCCCCAGCTAGTATAACAATAGTGTGCATTCTTCATGTAGAACTGGGCAATCTCTTCTCTAGCAATAGAGAGATAGAATTCTGCTGCACGTTCATACGCAATGGCTTCTTCGTGGAGGAATCCTTGTTCCCTCGCTCCTCGAATCGCTTGATCGTAATACTCCATTGCTTTAACATTTTTTCCCAAAACTCGTGCTTTCTCAGCTTCTACTAGAATATATTTATTTTGATAATTTTCTGGAGCATGGGATGCCCAATGCTTCATAGACTTTTGATTGAAAGAGATTTGTTTTAAACATTGCTGTTGTTCATTTTTGTTTAAGCTAGGATATAAAGCTAGAAGAGAAAGAGAATAATAAAAGTTTGTCTGGGATAATACCATCATGCCAGAGTTATTCTCTTTATATTGCTCGCCTAGCCTAGCACTTTCTACAGCTTGACTAAAACTCTTAAAGAAATATTGTACAATTGTTCGAGCGAAATATAAAGCAGCTAAGGTGACACCATCGTTAGCCTCTATCAAAACCTGTAAAAATTTTGATTCATCAAAATAATTACTTTTTAAATGAGTTTGAGGAGCGGAAATACCTAGTAGATTTAATACTATCTGCATGACGATTTTTGCATAGAGGATTGAATAACCTTGTTTGAATTTAACTATTAAATTGATATATGTTTCGTATTTGTTTTTAACAACTTCTAAATTTTCTCCTGAATAAAAACTATGGAGACAATAACAGATAGCACAGTAACAAGCAAACTCTATATCTCCGGTTTCAATACCCCCATTCACTCCCTCTTGTAGTGGTTTTATTGTTTCCCGAATGTGCTGTTTCCAATGCAAGATAACAGCGTAAGCTAAATGGTTAACTTTAGCTGTGAGTTCACGATTACCAGATTGCTTTAATAGCTTCAATGATAACTGACAAAACCGATAGGCAGAATGAATATCTCCTATTTTAATTAGCAACGTACCAGTCCAGGCATAGCAACTAGCTACTTGAGGCGGATTTCCATATTTTATACAGAGATTAAGTATGGTCAATAAAATCAGGTTATTAAGTCTAGAATTTAAAATAGTTGTAGCAGCAGCAATACTTAGCATAATTCTAATGGCTGCTATATTGTACGAATCAGTCATTGGCGATAAATTGCACAAATCCTCAATTTGTTTCCCTTCTAAAGTTAATTTTCTTTTTAACTGCCCCAATAAAAATCTGATATTTTCAGTACTATCAGATATCGTCAATCCTATTTTTTTTAAAACTTGTATTCCAGTATCTATAGCTAATTTGTATTGACGCCTAGAGAGATATGACTGGATATTAATTTCATATAATTTAATTTTTTCAACTAACTCTCTAGCTTTTTCTAGAGCAACATTTGAAAGCCTTTCAGCTAATTCAAAATCAGTATTTAAAAATCCTAATTCCACCGCTTCTATGTGAATAACTAGTGTTAATTGGTACTGAGAGTGCCAGCTATTTGGTGCCAGAAGTTCTAAGGCAATCATTAAATATCTGAGGGCAGGTTCATAGGCTATTGCTGCCTTTGCTTTTCTACCAGCCATTAAATTCAGTTGAGCTAGCTCATCTCTTTTTGACTGAGGAGTGATTAATTCCGCTCCAATATTCAGATGATTAACAATATCAAAAATATTTTCTTCTAAATGATTTTGTTTAAAGCTCTTCAGTAATAGTTGACCTATTTTCAAATGAACTTCTTTTTTATAGTTTTCTGGAATCAGAGCATAGGCGGCTTGTTGAACTCGGTCATGCAAAAACTTGTAAGGAATAGCAGATGAGAAATTAGGAATGAACAAGGGAGATGTTTCTGAGTTACCAACAGACTTTGCTTGGTTGTTCCAAACTATCGGAATATTGTAAGTGTTGCTCAGAGGTACAATCAAACCTTCCTGAAGGGCTGGCAATAATTCAATAGCTGTGTCTGATAGAGATTTTGTACTAACAACAGAGAGAATGTTTAATTCAAATTGGTTACCAATACAGGCAGCTAACTTTAAGATATTCTGTGTGTTGTCATTTAGTTTTTCAATTTTATTAATCATTAAGTCAACAACATTTGCCATTATTCCTACAGCTTCAATTTGTTCAATATCCCAATACCAGCAGCTATTCTCATAATCAAATGACAGTAGGTTGTTTTTATATAAGGATTGGAGTAACTGAGTTAGAAAGAAGGGATTGCCATTAGTTTTATTGAACACTAGCTCTGCTAGCAATTTTGACTTTTCTGTTGAGCAACTTAGGGTATCGGCAATTAATTGATTAACCTGATCAATATTTAAGGGCTGAAGGGTAATTTTACCGACTCTGGCAACAACCTCCTGAATTCGCTCTAAAGTCAGCATCCAAGGATGAGTTGCACTAACTTCATTATCTCGATATGCTCCAATCATTAATAGATATTGGCTATCGGGATTTGTCATGAGTAGCTGAATTAAATTCAAAGATGCTGAATCTGCCCATTGTAAATCATCCAAAAAGATGACTAGAGGATGTTCTTTTTTTGTAAAAACACCAATGAATTGTTGGAAAACCAAGTTAAATCGATTTTGGGACTCAACCGAACCCAGTTGTAAGACTGGCGGTTGTTTACCAATAATCAGTTCTACTTCGGGAATCACATCTATAATAACTTGAGCATTGTTGCCAAGAGCTTCTAGAAGGTTTTGTTTCCAGGTTTGAATCTGTTCTTCACTTTCTGTCAATAACTGCCGGACTAATTCCTGAAATGCTAGAATCACAGAGGCATAGGGAATAGTCCGCTTAAACTGGTCAAATTTACCAGAGATAAAATACCCTCTCTGTCGCACAATTGGTTTATGAATTTCATTGACCAGGGCTGATTTACCGCTCCCAGAATAACCAGTTATAAGCAGCATTTCTGTTGTACCTTGGCTGACTCGCTCAAAGGTCGTCAACAGTTGAGTCACTTCTTCTTCACGACCATAAAGTTTTTGCAAAATTTGAAACTTATCAGAAATATCCTGATGGGCGATAGGTAAATTTGAAATCTGACCATTAGTTTGTAATTGATGCAGACAGGCTTCCAAATCTGCTTTCAGTCTCCAAGCACTTTGGTATCGCTCTTCTGCTGTTTTGGCTAACAATTTCATGACAATATTAGAAACTGTTTTGGGAATCTCGTCGCTGATTTCATGAGGTGGTACAGGTTGTTTTGCAATATGACAATGTACCAACTCCATAGGGTCGGAAGTTTTAAAGGGGAGTTGATGGGTGAGCAGTTCATAGAAGGTGACACCCAATGAATAAAAATCTGTTCGGTAATCTATTACCCGATTCATTCTGCCAGTTTGCTCGGGCGAAATATAGCTAATGGTTCCTTCTAAGTGAGTAGGATTGTAAATTATCGGATTTTCCCGTGGTAGAAAGGTGGAGATACCGAAGTCAATAATTTTAAGCTGTCCGGTTTCTGGGTTATAAACTATATTAGATGGGTTAATGTCTTTATGTATGATATTGCTCCTGTGAATAGCACCTAAACTCTGAGCAATTTTTATAGAAATGGTGAGAAATTCCTCTAATGTAAACTTGCGCCTTGCCATCCATATCTTTAAAGATTCTCCGCCAAAATCCTCCAAAAGTATGACCATACTATTCTGATATCTGTGCAAGTCATAAGCTTTGATAACACCATCCAGATTAAAAGAGCGGGTAATTTCATATTCCTGCTTGTATCTAGTGAGTTCTGAGGGAGTGGGATAATTGTCTTTTAGTATCTTGAGGATAATAGGTTGATTATCCTGATTATGGAGAACTCGATACACTAATGAATTAGAACTTTCATAAATTTTAGTTATAATACGGTAGCCAGCAGTAGCGTTCATTATAGTTGAGTTCTCCTGAAACAAGTAAGCGATGGCACGGAGTGCCCGCCAAGGGCGATCGCAAATCTGGTTTGCTCATCTCCAAAAGAAAATCAATAGTTCATGATTTAATGAATCATGAACCTGCTGTCACCAAAAGGGGACAAGGGGACAAGGAGAATTGTCCTCCAGTAAATCTTAAGTAGGGTGCGTTACAGCTTTAGCCTAACGCACCGCCATATAACATGATGCGTTAGGCGCTTTTCACATTTTTTCGTTACAAATCATATCGAAAGGGTACGCCTAACACAACGCGCTTGTGCTTCAACGGAACGCAGGTGCTACAACGGGGGGAGACCCCCGCAACGGACTCTGTTGGCGAAATATAACTTAACAATTGAACTACCAACAAAAAACCGTTTCTTGGGGAAATGTTGGATTTCACTTCGTTCAATCCAACCTACGAAATAATCAAGGTTTCACGAATTCGCCAACAAAGTCAAAATACACGCGAACCTTTCTTTTTTGTCCAAAGTCCAATTTATGAATATTTCCTGACTTTAAAAAATATAAATTCTTGTGGCAATTTACTCCAGTCCGTAGAAACGAACGGGGTTATCCCAAAGAATTTTTTGCACAATTTTTTTTGATTGTAGCTGTTCCTCAAGTGCCACTGCTTTCTCAACAATATCCGGTTGGTGATCCATATGAGGGTAGTCAGAACCAAAGATTAAGTTATCGGAGCCGATATACTGGATGACTTGAGCAAGACAAGGCTCAGAAGGCTCTATCTCGATAAAGCACTGGCGGCGAAAATACTCTGAAGGCTTTATCTTCACATTGTCTTGAACCTCCCAGTGTAGGTTGTTGTATTCTTCATCCAATCGCCATAGCCAGTAAGGAAGCCAGCCGCAACCTGACTCCAAAAAACCTACTTTGAGTTTGGGATGGCGCTCTAACACCCCTCCTTCAATGAGCGCTAATAATGCCATCATCTGTTCCATTGGATGAGAGCAAGCGTGCATGGCAAAACGGGTGTTAAACCGATCTGCTCCAGTGGTTGGTAAGCGACCATGAGTTGCTTCGTGAAGACCAACCGCTATTCCCAACTCCTCACACTTCGTCCAGAATGGTTCGTAGACAGGGTCACTCAGCAATCGTCCCTTAACTGGGTTAGGGCGCAAGAAGATCGCTTGCCAACCAAACTCTACTACTCGAAGTAATTCTGAAACCATCTCTTCGGGAGCGTGAAGATTTATTGCTCCCACGCCTTTAATAATTTGCGGATCATAGCTGCAAAAGTCTCGCAACCAATTGTTGTAGGCGCGGGTGAACGCCCCAGCTAGTTGCGGTGTCATTGTATCAATTGCAAAAAGCCACAGTCCATAGGTCGGATAAATAAATGATATGTCAACCCCCATCTGCTTCATAGCCCGAACATGAGATTCTGAGTCAAAGCCACTGAACACAGACATGGGGTGAGCCTGCATGATTTGCTTATTCCCTTCACGGCGAACTTGAGCAGAGATTTTGTGAACAATCTCCTCACCCTTGATTTTCATGTCAGCCGACGGTGCAAAGCTCTTAAATGCTGGTTCCAGATACTTTTTCCACATATCGATTGGCTCGAACACGTGGGAATCTGCATCTATAATCTGATATTCGTTTAGCATAGGTCAATGAATTATAAAATTTTTGTTTTTTCACATCCACATAGAAAATGGGTTTAGCTGATTTTCTTGCAATGGTTCTTTCAACCAACCCAATTTTACTGGAACCTGATAAAGCCGTCCTGAACCTAACCGTTTCCAGAAGTGACGCATTCCAGGAACAATAACCTTAACCACCTTCAGTTCAATATCGGGTCTTGTCTGATCCAAAACTAGCATTTCCATGCTATTTCTCTCAGCGATCTGCTTGCAGAGCATGACATCTTCAAGCAGGTCATCACTCCAAACTTGCAGATAATCACCAAAGACTTTTGAAACAGCGCTTTTATCAGGAATTAGATAAGGTTGGTTGTCTAGCGTAGCAGTTTTCCACCAGTCTATACTTAACCGTTCCGAGGATGGAGGGTATTGAGTGTTTCCATCAGCTGATGCTGATAAAACTGCAGGAAGTATCTGATTGAGTTCAGTGAGTGCTCTTTGAATAGCAATCTTCGGGTCAAAATGGGCACCGTAGCCTAGGATGATGTCTTCTACGTCTTTATCAATTCTCCTACTAATAGCGGCAAAAGCAGGAATATGCAAATCGTTGGTGATATCCAAAACCCAAAGTTCACGATGCATTGTTTGGTAATATTCCTTTAGGTTTTGGAAATAAGGCTCGTCGAAACTCTCTAAATCCACCCTTGGTTTCTTGAGGCGGTTATACCACCACAAGGCGACACAGTCCCGTTCGACCAATTCCATAAACCCTTGCAGAATTGCTTCTTCCAAAGTATTGCCAGCAGCACAGCCGTTGGAGTCAGCCCAACAATCAGGTTTTTCAAGATTAGGATAGCCATAATAGCAATAAGCTGTTGGCAAATACTTAAATTCTTCATAGGTTAGAGACCAAACTGGTGTCCAGTCAATTTCTCTTTCCTCATCAAAGGGTTCTGGAACCTTTTGAAACCACCCAGAACATTTAGCATTCCATTCGTGGCGGTTTTGGTATTGTGCTTGACTGAAATTCATACAAGTATTAGGGTGAATTGCCTTATCACCCATTTTTTCGTAACTGCTTTTGTAGCTAATCTCGTCGCCTTGAAAGACTCCAGAATATCTTTCTATTGCTTCGCAAAAACTGCTTGCTTTAGCTTGCTGATCTGTTTTACCTTTACCTGCACTTCTACCTCCAGTATTTTGGCGCAAGGAGTCGAAATCATCGAACATTGAAGCGCAATGATGCTTAGCAATATAAGTATTGTTCAAGTCATTCGATCCTTGGCTCACCTTCACGAGTTGTCGGACAACTCCTGTAATAGGACTAATGTGATGTTGATATTTGTTTAAAGTTTCTTCTGGTGAGAAACAACGGTGTCCTCCATCTGTCGTGAAAGTTTTTTTTCGGCTTCCTAAAATAATGGGTATGAGTTTTCCATTGAATCTATTGATTATTTCTCCGCAGCTAGGACACTGAGGGCGCTTAACCAAAATATGGTTTTGTGTTTCCAAATAGAGAGTATCATGAGTAACTAACATTCCTTCTAAACGTTTATTCTCTCCCTGTACAATCCATTTCAAAATTTCATTGGCTGCCATTGCCAAGGCTATTTGCTGACTAGAAGGAAGCGGATCGAGAGGGGGGGTTAAAGATGTTGAAATATTTTTTTGTCTTTGGATAAACTTTTCCACAGGTCTGTTATTTTGCAAGCGCTGAGCTAGGCACTGCCAACAACCTGTTTTTCCCGGAATAAATATGGGTCCTATCCAAACAATTGTTCCTACAGGTTTGACCAGCATCCAAGGACGTGAGAAGTGCAAGGCTTTTTCATTGACGGTTTCTAAGCCTTCTTGGAGATAATCATCGGTCAACACGACCTCTATATCTCCTTCATTTCCTTCCTCTGCAACTTGGATGTGCAGAGATTTAAGAATAGCAATGAATTTTGATGTGGGGATAGAACCGAAAGCCTTTACTGCAACTTTAATTGCTTGCAATCGCTGATAAGCTTCACGAGAATCGATGTTCAAAGTATCGCAGAAGAACGCTAATGTAGATGGTATGGAGCTATCGTTTTCGACTATATAGCCCTTTTGTTCCATCTGCATCAGAGCATAGTAAACCTCAGCAGCAGATACTTTTTCTGCCATCAAGTCAACTATTTCGTCGGTGGTATGGTGACTATCAATTAAAGGAGTTAATAGTTGATAGATACGACCGCTAAGTAAGAAAGAATTCCTTTCGGATAGGAGAAATACACCTTTTTGTTCTACTATCTCAACGCGGATACTGTGTTTAAACTTCGGCTGCTTTAGCATACTTTAATAAAAAAACTTTATATTTTAAATTCCTGTGCTTCCTTTTTCTTCATCTTATGAACTCATGTTCCGCGTTTTATGGAGCTATCAATCAACTAAATGCAATTATCTCTCCTTGCTTGCATAAAATCAAACTAATCTAAGAGAATGTAGAACAAGACTTACTCAAATCGACTTGCTCGCACTACCAGTAGTATGCTCATGAGCAACCTAATTCTACTTACCACTTTTCAGGTGCAAGATGTGAGCACCCCACGAGGGGGAAGTCATACATTCACGCATTCAAAAGTATTAAACCCCTCGCAACAAATGAAAGAAGCACATTTTGATTAGCTTTGATGAAAGCCCTGCTGTAGAAGGGTTCTAAAATGTGCATCTTAAGAGTATTACTACACCTATCTCAAGAGGTACTATATGGAATATAAATGTTAGTTGGTTTAATATTGTCAGGATTGTCGTCATTAACCCACCTTTCTAACTCTTCATCTGTCAATTCAGGAGGGCGGTTAGGATATGGTATACGTATCCGTAACTTTCCTTCTCCTTCTTCTGAGATAGTTATTTCACCAACATATGGAAGAGGTCCCTCTGGATTTTTATCCATCACAATCTCCTGAACATACTCAGCATCAATTCTAGAGATAAGACCATTGTCAAGGAGAAATTGTTTATCAATAGAAAGCTCTTGCCTATCTAACCAAGACTTAGCGATAAGTTGTGAGAGTTTTTTACTAGGATAGAGAATGTTGAAAGCCATATATTTTATACTTCCTTCTTTAAGCTAGAACAGAACTAAACTCAATGAAAATGAATCAGCTTATGTGGTAATAATTCCAACAAATTTTCAGCGTTAGAATTCTTTTCCTAGTTATTCACCAAACACCAATAATCTCCTCAGAAGAGGTTGAATTATGACTTCGTTGTTTTCATCTTTTAGAATCCAAGGAGGAGAGTTTGTATCTTCATTAACCCATTGCTGCAATAATTCATCTGTTGCTTGAGAAGGTCGTTCCAGAGACGATGATATATAAATTTTCATCTGCCTTATATCCAATAAACCTACCTCTCCCGGAAACGATAAATCTCCCACCTCAACCTCAAAGAATTTTATTTCCTCTTCCAAAAAGATACCTTCTTGAACAAGAAAATTTTTATCAATGGAAAGTTTCTTGCCATCCAACCATGACTTGGCAATAAGTTGGGAGAACCTTTTATTGGGAATGAGAACATTCGGCGTGTTAGATGGAGGATTCATAACTTATACATTCCTTAAAAATTACAACACAACTCAACGAAAATGAACCAGTTTGATGTCGTAGTTATGACAACTAAAGCTCAACGCAAGCGATACTTTACAGAATTGCATATATTAAGACTTACGCATTCATAACATGTCATTAAAATATACAGCATTTTTATTTTTAAATATATATGTTTTTTCATACAAAAATCTAAGGTTTATCCATGTAATTTTTTAGAGCTTACGCATTGACAAATATTTGATTACGTGTTTAAAAAGTTTTGCTAGAGGTGTATGAGAATAAATGACTTCATGAATACAAAGAAATTTGCACTTTGTATTCATGAACACATATATTCACTATTCTTGATTTTCCCATCGCTGATTTTCAAAATACCATTGATACAGCTGACGACTTGGCGTTGCTTTATTGTTATCCAACTTAATCAGCCCCATACTGCTTAACTTGTAAGCTATAATGGGTTCTAATTTCACAGGTTCAGTAGCACTTATAACAGTGTGAAGAGCGCTTGCTAATTTCGGCTGTTCTTGCAAAGTTACCCAATGACGCTGCAAGTGATGAGCATAAATGCCAGTGGATGTGTGTGCAGTTTCTAGAAGTTGTGCTAGAGTTATCTCTTCACGACCGAGGTGATAGAGTGCTGTGTGTACCAGTCCAGGATGTCCCCCAATCATTGCCATCAGTTGCTTTGCTTCTGAGCCATCTGTCCACTTAAGACCATAGCGTTGGGCTAACTGGCACACCTGCTCTAAACTAAAGTCGGTTAACTGAATCGGTAGCCCAACATTGAAAGGGGACTGCTGAAGTTGGAGAGGAACATAAATTTCCGTTGAGTGCACCACAATTAGGCGTAGCTTCTGCCAGATGGGCTGTCTTTTAGCTTCTTCATACCACGAACGCAACAATGGTAAAAAATTCTTTGCTACTTCAGGATGCTCAAAAATCTGGTTCACCTCATCTAAAGCTAAAACGAGGGGAGCGTCAATTTGCTTGAGTAGATAGTTTCGAAAGTAGAAAGTACAGCTCTGTTTGTTGCCGAGATCTTTATTCCAATAGTCGTCTAGTTTCGGTTCTATCTGAAGCTTGTGGCTAACGCTGGCACACAGCCAACGCAAAAATTGATTCACATCGCTCAGAAATGTCAGGTCAATTTGCTCCAGATTCAAGCTAACTGTATAATAGCCTAAGTGATTGGCATAATCCAAAGCCCTCAGCAAGAGTGAAGTTTTGCCCATTTCCCTCGGAGCTTTAATCCGCACTAAGGCTCCTGGTTTCTGAATTTCAGTATAAACCGATGCCTCAATGGTAGAACGTTCGATATAAAAAGGGGAGTTAAGAGGGACTGAACCATCGGGGTAGTGAGGAGATGTATCCTCGTTGACGTCGGGGTAAAACTCTGAAGGATTTTGCCTAGGTGGCTTCGCCTCTAGTGCAACTTGTGCTGCTACCTGGGATTCCAGCACTGCCCGACAGTTTTTCTTAGTAATACGCCTGCCGAAGACCTGACCCAGCTTTTGGTACAATTGTGGAGCGACAACATTGGTAACGTAGCCGCTGCTATATCTTTCCTCTTTGGCAATTTCTTCATAGGTTTTATCCTGCCAGATGCCTTGTAGAACCAGAATTTCTGTGGGACTAAGAGGGTCATCTTGGATTTGAACCAGCTTGCGATTAAGAATATCAAGCATAGAATCGATAGTCATGGAGGTTAAAGAATAATCTTCTACCTTAGAACTTACGCATTGACACAAATTTGATTGTGTACGTTATGCTCTACGTGTTCGCTGAAAGGAAGTTCAATATATGTGAGCTAACCTTTCTGTATTTCTAATAGATGTCAGCAAAATCAACTTATGCACTTAGCTCCACTTTCCTAGAGTCAGTAGACCGAAAACTTTGTCAAGTAACGCAAGAATGCGGGTTTCAGCCGACGTCTCTGGGCTCCTGTCGAGTGGTATGACCGCTATAGCAAACGCTTTGAAGATTCCCGGCTGCCTAGAACGGCTACAGAACGGGAAGCTTTGGCGGTGACAATTGGATCTGATGGTTTTCACTTACTTGATGCCATTTACTCCCAAACAGCACCCATTGAACTGCGACAACTGCCAGCAGTATCCGTCTTGCGTCAAGTTTGGTTACAGCAATACTATGCACCAACAGAACAAATTCAGTTACGCAATGAAAAAGATGGGCCGCCTTCGGCACTACGAATTCGCTCACCCTACGACGTAGAAGCGCGTAATAGTACCAAGCGCACTACCAACTGGACAGGGTACAAAGTTCATCTACAGCAGTTCTCATTTTGAAATAAATAGAGTATTAACCCCCATTTTGAAACTTAAAATATAGTACAAAAGAACTATTCTTTCCGGGAGAGGCGATCGCTAAAAAACAATTAGTTCAAAAAAATAAGTATAAATACTCAACAATACTGAGGGATTACCTGATTTTGAATGAGGGAAATCCAGTCAGACAGTTCAGCTTTTTATTGAGGAATTGAAGGGAAATAAAAATTTATATTTGTTGTCAGATGAGGTAAAATCGGCTTTGTTAAAAATCCGCGAGCGTGTCAAATTAGTCCAAGATGATTCCAAAGAGAGCGACCCTAGAAATTCCTGAATTAATGCAATTCTTACGGTCATCATTACATGACTTACCTGATGAAAGAAAGCCAGGAAACAATACAAAATATAAGGTAGAAGATGCAGTGATGGGTGCTTTTTCAGTATTTTTTACACAGTCTGCCTCTTTTTTAGAACATCAACGTTTAATGAGAAGCAAAAAGGGAAAAGATAATGCAGAAAATTTATTTTATATTGGGGTATTGTTAGAGGTTGTTTGAAAAGTTTTTAGAGGTCAAAAATTATGCTAAACGCCTCACCATGATACGGATCATGGCAATATAAATAAAAGTCTCCGATGTTTCAGGTAGTAATTCATAATCTCGAACCA
>JAHHHH010000119.1 GCA_019359415.1 Iphinoe sp. HA4291-MV1 | reverse complement strand
AACGATCGCTTGGGAGCAACGCAGAAACACTCAATCGCGAACAATCGATTGGCGCTTTACAACTGAAGATGCACGTATTAAGCTTAAACGACTCTATCCCTCATTTCAACCCTGACAGACTACTAGAGGTTCTTGACAAAAAGTACATCAAGATAAAATTCAAAAATATCAGCTATATGTATCTTTTGGTAGTTATGTCAAGTATATTAAATATTTTTTAATAGAATAAATAAATTTAAACTCTAGGTCTAGGAGCCAAAGTCAAAAAAGCTTTCAAGTACGGGAACAATAACACCTGGAATTTGCTAGTGGTGAGTATCCGCCGCTGGTACACCCTCTAACTATCAGATTCTTCACCAACGGAGAAAATCATGAATCATCGACAACCATCAGACTCTAACCAATTTGCAGGAAGTCTTAAGAATGGAATTTGGATGTTTGGTCTCTCGTCGTGGATCTTTGGTATAACCGATCGCAGTATTGCTTCGTTTTCCGATGGTTATCTGTCTGCTTCGGATCTAACCCAACTATTTACCGCTGTAGCCTTCTTTGTGGCTTGGTTGTTTCTTAAGCCTACATCTAGGGTATAGTTCCGTTTTTACATGTTTGATTTTGGATGGAACATAAATGTAGCAGCCACAACATCAAAAAGCAGAATACTGAGATATTAATCCTGGTTAGCGCTTGTTTTATAAAAGTAGTCATGGTTGAGCATGTCAGAGAAAGCACTTTTTACAGCAATGGAGGGTGCGCTAAAAGGTATATTTATTTGGTTACATTTGTAGAACATCGGGGGAATTTAGAGAAATCTAAAAATTCCCCCGATTTTTTAACGCAGTTCGGCGGAATTCAAGAGTCCGCCGATGCGGCGGGGTAGTTCACTGACCATCAAACGTAGGAGGACTAGAGGTAAAATTTTGCCAAAGTCCAATAATCTACAAAATTCTTGTGTTTCTAACAATGAGTTTCAATTTTCCTAAGAAGCTTCTATTATTGCAAACAACTATCATGCTCTTTGGGCTGCTCTCAACTACTATCCCAAGTTTTGGACAGTCCTTACAGAATTCTCCAAGAAAGCAATTAGGATTAAGTAAAGATTCTCTAGCAACACGTTACCAGCCACAGATAGACAGATTACTGCAACTGATACAGCAGCGATTAATCATCCAGAACGATATTGCTCGCTGGAAATGGAATCAGAACAGCCCTGTTGAAGTTCCAGAGCGCGAACAAGAGTTACTAGAACAGCTTCGGCAGCAAGCACCCTCCTATGGTCTTGATCCTGATGTAGTGGTAGTCTTTTTTCAATGGCAAATATTTGCCGGAAAGCTCATCCAGGTGAATAATTTTCAGACTTGGCAAAGGGAAGGTGTTCAATCTTTTGATAACGTGCCGGATTTAAACCAGACACTGAGACCACAATTGGATAAGTTAAACCCAGAAATACTCTCAGCGTTAGTGCCGCTTTCTCCAGCCCTCAGTTGTCCAATAGTACAGCAACTCGTTCAATCACGCGCCCACAATATTCTCCGTGGGGATGGTATCGATAAGACAGTACGACGTGTTGCGATCGCTCCTTTGATAGAACTCAAAGGGACTTCATGCCAGTCTGTTTCCAGACTTGATATGGGAAAGAACCTGACTAGAGTCACAGCACAGTTTTGAAGCAAGCGAACTCCTGTGGGGTACTTCGCAAAAACATCTCTTTTAACTTATGCATAAGTACCTGTTGAGATGAAGTTGTACTCAAGTACGATAACTAAACTCAATAGGTACTCAATAGGTAGATTGTAGAGAGTAGACGGGAAAAACTCTTAAGTTCTTCCGAAAAAATTCATCCTACTTCTGTATTTAGTTAGAGTCACTGAAGAATTATTAAATCATGAATTATGAATGAAGAAATGAAATGTCTTAGATTTGCAATGAGAAATCCTGAGTTTGGGAAATAGGAAGAGGATAATTCTCTGTCATCGGGATTTTAAGAGAATGCATCAGTTTTATGGCGGTTCTCGTTTGGATGCAACACATTGTAGGGGTACAACATTGTTGTTCCCTGACAAAAACCTATATTTTACCCAATTGGTAACTGCCATATTTATCGTCCCAACACTAGGGAAATCTAAGATTATTCACAATTCATGATTCGTAATTCTTCAACCTATCTTGCTAAGATGTTGCAGAAATTCAACTTCAATAGAGGTCAAATGAGACACCAAAAACTATCTCCAGGACTGCTACTAGCATTTGAAGATTATCAACGGGAAGGACAGGAAGCTTTAACTCCACAGATACGAATGTTGAGTATAGTTCCCCCCAAAAACAATCTCAAGCCAACCCGTAGTATAGTTTTTATCTACTGCGATGAAAATGCAGACTTGAGCCACTTGTCACAATATGGTATCGAAGTCAACCAAAATACAGGACATGTCCGGACGGCGTTCTTACCCATACAAAGTTTAGATGCCTTATCTGATGAGCCTGCCATTCAACGTATCAAGCCATCACGCAAACTTGAATTGCGGATGGACGTTGCTAAGACTGCAGTACACATACCGGAGTTTACCAAGAAAAATAGCAACCTTACTGGTAAGGGAGTGATTATCGGTATTATCGACAGCGGTATTGACCCGAAACACCCTGCCTTTGCAGGACGCATTTTACGCATTTGGGACCAAACACTTTCTGGTCCTGGAGTGGGGGAGGGTAAATATGGGGCAGAATTCACTGACTCACTACTCACAGTTTCCCAAGATACAAATGGTCATGGGACTCACGTTGCTGGAATTGCTGCTGGTGTCGATGCTACCTATGGTGGTATTGCACCAGAGGCAGAATTGATCATCGTCAGAAGTGACTTGGATGAAGGTCACATTGCCGATGGCGTCCGCTACATCTTCAGAGTTGCCCGAGAATTGGGACGTCCAGTAGTCGTTAATATGAGCTTGGGCGGACACTTTGACCCTCACGACGGAAGCGACTCGCTATCAAAAATCATTAACTCTGAAACTGGTCCTGGACGTATAGTTTGCTGCGCCGCAGGCAATGAGGGCAACGATAACATTCACGGTCAAGCAATTGTTCCCGCAGGTAAAACTCATACAATGCGCTTCAACGTACCATTAAATCAAACGGGCATAGCATTGTTAAACGGTTGGTACTCTAGTGCAGGTCAATTGCAAGTGTCCTTGCGTAGTCCCAACGGTTTCGTCACCCCCTTCCAAAGCGTCATTCCTGATGGCAATTATACAAAGGAATACACTTTGCAAGATGCACGGGTGCAAGTCGCAACACCAGGACGCGATCCAGCTAATGGCGACTATAATGTTTTAGTACAAATTCGTGGTACAGGGAAGGGCAATTTTAGTATGCCTGTACAAGGTGGAATTTGGCAGTTGCGGTTCAAAAACACTTCGTCCAAAGATGTGCGGTTGGATGTGTGGACATTAGACGGAACAGTGTTATTCACAGGTAAGAGTGTAGCTGATTCAGTGAAAATTGGTTCACCTGCATGTGCCAGCAGCGTAATTACAGTTGCTGCTTATACAACCAAAACAAAGTATACTGACATAGACAACAAAGAGGAAGAAATTGGCTTTCCTTTGAATACAATTTCTGATTTCAGCAGTGAAGGACCTCTGCGGAATAATGCTCAAAAACCGGATGTTGCAGCACCAGGAGCTATGATTGTTTCCGCTCTTTCCTCTAATGCCAATTTTGATCGCTCAATGATCATTAATTCCAAGTTCGTAACGTTAGCTGGTACGAGCATGGCAACACCCTTCGTCACTGGCTTGGTAGCACTGCTATTGCAGCGTGATCCCAACCTCGACCCCGCTGCTATTAAAGACCTACTACGTAAAAACAGTTCTATACCAGGAAAACCAGCAGGGACTTTTGATAACAAATGGGGCTATGGACTGATTGATGCGCTTAATCTGTAGTTGGATGTACATAGCAATCCTAAATCATTTGTGAACAACAAGATTCCCGACTTCTTAAAGAAGTCGGGAATCTGAACATGTGCGATTTATGCGCAAAGCGCAGGCTATGCCAACACAAATCAAATCGGATTGCTATATATTAACTTAGTAAACAAAAATATTAGTATTTCCGCATATTTTCTAGTTATCATTAGTCTTTTATAAAAAGGAATACCAATATAATACCCAATTTTTAATAACTTTAATAAAGAGTTTTTTTGTAAAAATAAGCATAATATATGTATTGAATTCAAATTGCCATAATTTTGACAAAACAAGTACATTATTAGGAATTATATAAAATTATAAGCTTTTGTGAACTGTGCCAAACTGGCAACATTAGTCTATAAAATTTGTTATTTGTTGATGTACCAGGATCATTTTATTTATCTCTACCTAATGAAAGTAAAAAAGATTTTTCTTCAACATTATGTGATAAATACAATAGGATTAATCACCCTTTCTCTACCTCATTTCTTAGCAAAATATGTTAGAGACAGAGAGAATCATGAAAAGAATGATAAAGTGTATATCTACCCTTGAAGCTGCTTTTCATTTGCAGAAAACGTTCTCAAAGGATAGAAAAGTATGAAGTATGAACTGAAGAGAAAAGAGAAAAGAGTAAAGGATAAAGTATAAAACTTTTGTTCTACATTCTTGACACTTCATCTTTATTTTCATCTTTTCTTTAGGTAGATAAATGGGGAAGTATTGCAGTCATTTTTTAAAATCACCATTACAACATGATTGGTCAGTTACTAGCAGGACATTACAAAGTCCTTGAAGTATTGGGTGAGGGGGGTTTTGGGCAAACTTATATTGTTGAGGACATTCACCTCCCTGGAAACCCTAAATGCGTCCTCAAACATCTCAAAACTTCTAGTACCGACCCTGACATTTTGGAAACTGCCAGAAGGCTTTTTCGAAAAGAAGCTGAAACTTTGCAACAGTTGGGCAACCACGACCAAATACCAAGGCTTTTGGCTTATTTTGAAGAGAATCAGGAATTTTACTTGGTACAAGAATTTATTTGTGGACATCCACTGAGTATGGAACTTCCTCCAGGAAAAAGATGGACGGAACGCCATATTCTGGAAATGCTGATTGAGGTACTAGGTGTTTTAGAATTTGTCCACAGCCATGGGGTTATTCATCGCGATATTAAACCTGACAACATTATCAGACGTGCCTCAGACAACAAATTAGTTCTGATAGACTTTGGAGCTATTAAGCAACTGCGAAGCCAAACAGCTGTTGGGACAGGACGAAACCACATCACTCTCATCACCGGAACTCGGGGATACATGCCCTCCGAGCAAATCAGACGTTTACCACGTCCTAGTAGTGATATTTATGCGCTGGGGATGATGGGTATTCAAGGGCTGACAGGTGTGTATCCACACGAACTTCAAGATGATCCGAATACAGGAGAAACACTGTGGCAACATTTAGCAATTGTCAGTTCGGGGTTAGCTGCTGTCCTCACTAAGATGACGCGCTATCACTTCAAAGACCGTTACCAGACAGTGACTGAGGTATTGCTAGCGCTACAGGAATTAGTGGTAAACCCAGATGAATCACCGATAGTTGCAGCTTCTGCTATCACAAACATCCTTCATGAACTCTCTTTAGAGTGGGAGGAAAACGGACAGGTCAAAAATCGCAAAATTCTGGAAAAGCAACAAAGTAAAAACCCCAGTCGAGGAGTCCGTATCGGTCGTGATCCCCAAGTATGCGACATTGTTTTACCAGATCCAACAGTGTCTGCTTTACATATTGAAATCTTCTTTCATCAGCAAAAGCAGAGATTTTATTTGCGGAATCTGCGCCAGAGGAATCCTCCTATCGTTGATGGACAATTGCTTTTAGCAGGTGAAATGCCTCTTGCTGTTGGTAGCAGTATACGCTTGGGGCAACAAAATTTTAAGGTAAGTGCCATTGCTTGCAAGGAGTATCCCAGTGGATACGTACCTATAGAATACTCAATTGTTCCGATCGCACAGCAACAACCTGTTGCTGAGACAATGCGGATACCAAAAGTCAGGAAGACTGAGGAAAATTCACTAGAAGTTTTGTTGACTAGTTCGTCAGTATTATCACCTTCACCGATCAAAGTACCAAAATTACTTGGGATGAGTGTGGCAGCTTGTATCAGTGCTGTTGGGGGCTTTACCTTTTTGAATCCTAACAATATGAGTGGAAGTCATGCACAACAGAATTTTATTTCACAGCTACCACAACTATGTCGTGTTGTTTCCCCACCTGGAGGCAGATTTTTGGCAAAATTACGCCCTGAACCTCAAACAGAGGTTGGCGCTATGAAACAACTGAACCTAGGCGACAAGGTCTTATTTGTTCAGGTGCGCGGTGACTTTGTAGAAGTTAAACTGCCTGATGGAACTCAAGGCTGGCTTTTTAGGGATGAAGTACAGCTTTGTACTGCCTCAAAAATGACCAATAGAGGATGAAAGATGAAGGATAAAGCATATAACCAAGAATGGAAAATCTTATACTTCATCCTTCATCTTTTTGCCTTCAGATCGTACTTAAGATAACTATTTGATAGATGTCAGTACTGAGATGAGAAGAAACAATATATTTTAGTGAACATCTTCAAAATTTCTCCGTATGACGACTCACAACTGTTGAATTAAAGATTATTCAAACCAGAAGTGCTTGGTTATTAAATGTAACTTTTGTTACAATATAAATAACGACAATTGGAAAGGTGAATCTATGTCGCTAGAACAGGTGAATACTTTTTATGAAGTTTTGATGTCGGATCAAGTCATTTATGAGCAGTATTATAATAAATGCTGTGTTAGAGGCTTATTCGGTATTTGGGATTGGGATAAAACCAAGATTGTTAATTTTGCTGCTACTCTTGGCTATATATTTACTGAACGCGACCTGGATGAAGTATGGTTCGGTAGCGAGTCTGGCATTTCTGAGAGTTCATTAGATTTATCAGAATATCAGTGTTTTTCTGGTGAGAATTATGAACTACCAAGGTCAAAATATGCAGTTTGATGTGGTTTGTCTTAAGGCTTTTAGCAATTTTTGAGTTTACTATCTGTTGTGTCTGATCTCTTTAAGAAAAACTTTTGATATTAACTCTCCATGACAGCCTTAAGTACCGTTGACTCTTAGAAATAAGTTCTGTGTAGATTATGGTGTGCCCAGTTGTGAGTTCCGAGTGTAGTTCAGAGGCAACAGGGAACTCTTAACTCTTAACTCTTAACCCACCCTTAAAAGAATGGGATTGTGACATCGCCCTTGGCGTCTCCCTTTGGGAGAAGGACGCCGTTTTTCACGAGCTTTGCGTCTCGAAAAACATCTTTTTTAAAGTGGGCGCCCTACCCACAACGCGCATTTTTTATAACTGTTAAGAGTTCCCACATGAGCTGTTCCCTACCCCGAACGCGAGTGCGTCTCGCACCAGAAGGGGTCTGTAAGATAAAGGCAATTTGGAAAAAGTGACTTAGAAGTCATTTATCGGAACTCACAACTGCACCGACTCAGCACTGATAAGCTTAAAATGACGAGCTTTTCTGCTTCAAAAACTCTTTTTCTTCTGCTGTTGAGACTCTTCCCAAAATCTCATTGCGATTAGGAAAGCGCCCAAAACGCTGTATGACTTGCATATGGCGCATTGCATAATCAATGGTACTCACACTATCAAGGTCATCGCTCAGTTGCTGAAAAAGTCGTACTGCTTGACGCTGATGCTCCAGGTTTTCGCTATGTTCAAAAGGCAAGTAAACAAACCAGCGTTGTACGGGTAGCAACTTCTGATCATATCCTTGTGCAACAGCATGCTGAGCTGTTGAGAGTGCTTCCCAGTCGGTAGCAAAGGCTTCGGGAGTATCGCGAAACACATTTCGGGGAAACTGATCCAGCAGTAAGATCAATGCTAGACAATTGTCAGGAGAATTCATCCAGTCGTCTAGGTATCCTGCTGCCGCCTTTTGGTAATCTGTTAGAAACCGGATTTGCAGTTCTTCGTCAAACTCTGGTTTTTTACTAAACCAGAAAGACTTTGGTTTGCCGTAATCTGGTTCATTGGGACTGCCAAACCAAAAGTCCAAAATTTCTTTTGCCTGTGACATGACTTTTACTGACCCTTACAAAGAACTTGTCGCATTTTACGCATATTCGCAGGCAATTCAAAGTTCATTGCTTGTTGAATGAAAATTGATGGTATGGGAATAGTAGGGGTAGCTTGCACAGTATAGCTTAGCAAAGTTCCATTACCACAATCTTTTAGCTCTAAATTTGCCATAAAATCGTGAAAACTTCCTTTTTGAAGCCGAAATTGTATGTGCTGTCCAAGCTCTTCCACAACATCAAGGTAAATTTCTACTTGAGCAGTGAAAAAGAAAAAGATTTTTTGTGCTTTTTGATACAGACATTTGACGCCACCACGTTGTATGACCTCGCTTGCGGTCACATCGGGAAAATATTGTACCCAACGCGGGTAATCTGTTATCTGTTGCCAGACGTGCGATCGCACGTCTGGCAAATACATCCAGGCGGTGACAGCACCACCCCAAGCCGTGTGCGATCGCGTTTGTACTAGAATTTCGCCCTGTATCAGCAATCTTTGTTTATCTTGAGTCCAAGGCATATTTGAATTTGTGGGAACCGAGTCTGAGATAAAGGACGCAGACATAGTTTTTTCAATCACTCCTCAACACATCAATTAAAGAAATTTAAGCTGGTGAATATCTAAGTTGATATTGAGTCCAACTCATTAATTCTAGTTCCAGTACGATCTAATTTTTCGCAAACAGTTCTGCTCTAGTCATGATCACCAAAACTTCACAAAATTGTATGTTATGTTTATTACTAATATAAAATTTTTACCATAAATACTTGTTAAAATAATAGAAAAGAGAAACGATTGAGATGAGTTCCTCTAAATTAAATCGCACATTAAATCAGGCTTTCGGAGTTTTTCTCGGTATTGCGATCGCCCTTTGGGTACTAAGAGGTTTCGGTATTCTCACTTTTCTTCCAGGAGGAGTGATTTGGCTGTTGCTCCTTGGCGCATTTGCTATGGCTATTCTCAGTTACGTGCAAAAGACTTGGTGGCGTTTCTAAAATTAAATTTATTGCTGGAGATTCTTCTAAGTAGGAAAAAACCTTGCCACTGGTGGTAAGCTCTATAACATTACTCTTACACTGTTGGTTCAGCAAGGTAAATATCGGTACGGTAGAGCACACAAACTTTGCCGCTACCAGAAGCCGCCTGGGAGTGTAGCTTTTGCAATTGGGCAACGAGCTTAAGTTGTTCACCCTCTGATAGTGGGACAAACCCTTGGCTTTGGACAAGACCAATTAATCCTGGCAACTCTAACCATTGCTGATACGGAAAAGTAATTTGGCGGACTTTCTGAAAGTAGGGACTCTCCAAAAGTGGACTGACCATCGACTCACGAGTTGGTAATCCAGGAATATTGTTTGACGCTTGGAAGACTAAGCGCTCAAGTTCTTTAGTAAATGGGTCGTCCTCATTCCAGATACCCCAAACGAGTGCAAGCCGTCCAGATGACTTTAAGATGCGGCGAAACTCTAATAGCGAGGGAGTTGGATTAAACCAATGGAAAGATTGAAAACAAGTCACTAAGTCAACCGATGCATTACTTAGACCTGTCACTTCTGCTGTCGTAGAGTGGAATTCTACCATTGGGTGCCCAGTTGCTGCCAGTCTCATTTCCGCATTTGGCTCAATAGCAATGACTTTTATTCCGCGATCGCCTAACAACCGCGAAGCGATACCTGTCCCGGCTCCAATATCTGCTGCAATTAGCTGTGATGGATGGTAAAGACCTTCTAGGATGGTAGTAATTGCCTCTGCTGGGTAACTCGGTCGATACAGAGCATAATTTATTGCTCTATCGGAGAACAAACTCGTGGGGTTCATATGGTACATAGGGCGTTGCATCGGTTTTTGTTTAGTCTTTTCGAGATTGAATGCGACGGCAAAAAAGCTACGACCAAATACATTAATAGGGATGGCACTAACCATCCCATGCTATAAAGAAAGCTATACCCTACCTAATTTCAGATTAGAAACTGGGCATATACTGTGGCTTTTCAGGTACGCTAGTGTACTCAGCCACAATTTGACGGAATTCTTCACCGTCGATGGTTTCTTTTTCAATTAGCAAATCCACTAACCGATCCATGACGGCGCGATTTTCTAGTACGAACCGCTTTGCTGTCTTGTAGCATTCTTCGACAATTACGCGAACTTGGGCATCAACACGAGATGCGATCGCCTCTGAATATTCAGAGCGGGTCATCCAGTCACGACCCAAGAAAACTTCTCCTGTCTGGCTTTCCAAGGATATCGGTCCTAAATCAGACATCCCAAACCTTGTCACCATTTGCCGTGCCATGCTACTGACCTGCTGCAAGTCATTTCCAGCACCAGTCGTGACTTCTGCAGAACCAAAAATCACGTCTTCTGCAGCACGACCGCCTAAAGCACCAGTAATTCTAGCTTTGAGTTGAGAGCGAGTTATTAACCCTTGCTCCTCATTAGGAGTAAACCAAGTTAACCCTTGTGCCTGTCCCCGTGGAACCAAGGTAACTTTTTGCACTGGGTCGTGGTCTTTGAGTAATGTACCTGCTATAGCGTGTCCCACTTCGTGGTAAGCAATCAAACGCTTGCTCTTGCTATCAACCAGAGGCGTACCTTCCATACCAGCAACAACCCGATCCACTGCATCATCTATTTCTGTATTAGCGATGGCGTCTTTACGCCGTCTGGCTGTGAGAATGGCAGCTTCATTGAGTAAGTTTGCTAAGTCTGCACCTGTAAAACCTGGTGTACGACGGGAAATTGTTTCCAAAGAAACGCTCGGGTCTAATTTCTTGTTACGAGCGTGGACTTTTAAAATTTCCAAACGTCCTTTGACGTCAGGTGCATCGACAATGATTTGCCTATCAAACCGTCCAGGACGTAATAATGCTGCATCCAAGACATCAGGACGGTTAGTGGCAGCAATGATAATAATACCAGTGTTACCTTCAAAACCGTCCATTTCGGTGAGCAATTGGTTGAGGGTTTGTTCCCGCTCATCGTTTCCACCACCGATACCTGCACCTCTTTGGCGTCCTACGGCATCAATTTCATCAATAAAGATGATGCAAGGGGCGTTATCTTTTGCTTTTTTAAATAAATCGCGCACACGAGATGCACCCACACCCACGAACATTTCCACAAACTCTGAACCGGAAATGCTAAAGAACGGTACACCTGCTTCACCAGCGATCGCTTTTGCTAAGAGTGTCTTACCTGTTCCTGGAGGTCCGACTAACAGCACTCCTTTAGGAATGCGTGCACCCACAGCAGTGAATTTTTCTGGTTGTTTCAGGAAGGTTACGACTTCTTGCAGTTCTTCTTTGGCTTCTTCAATACCTGCAACGTCGTCAAATTTCACTCCGGTTTTTGCCTCCATCTGAAAGCGAGCTCTTGATTTTCCGAAGTTCATGGCTTGACCTGGACCACCAGGTAGGTTGCTAGAACGACGGAACAAGAAGAATAGCCCGGTAATCAATAAAATAGGAAAAATGAGATTACCCAGCAGTCCCCAAATTGCTCCATCATTCCGCATAGGATGGGCGTCAAAACTCACTCCTTTTTCTTTCAGCTTGCTAATCACTTCAGGAGCGCTAGCTGGCAGATCCACGCGTACCCGTTGTATGCGGTTATCGAGTTCTGGATCGACTGCTTCCACAACTGCTGTCCTACCGCCTTCATATAAATCTACATTGGTTACTCGATTAGCATCCAAGTATTCTAAAAAGCGACCATAGGTCATGCGGGTACTAGCTGTATTTCTACTCGGGTCCATCGGAGCACCAGAAAATGCCCCTTGCCAGAAGAAAAAGCCAATAACCAAAGCAGGCAATGTCCAGAGTAGGAGGACTCTCCAGGAGAATTTCATCTTAATTTTGCCTCTAGATGCATATACTACAAATTCAGTAGCCCACAGATAGCAGCTCTTCAAACAGATGTTTATAACTGCGTTTTTTATCCAATGTTATGACACATGATGAGTTCGTCGTTAGCAATAGCCGCCCACGAGCCGAAACATCATTAAGAATCTTAATTAAATTTAACTTAATTTTGCTTCGTTTTACTATAGGTATCTTGATGTAAATATACAAACACGCTGCCAAACACCTCTTGGCTCTTAAATTTCATTGAACTGAATGCTGTAGTTATCAACAAAGTTTGTTTGAAACCAAACCTGCTTATCATCAACACTTCAACTCCCGGTAAGATTCCTGAAAAAGATTATTCTTAGGTGTGGGCATGATGGCGAATGAACGACAGTGATTGGTGTTAATTCGTTACACATCATTCTTTCTTTGCTCAGCCCCTCTACTTAATTTCTGTAATTCGTAGGGTGTAAGGAAGATATCTATCTTTTCTGTACGAACCAATCCATACATCATATATTCCTGGTAGCCATTCTCCAATCATGCCAGGATTCTTACCGTCAAAATCGTCATTGCACCAGCTACCCCCAGGACCACTAACAATGAGGGTGGTGTCCTGAGGACTTTCTACTTGCAGTTTTAGGTAGTCAAATTTATTTGTTAGCTCAATGGTATGGTTTGGTTCTTCATCAAAATATCCAGTACACGAACCTGTAGGAGTTTCTCTTCTCCCAGCAATTTCTCTCCCAGGTATGGAACCGCCACTCACACCACGAACGATATAGGGATCTGGAGAAACTTTTTTACCGATGATGACATCCTCAAAAAAGGGTGGAGGTGTTTCCTCTGCATGATATGTTGCATTCATTGCTGACGCGATCGCCAACGCAGCTATTATCAAAGATAATTTTATTCCTCGATATATTTTTTTTGTCAGCATTCTAATAATAGACTTTTTTGAGTATTTTTAGAGACATGAATATTACACTCAAAGTTCCTAATGGAGGGTATTTGATAGCTTTCTTACTTCTTCAGAATCAAGTAAGTTGTTAATTGTCAACTAACTAATAGAAGTCAATTTACACCATCAGCAGAGGCGCAGATTAATGCATCCCTACTATATAAATCTCTAAGATTTACCCATTGACAGGAAAGTTGGCGATCGCTCTTGGCGGTTGCTCTGCGCCATCGCGCTTAACTTCCGTGCTTTAGAGGTACACCTGGGTTACCATTAATCTCCAATTACGTCTTTACCAATTACAACTAACTCCTCCGTCTGCGGGAGGTAGAACCAGTAATAAAGGTCTGTGAGCGTAACACACAACCATTTTGATGCTTGTTTACCTGCTATGGGCAGATGTTACTGGTAATGTGTCGGTTATATACTTTTCTACTAAATATAGGAATCCTAAATCATTTATGAAAAATCTGACGTGGTGTAGGGGAGCCATTACTTGATGAGGGTTTCCCGACAGAGGTATCTGGTGAGACCAGCGCTGCACCGACGTCTCCCTTAGGAGAAGGGCGTTGGGCACTCCCTACCAGATTATGCCCATCATATCCGCCGGGTTTGAGTAAGCAATGCCCACCTACGTGTAGTTCAAAAATCAAATAGGAATCCTATATGAGGTGATTCAATTATTAGGGCTGGAAAAGAAAGTCAAATCGATTTTATCATGGGTTTGGAAAAGTTTGCAGCTTCAGTCGTTGACTGCACTGTTTGCAGCATACTGGAAGTAGCTGGCTCTTTAGCTGGCAGTGAAGCTCTCAAAAAGGAATTGGAAGTGAACTCCACAAGTATAAGGAACCCGTTTGCCCAACATCTGGGCAATAGCGGACAGACTTATTGGAGCCATTTGCTCTTCACTGTCCACATCTCAGTGCGACTCGCTGTCAGTGCGTTCTTGTTTGTCCTTCACGGTATACTTCCGATCATTCCTATTCCTCGACAATTCAACTTAGAAGCCGTCGCGTCTTTCCTTCTACAAAAGAATCACGCTATCGAGACGCTTAAGCAAGCGATTCTGTCGCTAACAACAACCGAGATAGAAAGGTTGCCTAACCTCTCTCGAACTAAGTCAAGTGGTTGCAATGACGATTCCCCATTCGCGCAGCGTCCCCTAGGGAAGAGGTACGTAGATGCACACAGATAATTTATCTACGTCGAGGGTGCATACATCTGCGGTTCTAAAGATCCATTAATCATACTTTTGCAAGGAGTCTAAACAAGTACGTTGCCTGACATATGACTCAGTTTTATTTGTCAATCTATGTATTCCCAAGCAAGTTCAAGCAATCATTTGATTTTCAAAATCGCCTAGCTGACCTGCTAGTGCTACATTGCCCGTACCATAGACTTGAGATAGCCGTCCTGTTTGTGCCAAGATGGTTCGTACCTGTGTGTTAGAAATGTCGGCGAGGTTACGCCCTTGAGCGACTCCCTCTGGGAGTATCGCCACTCCCGCTGCAATTCCGACTCCTTGCCCTACGCCACAGTTGAATTCTACAATTCTCCCAGCAGAAGAAGCATAACCAACAAATCCAGAACCTGGACTAATGACCGCCAAATTAGGTACATTTTTGATGAGAGCGTGCTGGATACCGATGTTGAACAGGGGCGGGTTCAGAAATTCAAGATTGTTAAAACCTTTACCAGCAGCTCTTGCATCTAAGCCATTGATACCGCCACGGATATCAAAATGATAACCAAACGTTCCCAAAGCTTGACTTTGTGGGACACAGCCTGCTAGCATCTCTGAGCCACTTAAGGGGTCAACCGCTCCTGTGATATTGCCAGCATGACGAATATAAAGTTCTTCTGCAGGCTTTACCTGACTAGCGCCTATGCTTTCAAACCATTTTCTCACAAACAGCATTTCACGCAGCATTTCTGATGTTGGTTTGGCTTTGGCGCGTGCTAAAGTTTCTGCTTGGTCAGCATTAACTTTATACAAAAGTGCATTCCAAGACAATCTTCCCTGAGATAGAATTGCTACATTACCGTTGTCAAGGATGGTACCACTAGACTCTAGAGATAAAGAAGTACCGCGAAAAGAGTGGTAGGCAATAGAGAGAGCTTTGCTACGAACGTCGATGTAATCTTTACCTACGAACATCGTTTTGAGATTGCCTTTAGAATCAACCAAGTCTTTCCTAAGTTGGTCTGCTCTTGCTGGATCTCCTCCTGCAGCAACATTTAACCATTTTTGAGCTTCAGTATCTGCTATTTTGGTGAAGCGTTTGAGATATTGATACTCGACATTTTTGAGTCTTTCAATACTCAGCCCGTGAGTTACAAATACTAAAGTCACTGCTAGTTCCGAGTTAGGTAAGCCAAAAGTCTCAAACCCCTTAAGTTTTTTCACTCCAGCAGCTTGTGCTAATTCTGCATTCACAGTAGAGTCAATAAACTGTTTGCCTAGATAGGTTTCATTATTGGTCAATTCAATACCAGTGATTTTCTGCCCTTCCTTGATAACGGACTTAATTTCAATATCGCCTAGAATATCTGCACGCACTTCTCGCAACATATCTCGTAAAGCACCATCAGCCTTAACTGGATCGAGAGCAATTAGCGCTACTCCAGCTCGTTGCAGAAATTCCTTGTAGATTGCGGGTGGATCACCAAAAGTGTCCAAATTACGTGATTGACGAATGGTAAGAGGAACTGCAGAGCGGTCAAGATAAGACAACCCACCGCGCACTAAATGACCCCCAATCCCTAATGTAGAATTTCCTTTAAATAGTAGCAAAGTCCGTGGATATTGATTCGTCTGACGGTAGTATTCTCGTGCTGCACAGACTAGAGTAAGAATACCAGGAACTTCGTCTCCGAAGCAAATAATATCGTAGGTACGAGATGTAGTAAGAACCCTGACTTCAGACATAGGTTTTCTGCTTGACTCTCAATTTTCTAAAATTTCATTCTTTAAATAGAATCAACAATATAAGTGTTTGTCATTCCAGAAATCAGTTGGTACCTTAACAAGTACTCTTTGAATAAATGGATGCCAGCACTACTGTATCATCATATGTACTGCATCACCATTGTAAGCCATTCAAAATACAAATTGAGAAAATCGATTTCCGTAATATCCTATTATTATAAAGTATCAAAACTGGTCAATAACCAATTTAATTTGATACTCGACAACAACCTTTATGAAAAATTTCTTCACATTGTCAACAGTTTTTTCTAGCGTAATTGTCACAGGTTTACTGTTTGCCGTTCAACGGCTAGTACAGCACGGCGTAAATAAACCAAGTATTAGACAGCTAAAACTTTACCCTTATATGTCCACTGAAAAGGTTTAGCCATTGTTTGATTAAAGTAGTCAATAAATTCAAGAATTTGGGTTTTGA
>JAHHHH010000006.1 GCA_019359415.1 Iphinoe sp. HA4291-MV1 | reverse complement strand
TTGGTTCGAGATTATGAATTACTACCTGAAACATCGGAGACTTTTATTTATATTGCCATGATCCGTATCATGGTGAGGCGTTTAGCATAATTTTTGACCTCTAAAAACTTTTCAAACAACCTCTTAGATAAAAACTAATAGATTTAGAAATTAATAGATTGACAAAGCAAGGATTTATCCTTACATTGTTAAACTGACTGTCAAAAAGTTTCGTTATTCTACTCTCACGAATTTCAGGTAGCACAAACCTGATACTCCCCACAATAGTTGGGAGAAAGAAGCAGACATGAGTTTACCCACTCCCAAGATACTCCTTGAGCATGTGGCGATCGCCTTTGGCAAAAGGCCTGTGGTGCAAGATATTTCGCTAGCGCTACAGGAACATGACCTTCTGTGCATTGTTGGACCATCAGGCTGTGGTAAAACGACCCTACTGCGAGCAATGGCAGGCTTGATACCATTGCGCCATGGTCGTATCCTCCTTGATGGTGCCGTAATTACCCGTCCCACACCTCGAATCGCGATGATTTTCCAACACTTTGGTCTTTTTCCTTGGAAAACTGTGCGAGCAAACATTGAGTACGGTTTGTCAGTGCAAGGTCGGCGCGATGAAGAGGGTATTGTTACGCGCTTGCTTGAGGTTATGGGTTTGTTTGAATATGCTCAATGCTACCCCTATGAACTCTCCGGCGGAATGCAACAGCGTGTTGGCATTGCACGTGCTCTAGCTGTGCAACCAGAGATGCTTCTCCTTGATGAGCCGTTTAGCGCAGTTGATGCAATTACGCGCGAAATGCTCCAAGGTGAATTGATCAGTCTTTGGGAAGACTCACAACGCCATCGGACGACAGGTGTCTTGGTAACTCATGACCTTGATGAAGCAATCTTACTGGGTGATCGAATTGTGGTACTGAGCAACAGACCAGGTCGAGTGTGCCTTGATTTCAAGGTACCGATACCCCGTCCGCGCACTCCTGGGGATTTCCGTTTTCATCCCGCATATCCTCAGGTTCGCCGCCAGATATGGGAAGCATTACACAATAATCATGCACCTGACTAAGGGCAATGGGCAAGGGGCAATGGGCAATGGGCAAGGGGAGCAGGGGAGAAGAATCATTTTTGACTCATACCCAATTCCCAATTCCCAATTCCCAATTCCCGATTCCCAATGCCCAATGCCCAATGCCCAATTCCCAATTCCCATTTGTATCAAAATAAAAGTGAAACAGTATTGGTAAACTTCGCTTAATTTGTAGACATATATTGACACATATAGACTCTTAGATGAGAGTAAATGTAAGAGTTCAGTTTCAATATGAAGTTATCGGACTATGCAAAATCAATAGGTGTAAGTTACAAAACTGCCTGGAGAATGTGGACCAGAGGTGAGCTTAATGCTGAGCAGTTACCTACAGGTACGGTAATAGTTAAAGTAGATAAACCTGTGAGCAAAGGTGTAGTTATTTACACTAGAGTTTCAAGCAGCGAGAATAAGTCTAATTTAGAAACACAAGCTCAAAGATTAGAAACTTATTGCTTAGCTAAGGGCTATCAAATTAAAAGAATAGTTAAAGAAGTTGGAAGTGGAGTTAATGAGTAACTGCTCACAGCAAAAAGGAGGGCTTGTTGAGAATAGTATGATTTACAAGCCCGTGATTCGCGTTACTGGAACTGTAAGCCAGGAGGACTGCGACCAGCTATGGATAATATTTAAAATAAAGAAGCGAGCCTCCTTCCCTTCGGGACGCTGCGCGAACGGAGGAGCTTCGCTAACGCGTCACCACCTTGTAAGCGAACAGTCTCCAAAAAACTGAACATTTGGGCAACCAGCTTGGCACCCCAATCACTTCTTGCACCACCACTAACCTTTCGATGTACAACGATGGGGCGCAAAGCCCGTTCCGCATCATTATTATCAGGTTTAACTTGAGGATGACTCAAAAAGGTAAACCACTCATCCCAATGTCGCTTGATTCGGTTAGCTAATCTTTGAGCATCAGCAGGAAAACCTTTCTGGGGCCTTGTTGGTTAGTTAACGGCGAGGCTGTTTCTATCATAGATGTCAATATACACCATTTTCATTAACTAACCTCTGTTGCGGTGAGCAATTACGTTATTGGTAAGAATGATACATGGAAACAAGAATCAAACATCGGCAAGAAAAACAATCAAAACTTCGTACAGATTCCTCATGATAGGTTGATTCACCAACTAAAATATAAAGCGGAACTTGTAGGAATCAAAGTTATTCTTACTGAAGAATCTTACACGAGTAAGGCTAGCTTCCTAGATTTAGATACAATCCCAACTTATAGGAGAGGAATCAAACATACCTTCAGTGGTAAGCGGATTCAAAGGGGAATGTACAAAAGTCAGTCTGGGATGTTAATTAATGCTGATGTTAATGGTTCTTATAACATAATAAGAAAAGCAATCCCAAATGCTTTCGCAAATGGGATAGAGGGTGTTGTAGTTCACCCAGTAAGGTTAAACTTACAAACTAATTAAGTGGAATACTTGTCCATGAAATTAGCAACTATAAGTTATATCTAACAATATTTTAGATTTTGGATGGTCAAAGAGTTACTGGTCATCGCTTTTAGCACTCAAGGAAGTCGCAATCATTTTTCACATGGGTATCAGAAATGACCAAAGAAGTAGGGGCGCAAAGCCGAAGCGCCCGTACAGGAGTCAGAATAAAATGTTGAATCAGCTAACCCAGCCAGCTGATGGTTTGACAAGCCGCCCCATGACATGGTCGCTTCGTGGTGTCTCGCTGCTCATAATTCTCCTACTTTGGGAATGGTACGGACGAACTACCAATCCAATTCTTTTTACCTATCCAACCGCGATCGCTCAAGCTGCCATAGACATGATAGCTGATGGCACACTCCTAGTGGCATTGAGTCAAAGCGTCAGTGTACTCGTCACAGGGTTTGTGCTAGGTACACTTATTGGCATTGCGCTTGGCTTGGTGACAGGTCGTAGTACAGTAGTAGCTGCGCTGTTGGAGTTCCCGATGACTGCACTGTACGTTACCCCAATTATCGCCCTGGTACCAATTCTCGTCCTGTGGTTTGGGTTTGGCACATCCGCGAAGGTTGTGGTCGTCTTGCTATTCACAATATTTCCTGTCCTCATCAATACGATGCGTGGAGTACGTGAGGTTAATCCTCAGCTCGTTGAGGTTGCACGCTCGTTTTGCTCAACAGAATATCGGCTCTGGATCGACTTGGTGTTCCCATCAGCACTTCCTTTCATTATGACTGGAATTCGTCTAGCAATAGGTCGAGCACTGGTTGCTGTTATCGTTGCTGAGTTTTACACTGCTGTTTCAGGGCTAGGATACCTCATTGTCTCCAATGCCCATTCGTTTCAGACCGCACGCGTCTTTGTACCTATTGTCGTGCTGATGGCTGCTGGTGTCGTCAGCACTGAACTACTGGAAATGGCAGAAGCACGCATTTCGCCTTGGCGTCATCGATAAATAGGAATTGGGAATTGGGAATTGGGAATTGGGCAATGGGCAATGGGCAATGGGCAATGGGCAATGGGCAATGGGCAATGGGCAATGGGAATTGGATTTTGAATTTTGAATTTTGAATTTTGTTAGCGCAGCGGGACGCAGTCCCGGATTGAATTTTGAATTAAGCGGAGGGGTGCCCCTTGCTCAGAGCGATTTGTATAAGTTTTATGGAGCAGGTTCTTATGCAACGGCAATTACGGGTCATTGCTACGTTCATTATACTCGCTATACTTTCTGCAACATTAATCATCGCGTGTCAGAATATCCCATCCCAAAACACGACTCAGTCAAAAACCGTGCAGACAACGAGTGCGATCGCGATTGGTTTGCCAACTGGAAAAACCAGCTTTGCAAACGTTGATGTAGCGATCGCGGCTGAGATGGGATTCTTCAAGCAGCAAGGCTTAAACGTCAACATCAAAAACTTAGATTCGGCAGTAAAAGTTGTTCAAGCGGTCGTTGCTGGCGATGTCGCTATCGGTGGCGCCAGCACTGAACCAGTCGTCAACGCTGCTGCTGCAGGTGGTAAAATTTCGGTTATTGGTACTTATGCTAACCGATTAACCGTTTCGATGGTCACGCCTAAGGCAATTAAGTCAATTGCAGATCTACGCGGCAAAAATGTTGGTGTCCAGGATATCGGTGCATTTCGCGAGATAATGACTCGCATGGTACTCCAAAGTGCTAATTTGACACCCAAAGACGTAAACTATATCCCAATTTCCCCACCTAGCTACATTCAAGCACTGATAACTGGACAGATAGAATCTGCTATCCTCCAGACAGAGCAAGTTTTTGACATATTGAAACGCGATTCTAGATTTCATATACTGGTGAATCTGCATGAAGTCGAGCCGGAATATTTCTACGGCAATTACTTGGTAAGAAAGGACTGGCTAGCTAAAAACTCCGATCTCGCTGTCCGCTATCTCACCGCACTGATCCAGGCGCACAGATTTATGTACCAAAACAAAACCGAAACAGTCGCGATCGCAGTTCAGACGACTGGCTTCGATGCTAGTGTCATCGAAAAGACATATAATGTGCTGTTGGAGAAAAACAAAGTCTTCCCCGTCAACGAAGGGATTGACGAGAAGCGGCTCACATATACAATTTCAAGGATGAAGTCGCTAGGAGTCCTAAAGGCTAAAGAACCAGATCTAGCTCAACTTATTGAGCGCAAGCCCATCACCATAGCCCTCAACAAATTGGGTAAGGCTAGTGAAGAGGTTCTGTTGCAAAAATAGGGTGATACAAAAATCATCACTGTTTAGTACTCAGCGATACTCTGTGTTTGTAAGAGGTATTTTTGAAATCTTGTCTTCTTTCGCCAATATATTTCCCCACAATATCAAGTAAAGTCCTGGGTTCAAACGGTTTGGTTAAGTAATGAGTTGTTCCAGCAATTTGACCTCGAAGTTTATCAGAAAATTTATCTCGTGCTGTGACCATAATAATAGGTAATTTCTTGAATTTTGGAATGCTGCGTACTGTACGGCAGAATTTTAAGCCGTCAATATCTGGCATAGTGACATCCAACAGTAACAGTGCAATAGGATTGGTATTCATTAACTTTAAAGCTTCTACAGCGTTACTTGAAAAGAGAACCTGATAGTGCTCTTCCAAAGCCCGCTTGATGAGAATTTGCACTACAGTACTGTCATCAACACTCAGCACAACTGGACGTTGTTCTTCTTGAGAACGAGAAACAGCTTGAGTGACAGGTGTATTTTGCCCAAAAGTTATCCAGCCTGATGCTATCCACTGATAATAGGTTCGTGCTACATCTAAAGGATCTTGGTCTAATTGTTCGGCGATTTCAATGAGCGATCGCTCACCATTCACCCACTTGTGTAAATGCTGCGGCGCCTTGCTGTCTTTTACTGGTCGCCAACCTGTTGTTAGTCGGGGAATCGCGTCCATGCACTTAATCACAGGAGCAAGTGCACTCCATTGTTGCTGACGACGAGCAACATCTTGAATCAGCTTATTCCATTCCAAAGCGTGACCGTCTTTTCCATAACTGAGGTCATTCTGAACTCTGGAGGAGTCTAACTGTAACTTTCCTGGATAGGGCAATGTTTGCTCTAACACTTGCACAACTTGAGCATGGACACAAGTTTCAATTTCCTCCCATGTGAACACTCGTATCCGAACAATTTGATCTAAAAGTTCTCGAAAAGATAATGGTTCTTGTAACCTTTGTGCTGCATACTCAATAGCAATCTCAGTCCAGTCATGGTTTAACTTCATCCCAATCTTTCTTGCAAGTTCTTGATTGCCAAGTATTTTTGAGCCACCGTAAACAATTTTACCGTTGTTCAAACAGATAACACGTGACCTGAACTTTTGCTCAGAATTCACAATGGCATTAATGTAAATAGATCCACTGACACTTTTACTTTGTAAATTCTCTAGTAATTCACTGAGTTGCCCAGCCTGATACTGTAATGATATCAACATCATATATGTGCGTTTATGTTATGAAACATGCACCACAAATTAAGGGCAGTTAGTGCAAGTACTACGCCTCTTGAACAAATGTAGGCATGAATACTAATTCATTTTTACGGAATATATGGTAGATACCCGAAATCATACACAGACTTTTAGCTACACCTAGACGTAGCCACTCACGGTTCTGTAAATAAGTTCTTTTACAGCTATTTCTTTATTAATAGATAATAACTTAGTACAGAACTTACTGAGTTTGACTTGCATAACCAAAACTATCAAAGAAGATACTAAAAATCAAGTAGAGTCTATGGCTGCTTTCAGAGAGACTGGTAATATGATTGCTGATACTTTAATGGATGCTCAAGTTCAATGATTCTCAGCTTTTTCCAAGATTTCCTCAACTCCTGCTACCAACCACTAGGGTTTGTTTTGTGAATGATTCTCTTGTATTCCTAGTTACATCCAAACTTAACCTAAAATCATTCTTTTGGTGGAAGAGACAAAATACTGGGATTCTCGTTTAGAAAAAATGTCTCAAAAGTCCTACTTAGGGAGAATAGACGAGTGACACCTTCTTCACTGTTATTGCTTAAAATTGGATGAGCAACACTAGTGGAAGGGTGAAATTGTTTGCCATCATAGCTGCGATCAGCTTTGCTGGTGCCCCTTGGGCAATCGCCTTTGGCGCTGCGCTCCGCGCAATCGCAAAGCTCACTATCAGAGTATGATTATTAACACATCTATCAATCAGACTATACCTTTAGGTAGTAGAAAATTTAGTAGCAATGCCTGACTATCAATTGATACTAAATTGCAGTTAAAGATATTAAGTGTAGACTAAGCAAAAGTTCAGAGGAAGAGTTAACGTCCTCTTAACCTTTTACTTACCTTTTACTTCCACTTTTGAGGTGCAACTTCGTATTGAATTTCTTTTGCATCTACCAAGTAGTCAAAACTACATAGAAATGTTCAACTTGGGATAAATTTCATACCCCAGATAAATACAGTGATGAGTAGCACTTACGACCTGCGCCTTATAGCGCTTTCAATTGTAATTGCAGTCCTAGCTTCATACACAGCCTTAGATTTGGCTGGGCGAGTGACAGCATCTGTCGCACAAGCTAAACGCGCTTGGTTGATTGGCGGTGCGTTTGTTATGGGAGTTGGTATCTGGTCGATGCACTTTGTCGCTATGCTGGCTTTCAAGCTGCCAATTCCGATAGGCTATGACGTGTTAACTGTGCTACTCTCGGTGATGCCTGCCATTGTCGCCTCAGGAGGTGCACTTTTTCTTGCCAGTCGCAAAATATTGAGCATCAAGCAGTTGCTGATTGGTGGTGTCTTAATGGGTATTGGCATTGCATCTATGCACTACATTGGAATGTACGCGATGCGGATGGCAGCAACCACCGAGTATCAGCCGGTGCTGTTTGCGCTTTCAGTGGCGATCGCGATCGGTGCATCAATTGTGGCGCTATGGATTGCGTTCCAACTGCGAAAGGAGACTATTACCACCGGGAAGCGGCGCAAGATGAAAAGTGCCCTAGTCATGGGAGCAGCAATCTCAGGGATGCACTACACAGGGATGGCGGCGGCTCGCTTCACGCCGACTAAACCAACAACAGTATCTGCATCAGGGGTAATGAATGCCTCACTCACCTGGCTAGCTGTTGCGATCGGTATCGCCACCTTCGTGATCCTGGGTTTCACGCTTTGGACTTTGCTTTTTGAGCAGCGTTTGGCTGTTCAAACGAAGTTATTAGAACAGCAAGAAGCAGAAGCCCAGCGTTCACAGTTATTTACAGAGATTACCTTGGGCATTCGGAGTTCGCTGAAGTTAGACGATGTGCTCAAAACAGCCGTTAACGAAATTCGTAAAGCACTCAGTACAGACCGTGTGGTCATCTATCGCTTCAATCCTGACTGGAGTGGTACTATTATCGCAGAGTCAGTAGCAGTCGGTTGGACGACAACGCTAGGGAGAAAGGTCAATGACCCTTTTCGGGAAGATTACATTGCAATGTACAAAAATGGTCGGGTCCGAGCCACCAATAACATTTACAAAGCTGGTTTGACAAATTGTCACCGCGAGATTTTAGAAGGCTTTCAAATCAAGGCAAGTGTAGTTGCGCCTATTATCAATAACAATCAGCTTCTGGGCTTATTGTGTGCTCACCAGTGTTCTGAGCCAAGAACTTGGCAGAAGCCAGAAATTGATTTCTTCAGACAATTAGCAATTCAAGTTGAAATCGCCCTAGAACAAGCGAATCTCTTACACCAACTTGAGCTTCGTGACCGTGCTATTGCAGCAGCTAGCAATGCTATCATCATTACTGACGCTCTTGGGTCTGATAATCCAATCATCTTTTGCAATCCTGCCTTTGAAACAGTCACAGGCTATTCACAAAAAGAGGTGCTTGGGCGCAACTACGAATTTCTGACTGGATCTGACACCAACCCAGACACTGTTGAGCTAATACGTGACGCTGTGCGGCTGCAGTACGAATGCCAGGTCGTTATCAAGAATTACCGCAAGGATGGCACTTCGTACTGGTGTGAATTAAGTATGTCACCAGTGCGAGAAGCTTTTGGGCAAGTCATAAACTTTATTTGGGTACAAACTGATATCACCGAGCGCAAGCGGGTAGAAGAAGAATTAAGGCACAGTAAAGAAGCACTCCAGAGACAAGTAGTAGAACTGCTGAGTGACGTTGAAGAGGTGGCAAAAGGTGACCTGACTGTTCGCTCTGAAATGACAACTGATCTGATTGGAATAGTAGCTGAGTTTTTCAATACCATTATTGAAGGTTTGCGGCAAATCGTTATTCAAGTGAAACAAGCCGCCCAACAAGTCAATATGTCTGTGGGGGAAAACTCTGGTGTTATCTGTCAGTTAGCGGATGAAGCACTTCAACAGGCTGTTGAAATTACTCGCACCCTTAAAGAGGTGGAGCAGATGAACCTTTCAATTCAAGCCGTAGCCGATAGTGCCCATCAAGCAACAGAAGTTGCTCGTACATCTGTCAATATTGCCTTGGCTGCAGGTGAAGCAATGGAGCTTACTGTTACTAGCATCTTAAATTTACGAAAGACAATGACTGAAACTGCTCAAAAGATCAAGCATTTTGGCTTTTCATCTCAAGAAATTTCCAAAGTTGTGAGTTTGATTAACTCTATGGCGTTGCAAACCAACTTGTTATCTATCAACGCTAGTATTGAAGCCTCTGAAACAGATGAAGAAAGTGAGGATTTTGTTGATATGGCTCAAGAAGTTGGTCGATTGGCAACGCAGTCTGCCCAAGCAACTCAAGAAATTGAACAAATCGTACAAAATATCCAATCACAAACCAGCGCCGTCGTCCAAGCGATAGAGGTGGGAACGACTCAGGTAATGGAAAGCGCTCAGCTAGTTAAAGAGGTTAAGCAAAGCATGGAGAACATTGTAGAAGTATCTCGTCAAATTGACGAGTTAGTGCAGTCAATTTTTCTAACAACAGTGTCTCAAGCTCAAACTTCTCAATCTGTCGCTCTTTTGATGAAGGAAGTTGCCAAAGCTTCAGAACGCACTGCTCAAAAGTCGAGCATTGTATCTACGTCTCTACAACAAACTGTAGAAGTAGCGCAACAATTACAAGCATCAGTCAGTGTATTTAAAACTGGTAATGGATGAATCATACGACATATTTCTAATTTTGAACTACCTTTTTGCGAAATATCCACAGAGTTTTTCAGAGGGCAGGAGACACAAAGCATAGCTGCCTTCTGCCTCCTGCCCTCTGCCTTTCTTTGTAAACTTTCTTTGTAGTTTTTCGTTATTTTAACTTGCATTTCTCAACAAAAATTTAGATAAAGAAAAAATCAGTCTTAAGCTACAAACGGCAATATGTAAAGTGACAGAATTTTTGATTCAGCTGTGATGAGAGTCAATGTGTTGAAATTTTTGGGATTGTTGATGGCGTTAGCCCTTTGGGCGGCTCCCTTTGGGAGCATCGCTTTCTGTGTTATTGGTTGTCAAAACTTACCCCCGCCTAGCGCCTCCTTAGCACCAACCCCAGTCACTATCAAACTTGGTGGTTGGACAGCAAGTCCAGCAGAGCAAAAACTCTTGAAAGAACTACTACAAGAATTTGAAGCAAAGCATCCTAGTATTAAAGTCAGGCATGAAGTCATCAACGACCAATACATGGATGTCATAAAAACCCGCTTAATTGGCGAAGCGGCTCCTGATGTCTTCTATTTAGATGCTCTTGAGGCTCCTTTCTTTATGAGCCAGAATGTTCTGGAACCACTTGATGCCTATATAACTCCTGAATTTGACTTAGCTGACTTTGAGGAAACACTACTCAATAGCTTCAAGTACAGTCATCATATTTACGGTTTTCCCAAGGACTATTCCACACTTGCTCTGTTTTACAACAAAAAAGCTTTTGCTGCCGTAGGGTTAAGCACTCCCCCAAAAACTTGGCAGGAACTACGCGCCTACTCAAAAAAGTTGACCGTGGACCGTAATCGAGATGGCAGAATTGATCAATATGGTTTTGGAGAAATTCCAGAGTTACCACGTCAGGCTTACAAAATCAAAGCTTTTGGTGGGCAACTTATAGACCAAAATGGTTATGCAGCATTTGCCAGTGATGCTGGATTGCGAGGATTACAACTAGCGGTAGACCAGTATCAAAAAGACCGCTCCTCAGTTCAAAAATCTGATGTTGGAACAAATTCAGGCAGTGAAATGTTTGGTCAGGGTAAAGTCGCAATGGTTATTGAGGGGAACTGGGCAATTCCCTACCTAACTCAAACCTTTCCCAATTTAGAGTTCGCAACCGCAGAATTACCTACAATTAATAATAAGAAAGGTACAATGTTCTTCACTGTTGCCTACGTGATGAACAAGCAAACCCAACACAAAGCCGAAGCCTGGGAACTTATTTCTTATCTCACGGGTAAAGAAGGTATGACAAAGTGGACAAGAACAGGCTTTGCTTTGCCATCGCGTAAATCTGTTGCTCAAAAATTGGGATATGACCAAGACCCCTTACGAACTGCACTTGTGGTAGGGGTAGATTATGCTATGCCTTGGCAAGTAGGTGAGTATCCAACAGCGATTATGAACAATTTCGACAACCAGTTTATCAGCGCTTTGCTAGGACAGCAACCACTACAGCAGGCAATGCAACGGGCACAAGATGAGGCTAATGAGTTAATTAAAGCGATCGCAATGGATTAGTGTTGACAATCAAGAAAGTAAAGCCGTCCTTCTAGGATGGGGTTTTAAACCCAGATCTTCTGAATAAATAAGTTGCACATCACATTCAAAAAATGAGAAATAAATGAGCAATAAATGAGCAATAAATGAGAAATAAATGAGCAATAAATGAGCAATAAATGAGCAATAAATGAGCACTTTTTGGTCTGGAAAGTGAGCCATCCAAAATGAGACCCTAACAAGTGTTCATTGTTTCTCGTTGACTATTGATTTTTCCCTAATTAAGGAATATAAATCAACCGTGAACTATTGACTATGAAAAAAATCTCCTGACTTCAGTTTGAGGGAGAAACTCAATAATTTGTAACGAAGTAGGTAAATAAACGCTTACTTTTTTTAGGAGATATAAACATGAGAAGGAAGTTATCAGCCTCGCGACGTAACTTGTTAAAATGGGGGCTTTTTTCTATTGGCACAGCAGCCATGACAACTTTACCAAGCTGGCTAAGTGCACAGGCGAAAGGCTCTATCAAGACTCTTACATTTAATGCTGATGATATCGGCATTCTTAACTTCGCTCTGTTGCTGGAAGAACTGGAAGCGACATTCTATGCACTCGTTCTTAAATCGGGCAAAATTACAGATCCGAAAGAGCACGACTATCTACAAGCCATAGCTATTCATGAAGCCACACATGTCAAATTTCTCCGCAAAGTACTAGGTTCAAATGCTACTTTTGCCAGGAGAGAGCTTCGGTTTAACAAAGCTGGGTTAGATGCTGTGCTTAAAGACCGCGATACTATCTTGAATACGGCTGTAGCCTTAGAAGACACTGGTGTTCATGCTTATAATGGTGCAGGAACAAGCATAAAAGACCCCACATACTTGCTTGCAGCTGGCTCAATCGTATCTGTGGAAGCGCGTCATACAGCAGGAGTACGTGGACTCCTGAATCGATCGGCTACAGAATTAGATAGTGAGCGTGCAGTGAACGATGCTGACTTAGTTCCTGAACTCAATCCATTTAAGGGACGTCCCTACGATGAACTGTATACGCCCAAACAGATTGTGACGATTGTTGGCTCTCTGCAAATCTTGAAAAACCCAATCGACGGCGCGCTCGTCGCCTAATATCAGGAGTTATAAGATGAAAACCCTTTTATCGCTTGCGGCGCGATTAGTCGCTAACCTCAGCTTGGCAGTAAGGTCATGGGGTAGAATGCTTATCCTGGCTCTACTCCTTTTATCCCTATTCGTCATCCCAACAACACCAGCCTATGCTCAGGAAGCAACGCTTACACCTCGCGAAGTTGTTGAATACGCCTTGACATTAGAAAAACTGGAAGATGATTTTTATCGCCGTGCAGTTGCTGCAACTCAGTACGGCGGACTGAGCAGTCTCCCAGATGCTGCCAAAAACGCAGTGACCTCCTATGGACAGGATGAGGCTCAGCATGTTATTGATTTGTCAGCGGTATTGAAACTTCTAGGTGGCAATCCAGATACGATCACAATCCCAGCTAACCCCAATTATAACGCTATCCTTAATCGTGACCCATTTGCTAATCCTGAAGATTTTCTCCAGGCGTTACAATATGTTGAAGATACGGGGGTAGCAGCCTATAAGGGACAGGTGCAGAACTTGCTTGCTGCTGGTGAAGGTGGTAAAACTGTGTTAGCTGGAGCCTTGGAAATCCACACTGTAGAAGCTAGACATGCTGCTGGCATTAGATACCTGCGACAGACTTTTTATAACGTAGATGTGCGACCATGGATTATAAGTGCTAATGAAGTGCTCTACAACGAGGATCGACGTGGCTCTCATTCCCCGATTCCATTTAGAAATGAAGCTTTCGATGGCTACGCCACAAGAGACGAAGTACTAGCAATAGTCGGTCCTATCCTATCGCCATAATAATGAAAGCTGACTCAGGAGTTTAGGTAAAGCTACAGTAGGGTTTGGGCTCTCACGGCGACGGGCGTTCCCGAAGGGTGAAACGAAGCAATCGTAGGGATAAGGGATTGCTTCGTTTCGCTTTACTTAGCAAGCCCTAATCTCATAGCCTCAAGAGCCGATTTCTCTTAGCCATAAAATCTCTGTAACTCGCGTTATCCCTGCTTTAAGATGACGACGATAGGTACTAAAAGGTAAATCTAGTAATTCTGCTGCTTGTTCCTGGGTAGGGGCAGGATTTAAATAAGTACGATACACAGTGCGGTATAATTTTTCATCTCGTGGTGATGATTGTAACAATTCGGCAGCTTGTTTTACCAAAGCTTGTAAGGTGACAATGCGATCGCTTACACCCTTTTTAGCTACAATTTGTTCTTCTACTAAGCGCGATCGCAATAATGGACTATGATATAACGCGTCGGGACGAGTAAAGTTTCGTAATGTATTATGCACCGCTTCTGCAAATTCTGGTTGACTGAGAACCAACAGAGGTTCAACCATTTGGTCTGACGCTGGTATTTCTACAGAAGCATTAATTTCTCTTTGTGCTAAAAGTTGCTGCCATGCCACAGGTGATACCACTCGCCAATCGTGCCCGTAAACGCCATAACACCGTCCCCCTACTCTAAAATCAGCTTGATAGAGTCGTGCTAAGTCTGCATAAGCAAACATTGCTGCCCAAGAATCTGGTTCGGCACAGGGGAGAAAAGTGTATGCTAAATTGGGGGTTTTTTGATAGTACTGGACAAAGTTAATGAAAATCACGCTTTGGATGGGGGAAACAGCTTGATAGGTGTCCCTTGCCATCCAGAAGCGGAAGATGGTTGCACCTTCGTGTAGGCGTAATGGTGCATGAGTTTGTAGATATTGCCAAGATGCGATCGCTCCCGGATCGGCATTCAAATCTTCTACTTGGGCTTGGTGTAATTCCACCATGATTGCAAATCCAGCTGGTTGCTGTTGGGAATCTCGAAAGACTAGGGC
This sequence comes from Iphinoe sp. HA4291-MV1, assembly GCA_019359415.1. GTDB lineage: Bacteria > Cyanobacteriota > Cyanobacteriia > Cyanobacteriales > Nostocaceae > Brasilonema. The sequence goes on along the minus strand of JAHHHH010000006.1, from coordinate 140,419 downwards.
ATTTTGCGGTTGGCGCTTGAACCAATGCGCTGCTATTTTTGCTGATTCTTCACCTTCGTGTTGCACTACCATCTCTAGGAGTGCCTTTTTGTCAGTTTCCCGTAGCGAGTCAGTCAACAAACTGCTATGCTCGCCCCAAGTGAAACGAGGTCGAATTGCATGGTTATCCCGATGTAGGAAGATATAATCAAAGAGAACACGATGCTTTTCTTGCCCTTGAGTTTGCCCCAAGCGTGTGGTATAGTAAGTACGTGCCCGCTTATGCAATTCAGCATAAAAATCAGGATTGCGCCAACGCAAATCAGCAATTAAGACTTCTCGTGCCATATCGTGAGGAAATAAACCTAATTGCCCTGATTCAATAAACGATAGTCCCCTCAACCACTCGAATAAATCGTGGATATCAGGTAGCACCAACATTTGTGTGAGTAATGCTTCAGTTGTTAGCCGTATGACTGCACAAGCTTGTAGCGCCATACGATGGGCAGATGTTGGTACTTCTTGCAGGAATCTTTCCAGCAACGTTTTGACAACATCTGGTGCACATTCTGCTTGAAAGAAAATTTCTAGTCCTTGGGCAAATCCATCAGCAACCAAAGAAAGTGCTAGAGGATGTCCATGGGTGAAATTGAGAATTGAGGAGTGCTGTGCAGTTGGAACATTCCGTTTAGTCAGGTAAGCGTAGCTTTCCTGTGGACAAAGGTTGCGTAAAGGTAAGATGTGAGTCAAAGCTTGCCAACCTGCATCGCTGCGCCAACCAGATGAGGGGGGCTTACGTCCCGCAAGAATAATTAGAATATTCTCCGACAGTTGAGGTAGGAACTCTTCTCGCAACCATTGATCCAGTGATACTATTGTTTCGTAAGTATCAATGAAAATAACTGTCCGCTCATTCCTTGAAGCTAGTAACTGTAGGGGAAAATCTGTATCCGGCAAATCCATTATTAGCTGCAAGGTATGGATGAAAGACTCCTGCGTGGCTTCTATATTACGTGCTTCTACAATGTAATGTAGTATCTTTCGTTGTTCGCATTGACGGATAAACTGCTGGATGAGACTTGTCTTTCCCACACCGCCAGGACCAAAGACGTGCAAAACATGAAACGGTAATTTTGGGGATGCGATCGCCCTTTGAAATAGCTCCAGTTCATAAGTACGTCCTACGAATCTACGATTTCGTTCTGCATTCAGCCGTTCTGCTATAGATGACGACATCAACTGATCCTCATCGTTTATGGTATAATTTTATTTATTAATTTACTATTAATTCTCGCGTAAAGTTGAGGATAGTTGCGTAAGGGTTATCCCTTTTTTATCACTTTCGACATAGAATAATTTCTAACCCTTGTTCTTATATACTTTTGCAACAAGGTAATGTAAATGACAAAATTGGAATGCGATGGCGCAGAGCGCCCGCTGTAGGCGATTGCACAAAGTAGCCTATTACCCTTATGGGCGATCGCGTAAACCGCAATTATATCCGAGGTTCAAGATAGGGATAGTATTTTTCTCTCCAAATATCTGGAACTACGTTATTTCCATATTTTTTGCATATCGACTATCAGTCCAGGTAAAACATTTTCTCCAGAAAGAGTTTGAGGAAATTTTAAAACTTCAACTTCTTGTCCCAGGGTAAGCGCATCTCAAATGGGATTGACAAAACATACACTTAATGCATTAACAATCAAATAAGGATTTAGGGTTCGATTGATTTCTACGGGCTAATAGCGATGCCTCCGGCAAGCCGCAAAGCGTCTACGCCTAAGTGCTTATCAAGAAACGGGACTTAAGGGAGATCCAAAAAATAAAATGTCCCGCCGTGTATTAAGTTAACGGGTTGGTGTAGAGGATCTGGGTTTGACGGCGGGACATTTTATTACGCTTAAGTGCCTAATGCGATTCTTTGACTCTTTCTTGAGATTTTTGCGTTCTTATTGACAAGATGCGCTTGCCCTGCTTCTTGTCCTGGTCGATATATTTCGACTTTCTGTTGTTTCCGGTTAATCAACCAACCAAGCAGACAACCGTTTTCAATATATTCTTGCATCTTTTGTTGAGTTTTTTTCAAGTTGTCAGATGGTGAAAGTATTTCAATAACAAAATCAGGACTCAGAGGAATAAATTTTTCTTTTTGTTCGCTTGTCAAGCTATTCCAACGAGTTTTTTGCACCCAAGAAACATCAGGAGAACGGTCTGTTCCATTTGGTAAACTAAATCCAGTTGATGAATCAAAAACTTCGCCCAGTTGGGTTTTGTCGTTCCATAACCAAGTTAGTACGTTAAGAGAAGAATTTCTTTTTCTTGTCTCTCCTCCTGTGGGTGGCATTACTATTAATTCTCCTTGGGCATTGCGTTCTAATTTTAAATCAGGGTTATCTTGGCATAGTTGATAAAACTGCTCTGAAGTCAGTTTAATAATAGAATCGAGGTTTAATGTAAGTGATGTCATATAACTCAGTGATTCGGTAAATTCTTACGTCATATCTTAACGTAGCCGTCCTGAGCGTAAAATACTGATAATTAACCAAAGCCCTAATAAACTAGCGGTGGCAAACAACACATTACTCAAAAAAGATAACTGAGATGTCCTCGCGTTGCTAGAGATAATTGCTGCACCCATAATCAGTGAACCTACTAAGATACTAAAAGAAAGACGATTTGCAGCATCATCTGTTGTTCGGCGTAAGCCATCTAAACCACGCACTGAGATATTCCACTGTAGAGATTCTGAGGTAATTCGGTCTAGCAGTAACTCTAGGAGTCGAGGAGATTGTAAAGAGAGACTTTTGAGATCTAGAGCTGTTCGCAGGAGCGATCGCACGGGACTATCCCCAAACAGCTGTCGGCGAAACAAATCTGTCAGCAATGGCTGAATTTCATCAAGAAAGTTCAACTCTGGGTTAAATCCTCGCGTCACCCCCTCTAAGTTAGCCAGAGTTTTAGCATACAAACCCATGTTACTGGGCAAGCGAATTTTATTGTTACGGGCGATTTGCAGAAGTTCGTAGATGATTTGACTAAAATTGAGTTGCGACAAGCTCAAGTTATAATACTTTCGCAGCATCCGGTCATAATCATTTTCCAGTTTAACCATAATCACTGGCTGTGTAGACTCCGCCAGTTGTAAAGTTAACTGAGCACACCGCTGAGCATCCAGATCCACAATTGCCAACAACATTTCTGTCAATACGCCTTGCGTGCGGGGATCAAGCCGTCCCACCATGCCACAATCTAAAAGGGCAACACGACCATCTTTGAGATAAAATAAGTTACCTGGATGAGGATCGGCGTGGAAAAAGCCATCAATATACAGTTGCTGAAAGAAAGCGCGGAACAGTAGTGTGGTAATTGCTTTGCGTTCTTTGTCACTGTCAAGATCTGCTGACAGGAGGGGAACGCCGTCCAGCCACTCCATCACCAGTAATTTTGGTGTAGTTAAATTCCAGTAAATTTCGGCAACGACTAATTGTGTAGGATCAAACCAGCGACTTTGGGATAAATTGCGTCGTAACTGGTCGGTGAAGCTTGCTTCCAGTGTAAAATCTAACTCTGCTTCCAGTGCTTTGGTAAATTCTTCAGCTATGGATTTGATTTCATAAGTTTGCCCAAATTCGGTACGAGCCACTAAATCGGCAATACCTTGAATTAAGGCGATATCCTGGGCAACAGTGATATCAATTCCGGGACGTTGCACCTTAAGAGCAACTTCCCGACCATCTGCTAGTATGGCTTTATGTGTTTGGGCGATCGAGCCTGCTGCTACTGCGATCGCATTTACTGTGGCGAAGGTTTCTTCTAAAGGACGTTTAAGCTGTTTACGAATGACGACTTCTACATCTGCCCAAGGAACTGGTGGCACTTCATCTTGTAGTGTGGACAATTCCTCTATGTATGCTGCGCTCAGTAGGTCTGGACGGGTAGACATCAACTGACCTAGTTTAACATAGACTGGTCCTAAATCCACCAGGATATTCTTTAAAACAGCAGGTGTGGGTAGCTGGGGTTCATCGGCTTTTCCTCCAGTGAGGAGTCGTCGCATATAGTCCCAGCCATTACGAAGCAGGACTTCAATGATTTCTCTTTGACGAGGAACAGTTTGGGTGAGAAACATGGTTTTATTGAAGGCAATGGGGAATTGGGCAAGGGGCAATGGGCAATGGGGAATTGGGCAAGGGGCAATGGGCAATGGGCAATGGGCAATGGGCAATGGGCAAGGGGCAATGGGCAAGGGGCAATGGGCAATGGGCAATGGGCAATGGGCAATGGGCAATGGGCAATGGGCAAGGGGCAATGGGCAAGGGGCAATAATGCTCGATTCCCAATCCCCATTTCCCCACTCCCTATGCAGGTTAGCAGCAGAGAATGATAATTTGCATAATTGTTCAAATGAAATAGTTCAAATAAAATAAGAGACAGAAAAGTTATAATGATTGACAAACCTTTTATGCCTCTGTCAAGGGTTTTAAGTTTTAAAGCAAGCTAGTAAATCGGGGATCATTCTGTAGGGTTTTGAGGACTTGCTTAATTTCCTGGGTACGGTCTTTTTTGACAATAAGGGTGACGTTGCGATCGCGTACAATCACGACATCCTCTAATCCGATGGTAACAACAACATCCTCGTCATTTGTGGAATAGATTATAGATCCCTGTGTGTCCAATCCGATATGAGTTGCTTCCTCAACGTTGAGAGTGCCTTCTTTTTTCAGTAAACGCTCGATCGCATTCCAATCTCCCAAATCATCCCAGCCAAATTCTGCTGGCAAAACATAAGCTATATCCGTCTTTTCCATCAAGGCATAGTCTATACTTTTCTTAGGTAGCTCTTGGTAGATATCAGGACCGTTTTTTTCTATCGGTTCAATAATTTCTGGAGCATGTCTGTGCAGTTCTTTGAGAACAACACCCGCTCGAAAAATAAACATCCCGCTATTCCAGCTAAAACGTCCTGTAGAGAGAAAATTTTCTGCCGTTTGTCGCTCAGGCTTTTCAGTAAAGCGGTTGACGTGGTAAGCTGGCAAGTCATGAAAGCTACCAATCCTTCCGCTTTGTTCGATGTAGCCGTAACCAGTTGATGGAAAGGTAGGCTTGATCCCCAGTGTGACAATCGCTGCTTGGGTTGCTGCAAGCTCTGTAGCTGCATCTATTGTGCGCACAAATGCTTTTTGGTCGGCAATCCAGTGATCTGCAGGGAAAAAGCCGATAACAGCGTCGTCTCCGTAACGCTTTTGAATTTCTAAACTGGCCCAAGCAACTGCAGCAGCAGTGTCCCTTAAGAGCGACTCGACAAGTAAGTTGGTGGGTGGCAATTCAGGTAGTTGTTCTCTGACCCCTTGAGCTATTTGACTAGCAGTGATAACCCACAAGTTGTCCCAACCGCCTGCAAGTGTCAACAATCGGTCAGCAGTTGCTTGTAGGAGACTTCTATGACTACCATCAAGATTCAAGAATTGCTTGGGTCGATTTTGACGGCTTAGGGGCCAAAAACGCTCTCCTTTACCACCAGCAAGAATGACAGGGAACAACGAGCTAGTCATGAGGATCGTAAAAACTTATTAAAGAACACTACAAGTGTACTTTGACAAATAAAAGTAATGAAGTATAAAGATGTTCGGATAAAGTCAGAGGAAATGACACACAGACACACACCAAAAAAGAGTCAAGGGTAAAGGATATAGACGGACTCTACGGGTTTTCCGTAGAACAGGATAGGACGAACAATTTACACTTTAAACTTCAGACTTTGAGTGATGTTGTTCACGAGCAAGATTTATAGCTTGCATTAACATTACGTTTAGGGAGTGGATGAGTGGGGAGACTATTGTGGTCAAGCAAGTAGCAGGTCAAGAACATCAGGGCACATCTGGTAAATTACAACAATCCCCAAACGGGGTGGCAATAAGAAAGCAAGAAAAAGTTTCCCGTATCGTATCTACGGGTTCTGTTCCCAGCCAGCTCTACCATAGGTTGGGGTTAGCCATGCCTCGATGGCTCTTTTGGATACTAACAATTGTTGTAGGCATCACTTTGTCAGGTTTGCTAGTATCGACTTTGGCACTTTGGACTCCACTCTGGAGTGACATTGATCGAACAGATGAAGAATTAGGATTGAGTGGCAAAGAGGAAAAAACACCTCTACCAGGAGAGTTGTGGAGTAACATTTCAGAATACCATCTCACTCGACCAATGAATATCTTGGTCATGGGTATTGAGCCAGTACCTAGGAGTGTAGATGGTTCTCCAGAAAGTTTTGCAGCTCATAGTGATACGATACTGCTGATACGACTCAACCCAAACAACAAAACAATCCGGGTGCTTTCAATTCCTAAAGATACCATGACAACTGTTCCAGAAAAAGGATTAACTAAGGTATCTGATGCCAACGCTCAAGGTGGTCAAGTATTGGCTGCGCGGGTTATCAGCCGTACTCTCAGTAATGCACCAATTGACCGCTACATTCGTATTTCCACCAGTGGTTTACGACATTTAGTGGATCAGTTAGGTGGTGTGGAGGTTTTTGTTCCCAAAGCAATGGTTTATAAAGACCCTGCTACACGATTTTCGATTAACTTAGTTAGCGGTTGGCAGACACTTAATGGTGAACAGGCGGAACAATTTGTGCGGTTTCGCGAACCAGGAATGGGGGATTTGGAAAGAGTACAACGACAGCAAGCACTCTTGGTAGGGTTGCGCGATCGCCTAAACAGTCCTACTGTTTTACTCAGGTTGCCTCAACTCGTCCGTGTCATGCGAAAGCACTTCGACACTAACCTGAAGCTGGAAGAAATGATGGCACTGGTGAACTTTGCTATGAACCTGCAGCGAGATAATTACCAGATGACCATATTACCTGGAATTTTCAGCCGTCTCAGCAAAGATCCCGATAGCTACTGGTTGGATCTCACTGGGCGATCTGACTTGCTAGAGGATTATGCTGGGGTGACAATAGGGGGTATGTCCTCAAGTGTGAAACCACTCACAAGCCTCAAAGTTGCTGTTCAGAATGCTTCTACAAAACCCGAACTGACTCAACAGGTTATCAATAATCTTAAACAGCAAGGATTTACAAAAGTTTACGCTGTGCCAGACTGGACTGATAACCGAAGTGAGACTAAGATTATAACTCAAAAAGGGAACCAACAAGCAGCAGAAGAGTTACAACAAATGCTAGGTTTGGGTCAGGTTGAGGTGTCAGCGACTGGCGATTTAGAATCTGATATCACAATCCGGATTGGTAAAGATTGGAAGTAGTTAGCAGTGAGTAGTTAGTTGTTACCAACTAACTACTCACTAAAGGCAAGCTATGAAAAAAATTCTACTCCGCATATTGGGATTGATAGTTATTTGGGTTCTTGCTTGGCTATGGGTGCTACTTTACGCTAGTCCAGCTTATGCTTAAGCAAAAACAATCAACTCTAGGAATTATGCATCCTTAACTGCCAGAACTAGAAGCAGGAGTGACTACTTTTGTCCCATACTTTGTCGTAGCGACTTCAATAACTTTTTCAATTTCGTCAGGACTTGGAGGTTGACAGAGACTGCGTATTTCTTCTTCGTTTATTGGTAAGTTCACTGGCTTCCCAAGTTCTGCAAAAAACTGCTCCGCTCCTGCTGGTGTAACCCAAATTAGTATTTTAGCAGGCTTTGACCCGATGTTCGTAAAACCGTGGCTTTGACCATTGGGCAACTGAAGGAAGGTTCCTGGAGTTGCGATGATAGTCTGCTCGTCAAGTTGGTACTCAACCTCACCTTCAAGAATGTAGTGCGCTTCTTCTGCTTCATGAATGTGGAGTGGCGTGATGCTTTGCGGTTGCAGTACTACCTCGGTTAGCGAATATGTTCCACTTGTATCTTCCCCTACATTTCTGATTTTGTCCAAACTATCCTGACAAACTACGAAATTTCAGGTTAAATGTTCCCAGATATGCGCCTTCACAAAAATGTCAGGTACGATTTGTGACACAAGAACAAAAAGTCTCTCGTTCTATTGCCTCAATTGCAGGAATAGTTGCTGCTGGTACTCTCATTAGCAAAGTCGTCGGCTTGGTTCGCCAGCAAGCGATCGCTGCTGCTTTTGGTCTTGGTGTTGTTGCTGATGGCTATCAATATGCCTATGTTATTCCCGGTTTTCTTTTGATTTTACTTGGCGGGATTAATGGTCCATTCCACAGTGCGATTGTTAGTGTGTTAGCCAAGCGCCCGAAAGAAGAAGCAGCTCCTTTGGTGGAGACAATTACAACCCTTGTGGGTGTTATACTGCTGGTTCTCACCGTTATTTTGGTTCTTTTTTCTGGCAACCTAATTGACTTGGTGGCTCCTGGCTTAAACAATCTGGAAAAAGGTGGGGCGATAAAAGCGATCGCAACTCAACAACTTCAGATTATGGCACCAATGGCAATTCTTGCCGGACTCATTGGCATTGGCTTTGGTACTCTCAACGCTGCCAATTTGTTCTGGCTTCCCTCAATCAGTCCCTTATTCTCCAGCATTACCGTAATTATTGGTCTGGGTATTTTATGGCTGCAATTGGGTAACAAAATTACTGCTCCTGAAAATGCCATTTTAGGCGGGATGGTTTTAGCCGTGGGAACCTTAGCTGGAGCTTTGCTGCAATGGATAGTGCAGCTCGTTGCTCAAGCACGAGCTGGTATGGGTAGTTTTCGCCTAAGATTTGATTTCAACGGTCCTGGAGTAGGCGAGGTTATAAAAATTATGGGACCTGCTACCATTTCCTCTGGAATGCTGCAAATTAATCTCTGGGTTATTTTGTTTTTTGCATCTGGTATTCCATCTGCTGCTTCGGCGTTAGCAAATGCGGGTCTTTTGGTGCAAACGCCGTTGGGAATTATTTCTAATATGATTTTGGTTCCCCTATTACCAATATTTTCCCGACTGACTGACCCTAAGGATTGGGATGATTTGAAATTACGCATTCGCCAAGGACTCATCCTTTCCGCCTTTACCATGTTGCCTTTGGGTGCTTTGATGATAACTTTGGCAGTACCAATTGTGCGTGTGATTTATGAACGAGGTGCTTTCCAAAAAGATGAATCACAGCTGGTATCTTCCCTGCTTGTCGCATATGGTACTGGGATGTTTGTCTATTTGGCGCGTGATGTTTTGGTTCGGGTATTTTATGCTTTAGGCGATGGCGATACACCGTTTCGCATCAGCAGTATTAATATCTTTCTGAACGTCGTTTTAGCTTTCTGTTTTATCAATGTTTTGAACTTAGGTGCTCCTGGTTTGGTGTTAACCACTGTAGGGGTAAATCTTAGCTCTACATTAATGTTGTTATGGTTGCTAGATCGCAAACTTAATGGATTACCTTGGCAGTCGTGGAGTTTGCCAATTCTAGGTTTAACTGCTGGTAGCATAGTAGCTGGAGTAGCAAGCTACGCCACTCTAGAGGTTTCTCAACGGCTGTTAGGTAGAGATGGTTTGCTGATTCAATTACTGCAACTATCTATTGCTGGTTTAGTTGGCATCAGTGTTTTTGGTATCATTGCCGCCTTGATGAAATTACCAGAGGTCAATATTTTTGTATCTCGTCTACGTCAGCGTTTTTTGAAAAGATAACTACAGTGGAATTCAGAAGTCAGAAATCAGAAGTCAGAAGTAAAAAGGGCGTTCTGTCTGGCTTTTAGACCTCAGCATTATACTTTACGCACGAACAATGTGCTGTATATTTTCTCTTGCATTCGATGTTCAATTAATATTTGTAAAGACGTAGAATACTACGTCTCTACATGACTAAACCGAGTTAATATAGCAATCCTATTTCATTTGTGAAAATTAACTCCTATTGCGATCCCCGACTTCGTAAGAGTTGTCGAGGATCTTGTTTTTTCACGAATTATTTAGGACTGAACAACGCGATCGCCAAAGACGAATGCGCTACTGCACCATTGCACCAAACACAGCAACATTAGTCAACAGGAGATACGCGAAGATTGCTCCACCAATCCCACCAATCAGAAAACCCTCAGTAAATTCACTCCATCCTTCGGTAGAATTGAGAGTCTGTGGCACGTTGGGAACTGTTGCAACCGTTGCTGATTGTGGTACAGTTTCCAGATGTCTTTCAAAGCTGGTACTGCCATAAATCGAAAAACCAATTGTCAGGATGACAATCAAACTGCCTGCGGCTAGTAAACCAACCAAATTACCCACATTAGAATTGTGTAATGAACCTAATGAAGCTAATGTGGCAAACGGACCAACCAACCAGTAACCATGAGCCATGCCAATTTCCAATCCCCGTGAGAGAGGAGATATACCAGGGCGGTAAATTGGCAAGTATTTGAGAAACCTCAGCGTCAAATCAGAAGAGTTGACTGCGGTTGCTGGATGACCCGTTTGGCGATTCACCCGTGGCGGCTGAACCATATCACCATTTTTAAAATCAAATCCAGCTTCGATCGCACGGGCGCGCAGTGCGTGCCAAATGTGACCTAACAGGAATATAACCGCCAGGATAAAATGGAAAGTTACCAACCAACCACGAGCAGAAACTATACCAGTAGAAGTTTCTATAGCGGTAACCGGACCATAGAAAACTTCAGGATAGACGGTGTTATTGACCGACGCAAAGTATGCCGCAAAAAAGCCCATGTATGCTAAAGCGCCTAGACTGTAGGACAGATACGCTTCGCCTGAGTAAATCAAAACTTGGCGCGCCCAAGCAAACGGCTTAGTCAGGATGTGGAAAATACCACCGCCAATTAACATCAAACCAACCCAGATGTGACCACCAACAACATCTTCCAAGTTATCAACAGCTGCCATTCCCTGTGATCCCCAAACCCCAAACAGGTAGCCAAAGATGCGGAATGGGCTGAGCGTCGGATGATTGATGACCCTGACGTCTCCACCACCAGTAGCCCAAGGGTCAAACAGTCCACCCCAGAACATCGCCTTAGCAACCAGAAGCCAAGCACCCAAACCTAAAATTATTAGGTGAATACCCAGGATTGTTGTCATCTTGTCCTTGTCTTTCCAGTCATAGCCAAAAAAGCCAGCCAAAGTAGGATTGTCTTCTAACACCTCTGGTCCCAGCAGCGAGTGGTAAATACCACCAGCTGCCAGAATAACTGAAGGGATAAGATGCAAAACGCTGATGACGAAGTAGGGATAGGTGCTAATGACTTGCCCACCAGCTCCGACACCAAAACCGAGAATCGCGAGATGAGGCAGTATGATTAATCCTTGCTCATACATTGGCACATTAGGATTGAAGCGCGACAGTTCAAACAGCGTCATTCCTCCAGCCCATAACAAAATCAATGCAGCATGGGCAACATGAGCGCCTAGTAATTTTCCTGATAGATTGGTGAGTCTTGCGTTCCCAGCCCACCAACCAACATCAGGTATTTGTTGCTTGTATGGGCTATCTGCAATTACTGCTGTCATTTCTGGTACTCCTTGAGAAAATCTTGCAATTTTATTGAGCTTTTGCTTCAAGATAGTTGCAAATTATTGACATTAATTTGAGTTCAGCTAATCGGTTGCGGAATCACCGCCTCTCCGAAGTTCTGATCGGCGGCTTCCGCCGATCAGACTTCTCTCTGACTCACCCTACCTTTACGAAAATCGAACCCACGCGCCCGTAAAGCTTGCCAGATATGACCTTGGAGAAAGAAGAAAGCTAACCAAAAGTGGGTATTGGCTAACCAAGTCCGGGCAGTTACAAGGTCAGGGTCGGGTGATGAAAAGTACGGCACAATATTCTGCCTAACCACGAGCGCCGGACCATAAAAAACTTCGGGATAAACAGTGGTGTTTACCGATACGAAGAGAGTTGCGATAAAGCCCATCAGTGCCAAAGCACCTAGACTGTAGGATAGGTAAGCTTCTCCAGACCAAACAAATAGTGGATGCGTCCAGGTAAAGGGTTTGGTCAAAATGTGGAAAAGTCCACCGATAATCAACATTGCACCAACCCAAATGTGACCGCCAACCACGTCTTCTAGGTTGTCAACGCCAGCAATCCAGAATTTACCAATTGCGCCAAACAGATAGCCGAAGATGACAGCTGGGTTTAGTGTCGGATTTGTAATTATCTGCACATTCTCAATGTTTGGGTCGTACAAACCACCAAAGTACATTGCTTTGGCAACTAACAAGAATGCACCACAACCCAGTAAAACTAGGTGAATACCAAGTATTGTGGTCATTTTGCCTGTATCTTTCCAGTCATAGCCAAAGAAAGGAAACCTGCCTTCTAAGGTTTCTGGACCACGCTGGGAGTGAAAGATTCCTCCAAAGCCCAGAAAGGCTGAGGAAATCAGATGCAAAGCTCCAATGACGAAATAAGGATAAGTATCCACAACTACACCATCTGCGCCTACACCCCAACCTTCAGCAGCTAGATGAGGTAGCAAAATTAAGCCTTGCTCATACATCGGTTCTGCCGGATTAAAATGGGCTAGCTCAAATAAAGTCATGGCTCCTGCCCAGAAAACAATAAGACCAGCATGAGCGACGTGAGCGCCTAGTAATTTCCCCGATAAGTTGGTGAGTCTTGCGTTCCCAGCCCACCAAGGCGAGTCGGCGAGGTCTTGCTCCACCGACAGCGGACTTGTAGAAGTTGTCATTTTACTCCTATTAAAGTTTATTGAGAATTTTATTTAACAACTCTAGAAAGTAGCTTACACTAAAATTCAAATTATTGAAAGTAAATATCATTAAAATATGATGACGAGTGATAAGGCACTTACCAGTAATAAAATGTCCCGCCGTCAAACCCAGATCCTCTACACCAACCCGTTAACTTAATACACGGCGGGACATTTTATTTTTTGGATCTCCCTAACATCGCAAGGGCTGGGAAATTTCCGCCCTCTACGGCTTGATCTTGAACTCTACATCGTGGACTAAACCGACAAAAGCGATCGCGCTCTGTGCCCCAAATCTCCGATTTGGGGAGAGGGTTCTCGCAGAGGTTAACTCTCTGGACACATACGGACGCTATTTTCAACCGTTTAAAATGCATTATGGCCTGCCTATAAGTAAGTACTAGTCTGCTAGTACTTACTTATAGGCAGAAATCAACCTGCCATCTAATAACAGAGAGTAGAGGTATGAATGTGTACTTACGAAAAGCTATTTTTTACAAAATATTAGCAAATCGTTAACTATAGCATAAACTACGCAAGTAGACATAAGCAGGTGCGTTACCATCCTATTAATGTAAATCACATTACAAAAGCTTATGGAACCAGAGCTTATGGAACCAGATTCTTTACCAACCGAGGTGATTTTGACGCATTCGCGTCAGTCCCTCGGAAGTCTGAAACTTGATTGGACACCACAACCTGGAAATTATCTTGACTTTGAAGGCAAAACATACGCAGTCTTAGAGCGCCGCCACCGCTATCAATTCAAGGCAGGGCGCTATCGTTTGCAAAAAATCGCTTTATACGTACAGTCCGCTACACGACCAAGTGAAAAAAGTTTTGTAGGAGGGCGCTGGGTCATCGGCGATGCTGGTTGCCGCTACAATGCTTGTTCAGAAATAATTCGCTGCGCGGTTAACCCAGGTGGACCATGTGAAACTTGCCGCTACTATGAGAGTGCCCAGTGCTGAGTAGAATTTCAAAAGCAGTTTAGAATTGATTGCTTGGAACTTAGAACTCTACTCAGGACTTCCCAAAGCCTCTCCCACTGCTAAACGCGAACCATTAACAAAATCCCATCCTGACTGGGGACGTTTGCCAGCGCTTTGAACTTCTCGCAATAGCAATAAACCCTCTCCGGTTTGGACAATTGCTCCTATCCCCTTGGCGATGCTTACAACTTGCCCTGGACTACCCAATATAGTTGACAAATTAGGTAATTGATGTACTATCTCTTGAATTTCTGATGGTAGTTCATAACCGTCAGCATCATCAAGGGGAACAGTGGCGGTTATTTTCAGTGGTTGGTCGCGAAAGGTAGTGGTACAGTCTGGATAAAAGCCTCTAATTTGATTGTGTAATTGCATGGCACTCTTTGACCAGTCCAATTGATAATCTTCTTTCTTAATCAAAGGCGCATAAGTGGCTTGAGAATTATCTTGAGGAATTGGCTCAATTTCCTGGTGTTTCAGTTTCAACAAAGTCTCTACTAACAAATCTGCACCTATAACTGCAAGTTTTTCTGCCAAATCATGAGCATTATCTAGTAACTCAATTGGGGTAGTAGCCTTAAGGAGCATTGCACCAGTATCCATTCCCGCATCCATTAACATTGTCGTGATACCAGTTTCAGTCTCGCCGTTATACAAACACCACTGAAGGGGAGCAGCACCTCGATACTTGGGTAATATTGAACCATGTACATTGATGCAACCTAATTTAGGCATATCCAAAATTTCTGGAGAGAGAATTTGCCCGTAGGCAACGACGACAAACACATCTGCGTCTAAGTCTTGGAGTTTGGTTAAAGTTTCAATGTCTTTCTTCACCCGCTGAGGTTGCCATACAGGTATGTTAAGAGAGGTTGCGACAGCTTTTACTGGTGAGGGTATCAGTTGATTTCCGCGTCCTCGGCGTTTATCAGGCTGTGTCACAACTGCCAAGACATCAAATTCTGCATGATTCAATAGTTTTTCCAGAGTGGGTACAGCAAAACTAGGAGTGCCAAAGAATACAATTTTCATCGGTTGTTAGTCATTCATCATTAGTCATTAGTCTACAATTCACATTGAGAAGGTGTAATCGCACAAGGCATTATCCCTGTGCTAGAGGTGAGAGCGATGATACTTGAGTTGGCTTTGTTGTAAAAGTGAACTTGCAGATTCTTTGTAGTGACGCCATACTTGTACCGTCATAATCATACTAGTATCTTCTACCCAAAATCCTGTAGCTATAATGCATAGTGAAGGATACTCAATTTTGTAAAAGTATACGAAATTTGAGTAAACTATTTCGTCAGAACAGGTAGTTCCTTGTTATACATATAATGAGAGTCTGCTCCATTGCTGTATAAGCACTACTCCTCGCACAGCAACCGCCCTCTAGAGAGTCAACAAATGTTTAAACACCCTATGTTGTTTGGATGGTTCCGCGTGCAACCGTTCCCTAAGTACTTTATTTTTGTGATGCTGATTGCGCCCTTGGTAGCAGCATCAGAGCACATAACTTCGGCACAAGAAATACAAGTAGCTAGAGTACCTTTCGTCACAATAGAGTCTGACTCTGTAGCGGTTGACTCTTTGTTAAAGGCGACGGCTGCTGTTGATGAAGCTAATTTGATTTCAGTATCAAAAGCAGCACCAATTAACTCTACAGGAAAATCTTACTCTATACCAATGTCTGTCGGTGCAATTTCTCAACCGCAAATACAAATAGATGAGAATGAGATTTGGACTGTAGAAGATGATTCTGCATCGGCTCAAATGCCGTATCATGATCCATTGGCAGCAGTTGAGCTAGCACCGCTAGGAGAAGAATCTAAGTCGGCATCAAAGGAGGTCGTAGCTAGTCAACATAATTTAGTGGAACGATTAAGAGTCTCTAAAGGTCAAGCCTTGGAAGTCAACAATGACTCTGCGTACAAGGAAGTGCTTGTTGCGAAAACATTGGAAGCGGTGAAAATTGGTCCTCTGGAATTACAACAAAAGTCAACAGCAGTACCTGTTGTGGAACAACCACCACAAGAAGCTCAAGCCGCACCGCAAGATCCAGTAGGAAGTCCTCATCATATTCCTTGGGCTTGGATACAAACAACTCAAGATACTCTTGGTTCTAAAGGTGTTTCTGGAGTACGTTACTACCGCAGTATGCCTGTTATTTCTCCAGATGGTAGATATGCTATGTACAGCCGTGTACAACTAGAAGTCCAACCACAAATGTACAATAGCCGTGTGACTAGTGTTCTGTTTGTAGAAGATAGGGAAACTAAGAAATTACGAGTGGTTAGCTCAACTGCTCCTATTAGCGATCCTCTCTTAAAGGTTAAGGTCTCTTCACAAAATGATGCACAAGGAACGATCGCAGTTTTAGTTCCTGTCAGCTGGTCACAGAAAGGCGATCGCTTTTTAGCACGCAAGTTTGAAGGGGCGATGAACACTTCTGATGTTACAGATTATGGAGTGATTTGGGATCGGGAACAAAATCGCTCTACGAGTGTCACTCCTTCACAAGAAGAATACAAGCACGATATTGCTGTGTTGTTAGGTTGGAGTCAAACTCACCCTGATCAACTGATGTTCCGCGCTGGCGAATTGGGCGACGAAGAATGGTCCTTAGTCACAGTTGCTTACGATGGCAAGACTGTAGCTGCCACAAGTCCAGATCAGCCTGTTATCTATGGTCAAAGAGGCAAAGATGTCTGGGCTGGTCCACAAGTCGCTTACAGATAGGTAATATTTTTAATATTTGTCTTAATATTTGTCCAGTTGACCATAATTAGAACTCACACGGAAAAACTCAAAGCCTTACAAAAGTTTTAGAGAAGGCTTATCCTTTCAAGGGTGTGGATGAATCTGCTACTCAAGAATCTTATCGCCTTTTGGGCGTAGGAATCTTAAGATCTAGGAGAGCCTTTGTTATGAGTATTCTAAATATAACCCCGTTGCAGCTAGTGGCTATAGCGGGATTTTTTTCTATTGTAAACGATAATTCATTAGTCATGACACCAATGACAAAAGAAAAATCGTAAAACTACTCAGGCTTATCACCCTTATCACCATTGCCCTTATCACCATTGTCTAACTCAGGTGTTTCCTCTAGAGTTTCTTTCACTCGACGGATGGGCATATTAGCAATTAAAGCTGTCGTCCGTTGATTGCTTTCCAGGGAAAACTCTAAGCCATCCGTTTCAACTTCTACGTAACGACAGACGATTTCTAAGATTTCTTGCCGCATTTTTTCTAGTACTTCAGGGCTGATGTCAGCGCGATCATGGGCTATAACCAATTGCAGGCGGCGCTTCACTTGAGTGCGACTATTGTCAGCACCACGAACAAAAAACCTTTCCAAAATTTCGAGAATCATTGCAGCTAGGTCGGCAATAGACGGAATATGTTAAATAGCTTTTGTCCAGAACAATCTTCTCAAACGAGAGAAGATGTTGTCCTGAGTTGAGTCAAGTTCAAGAAATTCGACCGTTTCCCCCTCTAATCTACGAGCAATGTTATCGAAAGCTGTAGCAGCTAAAGAAGGGTTCTCCGCTAATACTAAAGGTTCGCCGCGGTTGGTAGAGACAATAACGCGCTCATCATCAGGAATAACTCCAAGCAAAGGAATTGCGAGAAGTTCCTGAACATCTTGAACTGACATCATATCATTTACCCGTACCATGGCGGGTCTGATACGGTTAATAATCAAGTGAATGCGCTTAATGCCTTGTGCTTCTAGTAACCCAACGACGCGGTCAGCATCACGAACTGAGGCAATTTCTGGAGTGGTTACAATAAGGGCTTCTTTTGCTGGGGCGGTTGCGTTTTTGAACCCCATTTCAATTCCCGCTGGGCTATCAACCAAAACATATTGATACTTCTGCGCCAGTGCATTCACCAATAATTTCATCTGGTCAGGAGTGACCGCATCTTTGGTGCGATTTTGTGCTGCAGGTAACAGAACGAGGTTAGGTTGCCGCTTATCCTTCACCAAAGCTTGTTCTAAGCGACACTCTCTAGCCAGAACTTCAACCGCAGTATAGACTATGCGGTTTTCTAGCCCTAGGAGCAAATCCAAATTTCTCAGACCAAAATCCGCATCAATCAAAGCGACTTGACGCCCTATTTTGGCTAAAGCCATCCCCAGATTTGCCGTAATCGTGGTTTTGCCCACCCCTCCTTTGCCGGAGGTAATAACAATAATGCGAGTCATGATAGGAACGAGCTCGATTAATGATTAGAAAATATACAACAATAACAAAGATTTATGTCTCTTGATTCATTCTGCTTAATAGGATTCTGGAAAAATCGCTAACCCTAGCAATGCGAATTCCTTGGGACGTAATGTACGCCACTTCAGGATAATACTGCATCGGTGATTTTTCTGGTGCCCTAGCAACAGTATCTGCAATTCGCAGTTGAGTTGGTTCCATTTGCAAAGCCATAATCAGACAGTCGCGATTTCCAAGGACACCTGCATGAGCAATTCCACGTAGACGACCCCAAACGAGAATATCTCCATCTGCAACGACACTACCACCAGGATTTAAGTCTCCCAAGAGGATAACATGACCCGGGTGACGAATTTCTTCTCCAGAACGTACCGTCTTTTCTAGATACAGAGGTTCTGCAAAGGGAGGTCTATCAGGTTTTAACTCAGTGCCAAGCGTTGTTTGTTGCTGTAGTTGTTCTACAGAATAGCCAGCTGTTACTGCAGCAATGGCAGTTTGGCGACGACTAGTAGAAACTGATTTTAGCTGAATTTGGAATTGATTCAAACTTTCAGCGAGTTCTTGGAGTTGTCTAGCATCCAATAATCGGTCTTGCGCCACCAGATGCACGATAGTATTAGGTGAAAAAGAGCGATCGCAAGCTAAAAGTCTCAGCTTCATCTGTTGCCAAATATCAGTCCAACTATTTTCTGAGGCAGGCAATTGTGATTCTGTTGGTAAGATTAATAAAAGTTTTCCCTCCTGGCTTTTCACTTGAACTTGAATATTGGGATTCAACGTAGCTTCTAATAAAGGTAATTCAGTGAGATCTACGTTGAGAAAGTCGCAATTGAATTCTACATCAGGAACGTCAGAATTTGACTCAACATCAGGATGGTCAACATCAGGAACGACAGAATCTGACTCTGTATCGGAAATAGGATGTGACTCAACATCGGGATGGTGAGGATTTGCTTCCACGTTAGGATGATTGGAATTTGTTTGTTCTATGTTGGGATGGGAAGAATTTGCCTCCATGTCGGGACGATGAGAATTTGACTCGATATTGGAATCTGTAGGATGTAACTTTAAGTAAAGTAGGACAGAGTTGACCTCTGCTTCAGGAAGGACTGGACTTTCCTCTGCTTGCGAAATCGCTTCTATCTCGGAAAGGGTAGAGATTTCCTCCACATCAGAAAAGGCTTTTTTTGATTCTAAATCAGAGATAGTAGAATCAGAAGTCATGTAACACTTGCCAAAATACGGAACAGAGCGATCATCCATACTAAATTAATTACAACTTGCGACAGTGTTCTTAAAAATTAACAATCCTCACCCTGTCTTTCTACTTAGTCTTTGGTAGATTATTGCCAACGCATCAGCATCGCCCACGTTTCCTGGAAACAGCACTACTGGTAAATTAGGAAATTGAGGATGGTCTGATGGAGTTGTCACCATTGAACAACCAGCTAAAATTTGACCAAGTAAACGTGCTGAAGTCAATGCTAAACCGTTACTTAAGACATCGTTTGAAGTAATGCCACCTTTACTCATTAAAAATCCTATATCCGATGGTAAACCCCGCACGATATCCATCAATAAGCCTGAAACTTTTGCACCAAACTCTAACCTTGTCTTAACATCCTTAAAAGTGAGTTCCTTGCGGCTGGTGTAAACCACTGGTGTTTTCCCAGCATCATGTGCTACACGGACATGATGTAGAACCTCGGTTAGCAGTGTAGCAGATTCATTTGCTCCATTATCAGCTAACCGCGTTACATCTACTTCAACTCCTATCGTTTCCTCTTGTTGCAATAGCACCTCTAATTGCTGAGTTGTCTTTTTCACATGGGAACCAACAATCACGACACCCGGTTGACCTCCTCGCACGTACTGTGACATATTTTCTGGGTCAATAGGTTGGGGTGGTAATGCTGCTAAAGCCGTTAAGATACTAGCAGCACTGCGAAACAGAAAGCGTTTCCCCTGACTTGCTGCTACCAACACATCTTGTGCAAAGCGGTTAAGATCTGCTTGAGTTTCACCATCCACAACAGCACATTGGTTATGACTGAGTTGCATGAGTCGTTCTAAGCTACCAGCGCGAATATCCGCCAATAAAAATCTTTGTACCGACTCAGCATTGATACGTCCTTGAGTTTTTTCTTCTACATACTTGGGTAAGTAGCTGTGATGATAACCGAAGACTGAATCACGAGCAAACTCAGTTTCATGCACAGGGGTAGGAACACCATCAACTATCAAATAATGTACACTGTCGCGGGTAATACGTCCGCCTTCAAAAAACGCTGGTACGAGAAAATGAGCATCAAATGGACCCAGTTCAGAAGCAATGACATCTGTTTCAATTGGGTAATGTCCCCGTAAAGTCGAATCTGAACGACTAACAATGAGAAATCCTTCTGTTTCACCTGCTTGTAGAGATGAGGAGGATGAGGGAGAGACTCCTAATTTTGAATTTTGAATTTTGAATTTTGAATTGATTTGTCTCCCCCCTACTCTAGATATTGCTTGTTTCAGGTTATGGCAAACTTCTTTGGTAATGGATGCGGCTTTTTCTGGGGGAAGGGATCTTGTATTTGTGAGCACAAAGAAAATGGGTGAATCATCTTGCAACCCCAGGCGTAATGTTTCTACATCCCAACGCATGAGCAGCAAGCAACTATGGACTGTTTGAGAACCTGTAGGGTCATCATCTAAGACAATTATTTTTGATTTGTTGGTCATTTTTAAGTTAACCGCTCAGACTTTCCGCAATTTTCTTATCTCTGTTTGCACATCAAGAGCAATCTGCAATGATTGATTTAGGAGTTGGGCATACTCGCCTGCTTGATTGCTGACTTGCAAGGCTTGCAAATTTGTTAAATTATTGGCAAGTAACTCTTGATTATGAGTGAATAATTTTTTATTATCTCGTAAAATTCGTTCTGTTTTCAAAGCACGAACGAAATCTTCTCTAATAAGTTGCAGAGCCGCAACGACTTTTTCTCTATCAGCTATACTGCTCTGTGTGTTACCAGATGTGACCAGTTGGTCATGGATATCAATGGCTTTGATAACAGCATGATATTTATCGACTTCATCTAAAAGTATTGTGAGTGTTCTAGGACAGGTAAAACGCCGCCAAAACCAGCGTCCAACAATGACAGCAATTGGCACGCTTGTGAGTAAGATGATTCCTAATAGGATTGAGGAACCAATTGTCGGCAGAATAATAAACGCATAAATAAACCCGACAATGATTGGAGTAAGCGCCAGCGCTACAACTATTTCGTTAATCAAAAGACTTAATCGCTTTTCGCGATTTTTCATAATAGAAGGTCGAAAGACATCCTCTGGATCTAACCCAATCAAGCGTCTCAGTTCTCCCTTAGTCATTTCCAGGCTCAATAAGTCCGGCTGCACAGATTGATTACTCCTATCAAAGGGCTAGTTGCGTATTTGTTGTATCCTACTCCCTTCCCAGTCTAAGATGACCTATCTTCTTTTTCTTCTTCCAACGGGAGAGCAGTCTCCTAGGCGCATCGAAACAAGGACTACAGCGCTGTCTCACCGCTCCCTTGTCTACGGGGTAGGACAAAGATTTTAGGCTCAAAGACAAGTTTAGTGAGGTTTTCAAAGAATTTCCCAAATTTTTTCCTAAACTCCTTGACACTGTTTGTAGTATTCAATGTATTATAAAAGTATGCAAGTGTAATACAAAAACTTCTAAACAAAGAGAGTCACTTAAACAGTTATGTTGTACATCGCCTTAATTTTCCAACTTAAACCTCCTCCAAAAGAGGAAAAAAATCAGAAGACATCTCACATGAATAACTCTGAATTAGATTTACATTCTCATAACCAATTCAAAACAAAAACACCTGAATATTTCCACACAATTCAAGAGAACTATTACTTAGAACGACGATTTTTTGGTAGTTAATTTTGTAGACATTCACAGCATTTTTGACGACCACGCACTCCATAGCGGCTTGCACTCTATTTATTTATGGGGATGCATTCTGTTAGCGTAGCGGGGCAAAGCCCGTTCTGCATTCTGACAACTGAGTTCTTCTTAAAAATATATCGTAGTTAGGTGTAAAGTTTTTTATAAGGAAAAAGCATTGAATTTCTATGACGACTATAACTACACGTCCCTATAAGGAAGAAGCGGATTTAGAAACAATAGCTTACTTGATTAACATCTGTGACACCATTGATAAAGATGAAGGAGTATCAGTTACCGAACTCAAAACAGATATCAACACCCCTTCTGTGGATCGAGTCCGTGACCTAAAGTTATGGGAAGATGCTGATGGCAAGCTAATAGGCTTCGGTTTTCTATGGCTGACTGAACCTAGCGAGACTATTGATGGTTTCATGAGTTTCTATGTCCATCCAAGCGCTCGTGGTGGCGATTTGGAAACTAAAATTATTCAGTGGAGCCAAGAGCGGATGCATGAAGTTAGTCAAGAGCGGAGTTTTCCTGTTAGGTTACTTTTAGGAGTGCGAGACTACCAAAACGAACACGTCGCTATTGTTGAGAGTAACGGTTTCACACGCGATCGCTACTTTTTTACAATGGAGCGTTCACTTGCTGAACCCATCCCACAACCACAGTTTCCAGGGGGCTTCACCTTACGCCAGATGAATGGTGAACAGGATGCACCAGCGTGGGTGGAATTACATAACCAGTCATTTATCGACCACTGGAATTACCATCCTTTAACAGTGGAAAATCTCAAGTACTGGCTAAATGAACCAACCTACAGACCAGAATTGGATTTAATTGCCACTGCTGCTGATGGTACTTTTGCTGCTTTTTGTCACTGCTACGTTGACC
This sequence comes from Iphinoe sp. HA4291-MV1, assembly GCA_019359415.1. GTDB lineage: Bacteria > Cyanobacteriota > Cyanobacteriia > Cyanobacteriales > Nostocaceae > Brasilonema. The sequence continues at coordinate 117,762 of JAHHHH010000006.1, read as the reverse complement.
CAGATTACAATGCACGTACCGGACTTAACGAAGGTTGGGTTCGCATACTTGGTACGCAGCGTGGCTTCCGCCGGATGGGACTGGGACGAGCCATATTGCTTTGCGGATTGCATTGTCTAAAAGCAGCAGATATGGAAACAGCTAGACTTGGTGTTGATGCAGATAACCCCAACGGTGCTTTGCGGCTGTATGAATCTATTGGTTTCCGTAAAAAAAACACGCGAATTATGTATGTCAAGAGTATCTAACATAAGATACTGAGTCCGGTTTTGAAAGCACCTTATTGTTGAAATTAGAATTTTCAGGAAAATAGCCCTCACCCCCTAGCCCCCTCTCCCAGTGGGAGAGGGGGCTAGGGGGTGAGGGCAATACGGTTCGGTTAACGGTGAGCCGTCACCCTATTGGGTGCGCGCCATTCAAAGCGGGGCGTGCAAACTGCGTCGGGGGCGCGTTAGCGGAGCGGTGCGATAGCACTTCGCCTGCAGGGTTATCCGAACCGTATTGGGAATGAGGGCGTTTCATCTTGCATAAGTCTTTGTCTAAAACAAATTGATTTGACCAAGGTTACCCTTATCTTTTCCCTTTTATCTTCAATCGCAATTCATCTTTAATACGATTGAGAATTGAACCTTCATCTAGGGTTGCCAAAATTTTACTAATCACAACTTTAGGACCATCTGGTCCCCAATTTGCCCCATTGGCTAAATATGCTTTGGTCACATACCCAAGACCATAGCAAGAAACGCCTGCTACACCCGCTTGAGTCAGCGCTACCGAAAGATAAGCACCTACCGAAGCGCCCCCAGTCACCGGTGCAGATAGACCAAGTAATGTTTTCAGCGAACTCAAGCCCAAGTTTGCCAATAGTTCGCTGGCACCGATACCACCCATACTAAAGGCAATTTTTTGTAATAATTGTACGGCTCCGGTTTCGGTCATGGGAATGCCATAAAGTTTTGATAGACCTAGGATCAGGACGATATCTATCACCGCACCCGTGATAACATCTACTAGCATGACAGGATTGAGAGCGATCGCCATTGCTTTGGTCATCACCGCCTTCCAAATTAACTGGTTGGCACTCGCATCTCGAATCTTTAGTTTTCGCTGCACCAATTGCTCGTTGATATTGTCAGCATAAAGCATCGTGTTGAGGGCGACTAAGGCTTTACCCTCGCGGTGTAAAATCTCCAAAATTTTCAGCTTCAATTCCTCAACTTGGGCTTCCCCTGTACGCAACTGCACACCCTTGCTACCATCGGGGCGATGAACCATCGTCCTCACCAATGGTGATGCTGCAGCCATAACAATCTCATCTGGTGATAGTAATTCTCGTACTCTCTCATCCCGGATTTTTTGGTAAATTGCCATCCGGTCTGCTTCGGGATACTGATCGACCTTGTTAAACACTAGCAAGATAGGTTTACCTGCTTCCCGCAATTGAGAAAGGGCTTCGTGTTCAACTTTCGTCATGTCGCCAGCAATCACAAACAGAATCAGATCTGCTTGTTTTGCCACTTGTTGAGCCAGTGTTGCGCGGGTTTCACCATCAACTTCGTCTAATCCTGGGGTGTCAATCAATTCCACTTGAGATTGACCTGTACCTGATAGAGTCACTCGCAAAGTACGTTCTGTGTTCCCAATCGCTTCTTCTGTGATAGTCCAATTTGCTGTTTGAGAATTGCGGGTGACACCATGCAACGGACCTGTTTCAAACACGCTTTGTCCAACCAAAGCGTTGAGTAGAGATGATTTGCCTCGTCCCACCATACCAAAGGCGGCTATTTGCACCACCATACGTTCTAACTTGGAGAGCATTGTTTCCAAATCGGCAATTTCCATCTCCAGTCCGTCTTTTTCCTGGGGAGTGAGGTCAAGATGATCGACCAAATGTTGTAGTGCTGTGCGTGCCTGTTTATAGTTGAGTTCTGCCTGAATATCTTCAAAAGTGAAAATGGCACTATCGAGCTGTTCCTCCCAATTGGGGGAATTTTCGCTATTTTTGGGCAAGTCGCTACGATGTGGATCTGGCAATGTAGAAGTCATGCTAATTTTGGATTTTAAATTTATATATATATCTCGTTTACTATCATGACTTCCGGGAAGCGACGACGACCACATCGTGAAGTAGCTATTTAACTCAGATTTGAGGTACAGATAAGCACTTTGCTGTTACTAACAACAAATGCCTCGACTGCGCAAGAAGGATGAACGCTCGCATCTACCTCAATCCTTTATAAATAGAGCTTTTTAGCCAACTGAGAAAATATCGTTTCTTGATTTTTCTTACTTGTATCTCATTCCAGAAGTAAAATACTCATAAATTATTTGACTGTACCGGAAGGTGTCAGTGTAAGTAGTTGACTTGTCCTGTGCAATGCTCACGGCGACCACAATTCCAGACTCTTGAACCAACTCAAATCTCTGTAATCCAATGTCCAAACACTAGCGTCATAAAGCTGAGCTACCGCTACGACTGAGGCATCCTCTAAACTTCCCTGCCAATTTGGTATCTGACGAACCATGCTGTAAATATCCTGAAACATTTCCATGCTCAGTGCTACAGTGACTGTGTTCTCACAAATGACAGCTAATGCAGTCATTGCAGCACGGCTCGATTGTTCTCGCAGCACAAACTTGTAAACTTCAAACAGCACTGGTAGAGGGGTAAGAACCTCACCAAACAACGCTGGTAATTTACTAAAACCCGCTTTGCATTCCTGATGGTAGTCATCTTGGACAGAAACCAGGGCAATCAGGGGACCTGCATCCAAAACGAGACGCTTCATCCTTGTATCAAATAGTCTTCATTAACTGAAGCATCTGTAGGAGCATTTTCCACGATTCCTGCCAGCGATAGTAGCCTTGAACCATTTTTGGGGCGTAACTTTTCCGCCAGTGCTGCCTGTACAACACTTGATGGGTTTTGCTCTGGGTGGTCTTTTAAGTATTCGTCAAGTTGTGTCCACAACTCATCAGGAATATAAAGTGTCCGTTTCATCTTGGAAGCCTCTGGAGGTACAACTAAGGTTGTACCTCCATTGTACTTGCTCCTTGCGTGTTGTGGAGGGCGATCACGCTTTCGAGGGCTTGATTATTTTGTTGTTCCTTATCCATGAAGCGACGATGTTTATCTTTCGTGATGACCCCTTAAAGTCATAAACTGAAAAATGCATCTAGTAGCGTTATTGTTCTTGACGAAATCACCTGTGCGAAAAATAGTTATTGCCGGTAACTGGAAAATGTTCAAAACCCAGGCAGAATCCCTGGAGTTTTTAAAAGGATTTCTGCCCAGCTTGGACCAAACCCCTCAAGACCGAGAAGTGGTATTATGCGTCCCCTTCACCAATCTAAATGTTTTGTCCAAGAATTTGCATGGAAGCCGTGTACAATTGGGGGCGCAAAATGTTCACTGGGAAGGGAGTGGAGCTTATACGGGTGAAATTTCCGGACCGATGCTCACCGAAATTGGGGTGCGCTATGTTATTGTCGGTCATAGCGAACGACGGCAATACTTTGGTGAAACGGACTACACCGTCAACCTGCGCCTCAAAGCTGCTCAAAGGTTTGGTCTGACCCCAATTCTCTGTGTAGGTGAAACGAAACAACAACGAGATACGGGAGAAACAGAATCACTGATTAGCACCCAACTCGAAAAAGACCTAGTGGATATTGATCAGGAGAATTTGGTGATTGCTTATGAACCAATTTGGGCGATCGGCACTGGTGACACTTGTGAATGCAAGGAAGCCAATCGTGTCATCGGTTTAATTCGCAGCCAGTTGAATAATCCTGATGTGCCAATTCAGTACGGTGGTTCAGTCAAGCCAAATTTGATAGACAAAATCATGGCTGAACCAGAAATTGATGGCGTTCTGGTGGGAGGAGCAAGTTTGGAACCCGCAAGTTTCGCCAGACTTGTGAATTATCGGTAATTCATGTACATTTTCTCTCGTTCCCTGGCTGAGCCAGGGAATGCATACAGTGAGGCTCTGCCTCACGTAGAAATAGCGATAGTCATCGTAAAATCTGGAGGCGGAGCCTCTCGTAAAGCGTTCTCAGGCAAAGCCCTAGGAACGAGTGTAGAGTGTAAATCTTATGACACCCAATTTAATCATTCGAGAACGCTGTTTTGAGTGGGGACAGCGAACGTACCTCATGGGGGTTCTCAATGTCACACCTGATAGTTTTAGTGATGGTGGCGAATTCATTACGACAACCACTGCTTTAGCTCAGGCGCAAGCAATGATAGCAGCTGGTGCAGATATTATCGATGTCGGTGGTCAGTCAACTCGACCCGGGGCAAATCAAATTACTCTTATAGAAGAACTTGACCGAATTCTTCCAGTGTTACAAGTGCTGCGAAAAGAGATACCAGTACCAATTTCTATAGATACAACAAGGGCAGTTGTTGCTAAAGCTGCTGTAGAAGCTGGTGCAGATATAGTTAATGACATTTCCGGCGGTATATTTGACCCAGATATGCTGCTAACAGTGGCAAGGATGAATGTGCCTATTATATTAATGCACCTCCGAGGAAACCCGCAAACGATGCAACAATTCACTGAGTATCAGGATTTGATAGGCGAGATTTACAGTTTCTTGACAAAACAAACTGCTGCAGCTACTACTGCAGGTATTGACCAAGGAAAAATCATCATTGATCCAGGTATTGGCTTTGCTAAGAACTACGAGCAAAATTTAGAAATTTTTCGCCGCTTACCCCAATTGCATCAACTCAACTGTCCTATCTTAGTAGGACCTTCCCGTAAAAGTTTCATTGGTCGCATTTTAAACCAACCAGACCCGAAAGCACGAGTCTGGGGAACGGCGGCGGCGTGTTGTGCTGCTATCTTTAATGGTGCTGATATCCTCCGAGTTCACGATGTCAAAGAAATGCGCGATGTATCGTTGGTTGCTGATGCTATTTTCCGACAATCTTCGCAAGTGTTGCTGTCAAACTAGGTAGAACTATTTTCAGTATTTTTGCCATTATCTTCGTGATATGTCATCTCGGAGATCAAATCCATCATCTCACCACCTTTGCCTGGGTCTACAAAGACAACTTTGGCATTCTCGCTTTCACCCAGTCTGTAACTGGCATTGATGTAATCTTGAGCCACGAGATACCGTAGAATTTCCTTACTTTCGGGGTTGGCACGTAAAGCATCAGAAATGATCTGCATTGAGGTTTTCGTACCTTCTGCTTTCTTAATTGCCGCTTGGCGCTGTCCTTCCGCTTCTAAAATCGCAGCGCGGCTATTAATTTCAGCTGCTCGCTGCTCTTCCATTGATTTCCGCACGCTCTCAGGCGGTGTAATACTTTGAATATCTACCCGGAGAATCTCAACTCCCCACTCTTGAGTTGTCCGATTCAACTCATCCAATAATGCTTGGTTCATGTTAGCTCTGGCAGCATTGGTTTCCTCCAAGGTGTTTTGGGCAATAATTTCTCGAAGCGTTGTTGTCGTCAGGTTTGTCAGCGCCTGTTGAAGATCGTCAATTTCGTAAAAGCTTTTCTCTATATCTCTGATGCGCCAGTAAACAACGCCATCCACTTCCAAGTAGATGTTATCTTTAGTGATCACATTCTGAGGCTTGATGTCTAAAACCTGCTCTCGTGTCGTGTCCTCCATTACAATCTGATCCAACAAGGGAACGATAAAGTTGAGTCCTGGTCTCAGTTTGCGATGATACTGCCCCAAACGTTCAACCAAAGCTTCATTTCCCTGATTAATAAGTTTTGCAGATCCTAATGCATACCCTATAAGGACTAAAACTATGGCAATAATTGGTTCCATGTACTCTCCTATTTAGCATTTGGCGGAATTAGCCATAAGGACGCAGCACTACCACCATGTCCTATCTTCAGTCTAATGTCCAGAATGTGTAATGTTATTATCACAAGTTGCGGTACTAGGCAATAGTAGGCGAGAAAGTTATACGAGATTTGCAGCCATTTGGCATAATAACTAATTAGACATGGTTATTAAATCACCAGGAGAGTGGCGTGTGCTGGCACTGAGTTTGTAATTTAGTTTACTTGACGCTCCCCACACTGCTTGACCAATGATTCCTTGATGGTACAGAGCAAGCGGATAAATCCTGTGGAACCAATTCCATTATCTAAAATCCGCTCATTCCCAAGCCCCCCGAAGTTTGCTTGGAGGGAAACCCTCCTGGCAACTTCTCTCCAGATTGATCCGTGGGGTCAATTCCATTATCCAAAATCTAAAATCCAAAATTGTCTGACAGCTTTTGGACATTTGTGACAGGTTAAGACAGCACTACTTTTGTCAATTAGTAATTATCCTGAATATTGAGGAAAATATAAGGTATAAAATTTAGTTTTATACTGACTTTTTTGGGCAAGAATGAATGATGCGTCTAAATACTAAGCGATTGCCCAAAGGGCACTGCGCTCTGCGCAATCGCTAACCCAAAAATCATGTTTTTGACCACAGTTTTCTGGATATTTTTCAGTCCTATTACATATTGACAAATGCACCATAACCTTAACCTGTCACGAATGGCTTTTGGATGGAAATTCTTGGTGAGGCACTTACAAGTAATAAAATATCCAGCCGTGTCCCAACCCTCCGGGCTGGGACGACCTCAACGCAAGGATTTGGGAGAATCGATAAATTAGACGGCGCTCTATTTTATTTTTTGGATCTCCCTGAGAGCGAATCAACAAATCTCACGCACAGTTGCCCCTTCTCTCCAGAATCGCCTATAAAAAATAAATTTTCCGTAGGCTTTGGAAAGAAGGGGCAGAGGTTCACAGATTTTTATAAACCTCATCATCATTCCGCTTGCCGACTCTGAAAATATCAACTAACAAGTTTTCATCATCAATCCTATAGAGGATTCTATACTCTCCTTGATCTACTCGATAACCACCTTCGTAACCTTTAAGTGCTTTGTAGTCTTGAGGTCGAGGATTACCCTGGAGTGAGAATATCTTCGATACGACCTGCTTAAACCGTTTAGTTGGTAAGTCAATCAAGTCCTTCTCGGCAGTCTTGGCAATTCTCAAATTGTAACGCTCACTCATTTCCACGACTAGCAACAATAGCTTCTAGTGTGGTAAAGCCATCATTTTGCTCAATGGCACGGCGGAGTTCAGCAGAGTCAATAGCATCCTCTATAGCTTCCAGCAATCTTAGGTCTTCTAGACCAATAATCGCCACAACAGCCTTGCCATGACGCTGAATCAGGATGCGCTCACCCTTGTATTCAGCACGATTAATTAGCTCTTGGAAATTAGCACGAGCCTCAGTTGCACTTACAACAGTCATACTGCCTCGCTATATCAATTAAAGTGAATTGGTAATTTTGTACAAATTTATAAAAAATAAAAAATTGTACAATTTCTAGAATGATTCTACTCGATATCAAACATAGTTTCCAGTAAACGTACAGCTAATAGCAGATCTCCATCCCACAACGAACACTTTGCTCAACTCTATTTCTTCACAGGCTCAAGCCACCGTTTGACACTTGCTGGTAACTCAGAAGTAAGACGCAATGGTAGCTGGGGTGTAGATAGTGATTGTGCGTAAGCTGGTGTTAAAAAAGGTTTGTAAATTTTTGCTTCTGGTGTTAGTTGCTTGATGAATGCCAAACTCACACCCTTGGTTAATTGACGAAGAGATTTGGTTTCTTCACCTCGCCGTTCTTTGACAAGAGTAGTCGCTGCACTTGCTGGGTACATTGGATCGCTAATACTCAAGTGAGTACCACCAATAGCAGTTACCAGATACTTCTCACCTCGAAGTTGGGTAAAAGGTTCTATTTGATGCTTAAGCGCTGGAGTGAGGGCGTCTTCAGTTCCAGTTAAGACTAAAACTGGCTTGGTGATTTGTGTGAGACCTTTTTTACCAAAAAGTTTGCCAACCAGGGGGTTAAGAGCGATCGCACTTTTAACCCGCTCATCTTTTACTTTCAGTTTTCTCTCTCGTAAGGAAGCAGCCGAACACTGCAACCAATCACCAGGAGCTTCACCGATATTTAAAGATTCTTTACAAAATTGACGCAACTCTTCCAAGTCCACCCCTCCTCCTACCAAAGCCAAAGCAGTATAACCTCCTAAGGAGTGACCGATGACAGTAACTTTTCCTGTATTGAACTTACCTTGAAGTTGCCCAACTTGAGTATTCAATTTTGCCAGTTCATCTAGTACAAAGCTAATATCTTTTGGTCGATCAATAAATTCAGTGGTGCTGAGCAGCTGTGTTAAGTTCTGTGTTTCTGAAGCTTTATCAACAGCAGTGACGTTGCTCCCAGGATGTTCAACAGCAACAACAGTTATGCCATGAGAAGCTAAATGACGCGCTAAATAGCTCAAGAATTTCCGATTTGACCCAAAACCGTGGGAGAGTACAACGAGTGGGTTTTCAGCGTTTTCCTGACTCCAATAAATGTCTACAGGAATGATACGATTACGTTGTCGGTCACTTAGGACAATTGTCTGCTGCTGTACTACTTGATGACCCAGTGCTGCTGGATCAAATGCTGCTTTGAAGGGTATGCTACTTTCAACAGACAACTCTTGTTCAAGCAAGAGACCAAAGGCTTGACTTTGTAAGTTATTTGGGTTAAATTCAAGCGCCAAACTTGCAGCTTTTGTGGCGTCTACAGTAATATTCTCTCCTGGGTAAGCTCGCAAGAAACTCAATGCGCTAAAACCGTTTGCCTGCCGGAGTGCGAAACTCAGGGTCACCTTGATACTTTCTACTGTACTACCTGGCATGACTCCGCCCAAAGATGATAGAAACTGCCTACCTCCTGGCGATCGCATCAAATTGTCGATAAATCTGTCTGCAACAGCAGGATTGACTTCTAATCGTAAGTTGAGTAATTCTCGCACTTGTGACGTCAAAACGGGTGACAGAACTTGCAAATTTTCTGGCAATCTCCCGGTTTTGGCAAACTTCTCTAAGTCTGCGATCGCGACTGACTGCTGAAATGGACCTAAGCGGATAGTAACTTTTTCTGCCGCTAGAGTAGAGGGTATTCCTACGCTCCACTCTAAAGCAAGCATCAAAGGAAATAGTAATTTTTTTGCCCAGGATGCTTTACGCCAATAGTCATTAGTCATTAGTTATTAGCAAGAAGACAGCACATTTAATTTGCTTGCTTCAAATTTTTTCAAATTTTGTGGGGTGAGCATCTGGTCCCCCTTTAATCATGTAAGTTAAATGTGGAATAGCTTAGCGCAAAATTTATGACTTTACGAATTGCAATGCAGTTTCTCTAAAAATTTGGGGACCAGAGGATCAACTAGCGTCCCCAGTTTATGATTCGTTCAATACCCGAATATAGACCTTAAAAAACCAAGGACAGTGCCTAGAGGATTGAACAAAGCACCTATAGTATCACCGACTTTAGCCACACCAGAGCGGTTGACTATCACGATATCATTGTTGCGGAGTATGGGATTCGTTTGCTCATTAATTCCTTGTTTGATATCTACTTTGACTTCTCGTTTGGTTACAGAGCCATCTGGGTTGAGGCGAACCAAATCAACAGTAGCTCTACTGGCTCTAGCATCGTTGAATCCGCCAGCGGCAAGCAATGCCTGATTTAATGGGGTGTTAGGCTGAACTTCTTTTACTCCTGGAGCTTTCACTTCGCCTACCACGTTGACTTGAATACGTGAAGGAGACAAAGTCGTAGTCGCTAATTGAGTCGCTTCTGCTCGGCTGACTTCAGTTGCAGTTGGAAACACAATCGTATCTCCGTCTTGCAAAATCACATCCTGATTGATGTCACCACTATTGAGTAGTTTCCAGAGGTCAACTTTGATCGATTGTTCCGCGCCTGTTCTAGTGGGGCGTCGTATGGAGACATTACGAACATCAGCCTGTGGTGTAATTCCCCCTGCTAGCTGCAGCGCTCGCATCACAGTTGGCAATCCAGTTATACTTGGCGCACCTGTTGTATTATTTGCATTTCCCCCTTCTGCAGTACCTTGGGTGACAAGATACGAACCTGGACGCAGAACCTCACCAATCACTGCGACTGTACGAGGTCTGGTAGGATCTGCAGCAAAGCTTGATGCAGATGCATTTCGTGCATCTACCAAATCTAAGGTAGTTGCTGTTGGGACATAGATAGTATCTCCATCCCGCAATGTTAGATCCTGCGTTATTCTGCCTGTCTGTCTAATTTCTTTTAAATTGACGTTGATGACTTGCTCTTGACCTCGTCCCAGCTTACGCCTTAACTGCACTTTTGTCTCATCTGCTGACTGCGTTATCCCCTGAGCCGTCGTTAGTGCCGATAGTACAGTTGGGTATTGTACACCGGGCTGATCTCCCGCGCCTCCTTGTAAGCTGAGAGTATAAGCGCCTTGACGTGTCACCTCTCCAGCAACGAAAACATTAATGGGACGGGGTGATAAAAGATTGACTGAGATGATGGGTCGTTTGAGGTAGCGAGAGTACTTTTGAGCAATTAAGTCAGCCGACTGTTCTGTAGTGAGTCCTGACAGGGATACGTTACCAATTAAAGGTAGGTTAACTCCTCCACCTGGAGGAATTTGGTACTCGCCTGAATATTCAGGAACTTCAAATACGCTAATTCTGACGCGATCGCCGCCTCCTAATGTATAGTTTAAGTTTACCTGTGTCGCCGCTGCTGCTGGTACGGCTCGTCTCTGAGTATATGTTGTATTTGTCTGTCCTGTTGATGGTACGATTTGTCTTGGAGTATTTGTATTTGTTTGTGTCGCTGCTGGTATGACTTGTCTTGGAGTATTTGTATTTGTTTGTATTGTTGATTGTTTGACTTGATTCTGAGCTAAACTAGCAGGCACAAAAGCGATATTAACAGCAGTTAACAGTACCACACCCCCGAATGGTTTGCTGATAAATCTTAACCTTGTATGATGCATATTTACCTAAGACTACTATTAGTAAAGTACTATTTAAACATTTTTAGCTTGACTATTCTTACCTATTCAAGTTCCCTAACAATCATATTCTCTTAAAATATCTTATTTTTCAGGAGCATAATTGTTTATTGTATTTGAATTTTTAGTGAAGAATATTTAAAGTTAGGACTCCTATCATACCCAATTTTTAACAAAATATTGTGGTTATCATAACATTTTATCTGATTAGTTTTGTACTCGTACAGTCGTATCAACAAAAATATTCTTCACCATCAAATATTACGTATAAGAAAAATAAGATAATGAATTATGCAGTTTATCATAAAACCAGGAATAGATGTCAAATAAAAAAATAGTAAAAATAGACAAAGCTTTGAGGCGTGCGTATTTTTCCTCTAGATTATCTGCTGTTCTTAATAGTTACAAAGAATATGTAACTGAGAAGATGAGCAGACAAAGTTAGCTAGACGCGTATGAAACTATCCAAGAGACTGCTTGTGTTTTTGGATCTGTTCTACAAAAAAATCCTCCAAAGAGGGACGAGACAAATTCATAGCAATGAGTTGTCCTCCCATGAGACGAAAACTGGCAAGAAAATCATAAGCATCGCCTTGGACTTCACCTTGCCAAGAACCATCAGATTGATACTCTAGATGAGGAACCCATTTTTTAAGAACTTCCCAATTACCTCCGTGACCTTTGACATGGTATACGTGAGTTGTTCCTAATAGTTCATCAAGGGAACCAGAGGAAATGAATTCTCCTTGAGCAAGAATAGCGACGCGATCGCAAATTTGTTCAACCTCACTCAGAACATGGCTATTGAAAAAAATCGTCTTACCTGCGGCTTTTAGTGCTAGAATGATTTCCCGCATTTGGTAACGTCCCACGGGGTCAAGACCCGACATCGGTTCATCAAGAAACACCAGTTCTGGGTCGTTAATGAGTGCCTGTGCCATACCAACACGCTGTAGCATCCCTTTAGAGTAGAGACGAAGAAGCTTTTTGCGGGCGTCAGCTTGAGATAAGCCTACTAATTCCAAGAGTTGAGGAATGCGTTGACGTTGCACCTTTTTCGGAATTTGGAATAGCCCTGCACAGAGTTGCAAAAGTTCCCAGCCTGTGAGATGGTCATAAAAATAGGGGTTTTCGCTAAGGTAGCCGATGCGTTCCTTGACAGTGCGATCGCCTAATGGTCTACCCAAAAGCAATCCCCGTCCCGATGTTGGGCGAATAATTCCCAGCAACAGTTTCAACAACGTTGTTTTACCAGCACCATTTGGTCCGAGTAACCCAAAAGTTTCTCCCTTATAAACTTTTAAAGAACAGCTCTTGAGGGATACGACTTTTTGATTCAAAAAAAAGCCAGTGCGATAGACTTTTCGCAACTCAGAAGTTAAGACAACTGGCGGAATACCTGTGATATCGAGTTCAGAGTCAGAAGCGTCTGCGACAGACATCATGTTGTGATTAATGCAACAGAAAAAATAAAAGGTGATGACAAATTATCCAGATGACTGATAATAATAACACCTTTGAATATCTAAATTGTCCCTAGCCCTCATCTTCATCCGATTCAGCGAAACGGAAATTAGCCCCAAATGAACTGCAAATCCAACACGAAACCAGGAAGGACCTCCTCACCAGAAAGCGTCTGGGGAGATTGCAAAATCTCTTTGGCTTGACCTGCACGATAAATTTCAACTTGTCGCTGTTGATAGTTAATCAACCAACCGAGGCGACAGCCATTATCCATGTATTCGAGCATCTTTTGCTGTAGTGTTTTGAGCGAGTCCGTTTTGGAGCGTAATTCAACCACAAAGTCAGGACATAGAGGCGGGAAAGTATCTTGTTGTTCTGGCGTGAGTAGGTTCCATCGTTCTGAACTCACCCAAGCAGCATCAGGAGAGCGTTCTGCGCCATTGGGAAGTTGAAAAACCGTAGAGGAGTCAAAAACTTCACCGAGCTGGGTTTGGCGGTTCCAAGCTCGCAGTTGGTAGGTTAGATCAGCGTTCCGTCTGCCTGTATTTCCTCCCGTTGGGGGCATAATAATCAGTTCTCCATGAGCAGTAAGTTCCAACCGCAAATCGCGGTTAGCCGCTGCAATTTGCTCAAATTGGTCGTGGGTTAGCTTGATGATTGGGCGCAGGTCAAGCATTAAGGGATTCATGGGAGAAAATTTCTGGTGGTTGGGGATAATTTGATATTACTGCTTGTTAGAGAACGTCGTGTGCGACTTCCACCTCGCCGAGAAAAGCATGAAATAAGTTAAAATAGTTACTTTTAACTCGGTCTAAAGCCCGTTTTTCTTCATCTGTGAGAGCAGGTAAGTTTTCTTGCCATTCGGGGAAAAATTCCGGATTTGTTGTCAGTTGAAGTCCGAAATGTTCTTGGAGTTCTTCTAGACTAATATCTCTAGCTTGAATGGTTTGAATCATAACATTCCCTTAGAACTAGGAATTGTACCAGCACGACGCTTATCAATTTCCACAGCCATCCGCGTTGCTCTGGCAAACGCCTTGAACGTTGCTTCAATAATGTGATGGGAATTCATACCATCCAATTGGCGAATATGTAACGTCATTTGGCTATGATTCACCAAAGCCACAAAGAATTCACGCACTAACTGTGTGTCATAAGTTCCCACCCGTTGGGTAGGAATTTGTAAGCCATAGCTTATGTGGGGACGTCCGGAAAAATCCAGCGCCACTTGAATGAGTGCTTCATCAAGAGGTGCAACGAAATGACCAAAGCGGACAATACCTTTTTTATCACCAAGTGCTTTGCTAATAGCTTGACCCAAGGTAATACCAACATCTTCGTTGGTGTGGTGGTCATCAATGTGCAAATCTCCCGTCGCCCTAACCTCTAGGTCAATTAGCCCGTGTGAGGAAATTTGATGCAGCATATGATCCAAAAAAGGAATGCCAGTTGCTGCATTGCAAACTCCTGTACCATCCAAGTTGACTCTGACAGACACATGCGTTTCGCTCGTCGTGCGGCTAATTTCGACAATGCGATGGCGCAGAGCGCCCGCTTCGCGATCGCTATAGGGGAGCTGTTCGTTATGTGAGGGGAGAATTTGGTGTAGGACAGAGTCCTTGCCGGAGGCATCGCTTATTTGCATACAGAACCTGGCTTATGCTTAACTATAGAATAATGGGTCAGAGCCATTTGCTAACAGCTAATTGCTAATGGTAAATAAACAAATAGCAGTTATTAGTTAGCAAATAGCAGTATGGACGTTACATACCCATGATTTCATATCCTGCATCCACATACAGGACTTGTCCTGTGATTCCACTTGCTAGATCACTACACAAGAAAGTCGCCGCATTGCCCACTTCTAGCTGAGTGACAGTGCGTCGTAGAGGAGCTACCTGCTCCACATGATGAATCATATCCAAAATGCCTCCTACGGCACTAGAGGCTAAAGTCCGAATGGGACCAGCAGAGATGGCATTCACTCTGATATTTTGCGGACCCATTTCAGCAGCTAAGTATCGTACACTTGCTTCTAGCCCTGCTTTAGCAATTCCCATCACATTATAGTTAGGAATTGCCCGCACACCTCCTAGGTAGGTGAGAGTAACGATACTTCCTCCTTGTGTCATCAAAGGTTTAGCATGTCCAGCGAGTTGCACTAAGGAGTAAGTACTGATCTCTAAAGCCAGATTGAAGCCAGAACGAGAAGTTTGACTAAAATCTCCACTCAGGTCTTCTTTACTAGCATAAGCAAGGCAATGGATGAGAATATCTAAAGAGTCCCACTTATCACTAATCGCATGAAAGGTAGACTTAACCTCCTCATCGTTTTGGACATTACAAGGAAGAAACAAGCTGGGGTTTAGCGGTTCTACCAGTTCTGCGACTTTTTTCTCCATTTTACCTTTGTCATCTGGCAAATAAGTAATACCTAGGTTAGCTCCTGCTTTGTGCAGTTGTTGGGCAATTCCCCAAGCAATTGAGCGGTTGTTTGCAATTCCTGTGACCAAAGCATTTTTTCCGGTGAGATCCAGCATATCAATTCTTAATGTGAACATTCATGCTTGAGCATACTAGAATCTGACACCGATTTGTCTTTGTTTTGGATACTCTTTGCAAACACGATTATTGAGTCAAGTTTTGATACCACAAAATCATCATTAAATTCTTAATCTATGCTCAAAACATGATAGTTATAAATGATTTACAAGTTAACAGTAGGTGGGAGATGGTAGGTAATAGATAGTAGGTAATAGGTAGTCAATAGAATTTATTCTTTATCTACCACATATCACTTACTCACTAAAGATTTTACACCTTCAATAGGATGACTGTGTCTATTTTTTTTACTTCATATAACTTTGGGAAAGAATTTTGTAATCAACTATTAAAAAGGACTAGATCTAAACAGGAAAAATTATGTATCATGATGAACAAATAAATACTAGTTAGAGATGTTAAGTATAGGGAAGTACAAAAAGGTTGACAATGTGTTCTTGATTTTTCCGGTGTATTCTTAGGAAATTAGTTTTAGTTTTTCTGGCATTGGGTAGGGGAAGGGAGATGATCGTGACACAAGATAAAGCCCTAGCAAATGTTTTTCGTCAGATGGCAACGGGAGCGTTTCCGCCGGTTGTGGAAACGTTTGAACGTAGTAAGACCATCTTTTTCCCCGGTGATCCTGCCGAACGAGTGTATTTTCTATTAAAAGGTGCCGTTAAACTCTCCAGAGTGTATGAAGCGGGAGAAGAAATAACCGTAGCACTGCTGCGGGAAAATAGTGTTTTCGGCGTCTTGTCCTTGCTGACAGGAAACAAGTCAGATAGGTTTTACCATGCGGTTGCTTTCACATCTGTAGAATTGCTATCAGCACCAATTGAACAGGTGGAACAAGCGCTTAAGGAAAACCCAGAACTGTCGATGTTAATGCTGCGAGGACTGTCTTCGCGGATTTTACAGACAGAGATGATGATAGAAACACTCGCTCACAGAGATATGGGTTCTAGATTGGTGAGTTTTTTGTTAATTCTTTGTCGTGATTTTGGCGTTCCTTGTGCAGATGGAATCACAATTGATCTGAAGCTATCTCATCAAGCGATCGCTGAAGCAATTGGTTCGACTCGTGTTACCGTCACTAGATTACTGGGTGACTTGCGCGAAAAAAGGATGATTTCAATACACAAGAAAAAGATTACTGTTCATAAGCCTGTTACCCTAAGTCGGCAATTCACTTAAAAAGGTTTCAAGCAATGAGTATCGAGTTCTGAGTCAGATAAAAAGTCACCCAAAAATGACTCACCAAATGCCACTGGCACAACACCCGGAAACCCCAAGGGCACAGTGGCTCCTCAGGACTCAAAACTCAAAACTCTCTTAAACTAGGAATAAAGACTAAGTAGATCGGTGAGAAAAAACAATTCTTTGTTAAAGTCGGGCATTGGGAATTGGGAATTGGGAATCGGGAATTGGGAATTGGAAATTGGGAATCGAGTATTGCCCATTGCCCATTGCCCATTGCCCATTGCCCATTACCAATCACTCAATTTCCCACAGATAATGACTGGAAGTAGTAGGCTGTATCTGGAAGGAGTTCGTCGGTAGCTGAAGATGACCACCGGGTACATCCTAATAGTGGCAATTTTAATTCTGGGAGGCGTCATTGCCACCGTGGGCGATCGCATTGGCACACGAGTTGGCAAGGCAAGGCTTTCACTGTTTAAGCTGCGTCCCAAGAACACGGCAGTACTAGTAACTCTTTTTACAGGTACTTTGATTTCGGCATCAACCTTAGGGATTTTATTTGCTGCCGACGACGGATTGCGTCAGGGAGTTTTTGAGCTGGAGGATATTCAAAAAGACCTCAGGCGCAGGCGCGAACAGCTAGACACAACAGCAAAGCAGCTAGAAGAAACCAGAACAGAGCTAGAACAAGCCCGAAAAGAACAAAAGACTCAAGAAGAACGCTTGCAGCAGACAAATCAGTCCTTGCGGGAGGCAAACGCTAAACAACAGGCAACGCAGGCTCAACTGAACCACACTATTAGCCAACAAGCTCAGACTCAAGCTCGACTTCAAAACACCCAAAATCAACTAAGTCAAGCAGTTACTCGGTATAAACAAGCCATAGCGGAACTTCAAAGCGTTGACGATGAGAAAAAAAAGCTGTTGGTGGAAATTGAACAAAGAAAAGCAGAACGTCAACGACTGTATGAAGAAGCGAAAAAAGCGATTGCGCAAGCCAAAACAGCAATTGAGAAACGCGATCGCGAATTAGCCAATCGACAGGAAGCTATTCAGCAGCGGGATCAAAAAATTGCCAAACTGGATCAACTCATTCAAAAGCGAAATCTAGAAATTACTGCGCGAGAGCAAGTGATTGTTCAACGGGAATCTCGCCTGAAAGAATTAGAAACGCAACAGGACTATCTGGAACAGGAAGTAGCAAGACTGGAAAAGTCCTATCGTGACCTCCGTTTGGGTAAACTGGCACTGATTCGCGGTCAAGTTCTTGCTGCAGCCGTGGTTCGTGTCAACCAACCTGTTGCGGCACGTCGGTTGATCATTCAACTTTTACAAGAAGCAAACCGAAACGCTAGCATCGGATTAACTGAGCCTGGTGGGACGAATCAACAAAGGGTGCAGGTTCTGCAAGTAACAAAAGAGCAGGTTGAGCAATTGAGCAAGCAGATTGATGATGGTCGAGAATACGTGGTGCGAATTTTTTCTGCTGGCAATTACGTCAGGGGAGAGAAGCAGATTGCATTTTTTGCTGATGCAGCACGCAATCAAGTTGTTTTTACCGGAGGTGAGGTCATAGCAACAACGACCGCAGATCCCAAAAAGATGACATCTTATCAATTGGGACAGCGGCTGGAACAGCTGATTTCTGCTTCGCAATTTCGCGCTCGTAATGCTGGTATTTTAGAAAGTATTCAAATAGATGGTACCGTCATGCGCTTTATCGCCCAGTTGAGACAGCACGACCAGCCAATAGATATCAAAGCTGTTGCTGCGGAGGATGCATACACAGCTGGACCACTGAAAATAAAACTCGTGGCAATCCAAAACGGACAAGTTATTTTTAGCACTTGAAAAAACTAAGGATAAGATGAAAAATACCTAAGTATAAAAACTACCCAGCTATACTGCTAGTTGTTAAATTTTAATCATCTATAGTCTAGAGTCCACAGTGCAAAAGTTATTGACTTTTGACTTTTAAATTTTTATTATGATTCTCCGTGAATTCTTACCAACCCAACCAGCTGTCTTAGGTTTTGATCCAGGTCGCGATAAGTGTGGTTTAGCTGTGATGGGACTGGATAGGCAACTATACCATCACCAAGTTGTATCGGCAACTGAAGCGATCGCCACTATTATGTCACTGCGTCAACAGTTCCCCATTTCTTTACTGGTTATGGGTGACCAAACCACGGCAAAACACTGGAAAAAGCAACTGTACGCTGAATTAGCAGATCCACTGAACGTCATTTTAGTGGATGAGCGTTACACCAGTTTAGAGGCACGCGATCGCTACTGGCAAATGTATCCTCCCAAAGGACTCGCCAAGCTTATACCACAAGGCTTGCGACAACCTCCACGCCCAGTAGACGACATTGTTGCTATCTTATTAATTGAAAGATACCTCAATCGTTTAACTGAATCAGTTGTGAAGAATGAAGAGTGAAGCAACAAATGTTGTAGCGGATGTAGCGGATAAGATACCTGTGTCTCCCACAAACAATCTATCCGTTAAGTCCGTTAATCATCTGTTGCCTTTTATCTTCATTTCTTGTTTGTTTGTTACAGCTTAGCCCGAATCGTGAAAGCATAGTCTCCTCCTGGCTCGAGCTGATAATCTCGTTGCTCCAAGAAGCGACCGAGGGGTTCTTTGATTAAAGCACGCCCTTGAGAAGGCTTGACAGAAAGTTCTCCCTGGCGGAAATGCCATTGGAACTGCCATTCAAAGTCACCTGCTCTCACTTCACCTTCAAGGAAACCGTGTTGCCAGGATTGGCGGATAATCCTGACATGGGCAGTCGTTTCTGGTAGACCTTTGGCACTCACAATGCTGTATGTCGAGTTGAAAATTAAAGCCAACTTGTTATAGCTTTACATTTACTCAAAATACCTCAAATACATCAATGGATTAAAGATCAGCCAATACAATCCTTTTAGAGGACTACAAATCCATCCACTTCTTTAACTTTCTTGTCAAAGGAAACCGTTTCTACACATCCGTAGGTTTTATTCTGTCTGCTAATGAAACAATCCGAGAAGTCAGCCTTGCTCTTTTTATACTCGCGCAGCGACCACCATGCTGCATCTTTGCTCTCGAAATGAAACATACTTGTTCTTAAGAGTTTTTCTAGAACGTCTGCTATTTCCTCTTTGCTGTACCTATAAACAGATTCTAAAACCCATACCAGTTCGCACAGAACAATGTTATTTATGAAGCAAGTTTCGCCATCTGCAACTGTTTTCTCAATAAATTGGGTTACTTGTTCTCCTTGAGGAGGGTCATCTTGTACTATGTACCGGACAAGAATATTGGTATCTAATCCCTTCACAACTTCGTCGCCGCTCTTTTTGTCACTGCTGCATTCATTTCTTCCACAGAAACAGATTTCATGCCTTCTCGGTGCAAGATTCCCTTGAGTTCTTGCACTTTAATAGTTGCTGGTTGAATGACCACACGTCCATCTTCCTCAATGATGAAATCAATGTGATCTCCTGGGTTGAGTTGTAGATACTCCCGTATTTCTTTGGGAATTGTGGTCTGTCCCTTAGTTGTAATTGTTGCTGTTGGCATTTACCCTTTCGTTATTAAATTTTCCTTACTTTAGGGTAAGGATTCAAGAGAAATTTGTCGAGTGCTATTCATAGACATAAAGCGGATTTTAGATTTGCAATTCATCGAAAATCTACAATCTAAAATCCTAAATCCAGTTACCGATTCACTGCTGCTGCTTCTCGCGCTGCAGCTGCCTGCTCTGGATGAATACCTAGACGGGTAAGATTGATTCTGCCTTTGTTATCAATTTCCCGCACTTTCACAATCACTTCATCACCAACTGCGACTTCGTCCTCAACTTTGCCAACACGGTAGTCAGCCAGTTGCGAAATGTGGATCATTCCTTCCTTACCAGGAAGAAATTCTACAAATGCGCCAATAGGTATAATTCTTGTTACTCTGCCTACGTAAACATCACCTTCATTTAGCTTTCTGGTCATGCCTTGGATAATGTTGCGTGCTTTTTTCGCTTTGGTTTCATCTATAGCGGAAATCGTCACTGTACCATCATCTTCAATGTCAATTCTGGCACCTGTTTCTTCGGTGATACCCTTAATCGTCTTGCCTCCTGGTCCAATAACCAGACCAATCATGTCTGGATCAATCCGGATGGTCAATAGACGTGGGGCAAAAGGTGACATTTCACTGCGCGGTTGATCAATTGTCTGGAGCATTTTCTCCAGAATGTGCAACCGTGCTGCTTTTGCCTGGTGGACAGCTTGGGAAATAATACCCAAGGAGAGACCGGAAATTTTCATATCCATTTGCAGGGCAGTAATCCCTGTTTCTGTCCCAGCAACTTTAAAGTCCATGTCGCCCAAAAAGTCTTCTATGCCCTGGATGTCAGTCAGGACTCGGACTTCGTCGCCTTCCTTAATCAGACCCATTGCAGCACCGCTGACAGGTTTAGAAATGGGTACGCCTGCATCCATTAACGCCAATGTTGAAGCACACACTGAACCCATTGAGGTGGAACCGTTGGAAGAAAGCACTTCTGATACCACCCGAATAACGTAAGGAAATTGTTCTTTTGGCGGTAGCACGGGTAGCATTGCCCTTTCTGCCAGTGCGCCATGACCGATTTCTCGACGTCCTGGCGCACGTAAAGGTTTAGTTTCCCCAACAGAGAAGGGTGGAAAGTTGTAATGGTGCAGGTAGCGCTTTTGCTGATCCTGTTGCAAGTCATCAGCTAGTGATTGAGCATCTCCTGGTGTGCCAAGGGTACAAGCAGACAAGACCTGAGTTAATCCTCGATTAAATAAACCGCTCCCGTGAACTCGCTTGGGCAAAATGCTAACGTCACAAGATACAGGACGTACTTCATCGAGCTTGCGACCGTCAACGCGGACGTCATCTTCGATGATTTGACGGCGCATGAACTTTTTGGTAAGTTCTTTGAAGGTATTGTCAACAGCCTTGCTATTTGCAGATGCGGCAACGCGAATAGAATCTTCTTCGCTAAGTTCTGCGATCGCAGTCTCTATAGATTTCTGAACTGCATCTAAAGCCTGATCGCGCTGTGTTTTATCTAACTCAAATTGCGACAGTATTTTCTTAATTTCAAGGGCAGCGCGATCGCGTATATAGTTTTCCAGTGTTGAGTCTACCTCTGGTGGCTCCTGTACTGCTGGAATTTCTAGACCAATTTCAGAAATCAAATCTTGCTGCGCCCTAATCAGGTCCTGTACAGCTTCGTAGCCAAATTCAATTGCTTCGATAATGTCTCTCTCTGACAGTTGATTTGCTCCTGCTTCCACCATGATGACACCTTTTGGTGAACCAGCAACTACCAGATCCAGGTCTCCAGCTTCAACTTCTGCATAGGTAGGGTTAATGATAAAATCGTCTCCCACTAAACCAACACGCACTGCCGCCATTGGTCCGTTAAATGGTATCTTAGCCATTAAGGTGGCGATCGAAGCACCTGTGACTGCTAGCACATCAGGTGGTACCAACTCATCCATTGAGAGCGTCAGGGCAATAATTTGCAGATCGTCTCGCAACCAAGACGGGAACAAAGGACGCAGAGGACGGTCAATTAAACGGCTCGTGAGAGTTGCTCTTTCTGGCGGACGACCTTCCCGCCGCATTATCCCTCCGGGAATTCTACCTGCCGCATACAGTCTTTCTTCGTAATCTACTGTCAAGGGAAGAAAATCAATGCCTTCTCTGGCTTCCGAACGCGTAGCCATTACCAAAACTGCTGTGTCCCCAGATTGTATCAACACTGAGCCACCAGCCTGGGGAGCTAGATGACCAACCTTCAGTCGAATATCCCGTCCGTCAAAGGATATTGACTTCTCAAATTCTCCCATTCAGTTTTTTTTCCTTCTATGCTCGCTATTCTCTCTCTGTGGCAATCCTAACATTTATGCTCTATGGCTGACGTCAGTGGCATACAAAGATAAACAACTTTAGACTTACGTGCACAGCGCCTAAGCCTAAGCTATTAAAGCTAGATGTAAGAAAGTAATACCATTTCACTTTAAAGGTTGCTACAAATGGGTACACACTAGAAAAGCACTGCCTTTTCCATGAATCACCTAGTTCCTCGCTCCTGCAGCCTAAGCTATACAATAAAACCAGCGTTGCAAATATGCTACATCAAACTAAAATGTGAAAATGCCCTAGCCAAGCTCTACTATAACGAGAAGATGCTATTTAAGCATCTACGTAGAGCTAGGCTATTTCGCCTCTTCACAAAAATTCCGAGGCTTTTTTGACTAATGTGTGTTATCTTCGTCGCCTACCCTAACAACAAAAGTATGTTTCATCAGCCAGAATGCTGCAAACTCTTTTTGACCGAGAGTTGTTTTTAGGATATGTTTTACCATCAAGAATAACAATATACAGTCATCTTATGACCTCTTGTTATTCTGGTTGCATAGAATCTTCTCCTAAAATCTTATCAAGAAAAAATTACCTTTTTGCTAATATTTATGATAAATGCTTTTAAAGATTCACTATGTTAATTAGTTGTCAAAAAATATTTTTAACAATAAAATGATAATTCCAAGAGGGAGCATCCCAGTTTTGAAAAAAAACGAGTAGTGGGAGTATCTTGCTCCCTATTTGTAGCAGTAGCGGGCGAGATGCCCGCACTACAAGACGAAATAAATTTGCACATTTGGGATGCTACCTTCCAAAAATTAGGCGATTTTCGAAATCAAAAAATAGATCATTCAAGACCTTAGTTGTACGAATATTTGAGTAGTTGTTAAATGTCACTTTTACACGGTAGTTGGTTAATAAAAAGTCAGGGGTGTTTATTTGTTTGGGGAGAGACTTGGCGAACTCTTGGGACAAATTCTAGTAAGAGTACATCTAATGATGTACCACTACATCCTTTGGCAATGACACCATTAGAATTAGTCGAGTGGCTGCATTCACATAACATTCAAATTGCTAAAATACCACAAACAAAACGTGTCGCAACGTTGGATGCAAAGTCTTTACAAAATGGAAAAACGCGCAAAGTTGCCAGTGCTGGCGATGTGAGTTTGCCAACACACTCCCAAATTGTTGCCTTACCAACTCATATTTTAGAAAATACTGAAGAGGGAATAGCTGAGATATCCCCAGCGCATTCTACCACATTAGGTTCACTAAACAAAACTCCGCAGTACTTGCACCCGTGGCTTGTCGAAGGTTTTTGCCTCAATCCCGAAGAGGCAATAAAATTCCTCACCTCCTTACCTCTAAGCGTCACTAATGAAGAAGATAGTTTTTTGGGAGGAGACTTACACTTTTGGGTGCAGATTGCCCGCTGGAGTTTAGATTTAATATCGCGCGGTAAGTTTTTGCCTATTATTCAAAGGCAACAAGAACATTCCGTAGTTGCCAAATGGCTAGCACTTCTAGATAGCGCTCAAGATGGCACTCGTTTAGAAAAATTTTCTCAATTGATGCCATTAGCTTGTCGAACTTATCAAGGTAATGGGAGAGATACGGGAGATCAAGAGGCAAAATCCTCATCTGCTCATATAAACTTACCGCTCGAACCTCAAGAATTGCTGCTAGGATTTCTTAATAGTGTGATAGATGCTCAAATACGAGTCATGGTGGGTTCCCAACCTTTGGTGGAAACCAGAGTGATGGCATCTTTACCAGCTACGGTGCGCCAGTGGTTGCATTCTCTGACGGCTACCTCTAACACAGTTAATACCGACGATCCGTTTGGAGTGGAACGATTAGAGGCGGTGCTGAAAGCTTGGACTATGCCCTTGCAATACCAAATAGGAACGAAAAACCAGTTTCGTACCTGTTTTGTGTTGCGTTCTCCAGAATCATCAGGGGAAACTAATTGGACTTTAGCTTATTTCCTCCAAGCTGCTGATGACCCAAATTTTCTTGTGGATGCGACAACAATTTGGAACCATCCTTTAGAAAAATTTGTTTATCAAAATCGAACAATTGAACAACCACAGGAGACATTTTTACGAGGTTTAGGATTAGCTTCGCGATTGTATTCACCAATTGCAGCCAGCTTAGAAACCTCATATCCTCAATCTTGCCACCTCAACCCAGTTCAGGCTTATGAGTTTATTAAATCTGTAGCATGGCGGTTTGAAGATAGTGGTTTGGGTGTCATTTTGCCTGCTAGTTTGGCAAACCGCGAAGGATGGGCGAATCGTTTAGGTTTGAAAATCACAGCTCAAACATCGAAGAAAAAGCAGGAACGCTTGGGTTTGCAGAGTTTGTTGAATTTCAAGTGGGAATTAGCAATTGGCGGACAGACGATTTCCAAAGCAGAGTTTGACAGGCTGGTGGCGTTGAATAGCCCATTGGTAGAAATTAATAACGAGTGGGTGGAATTGCGACCCCAAGATATCAAGACAGCACAAGCCTTTTTTGCTTCTCGTAAAGAACAAATGGCGCTGTCTTTGGAAGATGCTTTGCGTATCAGTACGGGGGACACTCAGACGATTGAAAAATTACCAGTGGTTAGCTTTGAGGCGTCTGGGGCATTACAGGAATTAATATCTGCCCTGACAAATAACAAAGCAGTCGAACCCTTGCCCACACCTGCTAGCTTTCAAGGAAAATTGCGACCTTATCAAGAACGTGGAATGGCGTGGCTTGCTTTCCTGGAACGTTGGGGCTTAGGTGCATGTCTGGCGGACGATATGGGACTGGGAAAGACCGTAGAGTTCATCGCCTTCCTCTTACACTTAAAAGAACAGGAAACACTAGAGAAAACAACATTGCTTGTTTGTCCAACTTCAGTGTTAGGAAATTGGGAAAGAGAAGTCAATAAATTTGCCCCAACGCTGAAAGTCTTCCAATATCACGGTGATAAGCGCCCAAAAGGTAAAGCGTTTGTAGAAGTAGCAAACAAGCATGATATAATTATCACTAGCTACTCGATCATTCACCGTGATGTCAAAGTATTGCAGAGTGTTTCTTGGCAGATTATTGTTTTAGATGAAGCACAGAATGTAAAAAATTCAGAAGCAAAACAGTCACAGGCGGTAAGGCAAATAGAATCCACATTTCGGATTGCCTTGACAGGAACACCAGTAGAAAATAGACTGCAAGAACTCTGGTCAATTTTGGATTTTCTCAATCCTGGATATTTAGGAAATCGGCAATTTTTCCAGCGGCGTTTTGCTATACCAATTGAGAAGTATGGTGATGCAGCTTCGTTAAATCAATTGCGTTCATTAGCTCAACCTTTTATTCTACGTCGTCTGAAAACTGACCGCAGCATTATTCAAGACTTGCCAGAGAAGCAGGAAATGACTGTATTTTGTGGTTTGAGTACTGAACAAGCTCAACTGTATCAAAAAGTTGTGGAAGATTCTCTAGCTGAGATTGAAGAAGCTGAGGGTTTGCAACGCAGAGGAATGATTTTAGCTTTACTCATCAAGCTAAAACAAATCTGCAATCACCCATCGCATTATTTGAAGCAAGACACATTAGAACAATATCATTCTGGAAAACTTCAGCGCTTACAAGAAATGTTAGAGATGGCGATCGCAGAAGGTGACCGTGCTTTAATTTTCACTCAGTTTGCAGAGTGGGGTAAGTTGCTAAAACCATATCTGGAAAAACAGCTAGGGCGAGAAACATTGTTTTTATACGGTAGTACTCAGAAAAAACAACGTGAGGAAATGGTAGACCGTTTCCAACACGATCCCCAAGGACCACCAATTATGATTTTGTCCTTGAAAGCAGGTGGTGTGGGACTGAATTTAACACGGGCAAATCACGTTTTTCACTTTGACAGATGGTGGAACCCAGCAGTGGAAAATCAGGCAACAGACAGAGTCTTTCGTATTGGTCAAACGCGCAATGTCCAAGTCCATAAATTTGTTTGCACCGGCACTTTGGAAGAAAAAATTCACGACATGATTGAAAGTAAGAAACAACTTGCTGAACAAGTTGTCGGTGCAGGTGAAGATTGGCTGACTGAAATGGATACAGACCAACTCCGCAACTTGCTCATACTTGACCGCAATGCAATCATAGAAGAGGAAACAGAATGACAAATGACACCCTTCAAGCAAGTCGGGAATGGTGGTCACAACGGTGGCTGGATTTATTAGATTCCTATCGTTTTAAGAAACGTCTGGAACGTGCGAGAAACTATGCGCGTCAGGGAAATGTTCTGAACATTGAGTTTAAAGGTGTCATTGTGTTGGCTAGAGTGCAAGGTTCTGATTCAGAACCATACAAAGTTTCTTTGTCTCTTGATCCCTTTAGTGAGGAACAGTGGGGTTATGTGATTGAAACTATGTCTCAAAAATCAATTTTTGCGGCAAAGTTACTAGCAGGAGAAATGCCACAAAATATAGAAGATGTTTTCACTGCCAATGGTCTTTCCCTATTTCCTTTTACCTTATCTGATGTCCATAGTAAATGCTCTTGTCCTGATAAGGCAAATCCCTGCAAACACGTCGCTGCAGTTTACTATCAGTTAGGCGATCGCTTTAGTGAAGACCCATTTGTTCTTTTTCAATTACGGGGACGCACAAAAGAACAAATTATCAGTGATTTACGTCAGTTACGCACCAAAAGCGTTGAAACTTCTGAAAAGGAACCATCTGAGATTCAAGAGTCAACACCAGAGAAACAATTTTCTATCAAAATAGACTCTTTTTGGAAATACAATGAACCACTTGAGTCTTCTTTAGTAGTCATTGTACCATCAACAAGCGAAACAGTTTTAGATGTGTTGGGGTCAATTCCTTTGGCAAAGGAAGAGGAAAATTTAACAAATTTAACTGCTGCTGATGTGGTCATGAAGTATTTAGATATAACGTACAAAGATGTTAGCCAGAAGGCTGTTTTAGCAGCAATGAACGTTGGGGGTTAAGAGAACGAGGATGAAAGGGGTTGACCTTCGCTTCCAAAAACTCAAAATGAATTTTGAGAGAAGTTTGATCGGAGGTTTCCTCCGCTCAAATCTTGCCCATAGGGCACGCTTGCGCGTTGGCGGAGCCTGCGCTTTGCGCATACGGTGATTTTGAATGTTTGAATTCCAGTGACGGGGCGGCTTTCCCCTATACCCATGAGAAAATGTGGCTACCTCGCCCCTGATTGTGGAACTTTGTTTTGTGTACTTTTTGTATGCTTGATAATTTTCTTGCTTAGGAGGGAATACTATAAAAGCAGAGTCATCCAGTCAAACACACATGGAACTCCAAACTAAAATAATTGCAGTAGAACTTGCTGATGGGACAAGTGTGAGAGTTGAAGCTACACAGATAGGCGATCGCAAAATCAATTTTCAAATCCGACCTTTTCATGAAGTCACCACCGCAATTGAATCGCTTACCAAAGAAATTGCTGAAGCATTACACAAGGTTAAGCCAGATAGAGCAAGTGTAAAGTTTGGTGTAGATATTGGCGTTGAATCTGGTAAACTCACAGCTTTACTGGTAAAAGGTTCCAATACAGCCAATATAGAGATTACTTTAGAATGGGGTCAATAATTGCTGATTGACACTCTGCTGTTAATATGATTGTCATCGTTAAATGTGGGAAGATGTCAATGTTATAATACAGGCGCTTGACGATACTTCCTCAACATCATGGGCAACACTTTTGGGCATCTGTTTCGCATCACCACTTTCGGCGAGTCCCACGGCGGCGGTGTGGGAGTTGTGATTGATGGTTGTCCTCCGCAATTAGAAATTTCTGCTGAGGAAATTCAAGTAGAATTAGATAGAAGGCGTCCCGGACAAAGTAAGATTACAACGCCTCGCAAGGAAACGGACAGTTGCGAAATCCTCTCTGGGGTATTTGAAGGGAAAACGCTAGGAACGCCGATCGCAATTCTGGTACGAAATAAAGATACGCGCCCTCAGGATTATGATGAGATGGCATTTAAGTATCGCCCCTCTCATGCAGATGCGACATATGATGCAAAATATGGTATCCGTAATTGGCAAGGTGGCGGTAGATCATCGGCGCGGGAGACTATAGGACGAGTCGCCGCAGGTGCTGTAGCCAAAAAAATCCTCCGTCAAGTCGCCAACGTTGAAGTTATTGGTTACGTCAAGCGTATCAAAGATTTGGAAGGCGAAATCGATCCCAACACTGTCACTTTAGAGCAAGTTGAAAGCAACATCGTCCGCTGTCCTGATGCAGAATGTGCAGAACGGATGATTGAATTAATTGAACAAACTGGCAGACAAGGTAATTCTATTGGCGGTGTGGTAGAATGCGTAGCGCGAAATGTACCCAAAGGCTTAGGCGAACCAGTTTTTGATAAGTTGGAAGCAGATATTGCTAAGGGTGTGATGTCTCTCCCGGCTAGCAAAGGCTTTGAAATTGGTTCTGGTTTTGCAGGAACTTTACTTACTGGTTTTGAGCATAACGACGAGTTTTATACAGATGAGAAAGGAGAAATTCGCACCGTAACCAATCGTTCTGGAGGAATTCAAGGCGGTATTTCCAACGGTGAAAACATTATCTTGCGCGTAGCATTTAAGCCAACAGCAACTATTAGAAAAGAGCAGAAGACAGTCACGATTGAGGGTGAACAGACAATTCTAGCAGGGAAAGGACGCCATGATCCTTGCGTATTACCGCGTGCAGTGCCAATGGTTGAAGCGATGGTAGCTTTGATACTGTGCGACCATTTGTTGCGGAATCATGGACAGTGTAAAGTGTTGTAGAATAATTAACTTATAAGAAATTTATGAGAAGTAGGGTGGGCATTGCCTATGCCCACCCTAATTAATTTGAGGATGCATAGCACCGAAATGCAAACTGCTAGAAATTATGGTCACAAATAATTCTTTAGCTCAAACTATAGCCTCAGAATTTAGTCAACTACCGCAAGTCATAGCAGTTGTTTTAGCAGGTTCTCAAGCAACTGAAGTTTCTGATGAATTCTCCGATTTCGATTTTTATGTTTACATACAGGAAGAAATTCCCATAGATCTTCGTTCGGAAATCAGTCAAAAATTTGCTACTCGTAGCGAAATCAATAATAAATTCTGGGAACCAGGGGATGAGTGGATAGATATCAATTCTGGAAATGGGATTGATATTATGTACCGTTCACCGCAATGGATTGAAGCACAGTTAGATTCTGTACTTGTGAAGCATCAAGCTTCAGTTGGCTATTCTACTTGTTTTTGGTGGAATGTTTTGCATTCAACGTGCTTGTATGATCGAGACGATTGGTTTAAACAACTGCAACAGAAAGCTAATCAACCCTATCCCGAACCTTTAAGACAAGCTATCATTGCTAAAAATTATCCCATTTTAAGAAACAATATTTCCTCCTACCTGCATCAGATAGAAGTGGCAATTAGCCGTTATGACTTTGTGAGTATCAACCATAGGATAGCTGCATTAATAGCAAGTTACTTTGATATTGTTTTTGCTATCAACTATATACCATATCCAGGTGAGAAACGCTTGATACAATTTGCCAAACAGCTATGTCAAAAATTGCCTGTGAATATGGAGCAAAATATAAACAGCCTTATCTGCTGTATAGCATATCCATTTGGTGAACAAGCTATTCTTTGCAAAGCTAATAACTTGATTGATTCTCTTGAGGAATTGTTGCGTGCAGAAAATTTAATCGACAATTTAAATTAACAGTTGGAAGTCATACCAATTCTGTATGAGGCTGTGCGCTCTATTTTCCCATAGGCTGAAGCCTCTTGCTCTACGAACATAGACGCCAAAGGCGGCTTCCCGAAGGGTAGCCTGTGGAGGCAGGCTAAAGATTTGGCGCATCTATGGCTACGCCATGCAAGCTATCATAAAGAAACGGTATCAGATATTTTTCACTAATTGTTCCATAGCTGTGTTTTTTATGTTGTAGGCGTTTGCATCAGGCACAAGAGACGCTTGGTAACGACAAATAAAACACATTTTATCTTGAAGTGTTACTACACTCATCAAAAGTGGTAGAGTTCTTGCCCCTGTAGCCGTAAAATAAAGTTCCTGTAGCTGTAAATTTCCAAACTGCTGTTTAATATTTAGATTCCCCAAATTACTAACTACAAGATCTATTCCTCCTAAATCTCTAGCATCTAAAGTTTCCTCACCTTTGTTAGAATTACTAGACAATAAGGCTCTTGCTTTTAGTACATCGTCAAATAATTTTCCGTCTGCTACCAATTGATTGAGCTTATACTTAACTTCACGTGCTAAATCCCAAAAATCAGTCTTTTGGCTTAATCGATGAGCCGTGACTTGTCGAGTAATGTATTCTCCCAGATTTTTGCCAACATCAATTGTTAAATAGTTACGGATATTTATTGGAGTAAGACACTTGAGAATAATCTCGTTATGAGATTTGATTTCAGCAGCGATCGCTAAAAAAAATGCAGCACATAAAGCACCGTGAACAGAAGTTTTTTCTTCTCGACAACGAGCTATAAGCTTGGTAGCTTCCCCAGGAGATAGCGTCCAACGAAATAAGCGAATGGGAAATGTTTCTAAAGTATTTACTCTCTGATTATTTCGATAAGTTGTTGTTAATATAGATTCTGATTCTATCGAACTATCTAAATCTTCCTCAACCCAATTTTTTGTCGCATCAGGGATAATTTCATCAACAGGAGGCAAGTCTGGTAAAAGCTCACGAGGGCTGTCTGGTTCACCAAGAAATTGCAAGATATCTCGGATAAGATAAGCTCCTGAGAGACCATCACCAATGCAATGATGAAAAGTAATTATTAGGTCAGAAATATCAGGTGAGTGCAGCAACAATACACGCAGCAGGGGTTCTTTACTCCAATTCAAAGGGTGACGTAATTCTTCTACCATCTCCCGACACCAATGTTCTTCTCCTTGTCGCTCAATGACTCGTAGTGGAATAGGCGGAACATTTTCTAAGGAAAATTGTGGCTGATTTTGATTGTTAGTGACTATTTTTACTCTTAACCGAGAATGCCTCAGTTGTAGCCAAGCCAGAGCTTCAGTTAATAACTCAACGGTAAATGACCCATTAATAGTCGCCGACAAGGTAACATTTTCCGGGCTATTGTTGTATGATAACCACATCAACTGTTCTGATGCTGTAAGGATGCGATTCATGGCAATTACAAGGATTGTAGTATCTTATCTATAAATGTCTTAGTGTGCAACGCCCCTCAAACGTAGGCTAATCCTACTAGAATATCTTAAAATGACTTGCTGCAACATTAACAACATTTTCCTTCTTGCCACAACTGTTGAAAACATGGCGAACAAAATCAGCAAAAGACGTTTCATTCACTTGACTCATGTTCTTTAATATAGGTGTATTCTTATGGATAATTTATGGAATTTCCATAGAATCTTTTCCAGTTATTTTTGCTAACAGCGTCACATTATTTTTTAACCTCATAATTCTATGGCTTAAAATTAAATATAGATAACCTGTTTATTGTAAACACCTGTGACATCTTCTGTATTTACTGCTGAACGCCTTTTATTTAGCCCTGGTATCCCAGACACCGACGCTGTTCCCACCATCTTTGCTTTTCCTAACGAGTACAGTGTGGGTATTACCAGCCTTGGCTATCAGGTGGTATGGGCAACTTTAGCAATGCGTTCTGATGTGCAGGTGAGTCGTTTGTTCACCGACACTCATGAACAACTCCCAAGAAAGCCAGAATTATTGGGCTTTTCCTTGTCGTGGGAACTGGATTATGTCAATGTTTTGAATCTGCTGGAATCTTTAGAAATTCCCATCAGGGCAAGTGCCCGAGATAATAATCATCCCATAGTTTTTGGTGGCGGTCCCGTACTCACAGCCAACCCTGAACCTTTCGCAGATTTCTTTGATGTTATTTTGCTGGGTGATGGGGAAATTTTACTGGGGAATTTTATCGAAGCTTACAAAGAAGTTAGAAACGCTGATAGACAAACCCAACTCAAAGCATTAGCACAAGTTCCTGGTGTTTATGTTCCCAGTTTGTATGAGGTGGAATATCATGCATTAGATGATGCAGTAAAGTCAATTCAACCAATTTCACCAGAAATTCCTACAGTTATACAGAAGCAAACTTACCGGGGAAATGTCCTCTCAGCATCAACAGTGGTGACAGAAAAAGCAGCATGGGAAAATATTTATATGGTGGAAGTGGTGAGAAGTTGCCCAGAAATGTGCCGCTTTTGTCTAGCAAGTTATCTCACACTACCTTTTAGAACCGCTAGTGTTGAAAGTTCGCTTATTCCAGCGATTGAAAAAGGGTTATCAGTTACAAATCGGTTAGGATTATTGGGAGCCTCGGTGACTCAGCATCCTGAATTTGAGGCTTTACTGGATTACATCAGTCAACCAAAGTACGATGATATACGTCTGAGCATTTCCTCGGTACGAACAAACACAGTAACGGTGCAGTTGGCTCAGACTTTGGCGAAACGATACACAAAATCGCTTACTATTGCTGTAGAAAGCGGTTCGGAAAAGTTACGACGCATCATCAATAAAAAGCTGCACAACGACGAAATCATCCAAGCAGCAGTGAATGCTAGAACTGGGGGATTATCTGGTTTGAAACTCTACGGAATGGTGGGAATTCCTGGTGAAGAATCAGAAGATTTAGATGCAACCGTAACAATGATGCGCGATGTTAAAAAAGCTGCTCCTGGATTGCGGTTAACACTAGGATGCAGTACTTTTGTTCCCAAGGCACATACACCATTTCAGTGGTTTGGGGTGAATCCGCAAGCAGAAAAGCGGTTGCAGTTTTTACAGAAAAAACTCAAGCCTCAAGGAATAGACTTTCGCCCGGAAAGTTACAATTGGTCTATTATTCAAGCTTTGTTGTCGAGAGGCGATCGCCGACTCTCTCACCTTCTAGAGGTGACTCGCAACTTCGGCGATTCTCTAGGTAGTTACAGACGTGCTTTCAAACAACTCAAAGGACAAATTCCTAACTTAGATTTCTACGTTCACACCAATTGGTCAACAGACCAAATCTTACCTTGGAATCATTTGCAAGGACCGTTGCCACAGTCTACACTACTAAAGCACTTGGCTGATGCCACTAGTCATTTCAACTCGCACCAAAGAGAACTTCAGCCTTTAAAAAGCTAACAAAATTATTTTCCTCTGCAAAATCCAAAATTGTTGAGATGCTGCACTTTAAATATTCCTCAGTCATTAATGCACCAGTGGAGGTTGTTTGGAAATTCCACGAAAGACCAGATGTTTTGCAACTGCTGACTCCACCTTGGCAACCTGTTCAAGTCGTCCGCCGCGAAGGGGGACTTGGTAAGGGTGCTATCACTGAGTTTCGGCTTTTTTTGGGACTATTACCTTTGCGTTGGTTAGCGCATCACACAGAATACGAAGAATATCACTTATTTACCGACGAACAAATTTCTGGACCTTTTGATTCTTGGGTGCATCGACATTTATTTGAATCAGAAAATGGTCAAACCAGGTTAACTGATGAGATTTCCTTTTCTATGCCTGGTGGACAACCTGTGGAATTTGTCAGTGGTTGGCTTGTGCAAGTCCAGCTAGAAGCGATGTTTCGCTACCGCCATTATGTAACCAAACGTGAATGCGAGTTACATTAAGTTACGTTAAGTAAACTCTTTCAATCCGCAGCTAGCTTGAAAATAGAACTCACCAACGCAGAAGAAAAAATAAATTTTCATTCGTTCGGTGGTTTGCAGTTCATGACGGCTACTCTGAAAATAAAGGCTCTCCTGATTAAGGGATAGGAGAACCTGAAGCCAATTCTGTTACTTAGTGCTAGTTTTCGGATCTAATTTGTAGCAACTTTTTCTCCTCTGACAATTGAATCAACTCCATCCCAATAGGCTTCTAGCAGTTCCAAGTATTTATTTATGCCTGCCTCAAATAATTCCCGTCCCTGCGGATGGATAACATAAGGTGCGATCGCATTAAACGCATTGTTGCTATGTCCAATTTCCACATTCAGGTGCATCAACCAATGCTTTCTAACATTCTTGTCATAGCCTTGGTTCTGTAACCCATCATTAAGCTGAGTTGCCAGCACGGCGGACATAGTCTCATCAGCATACAATGCCCCCAAGGCTTTTTCAATTGGGGGTTCACCATAAAGCTTCATTGCTCCTTCATTGATGGCTGTGGTTGTGGGCAAACACTTGTAATTGTCAATTTCTTCATTGCTAACCCCAAGCTCATTAATTTGCTCGCGGAAAAGCGTCTCATGGGTTACCTTACCTCCGACTTCATCAACCACATTGAGTACCACTTCCCGCAAAATATTATAATCACGAGTATTCACTGCCATAGATGTGATATAGAATGGCTCGTATTGGAAATAATACCAGCACTCTAGATAAAATTTCTTTTCTTGTTCCTTGGTAAACTTGTTTTTTCGGTAGTAGTTGAGAAGAGGATGCTCTACTGCTCGGTGATTGAGAATATACTCCATCTTCTCATTGAGATAATTTTTGATTTCTTGGTCATTGACCTCCAACCGTTGACGAACATTAGGCTCTTGTATTTCCTCAAACTTTTGAACTTCTAAAGCTGTCATTTAGATTCTCCTTTTCGAATTAAATCTTTCCGAGCTTTATTTTCGCCCTTTCTATGCAGATGTCTTTATTAAACATGAGAAACGATTCTACCGTTCCCCTTATGGTATGCCATTAATATCAAGGTTTTCTAGGGAAGCTTAAAAACCTTAAAAATCAATCCAGGCAAGGAACATAGCCCATAATGCCATTTTATTATTAGCAAACCATCAAGAGAGCGATAGAACCAACGCCAAACAAGGTTTTAGCTATAGATACCCGCTTCTACTTCCTTTTCTGCCCACCAACGATCATTACCATTGAGATTCCTTTTCTCGTCATCAAGGCATCCCCAAGTCATGTTGATCATAATGCGAGTAGCATCACGATTCAGGGGTACTGTGCGATGAAGAGTTGTATCTGCTTTTAACAAGTAAATGTCACCACTAACAAAGCCATAGGTACGGATAAGATTCTCACACAGGTACTCATGAATCCTGGGATGAGACTTGTCCCAAACGGTATGAGGAACACATTGCAACATACCACCATATTCAAGGGGTGGGGTTTCCAGAATCCAAATTAGAGCAAAACGATAATCTCCCCAGTGCCATCCGTGGGTGTCGCCACTCTTTTCATGTCTAGTAATCAAAAATTCCTCGTCCTTTGATGGACAAGGTAAGAAAGGTTCTCCAGCAAGTTTTAAGAGAAAGTCTAGCAGTGATTTTGATCTATATATAGAGTTAATAAACTCGCTGTTAGCGGCAATGGTTTCACTGGTCACTACACTCATTTTCCTGGGAGTATTTCCTGTAGTTGCCAGCTTCAGATCGCGCCGCTCGGCGTATAGTTCTAAAAGCCTCAGAGCCTCTTGTTTCATCTGTTGGCGAATGTTGAGAGGCATAATTTCAGGAACTTTGATAAATCCCTCTCGCTTAAACTTTTGATGGATCAAGGGTAAAGATTCCTGAGAAAAATTACCATGAATATTGTCTTGGATCTGCTGTTCCAAGTTGTTGATTATTGCGACTTGTGTCATTTGATTTTTTGAGTAAATTTATACAGTTTAGGACTGACGCATGCGCTACTTTAAAAGAGCGCGTTGCGTTCGCGAAGGCGAGTGCGTGTCGCAAAGCTATTCAGCATGCCCGTTCGCGTAGTGTGTCCGTTGGCGCAGCCTCTGGGATAGGAGAAGGACAAGGGCTTATGCTTCCCTTCCCTGCGGAATGCTACCGCGAACGGTTGCAATGATTATAGTTATGCTGTGTGTGCGTAAGTCCTGCAGCTGTTTATTATCCTAGGTTTTCCTTGATCCCGATACATCCTAAACATTTTTTAATATTCCTCTTTGTACTTGACAGAAATCATCAATTGTGCATTCAAAACTCTTAGGCATGAAAGTGAGATTTTTCTTAATTTAACGAGCAATGTGGAAGCCACCATCTTTGAACACCAATAGTCTGGAACGACCAAATCTATGTAACACATGATAATTGTGACTAAAAAACTCGGTTTCTTCTAGTTGAGAAAAGCGTAACTTCGGTCTTCCTAGTAACACCAAACCAGGTTTTTGAGATGAGTAAATCGGTGTTCAAGGAACACCTAGGAACCACATTTTAGCTTATGAATTTATCATAGTTTATACTGAAGAACTAGAAGTCTTAGTTCCAATTGACATAAATTCGACTACTAAATAAGAAAAATCTTCTCTATCTAGAATGTATTGACTTGAATTGGAATCGAAAAAAGATTCAAGTTGAGATACTTCTGATTTACTCAAGTAAGGAAAAGCCGTTTTTATAAACCACTGACTCTCTTCAGTAATGTAGTTTTTTTGATGGGATGATAAAGGTGAAAACATTTGAATAGGATAAGGTATGGTTACAACATCTTTTAATCCAGCATCTAAGAATGATTTACGTACCTTACGAGCGACATACTCATCATAATATTCTTCTAATGGTCTCTCTGATAGAACTTGAGCTACAGCATTTTTAAGTTTCAACCACAATTCTGGAGGAATTGGGTAAAGAATGATTGTTTCTCCATCATATTCTTTAGACGCAATTCTTCCGCCTTTTTTGACAATCCGCTTTTGTTCTTTCAAGAGTTTTTCTTTCATCGAATCGGGGAAGTACATCAGACTATTACTGCAAAAAACAAAATCAAATGTTTCATCAGGGTAGGGAATATTAAAAAAATCAGCTTGCGAGTATTCTATTATATCTTTATAAGGATAGTTCTCTAAATTCTTTTGGGCATAACTAAGGGCATCAATAGAATAATCAATGCCTATAACACGACCATTTGGAGCTACTTTTTCAGCTAAACGATTTGACCATAAACCTGGACCTGAACCTACATCTAACACAATATCGCCAGGTTTTAAATCTAAATCTTCAACCATTTGGTGGCGGTACTTTTCTTTAGCTTTATAGTGATCGATAAGCCATCGCGTGCTGGACATTATCAGTCCTGTATCTGCTTTATTCTTAAAATCCTCGGAAGAAATAGATATTTCCGGTTCCATTGTTAAATCCTCAGAATTTAAATCAATAAATTAATCAGCACACTACTACTTAAAACTCTATCAGAAAACTTCACTATCTCAAAGTAAATACTATTGAGATAGTATAGGTTTCATTCCACTATTAACTTTTATTTAATTTTTGGCATTTTATTTAATGTTTGACACCTTCACCAGTTTGAGCGAGGTAAATGCCCAATAAAACAATCAAAAAACCTATCCAGTTGAGCAAATTCAACTTTTCTTGAAAGATGAACCAGGCAAGCACAGCCGTAATAATTGGTTGTAGTAACATGAACAGAGAAACAAAAGCTGAAGAAAAATTTTTGAGTTGATAGATAAAAATTACAGAAGCAATCACTTGGCAAAGAATACTTAGACAAATGACATTTACCCATCCCAACAGTGAAGTTGGAAAAACTTGATTTTCAAAAAAGAGTACAACTGGGAGAAGGAGGAGACTTGAAAGGATACAATACCACAGTGATATGGTCAGTGCTGAAAATTGAGATCGGAGTTTTTCTATAGTCAAAAAGTAACCTGCATAGACGACAGCAGAGAATAAAGCCCAGCCATCGCCTACAAGGTTTTCGGGAGAAATTTGTAAATCTTCAATTCCAATGGCGATCGCGCCACCTAAAGCAACAGTCATCCCTATGAGAAACTTTCTATCAAAGCGTTGACCTAAAAATAGCCATCCTCCAAGAACAGCAAAAACTGAGGGTAAGTTATGGAGTAGATTAGAATTGGCAACACTGGTTTGAGTCAAAGATAAAGCCCAAGTAACTAAGCACACTTCTCCAAAAATAACCACGGCTAATAGAATAGCTAAAGTGCTAATAGTAATTGGCTTTGACTCTTTTGGCGATGACAAATCGCTCTTATGGCTGTCCAATATTACTTTTATTCCCTGCCAAAATAGGAAGACTACACTGGCTATTAATTCACGATTGAAAACTGTTGCATTAAATCCAAGCTCGTTTTCACTCAATCTCGTAAAGATTGGATCCAAAGATACGAGCAATACTGCTATCAATAACAAAAGCAAATCCAGAATGACTGGAGTGAATTCTACTTTCTCTTGTGATTCTACTTTCTCTTGTGATTCTACTTTCTCTTGTGAATTATCAAGGACATTAGTCATTTAAGGTTAAAGGATTAGAATAGGTTTGGTAGAGGAGACAAATTTGGTTATTAGACGGGATATCTCACGTTTCATGATATTCTTCTACTGGTCCTCTTGAGACTTGTATCTGCTTTATTCTCAAATGACTCCGAAGAATACGTAGAAGTTTTCTGTTTCATTTTTCATATCTGAGAATTTTAATTAATCAATACACTATCATAAAATAACTTACATTCCGCATTTTGGAGTGTCACATGTTATACCTGGATTTCTCACAAGTCATTGAAAAATCACCAAAATTGGCAGAAAAAAGCATGTTTTTAACTACTGGAATGCTTATTATATCTCTATTTTGTTTTAGCAGTTTTTCACCCCATTTTTTTCTCTCTTTGTGAGAAATCTGGGTATAACTGAGGGAATAAATCTTGCTTGGCAACATCTACGGCGAACACTACTACACTAGCTAAGTCTACCTGCTCGGACTAATGGAAAATAGGGGTTTTTAAACCTAGATAGGTGGTTGTTATCGGTGTACCCGTAAACTACCGACTTTTAGTCGTTAGTACAAGCATGAAGTTCTACTTATGAGACATCTTCGAGAAAAGCATTTTCATTCTGGTGAATTGCTGACTTAATTATTTTGACAAAAGAATCTAATTCATAGTATACCTTGATTGTGTGTTTCACAATACCACAATATATAGCATTCTTTTATCATTCGTGAGAAATAAAAAAGCTGAAAAGCCTGTAAAAGTTTGCTTTTAGACTCCGTAAATTCTCACAATTCATATAGGGATTGCTATATCTGATCAGTTCCCTTGGATAGCCTCTCAAACTTGTACTTTGTTCTTAAATTTACCTGATTATGGAGCAGAATCATAGTTCGCAATTAACAGAACCAGCAATACCTGTTGTCAACTTCGCACAAATGACTACCTCTGTCCCAACCACGCGCTCGCAATTAACAGAACCAGCAACACCTGTTGTCAACTCATTCAATGAATGGGACCCTCTAGAGGAAGTGATTGTTGGTCGATTGGATGGTGCAGTAGTACCACCTTGGCATGTAACAGTTAAAGCAACAATGCCTAGGCGTTATTGGGATTTTTTTCGGAGCAAAGGTGGACAACTATTCCCAGAAGAGCAAGTACAAGCTGGAGAAAAAGATCTGCAAGAACTCGTTCACATTTTGGAATCAGAAGGTGTAACAGTTCGTCGTCCTGATGCTATAAATTATACTCGTCCTTATGCAACCCCAGACTGGGAAAGTCCAAGTGGTCTCTACGGAGCAATGCCAAGAGATGTCATGATGGTCATTGGAGATAAACTGATCGAAGCTCCAATGCCTTGGCGCTCTAGATACTTTGAAATTAATGCCTATCGTTCACTGATCAAAGAGTATTTTCATCAGGGCGCTCAATGGATTCCAGCACCCAAACCACAACTGTGTGATGAACTATACAACTATCAATATGAAGAGGCAGATAAGGATCAAGAATTCAACTCTTCACTGACTGAATTTGAACCAGTATTTGATGCGGCAGAGTTTACCAAATGTGGTAGAGATATCTTCGTGCAACAAAGTCATGTTACCAATCGTTTTGGCATAGAGTGGGTACGGAGATGTTTGGGAAATGAGTACAGAATCCATGAACTCAAGTTTAAGGATCAATCAGCCATGCACATTGATGCAACGTTTGTGCTTCTTGCTCCTGGTAAACTCTTAATACATCCAGAAAAAGTGGAAAAAGTTCCAGAAATGTTTAAAAGTTGGGATGTGCTAAAAGTTTCTGAATTCTGTATTCCTGACAGTCATCCTCTCTATATGAGCTCTAAGGGAGTCGGTATGAATCTTTTGACACTCGATGAAAAAAGAGTCATCGTTGAAAAGCAAGACGAAGCAATGATTAGACTTCTAAAAGATTGGGGATTTCAGCCAATTACTTGTAATTTTCGCAACTTTAATATCTTTGGTGGTTCTTTTCATTGTGCAACGCTAGATGTGAGAAGAAGGGGAAAACTTCAATCATATTTTTGATCTTATAATCACTCTTTTGCGGTAGGCTCAAGTATGTTAGCTATCTACTATACGCTCGATATGTTCGCTATCTGTGAGTGAGAGCGAAAAAATCAAGCTCTATAGCAAGCTATAGCAAGATTGAGGAGAATCATAATGCTTGCAAAATCTTTAAGATTTGTAAAATCGACTATTGCAACGCTAAGTATAGTGGTTTTTCTCACCCTACTTTCGGTCTTAGGCGGAACTTGGTTCGCCTCAATGGAAGCTAGCAGTGCGCCACTAGAAGAATCAATCAGCTGCCCTCCCGTAGTTAAAGACAAAATTTACCGCCACATTGAGGGGTTGGACAAATGCCTTACGCCCCTGAGCGACTCTGAAATTGAGAAGCTTACCGATCCCTTTGCCAAGACTCTGCAGGGTCTTTTGACGCAGCAGAAGCCTCTCCCGGATGACACCCAAACCATCAATCAGGCGATCGCGGACAAATGGGGCTATGGTCCAACGACTTACTTTGTCGGGGAAGGAGCACAAATCCCCACAACTGTTGCTGCAAGGGATCTGCCTCGCGGTCTTCGCTATACCATAACTTGGGGAGCGAATGAAAACGAGAGCAAAATTATGATGGCGAAGCTTTCCCCTGCCATTCCTGAGACTAAGACTCTAGGGTTGATTGAGGTTCTGTCTTTTGACGACCAAACCAAAGAATACAACTACTATTTCCTCAGACCGCAAGTACCCGACTTTGAAGCTAGTGATAAGAATCCTATGGTTTGGGCTTGGACGGGTCATACTTCTCAAGCACAACAACCCCAAACG
The DNA here is from genome assembly GCA_019359415.1 of Iphinoe sp. HA4291-MV1. Taxonomy (GTDB): domain Bacteria; phylum Cyanobacteriota; class Cyanobacteriia; order Cyanobacteriales; family Nostocaceae; genus Brasilonema. The sequence continues at coordinate 76,678 of JAHHHH010000006.1, read as the reverse complement.
ATAGGACAAGGTTGTTTTCGCTGTCATCATAACGGCGTTCCAGTTATGAGGGAGATAGAGCTTCCTTGGAGTAATTGGCAGTCTCAGCGAGCCAATATTTCCGCACAGTTCCTTCCAAAGGAAGTCGCCAGCGAAGCTTTCTTTTTGTCACGGCGTGGTGCTGAGATCCTTGAACAGGTCATCAGAAGCAACTTTCAAGGCTACTACAGCAATTGGTTGCGACAGCGCATCCGTAAGGAAGGCAGCACTATCAATGTCAGTGATGTCGATCAAATGTTGCGCTACTTGACCACCAATACCACCGTCAACTTTAAGTCCAGTGACGTTCAGAGCGCAGGACAAAATACAAGTCCGCCAGACTCTGATATTGCTGGCGTTCCTCCCAACGACACTTTCTTGTCGGACACGCTTTTGCAGACAACCTTGAAGTTGGACTACTCGCCTCTTTCGGTGAAATTGCCTCGGAAGGACTATGATGCCTTTCTCAAGGAACATGACTTCAAATTGGTTGGCACGAAAGGGTTCACGCGCGATAGCGAGAAAGCATATGAGTCTCCAGGATCGACCTATTTTGCCCTCTACTTACCGCAGGTAGCAGCGGAAGACATTTACGTGACGCAAAAATTGTTGCAATCGAAGGTTGTGACAGACAGATTCGTCGCCGCTCTATTGATGGTGGACTACAAAAACCCGTTGTTTTCTGAAAAACGCGCTTCTCTTCAAAAATACGCCAAGGGAATAACGACCGGCAAGATCGTTAATGGAGTCAGCAGCGTTCCCACAGACTTTGCTGCCAAGATTAAGGAGAAGGGGTTCAAAGCACCTTCCAATCCTGAAGATTTTGACGCTTCCTCACCAGAAGAGCAGTTTCTCTATACCTGGGAGTTGCCCAATGATCAATGGAAGCAGGTAACAGCAGACCGACTGAAAGCCTATGTGAAGTCGGTGGAAAATCTTGAACCAACCGAACGCTTGGATTACGTGATGCGATGGAGCATCGAGCAGCGCGATCGCTTTGCCTCAACCCCCGCTCTATGCGAGTTTTACGAGTCTAGACTGCTGTTTCCGGAAAACGACCTATCCGAACTGCCGTCCTGTCCGAAACCCACCGCTAGCAATTAGTGTGAGCTTCCATAACCCGGTGTTATGAGAAAAGCAGCATTCTTAAGTGCAACTGATTGAATTCTGTTTGACATAGCTTGATCGCTAGAACACCGATTTAGTCATAAAAGGTGAGACTGAAAAACTCAATTTCTATGTCCTTTCAAACCAAAATTTCCTTGTTGTGACCCAAAGAAACCTGGTTTTTTGTCAAAACTGTGAATGCTGAATCGGTATTCTAGGGATTCTAAAGCGATTGCCCAAGGGGCAGTGGCAAAGCCAATCGCTTGAGCTTGTAGGTAGAAATCGAGCAATGCAAAACTCAATACCTACAAGTTAGCTACAATGATTATTAAAAACAAAACAAAAAACAATGAGAATTGCAGCAACAACAGCAGCGAAAATTTGGGCAAATGCGTTAAGACAAGCACCAGAATATCAGACTGGCGACACGCATTTGGACAAAATGCTACGCAATCAAGATCTTCAACTTTTAAACGATCCACAAATTAACGCATTTGAGCAACAGTTATCCGATGAATTAAACAAGATTATTGACAACGAAGAAGTCTTGTTAGAGGTAGATGATTCACCAAAAGGTTTACTTGCTAAGATTGTGCAAGAGCTAAATCTTGAAGAATTGCAATCTCAATTTCCCGCAAAAAGTTATATGCGGGTAAACACAAAAGAAATCGAGTATAGTTTTGTGGAAGGGCAAGAGCCTATTAAAATTCAGCTTTGACACACTCCTACGAGTTTTTTTTTACGGTAATGAGCGCGTATTGACATCCTCCCACCGTTAACCTTTGCGGGTGTAGCGGAAGTTTTGCAAGAGGTAAACGGTGCTTTGTTGGGACATTAGTTCAGTAAGGAGGTTACAGAGGTACTGGACAACGAGTCGAAGCTCCCAAATTTCACATCATTAATCAGTCTTTTAGCCTTACAGCGCTTCTCAATTGCATAGACTACAAACGAGATGGTAAGGGCACAGCATTGCTGTGTCTTGGAAAGTCAACCTGTGTTCTATCCAATAGAAAATTGCTGTAAGTGCGATCGCTCCCCTACAAAACAATCTGCATAGTATTTTTTCTAAATGTAACGAGTCTTTTGTATCTCGAGAATTAATGAGATACGCAGCCATTGAGTTTAGCTGCTGAACTCCCAAACTCCTACACAAAAGCGTGAACAAGCAAATGACTAACAACTTTAAATTCGATCCGCCAGGGTTTCAGAATGACTTTCAAGCCGGTGAAGAACAACTTGCACAACTGCTGCGATCGCGCTGGAACGAGGATGTCAATCGTTTGACCGAACGACTGCTGCAAAACGAGCCTTGGAATTTCACCAATCAACCAGCCCTCACCGATTATTACAATCCCCGAACAACCGAGGTTCCCGAGGGAGCGCCAACAGTTCCCATCACTTGGACAGCTTATCCTAACCGCATTAAGTTCGAGAAGCCCGAGGCGGGTCGGCTCAAGCATTGGGAATATGCCGATAATGGAGTGCCAGATCCCGACTACTACCCACCAGGTCCTCGAGGTTGGCAGGATGAGTATGCCGAGTGGAGCGTCACCCGCAATGCTGAAGGGAAAATTACGAAAGTCTCATTCACCAGCGAAACCCGAGAGTACTGGTACGCCCTCTGGGATGTCGCTCCTCATATCGTGTTGCGTCTCTACAAGCAACTCATTAGCGAGCAAGTCAAGCTAGAGGATTTGTATCTGCGGGATACTAGCGGTAATCCGATTGTCGATCCTCAGACTGGACGACCGGCTTACAACGAACTCAATGAGTGGAATAATAAGCCAACCAATGGTTTAGCTCATCTGATTGGCAATTTCAACTACCAGTATGGTGCCATGTTCTTAGGAGCGCAGTCCACGATCCTGCGAGAGGACAAAGGAAATGCCATCACCGATGCAAGCCAACTCGTTATCTGGGGTCAGCATGCCACCCCCAACCGCAATAGCGATCCCTTTATTAGTGCAAGGGTTAACGATTTAGTGCGTTCCGGCGTGAGAGTGACTCTCAAAAACCCTATAGGGCTTTATATACAAGAACCCAATTTCGGCACCTACGAGCTTCCCTTCGACGCACCTGACGATGCCAAGCCGTCCGACTACTGGAAAGTGATTCGCGGTCGCAAGCGCCAAGATGGAGAAGCTTACGATTTGATTCTTCATGCGGTTTACGAAGTTCCACCAGAACATGGCTTTACGGTCAGCGACATCTCGGTTGGTGGATTTCCCATTGAGTACGGCGCTCAAATCGCCGAAACCCTTCAAATCGCGGTCATCGGTGAGGGTATCCCCCAACAGACCCCCCCTCGGTCTTATGGGCGTGTCGCCAGCAATAATTTGCCTTATCCTGCCGTCTTGCGGGAATCCGAGTTGCTCCAAGTCGGCGAGCGTTCCAACTTGAATATGAGAATCAAGCAAGGAACGACGATTGCGAATGTTGCTCTCAAGGCTCGTAATAGCGATCGCAATGCCACAATTGAGTTTGTGGATGCACCTGGCATCACCGTGCAAAAGACTGGCTTTCGAGAAGAAGAAGGTTCCCAAATTTTTATCCTGACCCTGACTGCGGCGGCAAATGCGCCACTAGGAAACCGATCGCTCCTCCTCAAAAATCCCGACGGTTCTACAGGTCCTGCACGGTTTGGAATGTTAGAAGTGATTCCTTCTGAAACTCCTGGTGTATCTGGTGGCGTATCTAATGGCGAATTTTATACGACTGATGGTAGCGGCAATATCTCACTGTTAAAGAAGCACACCGGATGGCGCAAAACCTGGAAGTTGATTGTTCCGGGAAACTTTGGTGGAAATACTTACATCGACCTGCTCTTTTATGACCCAACAACTGGAGAAGGTGAATTTTATACAACTGATGGTAACGGCAATATCTCACTGTTGAAGAAGCACACCGGATGGCGCAAAACCTGGAAGTTGATTGTTCCTGGGAACTTTGGTGGAAATGCTTACACCGACCTGCTGTTCTATGACCCAACAACTGGAGAAGGTGAATTTTATACAACTGATGGTAACGGCAATATCTCAGGGTTGAAAAGGCACACTGGATGGCGTAAAACCTGGCACTCGATTGTTCCGGGAAACTTTGGTGGAAATTCTTACACTGACCTGCTGTTCTATGACCCAACAACTGGAGAAGGTGAATTTTATACAACTGATGGTAACGGCAATATCTCAGGGTTGAGGAGACACACTGGATGGCTCAAAACCTGGAAGTTGATTGTTCCGGGAAACTTTGGTGGAAATACTTACACCGACCTGCTCTTCTATGACTCCACAACTGGAGAAGGGAGATTTTGTACGACTGATGGTAGCGGTAATATCTCATCAGTGTTGAGCCACACTGGATGGCTCAAAACCTGGAAGTTGATTGTTCCGGGAGACTTTGGTGGAAATGATTATACCGACCTGCTATTCTATGACCCAACAACTGGAGAAGGGAGATTTTGTACAACTGATGGTAGCGGTAGGATCTCATCAGTGTTGAGCCACACTGGATGGCGCAAAACCTGGCACTCAATTGTTCCGGGAAACTTTGGTGGAAATACTTACACCGACCTGCTCTTCTATGATTCGACAACCTAATCCAAAAACATAGAGTGATATCATGTCCGATTAATTACTTATCAAGTGTAGCGACTGTCTTAAAAGTCAAGCGATGCTCCGGAGGAGCCGCCCAAAGGGCGATCGTCAACAGAAAACCAGAGATATTCATCTGGACATGATATAACAATTTTGTGTTGAATGCGCGAAGTGCACTCAACACAAAAAAGATTGATTTTCGAGAAGAAGATGGTTCTCAAATATTTACCCTGACCCTTACAGCGATGGCGGATGCGCCACTAGGAAACCGATCGCTCCTCCTCAAAAATCCCGACGGTTCTGCAGGTCCTGCACGGTTTGGAATGTTAGAAGTGATTCCTTCTGGAACTTCTGGTGTATGATGACTTTGGTCTCAAAGCATTACCAAACAATGCTTTGAGGCATATTATTCAATTGTAAAAAGTTTCAGGTAGCTCCCCATACTTTAAAGTAGGGAACTGCATAGCTTTTCTAAAAATCGAGTAACTGTAAAAAAATGAGTGAACAGACATCTAGTGACGAAATTTGTGGCGAATTTTATGCAACTGATGGTAGCGGCAATATCTCACTGTTCAAGCAGGACTGGGGATGGCGCCAAACCTGGAAGTTGATTGTTACGGGAAAGTTTGGTGGAAAGACTTACACCGACCGGCTGTTCTATGATCCAGCAACTGGAGAAGGTGAATTTTACACGACTGATAGTAGTGGTAAAATCTCAGTGTTGAAGAAGTACACCGGATGGCCCAAAACCTGGGAGTTGATTATTCCGGGAAACTTTGGTGGAAATGCTTACACCGACCTGCTGTTCTATGACCCTACAACTGGAGAAGCTGAATTTTATACAACTGGTGATAACGGCAATATCTCACTGTTGAAGAAGTACACTGGATGGCGTAAAACTTGGCACTCGATTGTTCCGGGAAACTTTGGTGGAAATAGTTACACCGACCTGCTGTTCTATGACCCCACAACTGGAGAAGCTGAATTTTATACTACTGATGGTAGGGGGAATCTCTCAGAGTTGAGGAGGCACACTGGATGGCGTAAAACTTGGCACTCGATTATTCCAGGAAACTTTAGTGAAAATTCTTATTACACTGACCTGCTGTTGTACGATTCAACAACAGGGGAAGGTCGATTTTATGCAACTGATGGTAGGGGGAATCTCTCAGAGTTGAGTAGGCAGACTGGATGGAGCAAAACTTGGCACTCGATTATTCCAGGAAACTTTGGTGGAAATCCTTACACTGATCTGTTGTTTTATGACCCAACAATTGGAGAAGTGAGAATTTGTAGAACTGATGGTAGGGGTGAGATCTCATCAGCGTCCAGCCACACCGGATGGCGCAAAACCTGGGAGTTGATTGTTGCTGGTGAATTTGGTGGAGATCGTGACACTGATGACCTAATCTTTTACGATCAGCTAAAATCCAGATCAGTAGCGAGTGATGAGGATGAGATCAGAAAGCTCTTTGAAGAAACATATGCGTCGAACGTTAGAGCCGGTGATGTAGATGCTTATGTCGCTATGTTTACTGAAGATGCTTTCTGGATGCCACCAGAATCTCGCGATCGGCGTGGACCCGATGAAATCGCTGATGGGTTTGAGGAGGTGTTCGGCAATAGGAGTGTCAAGCCAGAATTGACTGCGGAAGAAATCCAAGTAATCGAGAATTTCGGTTATGTTGTCGGTATGTCTTCAGCCATGCTCTATCCGGAAGATGACGACAGTGAACCCAGTGAAGTTAAACTTCGGATAGTATGGTTGGTGCGAAAAGAGCAAGGCACCTGGAAGATTGCCCGCGAAATTTGGAATTCAAAACCTCTGTAGAGACAAAAGACAACAAGTAAAGTTTCATAATTTCTCAATTGATATCTCCGAAAAAGAATCTAAAACTCTTGCCCGCTCAAAGCGAAAACTTGATTTCTGGAGATGTCTAATGGGGAAAGGAGCGATCGCTCCTTTCCCCTAAGAAAAACCCACGATCAGTTTTTACAGCCCAAAACTGCAAAAGTTTTTCTCATCTCAAAACTTTTTGGTTTTGAGAAATTTACTATTGGTTTTCAGCCCGCATTTCCTAATAACGCCAACTCCCAATTTAACTGTAAATCAAGTTTTGTATTATGGTGCCACACAACTTTCTTCACAAGATACTGAGGCTTTTTATCGCTTTTCTTCTAGCAATAACTGTCACCCTCTGCGGTTGGGATAATGCGATACCTGGGTTGAGCTATGCCTACGCAGCCAACCTGAGCGAACCCCCTCTACGAGCAGTCGAGGGGTCAGCCAAAAAAATGGGAGCTTGGTACACGCCCCCAATGCCAAAGAATATCAACGAGAGAATGCAGGGTCTGCACGTCGCACTCTTACCCAATGGCAAATTGTTGATTGTCAATGGTGGTTCTGTTCGGCTTTCACTACAGGGCGAAGGTATAGAAGGTAAAGATGGAAGAAAACCTTGGTTGCTCGATAATACTTCCCTATTCGATCCAACCCTCTCCGATCCAGATCCAATTATTGATGATCAGGGAAATCCCATCAACCCAATCGACTATAATGCTAACCCCTTTACCAAAATCAAATCGCCCCCTACACCTGTGAAATATAAAGGGAGCAATGACGATCAAGTCAATGACCCTTTCTGTGGAGGTCATCTGCACTTGCCCAACGGAGATGTTCTGGTTGTTAGTGGCTCTTGGTTTCCTTATCCAGCTCCTACACCTCTAGGAACAAAACAGGCAAACCGCTATGACTGGAAAAACAATAAGTGGGATTTAGCGGGGGAGATGGCTGACGGTCATTGGTATCCGGCTTTACTTCCCCTAGACAACGGCAAGATTGCCGTTTTTTCTGGAATTAGCTTTAATAGTGTTTTGTCTGGAAGTGACTGGGGAAATAACCTAAAAGTCTCCACCCAACTTGATGTTTACGATCCCAGTAAGCCCCCGGAAGATGCTTGGCGATCAATAGACCTTAAGGACTTACCTAATAGTCCCTATAAAACTCTCAAGGAAGATGGCGAACCGGATTTCATCGCCCTCTATCCCCATACCTACCCGACAAAAGATGGTCGCTTCCTGATTACAGGTGACTCGGGAGGGACTCGCGAACTCCCCCCACGCAAAACCCATAACACTTACTTCCTATCCATCAAAGACTCAAAGGATGGTTTATCAGTCTCCTTCGAGCCAGGTGCGAAAAGAGAAGGATGGTCTAAGTACTATACTACAAGCCTGCTCGATCCCAATTCTCCAAATGGAGACATTTTGCTTATGGGTGGCTTAGAAGGCATGAACAATCCGAATTTCGGTCCCGATCTGCCGATTGAAGGAGTGAGAACCACTGCTTCTGTTGAACGTTGGCGTGCTTCCGCGTCGGGAGGAAAAGGTCAGTGGGAACTCAAGGAGAATTTTCTTGGGACAAGTCCCTACGCCCGCCGCACTACCCATCACGCGGTTATTCTTCCTAGCAAACAAATCTTGGTTGTTGGTGGAGGCAACTACGTATTTTACATGCCTGTCTATCATCCCACCCTGCTGACACCGGATCAAAATGCACCTGTTGGCTATAAAACTGAGTGGATGAATCCAGGTACCGAACCTAGACTCTACCATAACAATGCTATACTCTTGCCCGATGCCCGAGTTTTGGTTTTGGGCGGACAGGGCGGTTATGCAGCCTGGGATAATCGAAATGGTCCGATAAACCCGCCTGTGGATCTAGCCAAGCAGCTTCGTCTTGATATCAAGGCTGGCACTGGTGACTTAATTGACAAGGGACAGAACTTCTTTTCTGCCGAAACTTGGCAGCCCGAAATATTTAACCCGCCCTATCTATTCATAGATGGACCTCGTCCAGAGATTACTAAATCACTCGAACAAATAACCTACGGTTCGGAACAGAAGATCGCAGTGAGCAATCCCACCGACAAGTCATCTCTGGTTTTGATCAAGCTCGGATCGACAACTCATGGTTTTGATTTCGGACAGCGCCTAGTTGATCTGAAATTTAAGCAAAGCACCATAAAGGAGCTTAATGGAAAGTCATTTTCCTTTGCTTCCTTCACTGCACCCACGGACAAACATATGAGTCCTCCGGGTTACTACATGATGTTTTACGTTAACGATAAAGGAAAACCTTCTCATGCCAAGATGGTGCAGCTCGTTGTGTCGAAAGAAAGCAGTGACTTATAAATCTCTTGCCGTACAAAGATTTTGAGAAATTTTGACACTTTTTTGATAACTTTAACCTCAAAACATTGTTGGGCAATGTTTTGAGGCTTATTATCTGTATACCACTACCCAAATTGCTACCTATGAGCAATCACAATAGACTTCTTGCAGAAGTCGGAAACTCTTAACAGGGAACAGAGGAGAACAGAACCTCAAAAAATCTCACTTTTGCAAGAGGTTTAATATAGCGCGGAATCAGAATCAGCCATTTAAGAAATCAAGCGATCGCTTCCTTCACATTTATTTGTAATAGTCTGTGTTTTTGATGATTTTCCCCTGCCTTAACTCCATTACGGAGACACCTTCCGTCTGGGACAGCTTACCTTGATCGGTTCCTGTCATCAACCACTGAATGGCTATTTTCTCTGGACTTTGAACCACCACATCTATAGTTTTAAATTTCAGATCAGGTGTACCCTCGAATTGCTCCTTCATAAACTTCTTGACTGCCTCGATACCTTTAAGGGATACACCTAATGAAAGGTCTCTATAATGAACTTTTTTTGCGTAATAATCACCAGCTTTATCTATAGCCTGATTATTCCAGAGTTGGAAATAGCCATCTGCAAATTCTCTGGCATCAAAGTTGTTTTGAGAATTGTTTGGAACACTTGTTTGGGCGGTTATATTTTGCAAATCTGTTGTCTGATCTGCAGAAACATTTGCAGATAATAAAGTCAGCGCCAAGACTAATACAATTGCAACTTGAAAAGTTTTTCGCATTTTAGTTTTTCTTAATTTGCCACTATTAGTTGCTAAGTAGGAACACTTAATTGACGCTCCCCTGGCTGCGTGAAATCGCTACGCTCATTCCCGCTAAACCAAGTGAATAAATTATCACATCCCTTCTTTTTAAACCTGGGAACAACTGCTTTTTTACTAAAACATTTTTCCCAAGCTTGCCTTAAATTTCCTTACATCTTGCACCAAGAACAATTGATGTTATTTTTAAACTCAGTACAAAGTCATTAGCTCTTATTTTACCTATAAGGGACTTCCAAATAACAAAATATCCCAAATTTTCTTGTAGGGTGGTCCACTCCTAAGTCCTTACGGACACGCTGCGCGTACCCCCTTAGGGCGCTCTTCTGCGCTTACAGAGAACAAAAGTATCAAGTCAAAAGTCAAAAATATTAATTTTGATTTTTGATTTTTGATTTTTGACTTGTTTTGCCCGTCCTTTGTATTCAGGGTGGGCTTTGGTGCCCATCTCACAAGCACCCCACAAGGCTGATAATTTATTTCTTGGAAATTTCTAAAAGCCAAGAAAATTAACTCATCCCCCGGCTATGAAACTATCACTTCGTACCCTGCGGGAAGCCGCAAAGCGTCTACAGTTTCATAAAAAGCCTCTTGATTTCGAGTTCGGCGTCATTAGTCCTTAGTTCTCAGTATATTTTTACATTTTATGGTGTCTAATAGTACTAATAACTAAAGACCAGTGACTAATGACTAAGACGACGAGGCGACGATTCTTCCCACCCCTAGAAGGGATGGGCTTCCTCGTCGTCTTTCGGTGATGTAACTTCATTGCGCTGCTTTTAACCAAGTCCGGATTTATACGGTTAGGTACAAGATCTGAATTTAATCACTTTTGCCTCAAAGCATTGCCAACTAAGGCTTTGAGGCTTATTATTCAATTTTAAAGTTTCTATAAAGGAAGTATGAATTGAACCGCAATTGCTCTAAGATCTAAAATCGGAGCTTAATCAATAATTTGACAACACAAAAAAAGAGTTATGCATTTACACGGAGTACTAGCTTCTGCAACTATCGTATTACTTGGTTTGGGACTAGGGAACACAAGGGCAATCGCGCAGACTATTTATCCATTTCAAGCCACATTTAATGCAGAAAGCACAGGTGAACCTTTCATAGGTAACGTTTTCGGGTACGTGATATAAGTGAAAGTACTGAGCCACATACGGTCTAACTAAAATTGAAAATACTAACTACGCCGTGGAAACTGGTAATGTGATTACAGTAGGTCCAGATCCAGCAAGGTTTGGTTTAGAAGGCTTTCCATTTGGCAAGCTGACATTGTCTGGTCAAGGAAGTGACAAACTGTTTGGAACCGAAACTGGTACTTCTACAATATGACTTTGAAAATCTTGTGGGTAGTGGTTTTTACACCATAAATATTACTGGCGGTGAAGGCAGATTCATTGGTGCTAAAGGTATCTTAACCTTTTCAGAAACAAACGTACTCAGTCCAGACCCAACTGCTCCTATAAATGGGTGGATGAATAAATGAGTAGCGGTATAAAACCTCACCTAATTGCATTCTGATTTCTGATTTCTGATTTCTGACTCCTTCTCTTTTTAGAAAGCCTTTTCGGGGTTGGGCGGTCTTCTAAAAAGAATTTACAAAAACTTCATCATATTTGTACAAATTTTATGAGAATCTAATAATTGTCAACGAAAGTCTAATTCTGTTATATCAATTTCATTTGAAGTTGCACAGAAAACTGTGTCACTCAAATTCTTATTAAACAAGGATTGCAGACATTAATTCTCCACGTGCGCGCACATAAGAATTAATGTTAACAAACCCCATACCATAAGTCGCGTAGCGCCGCGCTCCGCTCGCGGCGGTCTGGGCTTGAACTAAAGATGCTACGCTTTTTTGTATTCCATACCGTAAGTAGGGGACTTGTGTCCTGAATTAATCAATTCAAAATTATTTCTCTTAATTTTGAACTTTAGAATGAGCGAATGAGCGAATTCCGATAAGGGGTACTAGACTACTAGTCTAGTCCATCAACTTTGCTCGATTGAGCAACTTTCAAATTCATCTTCTTTTACTCTTCCTTTTCTTCTCCGGTCGGAGACGCGCAAGGGACGAGATGGCTTACATCGAACGCTCTCTAAGCGCCGCAGACGCACGTTGACAAAGTTGCCTTGGTAAAGTACTAAATTTGTTCATTAGACTTCTTGCAAAAGTCCGGTTTAAAGGTATTTAGAACCACAGATGAAGACAGATAATTTATCTGTGTTTATCTGTTTTTTTTTCATAAACATTCACTTTTGTAGGAGATTTATTAATTGATAAAATTTTCGTTACATTCAATTGACACTAACTGTTTGTGTTATAAAATACCTACATCGAAAAGACTTGTAATTATAAAGTATATTCGAGGTTTAGTCATCTATAGTTAGAGCGAAAAAATCAAGCTCTATAGCAAGATTGAGGAGAAGTGTATGCTCGTCAAATTTTTGAGATCGAGGCTCGCGAGAGCAACTTCAGTGGGGTTTCTCACTCTGTTTCTAGTTGTAGGCGGGTCTTGGCTCGCCTCGATGAAAGCTACCAGTGCTCCACCAGCATCAGTTGAGTGCGAGCCTGTCGTTCCCGGCAAAATTTACCGCTACGTTGCAGGAGAGGACACCTGTGTTACGCCTCTGAGCGACTCGTACATTCAGAACCTCAACGACCCGTTTGCCGCGAGTTTGCTGCGTCAGGGGATTTTCCCGGAGACCGCCCAAGCCCTCAATCAGGCGATCGGGTCTACTTTGGGTTATAGCCCGACTGTTTACGTGGTCGGGGAAGGGGCGCAAATCCCGGCAACGGCTGTTTCGAGGGAAGAACCTCGCAGTATTCGTTATGACGTGAGTTACGGAGCGAATGAAAACGAAGGCAAAATCTTTTTCTCCAAGCTGGGTCCTAGCACGCAACGTTCCCTGCTTGAGGTTTTGTCTTTTGACGAGCGAACCAAAGAATACAACTACTATCTCCTAACATACCAACAGGGATTCACTAGTGATAATTCTCCTTTTGTGTGGGCTTGGACGGGCAATACTTCTAATGCACGAAAACCGCAAACGATGGGACAGGGTTGCTTTGCCTGTCATCATAACGGTATTCCAATTATGAGGGAGATAGAGCTTCCTTGGAATAATTGGCAATCTCAGCGAGCCAATATTTCCTCACTGAACGTTTCAGAGGCACTCGCCACCGATAGCTTCTTTCTGCAACGGCGCGGTGCTGAAATCTTTGAGCCGCTCATTAGAGGCGACATTCAAAGCTACTACAAGAATTGGTTGAGAGAGCGCATCCGCAAGGAAGGTAGCACCATTTCTATCAGTGATGTCGATAAAATGTTGCGCTACTTGACCACCAATACCACCGTTAACTTTAAGTCCACTGACGTTCAGAGCAAAGGATGGAATACAAGTCCAAAGAATCTTGATATTACCGGCGTTCCTCCCAATGACACTTTCTTGTCAGATACGCTTTTGCAGACAACTTTGGGGCTGGATTACTCCACACTTTCAGTGAGGTTACCTCGGGATGACTATGATGCCTATCTGAAGAAATATGACTTCAAGTTGGTTGGCACGAAAGAGTTCTTCCGCACGAGCGAGAAGGCATATGAGTATCCAGGCGCAACCTATTTTGCCTTCTACGTACCGCAGATAGCGGCGGAAGACATTTACGTGACGCAAAAATTGCTGCAATCGAAGGTTGTGACGGACAAATTCGTCGCCGCCCTATTGATGGTGGACTTCAAAAATCCGTTGTTTTCTGAAAAACGCGCTTCTCTTCAGAAATACGCGAAAGAAATAACGACCGGCACGATCGCCAATCGAGTCAGCAGCGTCCCCACAGATTTTGCCGCCAAAATTAAGGAGACGGGAGCACAAGCTTGCAATGCTAAAGATTTTGACGCTTGCACAGCAGAGGAGCAGTTCCTCTATACCTGGGAGTTGCCCAAGGAGCAATGGAAACAGCTAACTGCAAAGCGGCTGCAAGACTATGTAGACTCAGTTGCCAATCTCGAAACCGGCGAACGCTTAGATTACCTGATGCGGTGGAGTGTCAAGCAGCGCGATCGCTTTATCTCAACCCGACCCTTCTGCGCGTTTTACGAGTCCAGACTAATGTTTCCAGAAACCAGCCTATCCGAAGTGCCGGAATGTCCAGAGGTTCCAACAATCAATTTGGACGATGGTGGACAAGCGTCATAACTCAATAACGCCTACCAGGCTTGGCACAGCAGTTGTGCTTTAACTTCTGATTTTCAGGACTTACGCACGCGCTACAAAAAAGAGCGGGTTGCGTGATCTAAGGGCTTATGCTTCCCTATGCCTAACGGCACGCACTCGCGTTCGGCGCAATGACTATAGTTACGTTGTTCGTGCGTAAGTCCTGACTTTATCTGGTGAGAAGGCAACAACTACCAGCAAGCATGATCGCTTTGACTCAGAGTTGACGATAGCGCGATGCGCTTGTTTCTCCCATGACTCTCGTCTTCGCAAAGCTCTATTACAGCGTCGTGAAAATTCGCGCTACAACGAAAAATTTACAGCAAGAACTAATTTCGGATAATAAATGGAGTACCAAAATAATGAAATTCTCGCGCCGTCATTTTTTGCAAGCTACAGGAGCAGCATTCACCGCTTGGGGTTTGCATGAACTGCAATTCAACCGCTTCAGCAAAGTTTTTGCTCAAAGTGCGCCCGGCTTTACATTCGATCTACCGGGATTTCAGAATGATTTTCAACGAGGTGAAGAACAACTTGAACAACTGCTGCGATCGCGCTGGAACGAGGATGTCAATCGTTTGACCGAGCGAGTCTTGCAAAACGAGCCTTGGAATTTCACGAACCAACCCGCTCTCACCGATTATTACAATCCCCGAACAACTGAGGTTCCTGAGGGAGCGCCAACAGTTCCCATCTCTTGGACGACTTATCCCAACCGCATTAAGTATACCTTTCCCCAGGTAGGTCGGCGCAAGCTTTGGGAATATGCCGATAATGGAGTGCCAGATCCCGACTACGAGCCGAAAGGTCCTCGCGGTTGGCAGGATGAGTATGCCGAGTGGAGTGTCACCCGCAATGCTGAGGGAAAAATTACGAAAGTCTCATTCACGAGCGAAACCCGAGAGTACTGGTACGCTCTGTGGGATGTCTCTCCCAATGCCGTGTTGCGCCTCTACAAGCAACTTATTAGCGAGCAAGTCAAGCTAGAGGATTTGTATCTGCGAGACGATAGCGGTAATCCAATTGTCGATCCCCAGACCGGACGACCGGCTTACAACGATCTCAATGAGTGGAATAATAAGCCAACCAATGGTTTAGCTCATTTGGTTGGCACTTTCAACTCCCAGTTTGGGGCAATGTTCTTAGCAGGACAGTCCACGATCGTGCGGGAGAACAAACGAGGAAATGCCATCACCGACCCCAGCAAACTCGTCAACTGCGGTCTGCATGGCACCCCCAACCGTAATAGTGATCCCTACATTAGTGCAGCAGTCAACGATTTAGTGCGCGGTCCAAAAGGGTTGGGTTCGGGCGTGAGAGTGACCCTCAAAAACCCTATAGGGCTTTACCTCCAAGAACCTAATTTCACAACTTACAAACTCCCCCGCAAAGCGCCTCGCGGTGCCAAGCCATCAGACTACTGGAAAGTCATTCGCGGTCGCAAGCGCCAAGGTAAAGAAACCTACGATTTGATTCTTCATGCCGTTTACGAAGTTCCACCAGAACTAGGCTTTACGGTCAGCGATATCTCGATTAGTGGATTCCCAATTGAGTACGGCGCTCAAATTGCGGAAACCGTTACAGTTGCGGTAATTGGTCAGGGTATTCCTCAACAAACCCCCCCTCAGTCTTATCCGTGCGTCGAAATCCCCGACAATCCTTTGCCTTATCCCGATGTCTTGCGGGAATTCGATGTGCTCAAAGTCGGCGAGCGTTCCAATTTGAATATAAGAATCGAGCAAGGAACGACGATTGAGAATGTTGCCCTCAAGGTTCGTAATAGCGAGCGTGATGCCACAATCGAGTTCGTGGGTGCACCTGGCGTCACCGCGCAAAAGATTGATTTTCGAGAAGAAGAAGGTTCCCAAATTTTTATCTTGACCCTGACTGCGGCGGCGGATGCGCCCCTTGGCAACCGATCGCTCCTCTTGACAAATTCCAACGGTTCTGCTGGTCCGGCACGGTTTGGACTGTTAGAAGTGGTTCCTTCTGGAACTCTTCGCGTATAGTATTCTCTTGATTTCCTAAGAGCGTTAATGCCATTAGTGTCAACTTCAGCCCAAATCCTTCTAAAATCTCGTTTCGGTGAATCCAGCGCTGCACCGACGTCTCCTTAAGTTGACACCTATGGCATCTTGCCCGCGCATGTTGTGCAATTTCAAGGTATATTAGCTTACTAAAGAAATCGGTTTTGCCCAATGTCCCTTCCACAAAGAAACATCATGCTAGATAACGCCGACTCTCAATTTATTTAACTGTAAATCAAGTTTTGTATTATGATGCGACACAATAGTCTTCAAAAAATACTAGTGCTTTTTATCGCTTTTGTTCTAGCAATAACCGTCACAATCTTCGGTTGGAATGAAGCGATCGTTGCCAAGCTGCCTGCTCCTGGGCTGCGGCGAGTTGAAGCGAACATTGCTAAGCTGCCCGCTCCCCCACCGCGAGCAGAAGCGAACATTATCAAGCTACCCACTCCCCCACTGCTAGCACAAGCGGACGTTGCTAACCAGTCTGCCGCCCCACTGCGCGCTGTCGAAGGACCAGCCGAAAAAATGGGAGCTTGGTACACGCCCCCAATGCCAAAAGACATCAACGAGAGAGTGCAGGGTCTCAACGCCGCACTTTTACCCAATGGCAAAGTGTTGATTGCGAATGGGGGTTCCGTTCGGCTTTTCCTAGCCAACGAAGGGGTAGAAGGTAAAGATGGAAGACCACCTTGGTTGCTCGATAATACGTCTGTGTTCGATCCGACCCTCTCTGATCCTTTTCCGCTCCTTGATGCTCAGGGAAACTCCATCAAAGCGATCGACTATAGTGCAAACCCCTTTACCAAAATTACATCGCCCCCCTCACCTGTGAGATATAAAGGGAGCGCTAGTGATGAAGTCAATGACCCTTTCTGTGGAGGTCATCTGCACTTGCCCAACGGGGATGTTCTGTTTGTCAGTGGCTCTTGGTTTCCCTATCCAGCTCCCACACCTCTAGGCACAAAACAGGCAAACCGCTATAACTGGAAAGAAAATAAGTGGGAGTTAGCGGGTGAGATGTCTGATGGTCATTGGTATCCAACTTTACTTCCTTTAGAGTCTGGCAAGATTGCTGTTTTTTCTGGAATTAGCTATGATGAGCTAAAGGTCACCAGCCAACTTGACGTTTTCGATCCCAATCAGCCGCCGGAAAATGCTTGGCAATCTCTTGACCTGAAGAATTTACCTAACACTCCCTATAACACTCCAAAGGAAGATGGCGAACCTGATTTCATCGACCTGTATGCTCATACGTACCCGACAAAAGATGGTCGATTCTTGATTACAGGTGACTCAGGAGGAACTCGGGAAATTCCAGCTCGCAAAACCCATAACACCTACTTCATGTCGATTAAAGACTCGAAGGATGGCTTATCAGTTGAATTTCAGCCAGGTCCGAAAAGAGAAGGATGGTCTAAGTATTACACGACGAGCCTACTCGATCCCAATTCTCCAAATGGAGATATTTTGCTCATGGGTGGCTTGGAAGGCATGAACAATCCGAATTTCGGTCCCGATCTGCCGGTTGAAGGAGCCAGAACCACTGCTTCTATTGAACGTTGGCGTGCTCCCGTGTCGGGAGGAATCGGTGAGTGGGAACTTAAGGAGAATTTTCTCGGAGATAGCCCCTCCGCCCGCCGCACCACCCCTAACGCGGTCATTCTTCCCAATAAACAAATCTTGGTTGTCAATGGAGGCAACTACGTATTTTACATGCCCGTGTATCATCCCATCTTGATGACACCGGAGCAAAACGCACCTCTTGGCTATAAAACTAAGTGGATGAATCCGGGTACCGAACCCAGACTCTACCATAACAATGCTATACTCTTGCCCGATGCCCGAGTTTTGGTGCTCGGCGGACAGGGCGGTTATGCAGCCTGGGATAACCGAAATGGCCCGATAAACCCGCCTGTGGATCAAGCCACGCAGCTTCGTCTTGATATCAAAGCTGGCACTGGTGACTTAATTGACAAAGGACAGAACTTCTTTTTGGCCGAAACTTGGCAGCCGGAAATATTTAACCCCCCCTATTTGTTCATAAAAGGTCCTCGTTCGGAGATTACTCAAGCGCCCGAACAAATAACCTACGGTTCCCAACAGACAATAAGCGTCAGCAATCCCACCAACAACGCATCCCTGGTTTTAATCAAGCTCGGATCGGTAACTCATAGTTTTAATGTCGGGCAACGGCTAGTCGATCTGCAATTTCAGCAAAATATCGCCAACGATGCATCAGCAAAGCTTGCCAGTATTTCCTTCACCGCACCCACGGACAAACACATGAGTCCTCCAGGCTACTACATGATGTTTTACATTAACGATAAAGGAAAACCTTCTCATGCCAAGATGGTGCAGCTCGTTCTGTAGAAACAAACCAGTGATTTATAAATCTCTACCCTACAAAGATTTTGAGAAATTTTGACCTTTGAAAGTAGTCGTGACGTCAGTCGCCACACCAAAATTCAGTTGGGCATTTGGGCTACGTGGTGAACCAGTACTGCAGGAGGAGGGTCTCCCTCACTTGGTATCTGGTGCTCGCGTTGGCGGAGCCTCTCGTAGAGAAGCGTATCCGTTGGCTCACCTGTTCCGATAGGAGAAGGATTCACCCGTAGGGTGGATGACTTGGGGGTACACCAGCCTCCACCAAATTATTCGCGCAGCGTCTCCGACAGGAGAAGAGAAGATTTGGCGGTCAACAATAGCGTGGTGGGTTCAAGCCCCCACTAATTGCATTCTGACTCCTGAATTGCAGCAATTCTGACTTCTTCTTTTTGACGCCTGTTTAATGACTTTCGCCTCAAAGCATTGTTTAGCAATGCTTTGATACCAATTTTATGTGAGCCTGCATATAATAATCTCTTTATTTAGCAAGGATTTCAGGCGTTTTATTCTGTGCAACTTCATACAGAATTGGTATGAGGCTTATTATTTCATTTTAAAGTTTCTATAAAGAGGTATCTTAAACTTCGTACTTGTCGTCAACTACTCAAAGTCGAGCCTGCAATGTAGCTGTTTGTAACAACCCTGTGTCGAGCCAACAAATAATGCTGCTGAAAGAGCAATTCGTCCGGCTGTGATCTGGCGACGTACCAGTTTTGGTTCTCAAACTCAGGCTGGTAGTACCTTTGTTACTCGAATCTTAACTGTGGTTACAAGCCTCAAGTCTCAGCTACGAAATATTCTAGAGTTTATGACGCAAGCAGTTGTTGCTGCTCGTGAAGGTAAACCTGCTCTTTGTTTGCTTCCAGAAGTTGATACGAATTCTAATGATTCTGACTTGCTCAAAGCTGCTTAACTTTGTTACTTAATTATTTGATTCAACATGGGGAGTGTTTTGTGTCTTCTTTTCACCCTCTGAACGGTTACAAGTACATTATGTTAGAGACGTGACTCAGGCAGAGGAGAAGTCGAGAATTCGTACCACTCCGTTACCTCAGATTTTTGCTATGGCTCGTAACTTTACTCTCAATTTATATCGTAACCAGATGTTTGAAAATATGGCACAAGCTCAACGATTATGCTCCTTTGGGCTAGACACACTCAAGCAACTTTTTAGAATGAAATAGCCCTGAACAGAAAGTGCATGGGAGCATCCAGTTTTGGAATATTTACCATTTCTGGGAAAATGTAAAGGGAAATAACCCTGTGCGATCGCTGACAATGAACCAAGAGAAACAAGAACGGATTAAAGCCTGCCTACAAGAATTATCAACACTGCTGTATGAAGAAGCAGACAAAAGTAAGCTGACAGACCTCGAAGGCATAGAAAAAACAGTTCGCAGTCAAGTATTAGAACTAGTCAGCCCAGAAATAGCCCTTTTTTTATCGAACAAAAAACTGGAACCAAAGTAGGTAAAACCAGGAAAATTAAAAGCTTGGTGGGGGAACTGACTCTTAAAGCCAAACAGCTACAAAGACTGGGTTTGAAGGCAAGAAGTAGGTTAAGTCCATTACTTCAAAAGTGTTGTTTGAGGCTATCAGCAAATGAATCATATCAAAAAGCAGAAGTTGAGATTGAGGCATTAACAGGAGTGAAAGTTGGTCACTCAACGCAACAAAAACTAGTTCTCGAACAAGATTTTCAACTACCGCTAGCATGACAAGCAGTTTTAGAAGTCAGTGTAGATGGAGGAAAAGTCCGACTCAGGGGGCAGCCGAAAGCAGGCTGTTACTGGCGAGACTATAAAACCGTTCGCCTGCAAGGGATTTACTATGGTGCATTTTTTGATGACAACCAATCACTAGTTGATTATGTCAATAGTCAGCATTTGGTTAACCCGTTAGTGTGCTTGGGGGACGGTCATGACGGTGTGTGGAATTTAGTCAAAGAGTTTGGTAAAACAGAGTATTTTCAGCGTTGGGAAATATTAGATTGGTATCACCTCAAGGAAAATCTTTATAAAGTTGGTGGTTCTTTAAAGCGACTCAAAGCTGCTGAAACTCTTTTATGGCAAGGTCAAGTAGAAGAAACTAAAGCTTTATTTCATCATTGTCGGGGCAAACAAGCTAAGAACTTCATCGCTGATCTCGTCAAACATCACTCTCGTATTGTCAACTACAGCTATTACCAAGCTGAACAACTGTGTTCTATTGGTTCTGGAGCAGTTGAATCTGCTATTAAACAAATTGGTGCCAGGATGAAAATTTCTGGTGCACAGTGGAATGTTAAAAGTGTCAATCACATCCTCTCTGTTCGTTGTGCTTATCTTAATGGTTTACTTGCTCTTTGATTAGGTGTTTCTGCCAAAAGTGGATGCTCCCAAGTGCATGAACCATTGTTAGAAATTTTATTTTTTTAGTGTTTTGTATGCAATACATAATATGATATAAGTTAACGACTTAAAACTGTTTTTAAAAAGTTTTTGCAACAGAATCGTTACAGTTCACTAATTAATTTCAAGCCATCTAATTGATGAGGGGTAAAATCTATGCTTCGTAGGTCTTATGGACGGCGTCGTTTTCTTCAAAGTTCTACTCTATTTTCTGCTAGCCTAATGGCTTCAGTAATCAGTAGTCGCATTGCTAGAGCCAATAACGAGCCTGGAAAAGATGAGTTTGTACCAGCTATTGTTATTGGTAGTGGTTTTGGTGGAGCTGTTGCAGCTTTGCGTTTGGGACAAGCTGGCATTAATACAGTATTGTTAGAACGAGGTCGTCGTTGGCTTATTACGCCTGAGCAAAATACTTTTGCTACTTATCGTCAACCTGATGGCAGAGCTGCGTGGCTCAGTTCAACGACGTATGATGGTGTCCCTGTTGATGTATATACAGGTATTTTAGAGCGTAAAGATGAAAATGGAATTTCTGTTTTGTGTGGTGCTGGTGTTGGAGGTGGGTCGTTAGTTTATAACTGTGTACATTATCAGCCTTCTCGCGAGCTATTTTATCGAGTTTTTCCACCTGAGATTGACTACGACGAACTTGATAGTGTTTATTATCCTCGCGCCCGTTCAGTGCAAAAAGTCTCGGTGATTCCACAAGATATTTTGGCTAGTAATTATTATTTGTTAATGCGCCGGTTTCTTGAGCAGGCAAATGTTGCTGGTATTCCTAATCGATTGCTAGATCTGGCTATAGATTGGGATATAGTTCGTGAAGAAATAAATGGAACCAAAGTACCTTCTGCTATTGCTGCTGAAGTTTGGTATGGTCACAATAGTGGAGCGAAAAACAGTCTAGATCGTAATTATTTAGTCGAAGCTGAGCAAACTGGAAAAGTGAGTATTTTACCGTTACATTTAGTAACGACAATAAGTGAAGTTGCCGGACACGGTTATCGTGTTTCATGCAATGAAATTAATGAATCTGGAGAAGTCGTTACAACAAAAAGTTTTACCTGTCGCTATTTATTTTTGGCAGCCGGTTCTATGGGAACTTCCGCACTACTGGTCAAGGCTAAAGCAACAGGCACATTACCCAGATTAAATGACTATATAGGTTTAGAATGGGGTAATAATGGCGACACTTTCTGTGTTCGTTCAGGTGTACCAGGACCTACAAATTCTCAACAAGGAGGTCCTGCAAGTGCACTAATTCAACACTTTGATAATCCTATCGGTCCTATTTCTCTCATGTGTTTTCCAGTATGGAATGCTCCTGAGGGAACAATAGCATCTCTTGGTATGGGTATCCCATCAGTAAAGGGTAAATTTAGCTATGATGCTACTACAGGTTTAGTTAAGTTAAATTGGCCAGAGAATGGGAGTCAGTCAGGAGATCCCAAAGTTTTGGAAGCCGCGAAGTTTACCTACAAATTACTTAATAGGAAAAATGCTACTTCAAAAGGTAAGAACCGAACTACAATTGACCTGAGTGGAAGCACTACTGCTCATCCTTTAGGAGGAGCGGTTATGGGAAAAGCTTGTGATTTCTACGGGCGAGTTAAAGGTTATAAGAGGCTTTATGTCGTTGATGGTGCCCTTATTCCTGGCTCTGCAGCATGCACAAATCCCGCCTTCACCATTGCAGCTTTGGCAGAACGCAACTTGGAACGGATTCTTGCAGAAGATATTGTTGGCTAAATTACCAATTTGAACGACGTGCAGTAGTCCCCACCCTTAACCTTGTAGAACTGAGCGAAGCAGAGTAGGGTGGGGGGTAAGGATAGCGGTTCATGATAGAGCGAATTAGTTCATGTACTCTGCTTTCTTCCAAGCTTGTTAATTTATCAAGAGATTCAATATGTTGAGGAAAGGGATCAACTTTTTAAAAGGAAAATCTGTGTCTGTGGCGACTACTGTAGCCATCATTTTGACTGGTTTGGGAATTACAGCTCGACCAGCAAAATCCGCTGTGTTAGCGTTGAGTGATAACAATTCGATAGCTGCATTTGAACCTTCTTTCTCAAACAATCCTACAAATAATGGCATACTATTCTGGACTGTTGACGATGTGAATCAGTTATTCCAGAATACGTTCTGGTATCGTGTTGGCTCCGGAGGTTCAGAAAAATCTATCAATTCTCTCAATTTAATTGACCTCATTCAACCATCTGCCAACCAAATTTCTGCTACATATGCTGGTACCGACTTTAAGATTGCGATTGACTATAGGTTGAATGGTAATGCAAATGGGAGTGGCATATCTAACTTACTGGAAAATATCACGATTCAAAACACTGGAAATACTGGCTCTAATCCCTTAGACTTCCACTTCTTTAACTACACTGACTTTGACCTTAATGAGAACAGTACGGAGGACACAGTAACAATAGGTAGGGGTATAACCACGGTGTCGGATAGTATTACCTTGGCTAAGGAAGTCGTTACTCCAGCAAACCGCTATCAACTGGCTCCTGTCTTTGACATTCTAAATTCATTGGAAGACGACGCTCCCACCACACTGACAAATTTTTCCGGTCCCCTGACTGGCGATACTGCTTACGCTTTCGAGTGGGATTTTACCCTTGCTCCAGGAGAATCTTTCTCAATCACCGCCAACAAATCCATTAGTCGGGTTCCTGAACCGACGATGACGCCAAGCCTCATAGGCTTTAGTGGTTTGATGCTGCTCTGCTGGTTGTATCTCACTCAAATCAGATCCAAAAAAAGATTTCGACCTGAGTCCTTACAGTAAATGTCCATAATTATTTATCCATCCCAAAAAAGCTTGCAGTCTGATTCCGATATCTTGTCCTGGGACTATATCTGATGACCAGTCTGCTGTTTGTGCTTCACCGCACTGGGAGCAAATGCATGTGTGTCGATGGTATTCAACAATTTCTATTGACCGCTCTGCCAGCTGCGCTAAAGCTAGTGTTTCGATTTTTATCGGCTCGCCAACAAAGTCCGTCTGACCACAGCAATGACACAGTTGGGGGCGTAAAATCTCAAACCGATCTACTCGACCAAACCATGAGCGAGTTTTACCGGGATGTCCTGGTTGTCCTCCTGGCTTCCGTTTTGGAGTCTCGCCCTGCTCATGATTATCCTCAAGCCTCTTTTCTGTTTTTTTGAGGATATCTCCAGAGGGTGGCTTCGATGATATTTTACTGTCTAAATCTCTACTAACATGCAAGTTTTTCTACTTCTTGTTCTAGTTCTAAAATTCTGTTATTTAGTTTCTCTATAGCGATCGCCTGCTCGGCAATAATGTCCACCAGTTGTTTGGTCGCCAACTGTCCAAGGGTTTCACGGTCTAATTTTAGCGGCAGGTTTTTTTCCATAATGTATGATAGTCCGCTTCAGATGTCACACTTGTCAATATCCCCTAACCTGAATCCTTACGAATTGCTCACAATTCATGATATCCATTGGGAAATTGAAAGTTTTCACAGAGCGGTCAAACTCTTATGTGGTATTTGTCAATTCATGGTTAGAGATAGCTATGCGATAAAAACACATATATTTTGTTCGCTCCAAGCATTTGTTCGTTTAGAACTAATGCGTTCTGAAAAAATAATTTCCAATTGGTATGAATTACAAAGAAATCTATTCACTTTAGTTGTACGTGAATATATTTTAGAGAATCTAAGCGGTACTTATACTGCTTGACTACATGGGTTACTCATTTTGTCAATGCGTAAGTCCTATTGATATCTGTTGTGGAATCACGTAATCTGAAGAAAAATTTCTCAAAGATTGAGACGGTAAAAATATTTCATAATAATTATCAACGCTGCACTTGAAGTTTGCTACGGAGTGCAAAGTTTTTCATACAAACTTTAGGGGGAGGAAACGGTTGCCGACGGCAACCGTTTCCTCCCCCTAATAACAATTATTATTATTGCTGAGTTGCGGACTCTTGAGTTTTTTTGATCGGTTTATTCTTTAGAAGTCCTCTAATCCGACTTACCTCACTCTCTTAAAGACAGCATTTACACTTACACCAGTGTCTGTTCGTGAGGTGTATATTTCCTTGCCTCCATCAACAATTACGCCAAACTGATTGCTTTCTCCTCCTAAACCTCCTACGATAGTGCTGTAAAGTGTGACAGTACAATCACTACTAACTTCGTAGGTGCCAGGAGTCGTGAACTGAGAGATAATTCCATTAGCTGATACATAACCTCTTCCATTGAAATTACCTTTACCATCAAAAACGGCCGTTCTTACCCCATTAGCATAAGTCAAGGGTAATTCAGTACCTAGATAGCCTTCAGCTAGAACTCCATAGGTGCCCTTCAAAGTTGCATTAGAGCAAGTATAATCTTTCTTACCATATGCTTCTTGCGCTCCAGCAGAGGTTCCCAAGCTTATAACCCCTAAAGTAAGGGCACTAGACACAACAGCTGTAAGTGATGCAGCCACAAAAGAATTTCTTCGTTGCTGTAACAACATTTTTATCTCCTCTTTTTGCAGAAAAATTTGAAAGTTGCTCTCTTGATTTTTTGGCAGTCTTGACTATTTCGATATTCTAAGTAAAGTCACTTAAATAACACATCATAAAGAATAGACTTTTATTCATCAAAATGTCAATAATAATTTTGTAAGAAAAGTCGGTAATTTTTCCAGAAAATTGCTGTCAATTTTGTTTAACTTTTGTACTACAAATCTTTACATTAACCACTCAAAATCTCATCCTTTGGACTAACTAACTTTTGTACTAACTAGGACTTACGCACCATTTGTCAGAAACCCGGTTTCTTCGTTCGTATTTGATTGCGAAACAGACGATTTTTGGTAGAAACCGGGTTTTTTTGCGTAAGCCCTGCTAACTATGGAACTGACTTTTCACGCTATGTGGAAAAGTCTACTTTGAGGGTTTTCCAAGCCCTTATTTTTCCGTTCGTTATTTTCATTAATTCAGAACTATAGAGAATAAGGCTGTGGAAAAACCCACGCTGGTTCGTGGTTATAAGACTTACCGTGAAAAGTCAGACTATGGAAGAAAATTGATACGATGAGCAAAACTAAGAGTGTAGGGGTGTAGGGTGTCAGGGTAAGCGCATCTAATTTTGTAGCTCTCGATACAGACAGAAAGCTTAAAACTCTATCTGAATAGAGATTTTTCATTCAAAATAGGACGAATTGTCGTAAATGATTGAAAAAACATGAGTCAAATAGCTTTTTATGTTTTTGACTCACAGAAAGGTGCAAATGTCAACCCTCCTGAACTCAGTGCGATAATTTTGAACTTAATTTGTGTTTTGGGTGAACCCCAAAACTACTGTGTCAATAGGGTTTGAGATGCGCTTACCCTGTGTAGGGTGTAAGGGTAAGTGGTTACGCAAAATTATTTATGTCAGGGGAAATTATTGTCCAATAACTCTTTTTCTCCCCTGCTCCCTGCTCCCTCCAAAATTAACGCCAGCCTAACAAGCGCAAACCAGGAACAATGAGGTAATGACTCACCCCCAACCAGAAGCTTAGAAAGACGCCGACAAAACCAAAAAAAGTCACTGGAAGCCAAAGTTCGTTCCAGTTGGGTGAGCGCAAGAAGTCAAATATATTTGTTGGAAATCCTAAAAAAAAGAAAACCGCAAAAACAACAGCGGTACCAAACGCAGCAATCATAGCGTAAACGATATGATGGCTACGAAAACCTAAACTCATGGTGAGCAGAGAAACAGCAGCCAAAATCAATCCTAATACTCTCTCACTTCCCTGTTGTGGTGTAATGAATTGTAAAATTAGCCAACCGAATCCATAACTGACAATTCCCATAAATGATGTGACAAAAAACCGCCGCTTCTGATTAAACCCCCCCGCAAGCGTTAGTCCCCATGCAGTTCCTAAGCCTGCTCCTGCACACAAAAGAAGCTCTGCTCCTGAGATAGCTGGAGTCGTAAGAAACAGTTCGCTTAGCTGATGAGACAGAATTCTGGCAAGTTGCTCATCTATGGTTGTTCCAGACGCTAAAGTAAACCCACCTATAGTACCAAAACTAGCGCCTATACCAGTGAGAAGCATTGTCCAAAATGTGTCTAAACAAGCGATAAAAACGTTGAAAATAGCCTTTAGTATAAAAAGAGTTGTTTGACCTACGGCGTGAGCAGAGGTTGCAAGTGCTTGCCCAACAGAGTCTTCCACTTGGACAAAAATCCCCTTAGTTTGTCCGAACCCTTGCCGAAAAGATTGCTCAATTTGGGAAAATATCCCCTGCTGTGGCGATATTTGGGAAATTTTTACGAGACGTTTTTGCAGGATTGCTGCATTTGCTGGACGCGATCGCACATCTTCTTGTATCATCTCATCCAGCAAATCTGCTAGTTGAGGACTGATATTCACTCTATTGCGCCAAAGCAACTCTCCAGTTACGGGATTCTCCAAATCGCAGAGAGATTTGCCCGTTAACATTTCAATCATAGTTCGACCAAGGGCATAAAAATCAGCAGCAGGTCCAATAATACCCCCAGCAATTTGTTCTGGGGGACTGTAACCAGAAGAATATAACCTGGTTGAGGAAGGTTTTGCACCAAATAGGTTGGAACTATATTGTTTTGCTCCCCCAAAATCAATCAGCACTAGCTGAGTATCTCTGTTTGTTCTCCCTTTGTTTGGAGAGGCTTGGGGAGTACGCAGCATTAAATTAGAAGGTTTGATATCGCGATGAATTATTTTGCGACTGTGTAACTCTTGTAAAATCTCCACAGCCTGGATAAGCCAGTTTAAAACCCACGTTTGGGGACACCCTTGGGGATACTGCTGGAAGACTTCTTCGAGAGTTTGACCGTTAATTTTTTCCATCACTAGACAATGGAACTGGTGAGGCTTGAGATTGCTTTGTAGAGTCGTTGCAGAAGACAACATTTCTACAGAGAAATACCCATCAGCATCGACTCTGGGAACACCCGGATGTCGCAAACTCCTTAAAACCGCCGCCTCTTGAGCAAACAATTCCAGCGCCTTTGGTGAACTTTCCATCAACACTTTCAGTACTTTTTCTGTCTGTGTCTTTTGATCCCAAACTGTATAAATTTGGGCAAAACCACCTGATCCCAAACGCTGGAGTGGGACATAGCGATCTAAAAGCTGTAGCGGTGCGCCACAGGTGTGACAAAATTTGTTTCCCCAAGGCTGGGGATAAGGACGCGGACAATCTGAATTAATGCAATGAACTGCATTTTGATTGATGTGGAACACAAGCGCTCAAAAAGATAGCCTGAGTCGATTGTACATAACTCCTATGGGGATAAGGGGCACAAGGGGCGATGGGCAAGAGGTAAGGGACAAGGGGGACAAGGAGGACAAGGGGGACAAGGGGGACAAGGGGACAATGCTCGATTCACAGTTCCTAATTCCCAGCTCTCGGTTCCCGGTTCCCGGTTCCCAGTTCCCAATGCCCAATGCCCATTGCCCATTGCCCATTGCCCATTGCCCAATTCCTATTCCCTAACTGCTACATCCATCCCAAGTCATGGGGAAGACATATTCCGATGACGAAGAGAAACCATTATTGTTGCTGGAAGTTTCTTCATCCAAAACTTTGACGACTTTGTTGTAAACTTCTTGTGCCTGTTGCGCAGAGTCGCCTATGCTCGTCAATCCCAATTTGCCAAACTGGGAAAGACAACCCATCAAGTGAAACACCGTTCCTGTCTCGGTTCCGGTGTCAAAATGCAACCTATGGTGAGCGATGATATCCATCAAATCGTTGGGCAGAAGTCCCCGATAGCGGTCTTTTTGCAGGTTGTCAGTGGCTACGTAATATTTGGGACGCCCTTGCTGACTGTAAAACAAACCTGTCGAAAGGTCATAACGACCATTCGTCATCAATTTTAGGGTCATGAAGGGATGGGTTGTACCGCCTTTACGTAGGTTAATTTCAATCGCCTGGATGTCCCATTGTCCATTTCCTTGGTCAACAGCGATAAAATCAACTCCAAATCTTTCTAACGCACCTTTTTCTGCCAAATTTCTGCCAACTTTTAACCCCATCTGCTGCAATTGTAGTCGATAGACTTCATCTGCAGGAAATCGACAACCAAGATAAATCTGACCATCTGGTCCACCCAGAATTTGGTCGTGGGTTGAGAGGATTTCTACCTCGCCATCGGGTGTGATGCGTCCTTGTACACTGGGCGATCGCTTGATTTCTCCTTCCACAAATGCTTCAACAATTGCTCCTAACTCAGTGATTCGTCCCGAAAAATTCTCCCAATGTTCTTCTTTTGCCTGAAATCTCATTGTTAGAAAACGCTCTTTTATCGCTGCTAAGCGTTCTGCATGAGAACCATCACCAGGAGCTAAATTCGAAATCGGTCTGAGGTCTAAGAGCGCGTTTCCTTCTCCAGAGATTCCTTCATTAAGTTTCACCACCATCCGCTTTAACGTTGGTTGACGCTCCCACAAATCAGCAGCAGCTTCTGCTAAATTTAATTCATTCCAAACTCTTTCACTGCCATCTGGATGTGGAACACCGCTTTCTGCAAAGATTTGCCGACTACCACTTTTGGTTCCCCAAATTTGTAAATCAGGTGCAGCAGCGTACAGTGGAAGTCCTATTTTTAGAGATAATTCCGCTTCTAGTTCTGTAGCATTGTAGCATACCATAAATGATTTGTCGAGCCTCAAAGCTTGACGAATCCGCGCTATGAGGCGAGGACGCTCCAAAATCTTTTGCGTCAAGGGTTTGAGAGAGGCATCGTAAGTTGAAAGTAGCAGTAAGCGATTGCGAGCGTGAGAAAAAGGAATTCCAGGCAACAATTGCAAATAGTAATCAATGATACTAGGATGCAATGGTAATGATGTCACGTAAATGAGTCTATTGCGGGGATTCCGCAGACGAATCAAGGAAAACAGCAGCCGTTCTTCGTAATGTTCGCAACCTTCAACCTTTCTTAGTTCACGTTGGTCAATGCTCAAAGAGGGAACAATGACAATATCCGCGTCGCTGTTATCAAATGTTTCAACTGTTTTCCAACGCTCGCCCAAAGTTAATTGAAGATGTCGAAACTTCTCAGTTTGTTCTAAATAAGAATTATTGACCATTTGCATCGTCATAGCCTAGCCTTGCTCCCTCCAGCATTGTCTAACTCTGGTATATCCTAATTAATTTTTGTCTGCCAATACCTCGTTTTACAGATAACTTTTCATTTCCAGATTTTTACTGTCAAAGGGAGAAATGAATAAGACTCTTAATCATTCTTAAAAAAGAGAATTAGGAGATGGAGGACAAAGATGAAATGGAGGGAAGAACTAAAAAATAATGACTCACTTTGTCTAAATTTTTTACGTCTTAAGATTGATAAAAATTGAGTTAGTTTACATCCAAAGAATGATAAATTATCGCGACATAATAATAGATAATTTAAGAAACAGATGAAAGCTTCATACCTTTCATCATGGCAGAGTTGTGTAGTTGTGTTTAATTGAAAAGGGAATTCGTGTTAATGCTGTCGCTCCCGGTCCAATTTGGACACCTTTGATACCATCAACTTTTCCAGAAGAGAAAGTGGAAACTTTTGGGAAACAAGTCCCTATGCAAAGAGCAGGACAACCAGAAGAAATAGCACCTAGCTATGTATTTTTAGCATCTGATGACTCTTCTTATTTCTCTGGTCAAGTATTACATCCCAATGGTGGTACCGTTGTCAACGGGTAATGAAGTTGTACAGACGCGATGTGGTGCGTCTGTACATGAATTTTTATTCCTAATTTTTAACATTCCTAAACCATTAGGGGGATGAATCAATACTTCAACTCATTGATAATCTAGCAAATAAACCTTAATAAGATAAAAACGGATATGGCATCCCAAACACCACTCAAAGGCACCGAATTAGTAGATTGTGCAAGAGCAAATGCTAAGCAGGGAATTGAAACTGCTGCTTACCAATGTGGCTATGGAGATGACCTCAATACTTTTGCACAAGAGTTACGACAAGCCTGTGAGGAAATGAATTTACAAGTTAAGGAACTCACAGACTTGATTACTGATCAAGACGTGATACTAAATTTAGGGACTGGCGAAATCGTTGCCCCAGATACCTCATCAAATCTGTGAAAATCATATACCCATTCTCCATTTTCAAGATAGGATTTGGTTAAGAGTCAGAAATGAGAGGTCGCAAAAGAAGAATTCAGAAGACAAAATTCAGGATGATTCCTGCTGAATTCTTCTTCATAACTCATATTTTTAAAATAACTCGTGCCAAGTTGAAGTAAATTAAGACACCTAATACATCCACTGCTGTGGTGATAAATGGTGCTGACATCAATGCTGGATCTAAACGGAGTAGGCGGAACAAAAACGGTAGTGCAGAACCAGAGATGGAAGCTAAAACAGAAATAGCTACAAGAGAGCTTCCGACTGCGATCGCTACCTCTAAATTTTTTTCCAAAAGGAAAGCCCATACTGTGGCGATAATTCCCAGTATTCCTCCGAGCAACGCACCTGCAAGTGCTTCTCGCCCAACAACTTGCAAAGGCCCCAAAGCACGAATTTCATCCGTGTTCATCCCGCGAATCACCACTGTGGAAGACTGCGCCCCAACATTACCACCAGTACCAGTTAGCAAGGGGATAAACGCCGCCAGCACCACCACTTTTGACAAAATATCCTCTTGTGACTTAATAATAGTTCCCGTAATAGTGTTGGTTACAAGTAAGACCAACAACCACACAACTCGCTTGCGAGCCACTGAAATTAAATTCAACTGAAAATAGCTGTCACCTCCGGATTGCACCCCACCACCCAAGGTGTAGATATCCTCAGTCGTTTCCTCTTGTAGGATATCTATGATATCATCAACAGTGATAATACCCACAAGACGTTGTTCTCGATCCACCACAGGCACAGCAAGAAAGTCGTATCTTTGGATCAACCTGGCGACTTCTTCTTGGTCTGTATCGGTGTAGACAAACACAACTTCTCGAGTCATGACGTCGCCAACCTTTTGCTCAGGTTGAGAAGTCACGAACTCTCGCAGGGACAAAATTCCGGTCAAACGCCTTGCTGCATCAGTAACATAGAGATAATAAATCATCTCGCTGGCATTAGCTAAGCTGCGAATTAGCTCCAAAGTTTGCGCCACTGTAAAATCTTCTTTGAGCGAGATTAACTCTGGTGTCATGATCCGCCCAGCAGTTCCAGCTTCATAACCCAACAGTTGAGATGTGGCTCGGCGTTCGTCTGGACTTAGTTGCTCTAACAGTCGATTAACGATTGTTGCTGGTAATTCATCAAATAACCTGGCTCGGTCATCTGGCGACATTTTATCAACAATATCAAGGACTTCCTGACTTCTCAATTCCTCAATAAGCCGTTCTTGGACGCTGTAGTCGAGATATTCATAAACTTCGATCGCTTCTTGTTTGGAAAGCAAGCGAAATGCTAAAGCATGCATTGCTTCTGGTAAGCCCTCAATCGCCTCGGCAATATCCGGAGATTGTACAGGTACCAAAATAGCCTTTGCTGCTTGCAAGTCCCCCGCTTCCAGCAGCATTTGCAATTGAATTCTAACTATCTCTCGCAATTCCCTGCGCAATACGTTTTGGAGAGTAGAAGTCACACCGTTTGGAGTTTGCATAAGATACAACGAGGGTGATGCGAAACAGTATATTGTACCTAATCTATAGGGCACAACAGGTTCTGTATGAATCTCCTGTAGGGGTTGAAAATCAGGAAATAAATCCTAGGAGTCAAGCAGAGAAATAAAGCGTTAAATTCTGTTATTTTTCTACATATACCTGAATTTCCAGTACTCTCTCACTAGAGATAGAAGCGCTGTGTGATTTATCTGCTTTACTGTACTTTTGTTAAGAGGTTTTTAAAACTGTCTTACGCATTAAAAAATGATAACTTTCACGCTCCTGCTACACCTCAATGCTTTTTATCCCACTTTCCGCACTTCATATCATGTCCGGTTGATTAGTTGTGATTCCCACGATATCTGCACCCTACCCCTTTATCCCCTCCCCGAGATCCGGGGAGGGGAGCCGAAGCGTAGCTTTGGCGGGGTGAGGTTCTTCAGGCATGATAAGTAATCAAACGAACTTGATATCATTTTGTAATACACGAAGATTTCCAATATCTGGCTAATGATGGTTAAATAACAATCACAAATCACCCCTAATTACTCAGTATTAATACTTGACTTTGGAGCACTATTAGGAATTTTTCTTGAAGACTATTATACTACATCTTGAAGTGCGGAATATGGGTTTTATGAAAACGTTATGGATGATTGGAAACTGTCGAAAACTTTTAAATCTAACTTTATTAAGTAAATTTTGTTAGTAATTGCAGCATAGTAACATTTTACTTTATCACTTGGTAGGTTCAGCAAAACAGTCATTTTTACGAGCAATTGCTGAGTATGTTTGTCTGAATGACATTACATTCGTCTTACACCTTACTTAGGTAGATTTTTAGCTCAACCTTTAAAATCTTGGAGTGGATATTTCAGGTGAATATAGACAAATTAGAAATAGACAAATTTTCCAAACGCGTACAAGGAATGTCCAGGCGTTTAACAGATTTATACGACAATCTAAATACAATACCTGTCATACCAAAAAATGTGCTACCGCAAGCTCTTGTCGAACTTGGTAGTGCTTCAGAAATGGTCAATTTGGCTACGGAGGAACTCCATCAGCAGAATGAAGAACTCTTACAAACACGAACTTTGCTAGAAAAGGAACGCCAACGCTACCAAGATTTATTTGAGTTTGCACCCGACGCCTATTTCGTGACAGATACCATAGGCGTGATTCGAGAAGCCAACCGTACTGCTGCGACACTACTGAACATTCCACAGCAGCATCTGTTGGGCAAACCAATGGTTAACTTCGTAGCGCTTCCAGATCGTCAAAGCTTTCGCGGCTACCTCATCCAACTATGCGAATGCAGTAAAGCAAAAGAGTTAGTAGTACGTATACAAAAACGCAATGGTGAGTTATTTGACGCTGCCATGACAGTGGGAATTGTCCGCAATCAGCAGCATAAGCCAATAGCACTCCGCTGGTTGCTGCGTGATATTACTGAGCGCAAGCAAGTAGAATTAGCACTCCTCAAGAACGACTGCGACCTGAGCCAAAACCGTCTCTGGCACAAATATAGTAAAGGAGAAACTATCCCCCTCAATACAGGCACAATTTGGTATGTGTGTCAAGGCTGCGTCAAGCTAAGTACGCTGTGTGAAACGGGTGAAGAAGTCATCGTTGGGTTGGCTGGAGAAGGAATGGTTTTTGGTTCAAGCCTGACCGCACTACAAATTTACCAAGCAACGGCTCTATCAGATGTGGCATTAGTGTCAATTCACCTTGCAGAAATTGCAGCTTCACCAGCGTTGAGTCATACCATGTTACCAAAAATCAATCAACGGTTACGGCAAACGGAATCTTTTTTGCTAATTGCTGTTAGACGACGGGTACAAGACCGTTTTCACCAATTGTTGCTGCTTTTAAAACAGGAAATTGGTCAATCAGTGGCAGAGGGAATTCGTTTGAGTATTCGCTTCACTCACGAAGAACTTGCCAACGCCTGCTGCACAACTAGAGTAACCATTACACGACTCATGGGCAAGTTACAACAGCAAGGGAAAATTAGTTTTGATTCTAGACACCACATTATTTTGAAAGATATATAGTTTGAGAAGAATGCAGAATATCTGTTTTCTTCTGACTAACTTGAAAATGGGCAATGGGCAATGGGCAATGGGCAAGGGGGAGGAGGTCTCTTTTCATAGCAAGATTCGTGAGGTTTTCTCGTGATTGACTGAGTTGGTGAGTTGGTGAGTTCTTTCTTTGGTCACGAAAACTTTTTCACCCACGCTAATAATCTTTTGGTGTTTGGTGTGAGGGCTGTGGAGAGATAATAGACATCTGCAGCTTTCCTGATGGCTTCAGCCTGAGTTGGATAAGGATGAATCACCTGACTCAGTTTATTCAAGCCAATATTACCCACAATTGCCGTTGTGATCTGTGAAATCATCTCACCTGCATGGCGGGCTACAATAGTAGCACCCAAAATTTTATCAGACCTCTTTGGATGATGGATTTTAACAAATCCTTCCTCTTCTCCATCAGCAAGTGCGCGGTCTATATCAGTAAAAGGAATTTTAATTGTCGCTACATCAATACCCATCTCCTGCGCCTGATGTTCATACATTCCGACATGAGCAATTTCGGGATCGGTATAAGTGACCCAAGGCATAACTAAACTGCTAAGTTTCTTCCGTCCCAAACCAAACGGAGAAAATAGTGCATTTCTAATGACTATCCGGGCTGCAGCATCAGCAGCATGAGTGAACTTCCATCTCATGCAAATATCACCCGCTGCATAAATTTTTGGATTTGTGGTTTGAAGGTAATCATTCACCTTCACACCTTGGCGCTGGTCGTACTCTACCCCGACTGTGTCTAAATTCAGACCTTCCACATTCGGGACGCGTCCTGTACCAACTAAAATTTCATCGACTGTGACAACATCTTGCTTTCCATTGCAGGTAAAGTAAAGCGTTTTGCCATCATGTGTCTTTTCCACCTTTTGTATTTGGCAATTCAGCACTAAGCGAATTCCTTCTTGGATAAAGACTTTTTGAACAATCTCGGCGGCGTCAGCATCCTCTTTATTTAGGATATGAGTCCCCTTATGAAAAAGTATCACCTCACAACCTAGACGTCGAAAAGCCTGTGCTAATTCGCAACCAATTGGACCACCACCAATCACCACTAACCTTTGTGGTTTTTGAATCAGAGAAAAAACTGTTTCATTGGTCAGATAAAGCGCCTCTTCAATTCCTGGGATGGAAGGTTGTAGGGGTCTGGTTCCTGTAGCAATAACTGCTTTTTTGAAGTAGAGAGTCTTGTCACCAACTTCTACAGTACCACTGCTAGAAAACTGAGCTTTCCCCAAAAAGACATCCACACCCATCTTTTGAAAGCGTTTCGCTGAGTCATGATGGCTGATCCTAGCTCTTAAGCGCCGCATCCGTGTCATGACTTCAGAAAAATCAACATCAATATATTTGGGCGCATGAATTCCATATGCTTTAGCATTCCACATTTCGCCAACCACGCGAGAAGACCGGATAAGACACTTGGATGGTACGCAACCAAAATTCAAACAATCTCCACCCATAAGGTGCTTTTCAATCAAAGCAACTTTTAAACCCGCACCGACAAGCGCTGCACCTCTAGCCACCACCAATCCTGCTGTACCTGCACCAATAACCACTAAGTCATAGCAATCAGCAGGTTGAGGATTAACCCAATCCAGTGGATGTACATAGGAAACCAATGTCTGGTTATACTCATCCATCGGGCGAACTGTAACTCTTTGGAATTCTGACATTGGTAACCTCCTTTGAGAATTAATAATGCAAAATTCTTATAGGTGTTGCTTTTGCAGAGGAAAAATCTAGACTGCTAACTTCACAAGAACGACAACTTTTACAATTGCCTGTCAGTTAAAAAAATGACATATACTTTCAAAGCATTTCCCTATTAGACAAGTGAGAATGCAGTTTTAATACTTTAATTCCAATCTTAAGAATACCTTTTAAAGACACTATCTCCAATCGCTATTTCTTGAGTCAAAAAAATGGCTTGGTCCTCGTAAGGCATTTGCAAAAACGCGATTGTCCGTGGACGCGCTGAGCGCAAAGCGCACGCACTCGTGTTTGCCAATTCACCTCCACTCCACTACCCGTAAACTTAATGGAAATTCTAGTGGTGCTGATATAATGTACACAGATAATTTATCTGCGTACATCAATAAGTGCATCTGCGGTTCCAAAATATCCTCATATTTGAACGGGTACGCCGAACAGCACTAATCTCACTAGTTTCAGGATATTTTCTTATTTTCAATGAAGCGGAAAGATAAAGCTTGGTTACAGTCTATTTTCAGTGTCCTGCTCCTCTTTTGGTTGACAGGTTGTTGGTTACTTTTGAATACTCCTGCTGTTCTAGCTCAGGAAAACACCGTCAACTATACACTCGCCGACTTACAATATCAAGATTTTTCTAATAAAGATTTACATGGAACGTCCTTTGCAGGTGCAAGTATGCAGGGGGCAAATTTCCGAGGGGCAAATCTCAGTAGAACCATTCTCACCAAGGGATCGTTCCTTAAGGCAGACTTAAGCGGAGCCAATCTTGCAGAAACATTTGCCGATCGCGTCATTTTTAGTGAAGCCAATTTAACCAACGCTATTTTTACTGATGCGATGCTCAGCAGCAGTCACTTCTTTGATGCGGTGATTACAGGAGCAGATTTTTCTGGTTCAATTATTGATACCTACGAAGTAAAGTTGATGTGCAAACGTGCTGATGGAGTCAATCCCGTTACAGGGGTGTCAACTCGTGACAGCTTGGGGTGTCGTTGAAAAGCCCAAATGAACCATACACACCGCCGCGCATGAAACTCTTCATCCCCTTGTCCCCTTGTCCCCCCCTCCCCCGGTGCTTCCCCAAACTCAACGCTGATCTGAACTCCATTGGTCGCAGGGATAAAGCATTGCCCATTTCCCATTGCCCATTGCCCATTGCCCATTGCCCATTGCCCATTGCCCATTGCCCATTGCCCATTTCCCATTGCCCATTGCCCATTTTTTAAATCAACATGACCACACGCTATTCTGATAACACAGACGTTATCCTCCTAGATATTGAAGGTACAACTACCCCGGTTGACTATGTCTTCGGGGTGTTATTTCCGTTTGCCCGTGACCATGTAGCCGATTTTCTCACAACTCATCAGCAAGATGCACAGGTGCAGACTGATTTGCACCTGTTAAGGCAAGAGTACGAAACTGATTTGGCGCAGGGATTATTGGTAAGTGATTGGCACTTAACGGAAGTGAAGACGGCTGTTCCTTATATCCACCATTTGATTGCCATTGACCGCAAATCAACAGGATTAAAATCATTACAGGGCAAGATTTGGGATGAGGGGTATCGGAATGGTACACTGCGATCGCAAATGTTTACAGACGTAAAATCTGCGTTTGAACGTTGGACAACTGCGCTCAAACGGCTGTTTATCTTCTCATCTGGTAGTGTCCAAGCGCAACAACTCCTCTTTCGCTACAGTGAAGTGGGAGATTTGACTGCTTTTATCAGCGGTTACTTTGATACTCAAATTGGTCCAAAACGGGAGGCTCAGAGTTATCGCAAAATAGCTGAAGCTATTGGAGTTGCACCAGAAAAAATTCTCTTTATCTCGGACGTAACGGCTGAACTGAAAGCTGCACAGGCTACTGGAATGCAAACGCTTTTTTCTATACGACCGGGAAATCACTCGTTGGAGTCGGAGGGGTTTGCAGCGATTGTGAATTTCGATAGCGTTTGAGCGTTTCTATAATTTGTCCGATGGCTTGTACTTGTGGCATCTTGCTCGCCCTAATTATACAAGTAAAATGTGGAACAGCTTAAAGCCAGCAGCAAATCTCATTAGGGGAGTAAGCTACTGGCTGGTTTTAAAATTAGGAAATCAAAGCATAAATAAAGCACGCGGGTGTAGGGGCAAAACAAGTCAAAAGTATTAATTTTGACTTTTGATTTTTGACTTCCCCGTGAGTGCTTGGTGTCGGAATGCCCCGAAGTGGCACAAGTGTTACAGAAGTTTGTTGAAACCAATCGAGCGCAAGTCGTTTGATGATGTAGATAGGAAAATATCTAAAAAATACCACCCCCAATTTTCCTGCTCACTCGATTTATTAAGGTTATCCGAGTTCTACTCCCAGATTGGGAGGTGGAACTTCGAATCCTACTACTACAGGGCCGACAAATGGCACTTCCACAAAAACACCTCCAGCCACACCACCTACCACTGCTCTTAGCAGCTGCTCATCTAACTCTAAGTCGAAGTTGGCATTTGCTTGGCAATCGTGGTTGTAGGCAGTTTTGGTGGTTGTTTGATAGTTGTTCATAAATTTCTTTCCGGAGTTTTTTGTATTACACTTTATATGCGCATTAATACGCATATCAATGATTATATACTTAAATTTTTCTTGTTTAGTTTTATTCTTATTAATACTCTGAATAAATAAATATATTTTGTTTATAGTGATTCAATAGTACTAGTTTTCTTTTTATTTTTTATTTTTTCAATATATATTCGTGATTCTGATAAACCGCTACAGACACGAATTTTATCGAATTTTATGGTGTATATGTAGTACAAAAATGCTCAAGAACAATATTTTTTTGATGAAATTTATTTTTTATATCAAGACATGGATTTCATTCGTACTTATACTTAGTTCCACAACTAAAAAAAGAAAAACGAGGAAATATTGATTGTGTTGTTTATTTGTTGCATTTAGTACAAACTACTATGGCAATGATGCATTGCAAGATAATTCATTGCGAGCTTTATTCAATAAATCATTAATCAAATAGCAGTAAGCTGTTTATTTATGACATTATGTATCAATCTACTATGGCAACGATTAACGACAACTACCTCAAATTGAAAGCAGGTTACCTGTTTCCCGAAATTGCGCGACGGGTCAATACCTTCGTACAAGCGAACAATCATGCTAAAATTATCAAATTAGGCATTGGCGATGTCACAGAACCACTGCCTCAAGCTTGCCGCACGGCTATGATTAAAGCGGTTGAAGAAATGGGCGATCGCGCTTCGTTCAAAGGTTATGGTCCAGAGCAAGGCTATACTTGGTTACGGGAGAAAATAGCTGCCCAGGATTTCCAAGCGCGGGGGTGCGAGGTTGATGTATCTGAAATCTTCATTTCCGACGGTTCCAAGTGTGATACAGGCAATATTCTCGACATCTTTGGTGATAACAACATCATCGCTGTCACCGATCCCGTTTATCCTGTGTATGTAGACACCAATGTCATGGCAGGACATACCGGACTAGCAAATGATAAAAGCGAATTTGAGGGTTTAGTTTATCTGCCAATTACCGCCCAGAACAACTTCACTGCTGAAATTCCCTCTCAGAAAGTCGATTTAATTTACCTCTGCTTCCCCAATAACCCCACTGGTGCTGTCGCTACCAAGGAACACCTAAAGGCATGGGTGGACTATGCTAGAGCACACGGCTCCATCATTTTCTTCGATGCAGCTTACGAAGCCTATATCACTGATGCAGAACTTCCTCACTCCATCTACGAGATTGAAGGAGCAACCGAATGTGCGATTGAGTTTCGTTCCTTTTCTAAAAATGCAGGCTTTACTGGTACCCGCTGTGCGTTCACCGTTGTCCCAAAAACGCTTACAGCAAAAGCAGCTGATGGTTCCGATGTGGAACTGTGGAAACTGTGGAACCGCCGCCAGTCTACCAAATTCAATGGTGTGTCCTACATCGTGCAACGGGGAGCCGAGGCGGTTTACTCTAAGGAAGGACAAGCTCAAATTCAGGAACTGATTAGCTTCTATCTAGAGAATGCCAGAATTATTCGTGAGAAACTGACAGTCGCAGGATTAGCAGTTTACGGTGGCGTGAATGCACCATATGTTTGGGTGAAAACGCCAAATGGTTTGTCCAGTTGGGATTTCTTCGATAAGTTGCTACACACCTGCAGTGTTGTCGGTACACCTGGTTCTGGGTTTGGTGCTGCGGGTGAAGGTTACTTTCGTATTTCAGCTTTCAATAGTCGGGAGAATGTGGAGGAGGCGATGAAGCGGATTACCCAGAAGCAAGAATGATAACCTCACAAGAGATGTTACATGCAACGTCTCTTTCAAAGACTTCAGAGCGATCGCTCAGATGAATAAGTTAAGTTGCGCGATCGCCTACTCCAATTCCTCTCAGGGTAAGCGCATCTCAAATGGGATTGACAAAACATACACTTAATGAATTAACGCTCAAATAAGGATTTAGGGTTCGATTGATTTCTACGGGCTAATAGCGATGCCTCCGGCAAGCCGCAAAGCGTCTACGCCTAAGTGCTTATCAAGAAACGGGGCTTAATACGATTCTTTGACTCTTTCTTGAGATTTTTGCGTTCTTATTGACAAGATGCGCTTGCCCTGCAATTCCTCTAATATAGCAGTCGCCAAATTTCAGCAGAAATTTCGGGTAATTCCAATTTGTTACTTTGTCACATCTTAATCTTGACTCCAGTTGTATAAGTAGGCTTCACGTGTGTCGTCTCATTCCACCAATCTGAAAGATTATCCTTTATGTCAAAGCCAATGCTCTTAAAATTAGCCAACATCAATTTATCACGTTGATGCCAAACAGCAAATATTTTTTGCCTACCGTCATAGAGTGTTTCAGGGTCAATTTGATAGATCGCATTATTCACCCGTTTTAGCTTCAACCCTAACAAGTTCAACAGCCGTTTGAGTATTTTTATCGGTGAAATATACTCTTTTTCTTGCAATAAGCTAATACCAAGTGCTCTTTGGATATGTTTACTACACTGAAAAGTAATATTTCTCAACAACAATAAATCCGCATCATTTTCAGTAAATTTTCGTTGTGGTTCCAAATACTGTAACATTCTCAATGCTCTCAATGCTTCAATTTTAAGTGCGTAGGTTTTTAAATCTGGCAGAAAAACTTTTCCTTCACCCCAAGTCAATTGCTGATACCATTCCTGCTTGTCTCTCAGGCGGAAATACTCACTTTCATGAGTTAGATAATAATGAGTTAATAATTGGCAATAATATCCCTTGTCATCACGTAACTTTAGCAGGGGATTCACTTCAATACCATACTTTTGTTTGAGAAGATATTTATTAATTTGGTCCCGTTCATCTTCAGTCAGTGAGTGTTTAACTAATAGCTGATTATATTCTACATAATCAATATCCTTAGCATTGGTTACAGTAGTTGCAGACACCAATTGATTT
The DNA here is from genome assembly GCA_019359415.1 of Iphinoe sp. HA4291-MV1. Taxonomy (GTDB): domain Bacteria; phylum Cyanobacteriota; class Cyanobacteriia; order Cyanobacteriales; family Nostocaceae; genus Brasilonema. The sequence continues at coordinate 35,055 of JAHHHH010000006.1, read as the reverse complement.
CGTCGTTTAATGTCTCTTATTTTGCTGTCAATCTCTTTTGATTGCTTACGGTTTTGCGACCAATCTTTTTGGACTTGGAATATTTCTATGATTAATCTTTTACGAGTTGTTAAATCACTAGGGTTAGTTGCTAGAAAAGCAAGGCGTAGATCTCGGATAATATTTTTTTGTACATCATGACTTCGTACATGAATTTGATGCCCATCGGTTATCAAACCGTCTTTCATAGATTGACGGTAAAGTGTGATAGAAGTATTCACCCTGGCAGATAATTTTGCCCAAGTTCGTAAATGAATAGGGTCATAAACCAACGGTAAATCTACATCAATTTTATGTAGTGGACTGAGCAAAGCTATGTTTTCTTTTTGATTTTCTTGATACCAATCAGACAATGAACGATAATTTGTACTACCACTACCGATTAAGCCAATTCCTCGCTTCGCACACCAGACAATACGTGGTACATCGTCGCGTACTCTTGCTAATGCTTGTCGTGCTTCCGAGTCAGGAATGACTCCTTGAAAAATACCGTAAACGCGGTCAAAATGTTGGACATCAATGCTAATTCCTGTACCAAGGCTAGGGGTCACAAAAACAGTGTTGTATTCAGTCACTTTTTGATTGATAGCTGCAACAAAATCAACAGCTTCATGACCCGGTGTACTTGTCGTATGACTACTAACAACCAAAGTTTTTGGAAATTGCTTTTGCAATCTTTCTAAACGCTCTTGAAGGTAACGTTCTATTGTTTCACAACTGTAACGTCCAGAGCGACTATCGGTCGTGACATAACATTTCTGTCCTGTCATCAAATCCAATTCCAGCTGATGAATTAAGGGAGTTGGATTAGGAGAATCATAGAAAGTTACATCCCAACCTTGCTGGGGTTTCCACTGATTCACAACAACCCAAGGCATGATTTTCATCCCTGCTAATCCTTGTAAATATTCTAAGGAAACGTCTGATAAATCAGCATCTTGAGCAATTACTAATCCTCCAGTTATCAGCACGGTAGAAATAATCTGCTGGAATACTTTTAAAATTTTGACACGTTTATCTTTACAAGTATTGCTGTTAAGTAAATGCCATAAAGACTGTTCTACTTCGTCCAAAATTATGATCGCCCCTCGCCAATCATCAGGATTCAGCTTCCAAATGGAATCAACGCACAATCCAAAAGAATGAACAGATGCAGTAATAGAATGGGCAATGGGCAATGGGCAATGGGCAATGGGCATTGTCACCTTGTCCCCGACTTCCCTTGTCCTCCACTCCTCTCCTCGTCTCATTCCCCATTGCACACCGATTTTTTCGCATAAAAAGCGTCCCAGTTGGATTCTGTGAGTAATGAGTAATACGGGTTGATTTCTGCTTTTGGCTTGATTCACAACAGCTTGCAGTGTTGTGGTTTTCCCTGTTCCTTTTGCAGACTTCACTCCAACTAATCCAGAAGAAGGAAACGGTATTTCCTCTAAATAGCGGCGGTTGAGGGTGAGTGCAGCAGGAATGGTTAACTCGGTGTGAGGTTTGATGTTGGCAAGGTAAACTTCTAAATCAATGCTTTGTCGATAAACCGTCTCGAAAGCACTTGCTCCTTTGGCGACAATAAAATCATCAATCCCTTTTTCCATTCCTGGAAGTTCGATGACTTGGACGGGGCAATTTTTTTCTTGAAATAGAAATCCTAGCTGGGAGATAGCATTATTAACTGCTGCAACTTTTTTGGGTTGAGTTTCAAAATCAAAGCAAATATAAAAGATACGCCTAGTGAGGGCAAACGCTACTAAATCTGGGATAAGCTGGCGACTGATAACTTTACCAAAGTCATCCTTGATGACGCGGTAACCACTGGTAATTCCAGGGATGGCTAGAGCTGCATATCCTTGTGTCAACAGTGCTGCTGCTTTTTTGACTCCTTCGCAAATGATGATGGGGATGTTCCGTTCCATCACCCATTGCCAAAAGCCTTCGGCTTCACCATTGCAAGCAATGTTGATACTGTTGGGCATGGGTACATTGTAACTTTGAGCGACTTGCTGCCAGATATGCAGTGATACCCGCAGACAAAATACCCGCGTTGGTGTACTGGGGGGATGCTCATACTTAACTAACTTGCCATTTTCACTTAATCGAGGTTGGTTGGGCTTAAAGCACCCCCACTCCATTGCTTTCCAATCATTCAGGGGATCAAGTCCAGAACACCACCAACCACCTTCAGTGATGTGGGCGTAACGTTGTAACCACCCGCTTTTGACCATTCCAGTATTTGTGCGGGGAAGATGTTCAGAAATTAGTAGGTAATCATATGTGGTTCTGCCTTGTAAAGACATAAAATTGAGTCTTGCAAGGTTTAGATCTATACCACTACCTTGGACTAATTCCTCAAGGTGTTGGGAGTGTAGATAGTACAGATGCATTGGCTTAAGTGTCAAGGGAAAACAGTGGATAACACCTTATCATGCATTTGCTGATTTTGAGATGAGGGAGTATGAAAGTACTGTGATGCTTGTTACACCATTTCAATTAACACACTAGGAGTGATGAATTGATGTAAACTGATACCTATTATCTTGAATTGTAAGAAATCATGCGTTTATAGACAAGACGAGTATTTTGGGAAAAATCTCTACATCATCAGTGTATGCAAAATCTTGAGCAAAAATTGCCAAAATATAAACAGCTTTCTTATCTTCTGTAATAACCATTGCTACTTCTAAGCGCAAAATATCATTGCCTAGTGAGTCATAAACTTGTAGTACAGCACCAGCGCACTTCGTTCGGCGGGACGAAGGAGTTGCTGGTTCAAATCCAGTCATCCCGATTTATGATGTCGAATAACACATTATTTGGGTTATTGTCCAATTTTGATGATGCTAGGTGAAAATAGATATTAGAAGCAATATTTGTCGTCGTTAACGAATTAATTTTGCTCTTAACTAATTAAGCCTAAAAAAGTTTTGAGGATAAACTTTATGACTACGAATTTGGTAAATAATACTGCTGATAACTTATCTAAACTTAATTATTCAGTACTAGTCGAAGAAAAAGAAGGAGAGTATCAAGCAACTGTTTGGGGTTTACCAGACTGTCAAGTGTTAGCCGCAACACGCGAAGATGCACTGAAAAACCTGCATGAACTTGTGAATGCTCGTTTGCAAAATGTAGAAATAGTGACTCAAGAAATTGAACAGCCAAAATCTGAACATCCTTGGATGAAATTTGCGGGTAAGTATAAGGATGACCCGCAATTCGATGATATGCTGGCGGATATCGAAGCATATCGACGTGAACGAGATGCGCAAATGGAAGAATATTATCGTCAACTTGATGCTGAGGAAGAGCAAGCGTGAGTTTGTGGATACTTGATACAGACACTCTGTCACTTTTTCAGCGAGAGCATCCCTTAGTTAGTCAACGTGTTAATGCAACTCCTTTTGAACAACTAGCCACGACAGTTATTACACTTGAAGAACAGATGTATGGAAGGCTGAATCGTGTCAGAAGGGCTAATTCACAAAAAGCGTTGGTGTTAGCTTACACACAATTACGAGAGACATTAGAAGATTTTAAAACTATCAACGTACTGGAATTCAACCAAGATGCTGCCAATTGCTACGCAGAATTCCTGCGTCAAAAAGTTCGTGTCGGTACGCAAGATTTACGAATAGCAGCAATTGTAATTTCCAATAATGGTGTTTTGGTGACGCGCAACCAGAAGGATTTTTCGCGTGTACCTGGTTTGCGGGTTGAAGATTGGACTATGGAGAATTAGTGAGAAAAATTTAATGAAAGCACCTGCTTTCCAGTAAAAAATAAAACGCTAAAGCTGTAAAAAATTTCTCAGCAAACATAAGCTGTAACAAGCAGTACTAATTTACGCCCGAAAGTACGATAACTTGATGAAAGCCATAAGTGTACTTCAGGCTACATCAACATGCGCCTAGAACAGTTGCAAGCCTTTCTGGCGATCGCGGAAACTGGCAGCTTTCAGAGTGCATCACGAAAATGTGGTGTGACTCAATCGACTATCAGTCGGCAAATTCAGGCACTAGAGGAAGATTTGGGTTTGGAACTCTTTCACAGAACTTCTCAAGCAAAGCTGACACTAGGGGGTGAACGCTTGCTGCCTCGAGCTCGTAAAATATGCCAAGAGTGGCAAAGTGCTACACAGGAAATCGCTGATTTATTGGCAGGAAAGCAGCCAGAACTTTGTGTAGCAGCCATTCACTCACTGTGTGCTTATTACTTGCCACCAGTTTTGCAAAAATTTTGTCATGATTATCCACAAGTCCAATTGCGGGTGACATCGCTCGGGAGCGATCGCGCTTTAAAAGTCCTCAAAGATGGGCTAGTGGATTTGGCAATAGTGATGAATAATCGCTTCTTAACTGCTGGCAAAGAAACGTTGGTAGAAGTGCTGTATGATGAACCAATAGAAGTTTTAGTTGCAAAAAATCACCCGTTAGCGCAGTATGAACGCATCTCTTGGTCGGAGCTTATTTGTTATCCACAAGTGGTGTTTAAAGATGGTTATGGGATGCAACGCCTAATACAAGACAGATTTGAACGGTTAGAAGCCACACTGCAAGCGGCTTTAGAGGTTAATACCTTGGATGCTTTCCGGGGAGTTGTGCGTCAAGGAGAATTCGTGGCTATGCTACCACAGTCGGCTTTAGTCGAAGCACGTATTGACCCTAGCCTTGCAGTTCGTCCTCTAGCCTGCAACAGTAACAGTAATGGTTCTTCACCTGACAGTTCTAGTTTAACTCGGCAAGTTGTTATGGTCACAACTGGCGATCGACTTCAGATTCCTCCTATCAAGCATTTTTGGCAGTTGGTTAGAGACAATGTACCACCACAATTTCACTCTCTTGCAAAATCGGCTTGTTAGTAGTTATTAGTCATTAGTCATCTGTCGTTTGTCATCTCAACTTTTAACAAAGCACAAAGGACAAAGGACAAAAATATGAGCACAGTATTTAGGGATTTATTAAAAAAGGTAGGCAGTGGTGAGCATACTGCGAAGGACTTAACTCGTGCTGAAGCAGCTGCGGCAATCAAGATGATACTGCTGGGAGAAGCAACACCAGCACAAATTGGGGCATTTTTAATTGCTCATCGTATTAAACGTCCCACGGCTCAAGAAATAGCTGGAATGTTAGATGCTTACGATGAACTAGGACCAAAACTGCAACCAGTAAAGTGCAAACGATCAGTTATAGTTTTAGGCATACCTTATGATGGTAGAACTCGCACCGCACCCATCAGTCCAGTAACGGCTTTGCTTCTGACAGCAAGCGGACAACCAGTAGTCATGCACGGTGGAGATTGTTTGCCTACAAAGTACGGAGTGCCACTGGTAGATATTTGGCAGGGGTTAGGAGTTGATTGGACGGGACTGTCGCTAGAGAAAACCCAGCAGGTGTTTGAAAAAACAGGAATTGGCTTTGTTTATACTCCTCAGCATTTTCCTCTAACGAATAGTATTTGGGAGTACCGCGATCAACTGGGCAAGCGTCCACCCTTAGCAACAATGGAACTCATTTGGTGTCCTTATGCAGGAAATGCTCATATCATTGCTGGGTTTGTTCATCCTCCCACAGAAACTTTGTTTCAAAGTACCCTAGCATTGCGAGGATTGACTCAATTGACAACGGTAAAGGGATTGGAGGGTAGCTGCGAGTTACCACGCGATCGCACTGCTATTATTGGTATAGCAACAACTTCAAAACTTGATGAGACAAGCAATATATCAATAGACAATATATTAGACAATGTATCAATAGAACGGTTACACCTGTCCCCTCGTGATTATGGCTTTACGACAAAGAATGTACCTCTGGTTACCCTTGAAGAGTTGACTGCTGATATGCAGAGGGTATTGAACGGCAAACCCTCCGACCTTATGGAAACAGCTTTATGGAATGGAGGGTTTTACCTTTGGCGTTGTGGAATTTGTTCAGATATGCGTGAGGGTATAGCCAAGGCAGAGGAATTGTTCACTAGTGGTGCGATTGCTCAGAAGTTACAAGAACTTTCTGTGGCAGTCAATTCAGTTTCCAAAACGATATTTCAATCGGTATGAGGTTTATCTTCCTCAGCGCTTTGGCAAACATCACTTCTGGTCGGTCAATGTCAACCAACATAACAGACCTCTTGAGTGGAGACCATCAGAACAAGACACTCAGCACCAATCTTATTAGTGGAAACGGTTCTTACGCTGCTTTGACCTCGCAACTGCTTTACGCTTATGTTTTTGCAAAGGTGTTTCAAAGTGACGATGTTTCTTTAAATCTGGAAAAATTCCCGCCTTGGAAACTTGTCGCTTAAATCGACGTAAGGCTGACTCAATTCCTTCATTTTCGCCCACAACTATTTGGGTCATTTTCTCTCCTACGAAATCAACTGAATGAGTAACTGGGTATAAACAATTTAGTAACCCGTGAGCAAAAAAGGGCAGACTCCATATCTACCCTTGCCTTGTGACCCGATAGTTAAATCCTTTAGTTTGGGATAAAACAATGGGAAAAAGCCAGACTGGGTGTAGCCAGTCTCGTGTTTGGATAAATCGAGAGCCTAGTCTGATAACCCAAAAAGCTTGACTCTTCAAGTGCGTTACATCACTGACTCTTCAAGCTTAGTAGCGTCGAGAGTATCCACCACTACCACCTCCACCTCTATTGTTTCCCCGTCTACCACCAGAGGAACCTCCCTCTGACCTGGGCTTAGCTTTATTCACTTTGAGATTACGACCCATCCATTCAGCGCCATCAAGCTCTTCAATCGCTTTTGCTTCATCAGCCTCTGTTTCCATCTCTACAAAAGCAAAACCTCTTTTTTGACCAGTGTCTCTGTCTGTAGCGACTTGAACTCTTTTCACTTTTCCGTATTCTAAAAAGACCTCCTTGAGGTCTTCTTCCTCTACATCATAAGATAGATTGCCGACGAAAATTGACATAAAACCTCTCCAGAATCAAAGGTATAGAGATTAGATTCGGAGAGATAACCATAACACTAGTCACACAGCCGAAAATAATTCTCACCTTCCCAAGAATAACATAGAAAACGTGATTATACTTGTGAAACCATAGCTCAATCTAGCAAAGTTATCATAAACTGAGTACTATTCTTCAAGACAATTTTGTACTAAAATTCTTATAGAATGAGGGTTTTGAGAATGACTTTTTTACAAGTAGTGACAGCATTGCTTTGTTCATCCCATCTGTTAAGGTGGTAATAAAAATAACTGCAACACTGACTAAGTCAGTAAATTCTGTTTCAGAATGATTATTTGTTATTTATTAGAAACAATTAACTATACAACAGGTAAGACTAAACCTTCTCTGGCTAGTAACGCTTTGGGAAAGACAGATTTCACCTCAACTTGTACTTGATCAAGAAAATCATCGTCATCATCTGGATGATGATGAGAGATAACTAATCGTTCCACCTTAGCAGTTTTAGCCAAATCCATAGCAGTATCCCAGTGTCCGTCAGGGTCGTGATGGTTACGTGCTGTTGGGGGAGCGTAAGTTGCATTAGCAATTAGCAAATTAACGCCTTTTGTGAGATGTGCTATGCATTCTCGCTCCACTTCATTTGCACTCTGGGGTAAATCTGTTACATAGGATATATTATACTCTTTCCAACTGACTCGATAGCCAATTGATTTTTGATAGTGATTAATGATTGCCGTTGTAACGGTAACATCATCTATCTTCACCACCTTACCTGATGTCAAATTATGAAAGTGCAATTGCGATTGCATGACCTGTAAAGGGTAAGGAAAGTGTGGTTGGAGCATCTGATCACATAAGCATTGTTTAATAGAAGCTCCATTTAAGGCAGCGCTCCCATAAATGTGGAAGCAATTTTCGCTCTTGAATGCAGGGGCAAAAAAGGGAAATCCTTGGATACGATTTGATTGGGAGTTGGTAAAAAATAAATGGGCTTCTAACGGCGATTGCAGTTGCAGCCAACTTTTCCCAAGTAGATGTAAACCAGTACCGCCATCAAAAACCAAGTGTTTCCCACCTACTTGCATTTCTACACAAGCAGTATTGCCACCATATCGAATGGTGTAGCTACTTGGTGTGGGAATTAAACCCCGTACACCCCAAAATTGCACCGCAAATTCTGACTCTTGACAAAGAATCTGAGGAAGTGACTCTGGAATTGTGTAGTTCTGGGGAGGCGACAGCTTAAAATTTGACATATTTGCTCAAAACTAGGTCTGACTAAGCAGGTCATCGTAGTGCCGCACTTCCAACAGTTGGTTTGTGTTGTCCACAATAACAACTGTGGGAGAGTGTGTTTTTAACTCTTCCAAAGCGAGCTGCCCGTAAGACATTATAATCAAGCGATCGCCCGTCACGCCTAGACGCGCTGCTGCTCCATTCAACTCAATTGCTCTTGAATTTGCTGGAGCTGCGATCGCATAAGTAACAAAGCGCTCGCCATTGGTAACATTCACTACGTGCACCTGTTCGTAGGGTAAGATACCTGCTTTGTCCAGCAGAACTTGGTCTACGCTGATACTTCCCACATAGTTAATGTTTGCTGCTGTGAGCGTGCAGTTATGAATTTTTGCCAAAAGAAGCGTGCGCTGCATTGGGTTTGAGTTATCAATTACCAGTTACCAGTTATCAGTTTAGACAATAACTAACAGATTACTGTTCACTGTTTACTGGTTCTGGGTAGTGGAAATGTTTTAGGTTGTTTTTTCGCGACCAGATCTAATACACTTTTCTACTAAAGGCAAGACCTTATCAACATCCTGCCATCCGAGAATCTCCGTCACCTTTTTCTCTAAATTTTTATAGGTGCGGAAAAATTCAGCTATTTCTTGCAATCGGTGTGGTGCAATGTCTTTCAAGGATTTAACACCAATGTAACGTGGGTCTTTGTCAGGAACACAAAGGATTTTTTCATCGCGATCGCCTCCATCTATCATCTCTAGCATACCGATTGGTCTTGCTACAATGACACATCCTGGGAAAGTTGGCTCATCTATGATGACCATACCATCCAATGGGTCGCCATCATCTGCTAAGGTGTTAGGGACAAAGCCGTAGTCAAAAGGATATTGTACCGACGAGTAAAGCACTCTGTCTAAAGCAAAAGCTTGCAGTTCTTTATCGTATTCGTATTTGTTCTTACTTCCGCCTGGAATTTCAATCAGAACGTTAATCAGACCTGATTTAGGTTGGGCAGGAATACGGGATAAGTCCACAATAAAACTCCTCAGATCAGTGAATTAGGGTCGCTCCGTACTTAGCTTCCAGTGTAGAATTCTATGCTAAGATGGGCTACTGCTATGTAAAGCTTGTACAAACGCCCTACATTATTGCATTTATCGTTCACGAATTGTAGCTTTTGGAATTTTGGGAGTTCCCGTAATATGCAAAGTAGCAAACAAAAAGCTCCAATAGGAGAAGGGCAAGGGAATGGGTACGTCTTCCCAATTCCCATCCCAATTCCCACGAAGCCCCCGTGCGCGACTCTGGGAGATGAGTTTACTTTGAAAAATGTCACTTTAAATACACAGATTGCTGTGAGTAACCACGAACAAGTTAGCAGAGGTTTAGCTCTTTTAAATCAAGGTTTACACCCATATATAAAAAGGGAGATGCAAAAAGTCTATGGTGAACATTGGCTAACAATTGCTTTATCATATATATCTTTTAATTCAACTTTAAAGCCTAACCCAGAAGATATTCTACGTGACGATGTTTTTGCTTTATTAAAAGTCATAATTGAGCAGTGGGATCAGGTATTTAGCAAAAAATTAGGTTATGCCGAACGTGCTTTAGTCAGTGAATTAATTGAAACCAGCAACACTTGGAAGCATCAATCTCGCTTTTGTGTTGAGGACACTTATCGCACCCTCGACACGATCACTCGACTTCTCAAGTCTATCTCTGCACCAGAGGCGAATGTTGCAGAACAGCACAAGCAAGAAATTTTAGGAATACTGTGTCCTAAGCAAGTTGAAAAAGCCTCCAAAACAGAGACATTGGCTGAAATTATTAAACAACAAAGCTTTCACAATAGTTCTCTTTTACGCCGTGCATTTACACACCGTTCCTATGTTCATGAAAATCCCCAAGAAGGAGAACACAATGAACGCCTAGAGTTTCTCGGTGATGCTTTGCTGACTTTTTTAAGCGGCGAATACCTCTATCGTCGTTATCCAGAAAAGGAAGAAGATGAGTTAACACGTCGCCGTTCTGCGTTAGTAGATGAAAAGCAACTGGCAAAATTTGCAACTGAGGTTGGCTTAAATCGCAGAATGCGCTTAGGTAGAGGTGCAATTTTAGAAGGAGGTTACCAAAATCCCAATTTACTAAGCAGCGCCTTTGAAGCAGTCATCGCCGCTTACTACCTAGACAATAATTATGATATCGAAGCAGTGCGTGCTGTTGTAGAACCGCTATTTGATTCTGTCCCTGAGAGTATTGTGGAGTTTCGCTCAAATGTAGACTCTAAAAATCGATTTCAGGAATGGGTACAACGCAACATCACCCAAACACCACCCAAGTATGTTACACTTCAAATCGGTGGTTCTTCTCACGCCCCAGAGTTTATAGCTAAAGTATTTGTGGGAGACAAAGAGTACGGACAAGGTAAAGGGCGCAGTAAGAAAGATGCTGAGAAGGCTGCGGCTGAAGATGCGCTCGCTAGGGTGAAAAAATGAGGGTAAGCTTGAGGCATCCCTGATAGGGATTGATAGTAATTGAGAAGGTTTCACAATTTATGCTTCCCGACTCTGTATAGCGAATCGCATGACTGATAAGATTCGTTACAATTTGCAGTAGACAATATTTTGTTATTTTTTTATATAAAAATGCTACATTTTTTATTAATATTTTTATGGAAAGTATGTAATTTTTATTTATAATAATATATGATTCTAGACAATATATAGCAGTCCTAAATCATTCGTGAACACAGAGAAACCGGGTTTCTGTGAAGGCTGGATTTTTCACAACCTATTTAGGATTGCTATATCTAGATAATATTTATATATCTAAATATAGATAAATTGACTCTACAAGGATGCTTGCTTTTTGCTTGGAAGAGGTATATCCTAAGATAGCTTGACTTGACTGTGTACTAGTGTTACATTTATCAAAAATAAGAGTAAGTCAGCCTAATCCAATGAATTGTATTGCATAAGTTGGAGCGGAGGAACCAACATATGGGGCGTATCTCGTAGAAGATGGAAAAGTAAAGAAAGAAAAACAAACAAAGAAAAGAGTAGATATATCTTTCTGACTTCTTGTTTTTTCCTTCTTCTATAAGAGGGGCATCTCTCAGCCCTAGCCCGTCAGCTAACTTCGTAGGCAATGAGAGGAGACTGAAGAGACAATATTATCGTAATAATAAATTGTAATAATTATTATTGTAATGATTGATCTCATCAGTATCCTGGGCTGGTACTGCTCGGATTGATTGTACCTGCGCTTAAGTCTGTTGAGGTCACCAATGATATTTCAACTGAATGTAGCTGCTATTTTGGCAGTTGCTGGTCGAACAGCTTGGAAACACACTAAGCCAATTATTGTACGGGATACTTTCCTGCTACCTTTGGTTGGTTTTTTGGGCGTAATTGTTGTGTGGTGGATTATTGCCCTTGCCAATCATGAATTAATGCCCACCCCTCCAGAGGCGTTAACAGCAAATTTAGATTATATCCTTAACCCATTTTTCCAAAGAGGACCAGGTAACCTAGGTATTGGCTGGCTATTAATAGCAAGTATCCGACGGGTTTTATTAGGTTTTGCTATAGGTGCTTTGGTCGCAATTCCAGTTGGTTTTCTCATCGGGATGTCCAGAACAGCAATGATGGTTCTAAATCCCGTCATTCAAATCTTCAAACCAGTATCACCCCTGGCATGGCTTCCTATTGCTCTAGCTATCTTTAATTTGGCAGATCCATCAGCAATATTCGTAATTTTCATTACCTCTTTGTGGCCAACAATTCTTAACACTGCCTTGGGAGTTTCCAGTGTTCCTAAGGATTATATAGATGTAGCACGAGTTCTAGAAATGCCTCGTTGGCGAAGAATTACAAAAATTATTTGGCCTGCAAGTTTACCCTACATTTTTACAGGTTTGCGAATAAGTTTAGGAATTGCTTGGCTAGTTATCGTTGCTGTAGAAATGCTCACAGGTGGTATTGGAATCGGCTTTTTTGTTTGGGATGAATGGAGTCGCCTGAACCTGAATTCTGTTTTTCTTGCTGTGCTAGTTATTGGCTTAACAGGTCTATTTCTTGATTACGCCATAGGTAGAATACAAGCTTTTGTTACTAGTCGCCCAATAACTTCAAATTAGCCACTCATCAGCAGTCACTCATTCGTTCTTTTCACGCTCTTCTTTGCGTCTTTGCGCGAACCTTTTCATTCCGCAAATATGCAACGCCAAAAAATAAAAACTCCCTGTTTTATAAGCAGGCTACCTGCTGGAACTGTACAAAAATGAAACATGTGACAGCTTAAACAGCAACTTTTGTGCCTTCGTGGTTAATATTCTGAGTCATTTAGCCGCCGCAAGGGGTTTTTCATGAGTCACAATAACACAAATAACTGGACGCGACGAAACTTTCTTACAGGGCTGGGAGCAACAGCATTCGCAACTGGAATTTCTTCTTGTGCAATTAATGCTAACCGTGCCCCTAAAGGATTATCAAAAGCGGCGTTGGCAACCGAACCAGTAGTAGACCCCAAAACACTGGAAAAACCTAACATTACAGTGGGATATGTACCTGTGAATGACTGCGCTCCCTTTGCTGTAGCTTGGGAGAAAGGATTTTTCCGTAAGTATGGTTTAAATGTCACTCTCAGCCGCGAAGCAAGTTGGGCTACGTCCCGTGATGGTATTATTTTTGGACGCCTTGATGCTTCGCCAGTGGTGAGTGGTGCAGTAACGAATGCTAGAACAGGTGCAGAAGGCGCACGTCATGCTCCCCTGTGTGCAGCGATGACAATTCATCGCCATGGTAACGCGATGACGATGAATAAAGCAATGTGGGAGTCTGGGTTACGTCCTTGGCGAGACTATAACGGCAATTTAGAAGAGTTTGGACGAGATTTTCGTAATTACTTTGAAAAATTACCCTCTGAGAAACGAGTTTGGGCAGTGGTGCTGAGTTCGGCTATTTATGAATACTTTGTCCGCTACTTAGCAGCAGCTGCTGGAGTTGCTCCTGATGAAGAATTTCGCATTATCATCATCCCACCTCCACAGATGGTGCTGAATATGAGAATTGGAGCAATGCAAGGCTACATGGTAGCTGAACCTTGGAATTCACGAGCAATTACTGGTAATGACGGAATTGGCTTTACCTTTGCTCAGGGTAGAGAAATCTGGCAAGGACACCCAGACAGACTTTTAGGTGTGATGGAGTCTTTCATCAAAGAAAATCCCAAAACTTATCGCTCTTTGGTTAAGGCAATGATAGAAGCTTGTCGATATTGTAGTGATTTAAAAAACCGAGAGGAAGTGGCTAAGATTCTCACGAGTAAGTCGTTTACAGGAGCAAAGCTCAAATTAACAAAACCAGCTATTGTCGGTGAATATAATTACGGTGGTTTTGATGGTAAAAAACGAGTTTGGAAAGCGCCTGAAACAACAATCTTTTTTGAGAAACCTGCTAACCTTGTCAAAACACCAAACGACCATTCCACATTTCTGTGGCACTCTCAGAGTATTTGGCTTATGACTCAGTCAGCTCGTTGGGGACAAATTAAAGAAATACCCAAAAATGCTGAAGAATTGGCGCGTAAAGCTTGGCGAACTGACTTATATCGAGACATTGCTGCTGAAATGGAAATTGAATGTCCAAAAGAAGATTACAAGATAGAACAAGCTGAACTATTTATTGATAACAAAGCTTTTGACCCCAGCGATCCAGTGGGGTATCTTAAGAGCTTTGAGATTAGAGCTAACGCTCCTAAATCTTTCTTTATATCTTAAGAGATTGAGCAAAGTTAACCTGATGTGTTAACCATTCTTTACTTTGCCATTCGTCCTTTGTCATTTGTAAATGACTCATGTCATTTTTGAACGATTCATAAATAGAGTATTGCAGGAGTGTCAAATGAAATCTACCTCTTTCTCAAGAGATGCCTATGATATGGCTTCACCTCGCACTGGATTTCTGGAAATTGAAAATTTATATAAATCATATCCAACACCTGATGGAAATCAATTTGTCGTTTTAGATAACGTTAATTTGACAGTGGGTGAAGATGAATTTATTGCTGTTATTGGTCACTCTGGTTGCGGTAAATCCACACTTTTGAAAATTGTAGCAGGATTAGAAAAAGCAACTTCTGGCTCAGTGCGGTTAGATGGCAAAGAAATTCGTCAACCAGGAGCCGAGCGTATGATGGTATTTCAACACTATTCGCTCTTACCTTGGTTAACTGTGCGCGAAAATATTCGGCTTGCTGTAGACGAAGTGCTAAAAGATGCCAATCGTGCTGAAAAAATTAGCATTGTGAACGAACACCTGGCAATGGTAAATTTAACAGCGGCAGCTGATAAGTATCCTGATGAAATTTCTGGTGGTATGAAGCAGCGGGTGGGTATTGCCAGAGCATTGGCAATTCGCCCAAAGATGTTGCTAATGGACGAACCTTTTGGGGCGTTAGATGCGCTTACTCGGGGGAAACTACAGCGACAGGTGTTGGATATTTGGGAAAATCACCGACAGGCAGTCATGATGGTTACCCATGATGTGGATGAAGCGATTTATATGTCGGATCGCATCGTTCTAATGACCAATGGACCATCGGCTAACATTGGGGAGATACTAGAAATACCGTTTCCTCATCCATGTGAACGTGCTGCCATGAGGAACTCACAAGAATACTACGAACTCCGCAACTACGCACTCAATTTCCTGGATCGGTATTTCACCCAAGACGAGTAATCGATAAAATTCGTAATTTACAGTTTGTAATTCGTAATTATCAACTCAAATATGAGTTATGAACTATAAATGAGTTATTGCTTTTGTAATTTTTTCTTTAGTTCTTTAGCGTGACAATAAAGTTATGAATCTTAAGCCTATCTTGGTGCGTCTGCAAAACGCGATCGGAAGAGATGATTTACTCGACCAAATGGTACTAATCTCAGTGCCAAAGACACCTTTTTCTGTACAAGCTCAATCTGCAGAATCAGTCAATTTAATCGTTGGCTATAATAGTTCTCCCAACAGTCATACTGCGTTAGATATTGCCTTGTTAATCGCTCATCAAACACGTTTAGCCACAAAAGCGCAAGTGACAGTTCAAGTCGTCTATGTGATAGAGGAAAATAAAAGCAGTCAGAATGCAAATATTTTGCAAATAGATAAATTTTTTAGTCAACGCGTTACGGAACAAAATCCACCACACTGTTCAACAAGCTTCTCCTTAAGAGAGTTTGACACAGGTGTGACAACTCAACCAAAAATGCAGGACAACGCAGCTTACACCCAAGAAATATTGGTAGATAAATTTGCACAAGCAGAATGTATTCTTCGGCAAGCAAGTTGTTTAGCTGCAGAATGGAAAAGTTCTTTTAAAGCTCATCTTCGGTTTGGTTGTATTGCTCAGGAACTTAGGAAAGTTGTTACCTCAGAAGCTGCAAATTTGCTATTACTCGGCTGTAACTCTGTTAATCATCCGATAGTCCAACAGTTAGGTTCTAACTTCCCCTGTTCTGTACTGGGTATACCCAATTTTGTCAATGAGAAACGCCTTTAGTAGAGATATTTGGGAATGTTGTGGAGAGACATCTGAGCATACAAACCCGGTTCTTGAAACCCTTACTAACAGGATAATTATCCCTATTGTTCCAAAGTAAAAAACACATCATAATACATGTATGTGTTTTTTTAGGCTATTTTGCAAAAGAAGAGAAGAGTTATCACAATACGGTAAAGTTTTCTCAAAGTAAAGGTAAATTAGGCAGAGTTGGTTGAGGAGTTCACTTGTGCTGCATTACTGTTAAAGTATGGGAAGGAGAAATTGGGAGAAATTGGTTTATTAACCTTGTCCAGAAAGTGGTTCCTAATTGGGAGCATCCCAAATGTTTGAGTTTATTTTTAAACGCACGCGGGTCGCAGAGGTTGGCGCAAAGAAACACAGAGTGTGAATCAGAGCTACTTTGCGCGTGCGTTTGGAAAAAAATTGGGATGCTCCCTTCCCAATTTCAATCTCGTCTGCCAAAATTAGATTTGATGTAGAGACGTAGAATACTACGTCTCTACAAAGTCTCTACAAAGTTTATGACTAGTTCCCGATGAAGTGCAGAACATCACGCAGGACACTGTAACCAGCCAAATCCCAAAGCAGGTAGGCAAGAAACCCAATCATTGCTAAACGACCGTTCCACAGTTCAGCTTGGGGGTTTAAACCAAAAATAAAGGCGTTGCGGTCTATACCGTTGTAAGCTTTAGCAACGGGTGGTAAATCAGTAGAAGGACGAGTTTCAGGAGTTTGCATTGTTTTTTCCTTCACAATAATTAAGCTGATATTGAATGAGGGACTAATAGCTAGTAACCAATGAAGTGCAGAACATCACGCAGGACGCTGTAGCCAGCCAAATCCCAAAGCAGGTAAGCAAGAAAACCAATCATTGCCAAACGACCATTCCACAATTCAGCTTGGGGATTCAAACCAAACAGAAAAGCGTTGCGGTCTTTGCCGTTATATTCTGTAGCAATGGGTGGTAAATCAGTGCTGGGACGAGTTTCCATTTTTTTTCCTCATTCAAGTTCAATTTGTTTCTTGACTTCAATGTAGCTATCCACAACTCTGCTGCTTTCTGTCAATGGGTACAAACTATCTGCACCTCTTATGGACGATTATCAGAACAGTTTTTCCTTGGATAAATCCACCTAGAGAGGGTGCAAAAAATGTTTTTGTAAAAAAATGTAACAAGATTAACGAATAAGCTGGATTTTACCTAATCAATAGAAGAACAACGGGAAAGACCAGCGTTTGTTCTGGCTTTGTGGCAAAGTCAAAGAAATTTTTGCTCAAGACTCCAACCAAGAGAGTGAGCACTGTTTTCGCTAGCGTGTCTCTCTAGACTTAGGCAAAAAATTGTTTTTGTAAATTAACTTTAGTTCATTGAATAATTAGGTAGAAAAACTTCTATCCCACGCTGTAGCAAGTTTTCAAACTTTGGAGGGATGCCACAAGTACCATAATTCCAGGATTCTATGCTCATGAGTTGGGTATTATGACAGATACAAAATTTACTAAAATTTACTTTCACGCAACTTTTCATCCCCACCGATTTGAGCTACATAGGAAGAAATTAGGATGTTTCAGAGTACGCACATCACGCTGGCACTGTACAAGCCACTCTTTTGGGTGGCACAAGTTGATAACCAGCCAACAAATGCTAACCAGTCATATGCCTTTTCTGGATTTGGACCGCACTTTTTTTTCGCTTTAATCTCTGGTGTGATCCTAGCTTTTGCACTGCAATTAGTTCTCACAAACCTCTCCGTTGCTGCGGGGATTTCCTACTTGGGTCGTCCATCTGATTCAAATGGAGGTCATGGAGAGGTTGAAAGTTTTGGCGGTACCATTCGCAAAATAGGTACAGCGCTGGGACTATGGACATTAATCACTGTGACTATTGCGCTTGCCATTGCTTGTTTCCTAGCAATAAGACTCAGTCTTTTTGGAGATTGGTCTCCGGTGCAGGGAGCAATTCTGGGGTTGGTGATTTGGGGAGCGTACTTTTTACTGTTAGTGTGGGTGAGTTCAACCACGGTGGGTTCTTTAATTGGCTCGTTGGTCAACACGGCAACTTCCGGCTTACAAGCGATTCTGGGGACAGCGACCGCTGCATTGGGGGCAAAAGCTGTTAATCAGCAAGTGGTAGCAACAGCTGAAGCCGCCGCTGCCGCTGTACGTCGGGAACTAGGCAGTGCTATAGACCCAGGCGCACTCCGAGATAAAGTAGAAGATTACTTGGAAATGGTGCGTCCACCAGAACTGGATATATCCAAGATTCGGGGCGAATTTGAAAGATTACTGAACGATCCGCAATTAAGAGCGATCGCTGGTAGTCCAGATCTAAGCTACATTGATCGCCAGAAGTTTGTTGAATTAATCAGCAGTCGCACTGACCTTTCCAAGCGAGAAGTTAACCGTATAGCCGACACGCTATATGGCGTTTGGCAACAGGTGGTAGGTCAACAACAACCAATGCAACAACCAGTACAAGACCGCTTGGGAGAATTGGTTAATTATCTCAAATCATTGCCACCAGGACAAACCAGGACAGATGAACTCAATGCCAAGCTAGAGCAACTGATGGCAGAGATGCGTTCTGCAAAAGAAGCTGACCAAAGGGCAACCCAAGAAACAACTCCTGGTCCAATTCAGCGGACAGTTCAGCAAGCGTTATCCGCGTTGACCGGCGTTGTATTGGGGCGAACCGATTTGTCAGACTTGGATGTAGAAAAAATTCTAGGTGCTCTCACAAACGCTAAAGATAAAGTCACCGAACAAGCAGATAAGTTGGGTCTTCCTACACCAAAACAGCCTTACAGTCCCATTCGAACTGATGTAGAAAATTACTTACTCAACACATATTCCTGGGAACTGAATTCAGAAAAAATTACCCAAGAATTTCGTGACGTTATTTATGATCCCGCCGCTGATCCAGCCACAGTACGGCGAGAATTAGAGCGGCTTTCTCGGAGTGATTTTGTCAATATTCTTAAAACTAGGGGTCTGCTCACTCAAGCTGAAATTCAGCGCATTGCAGATCGCTTAGAACTCATCCGCCAAGACGTGCTCATTGCAGTGATCGCAGAGGAAGAAAAAGAGATAGTACAAGATTTGCAACGCCGCGTAGATAGTTATCTACTTGTAACCCCTAAGTCAGACTTAAGTGCAGAAGGCATTGAGCGGGATTTCAAGCCCCTACTGGAAGACCCAGACGCAGATTACGAAACCCTCTCTCGGCGACTTGCTCAGGTTGACCGCCAGGAAATGCGCAGAATCCTGCTAGAGCGCAATGATATTTATCCTGAGTCTGAGGAAGTAAACACAATTCTTGACCAGTTGGAAAAACAGCGTGCTCAAGTTTTAGTTGAATCCAAAGGAATTGCAGAGCAGGCAAAATATCAAGCTGAATCGCTGTGGCTGAATTTACAATCTTATCTGCGGAATACAGGCAAAGAAGAACTCAACCCCGACGCTATCCGCGCTGACCTGAGAAGACTTTTAGATGACCCGCAAGCAGGAATCGCTGCAATCAGGGCGCGGTTGTCTCGTTTTGACCGCGATACTTTAGTGAAATTACTGAGTCAGCGGCAAGACTTGAGCGAAGACCAAGCAAATCAAATCCTTGACAATGTTGAGGAAAACTGGAGCAACATTCGCCACGCACCAAGAACCCTAGTAGATAAAGCTAAGGAGCAGTACGACTCGGTAACGACTACAATTGCAGACTACCTGCGGAACACAGGAAAAGAAGAACTCAATCCTGAAGAAATTCAGCGGGATTTGAATCGACTGTTCCAAGATCCAAGAGAAGGAGTCATCGCACTGCGTCGCCGATTGTCACAGGTTGATAGAGACACTTTGGTGAAGTTACTGAGTCAACGTCAGGACTTGAGCGAAGAGCAAGTCAATCAGGTCATTGATTCTGTGCAAACTTCTATTCGCGACATCGTGCGTACACCTCGTCGCCTAGCTACCCGAACTCAGCAGAGAGTACAAACTTTCCAAGTATATTTGGAAGAGTATCTACGCAGGAGTGGCAAGGATGAACTGAATCCAGAAGGTATCAAACGCGACCTATCTCTGTTGGTGCATGATCCACAAGTGGGAATAGAAAGTATAGGCGATCGCCTTTCCCAATTTGACCGCTCTACCATCATCACCCTGCTGAAACTGCGGGAAGACCTGAGTGATGAGGAAGCAGCACGAATTGCAGACACCATGATATCAGTCCGCGACCAGTTTGTGGAACAAGTGCGGAGTATCCAGCGGCGTATTCAAGATGTGGTTGATGGAGTTTTTGCCCGCATTCGCAACTATCTCAACTCTTTAGAGCGCCCGGAACTCAACTACGATAATATTAAACACGATGTTCGCACATTGTTTGATGACCCGCAAGCAGGGTTTGAAGCATTGCGCGATCGCCTATCTTCTTTCAACCGCGATACCTTAGTCGCAGTTTTGAGTTCCCGCGAGGATATCTCGCAGGAAGACGCTAACCGCATTATCGACCAAGTTGAACGAGCACGAAACAATGTATTGCAACGAGCAGAACGCATCCAGCAGGAAGCACAGCGACGCTTAGAAGAAGTGAAACTTCAAGCACAGCGCCAAGCCGAAGAAACACGCAAAGCTGCTGCATCAGCAGCTTGGTGGCTGTTTGCTACAGCACTCGTTTCAGGAGTGTTCTCTGCTATTGGAGGAGCAGTTGCTGTACTTATGCTAGTGTAGTTTGATACTTTTTATTGACTGTTCTGTCCTAGCCTCTTGTATGAGAGGCTTTTTTGTTGGATGAATTATTTTTGTACTTTTTGTACTTTACGGAATCTAAAGTTATGCGCCCGATTTTGCACTTTCAGGCAATTTTGAGTAGGATTTACCCAACCCAAAAACCAGCGATCGCTGAACATCCATACTGAGGCTATACTTTGCACGGTCAGAAACTGAGCTTTTTTAATCAAGTTACTAACCTTGGGTTCAAACGCGCAATCTGTGCTCGTGTGAAGTATAAATATAAATGTCTTGGGAAGTAGAAAAGTTAAGAATCAAGGGGAACTTCAGCTTAAGCTGGGAGTTTGAGGACTAATCGCTATTTTTTCCAAGGTAACTTTGTGCCCATTTCAGTTAACGCAGAGAAGATAAGGTAGGCAATGAGAATACTAGCGCTGATGAGAAAAAGAATAATCTCGTTATTCATAGTTGACCAACAGAGGTGATAACCCACGATTATTGCCCAAAGGACACTGCGCTGGGCGAATCACTCAAACATTCACGCATTACTGATGTTATTGGCGAATTCTTGAGGAGTGATACTTCATATTAAGATGGCAGTGTTAGCCCTGTCAACGTGATGGACACTCAGGTGCTTTGCAAGCGATGTTCCTGGTGGAGGCGATCGCTTCGCGCGCCCTACATGCTCACCCTACATTGGATTCGCCAACAGTATCTGGTGAGTATGGCTCGTTGTTGAATTTGCACAAACGCCAATTTAACAAGCGCTAGTCAGTTTTTTGTTTTCTGTGCTTGTGCAAAGCCCCTGGAACTTCTATGAACGTGCTATAGACATGAGCATCGCTTGAAATAACAGCCTCTAATAATTCCGAATTATGAAAATTTTGCAAGCGCGGAATTTGTTTTATAGTTGCAAGCTGTTGCTGACTGTCCCACAGAGCAAGCACTGTAACTTTAGTCCCATCATCGCTGATAAGTAACCTAGCAGAAATAAATCCTGGTTGATGTCTGACAGTTTCTTTGTAGATTTTGTGGAGCGCCCAAAGAGTATCTTTCTGCTTGTCAGGAAAAACCGTAAAGACATTGACCAATGTCATCATAATACTAGTTCGCAAATCTCCAACTACGGTGAAGCGATCGCTCTCATTTTTATTGAAAGTATATTTCATTAAATCAATTTTTAGTGTAAGCTATTTCTCAGGCTTGTTGAATATTCTTATCAAAAAAGCTGATGGATGTGAAATGACAACAACCTCTACAAGTCCACTGTCGGTGAATCAAGACCTCGCTAACTCATCTTAGTGGACTGCAAGATAATACAAGGCTCACTTTCTAGGAGGGAGAGAAGCAAGCCCCCACTCGTCTTCTTGGTTATGAGTAAAGGTGTGTTTAGTTATGTAGCATATTTAATAGAAATTATTTGCAATTTATGAAAAGATAATTTTATTCTTTCTTCCTAAAATTCTTATCGCTGGATAGATAACTTATTTGCAGGTAAATTGAATGTCTAAGTTACCAGATGCTATTTGGTTAAATACAAGTCCTAATTTAAAATGCTTTGCTCAGCCGTTGATGTATAAACTGTCGCATCAAGTCACTCTTGCTTTATGGGAATATCACCAAACTCAAGATGAGGGAAGTTCGCTAGATGTCGCAGTTGAACTGTTGCAAGATTATCTTAAATCTTGTGATCAACCTGTCCATCTCATCGGTCACAGTATAGGAGGGTTGTTGGGGCTACTCTATACTCGTCAGTATCCAGAAAAAGTTAAGTCTTTGACTCTGTTGGCTGTGGGTATTGATGCTGCTATTGATTGGCAAGCTCACTATTATAGCCATCGTCAATTCTTAAATCGGCAAAGGACTTTGACTGCTTTTGTGTACAACCTGTTTGGCTATCAGGAGCAACACACCATCAAGCGTTTGCTGAGAATTTTGGAGCGAGACTTAAATTGCTCGCTTTCGCCTCACTCGCTTTTTCAACGGTTGAGTATCCCTCCAGAGCCAGTTCCAGTGCCTTTAATGATTTGTGGGAGCATAGACGATATTATTGTCGAAACTAATGCTTTAGATGGATGGCAACCGTATCTAAAGGAGAGCGATCGCATATGGAAATGTCCGGAAGGACGGCATTTTTTTCATTTCTTTCAACCCCAGCTTGTAGCAGAGCAGATTTTCAACTTCTGGCAATCCCTACGTCAATCAGATTCTGTAGACATTAGATCTGTTGCATGAATCAGGAAAAGAGCGATCGCTTCAAAGAGCTTTCTGACTTTGAGCAGTAATAATTAATTATAATTTTGATAATTTTCTCCCGGAAAAATTTTGGATGTAATATCATAGATTGCAGCACAGTCACGCTTGACAAAAGATGCTCTGCTGCCTCAACCCCGATTGCTTGCAACCTCTCAATCCTAAAGGGATAACGAATTGCCAGAGTTGTGGTGCACCACTGGTACCGCTTTTGAGGGGTCACTATCGTGTCATCAAGGTGCTTTCAGATGAGGGTGGATTTGGTAGAACCTACTTGGCAGAAGATGTAGATAAGCTAAATGAACGTTGCGTCGTCAAGCAATTGGCACCGAAAGTCCAGGGAACATGGGCTTTGAAGAAGGCGATTGAGTCATTCCAACAGGAGGCTCAGCGATTGCAAGAACTAGGGAAAAATTCACAAATCCCTACCTTGCTGGCTTACTTTGAGGAAGATAACTATCTGTATTTAGTGCAAGAGTTTATTGATGGGCAGACTTTGCTCAAAGAGTTGCGACAACGAGGAACATATCACGAAACAGAAATTCGGGAAGTTTTACTCAATTTGCTGCCTATTCTCAAGTTTATCCATGAGCGTGGAGTCATTCATCGGGACATCAAGCCACAAAATATTATGCGGCGAACCTCCGTTGTTTCCTCTGTAAGTAGGGAGAAGACAAATAGAGCAAAGGAGGAGATTGTACTCATTGATTTTGGTGCTTCAAAGCAGCTAAGCGCAACAGTGCGGGCGAAACCTGGGACGACTATTGGTACACGTGGCTATAGCCCTCTAGAACAATTGCAGGATGGTGAGGCTCACCCAGCAAGCGATTTGTTTAGTTTGGGAGCTACGTGTTTTCATTTAATGTCAGGTGTCTCACCAGCTCTTCTTTGGACAGAAAACGGCTATAGCTGGGTTGCTTCTTGGCAGCAATATTTGAAACGTCCGATAAGTGCAGATTTAGCTGAAGTTTTTGATAAGCTTCTGAAAAAAGACATTCATGAGCGTTATCAGTCAGTAGATGAAGTCATCAAAGATTTGGCACCTCAGTTACCATCCTTAGAACCTCCCATACTGAGAAACAAACTTTTAGCAGGTGCTGCCATTATATTGTTGGGATTTGGGGGATTTTGGTATATAAACAATTTTTATCCCCTAAACCTCATAGCGGAAAACAATTTCCGGATGAAAACCCTCAACGGGCATTCCAACTTGGTGACTTCTGTTGCTATCAGTCCGATTCCCCCTGACTCCCCCCTTCATAAAGAGGGACTGAGAGGGATTCTTGTCAGTAGCAGTTTTGACACAACACTCAAACTATGGAATTTGTCAACTGGAAAGGAAATCCTCACACTCGAAGGGAATGCTGGTTCGGTTCATTCCGTCGCGACTAGTCCGGATGGTCGTACTGTAGCCAGTGGCAATGGTGACAAAACAATTAAACTATGGAATCTATTCACTGGACAAGAAATTCGTACCTTGTATGGGCATTCGAGTTCGGTTGAGTCCCTTGCCATCAGTCCAGATAGCAAGATGCTTGCCAGTGGCAGTTTTGACGGTAACATCAAACTGTGGGAACTGTCATCAGGAAGGGAAATCGCAACCCTTCACTCACATTCGGGTGCGGTGAAATCTGTCGCCTTTAGTCCCAATGGACAAACTCTTGCCAGTGGTAGTGAGGACAAAACCATCAAACTATGGAATTTAAAAAACAAGCAAGTCATTAGAATTTTCAAAGGACATTCCCAACCGATTAGATCCGTCGCCATCAGTCCCATCCCCCCTGACTCTCCCCTTCGCCAGGGAGGACTGGGAGGAATTCTTGCAAGTAGCAGTGCTGACGACACTATCAAATTGTGGGATTTAGCAACTGGACAGGAAATCTACACTTTCTTTGGGCATTCCTATTCAGTTAATTCTGTCGCCTTCACCTCAGATGGCAAAACCCTTGCTAGTGGTAGTAGCGATCACACGATCAAACTGTGGGATGTCGTAACGAAAAGGGAAATTCGTACTCTCAAGGGACATTCTAAAGAGGTGACTTCCGTTGCTTTCAGTGCTGATGGCAACACCCTTGTCAGTGGTTGTGCTGATGGGACAATCAATCTTTGGCGGGTAGTTCGGTGACATTCTCCCTACTAGAAGGATGTTGGAGCCATAATGACTGAAAATAAAACATAACTTTGCCAAGTACTTCACGTTAGATAAGAACAGTATGTTAGCTCAAACACTATTATGAGACAGGAACAACAGCAAGATTTAGAGTCTACTTCTGCTCAGCAGCCAATAACATCAGCTAATATTGGACAAAATTCTCAGGAAGTAGAAAAAAAAGTTTCTTTTGAACAAAAGACGCAGCGTATTAAAGCTTGGAGTGACTTTATTAAGTCAGTAACTCCTTTTATCTGGGTTGTTGTCATTATCATTGTTCTTATTCCCTTGCTAAGCAAAGCTTTAATAACAGATTCATCTTTTGGGAAACTAGGAGATTCAGGTAAGAATCCTAGTAAAGAAGTTAGTGTAGTTATCCCACAAATACCCAAAGATATCGACCAAGCACTCGTTACTGCTCTTAGGAATGCGCATTCTCAGTCAGAGAGTTTTGCTTCAGAACAATTAGATAATTGGGTTGAGGAATTGATGACTCGTGTTGATAAGAGCTTTTTCGATTGGTATTTTAATTACTTTAATCAAAAGAAGATGGAATTGAGCACTCCTTTTACGTGGTTATATTCAGCAGTTATTCATTGGACAAATGAAAAGAAACCATCTCCGGGACAAGCAGTAGCCGAAAAATTTACTGAGGATTTTCAAACAGAATTTGCCAAGCGTGTCCTCAGACCTAAAATTGCACAGCTTGAACTGGAGAAAATCACAAGTGATAGTATAAATTTGTATATTGCAGAATTGGGTAAAAATATTTCTAATATTCAAAGCAGTTACAAGATTCCTCAGGGAGATTGGGAGCGTTATCTTGGTGATATTGCAGTGACTATCAATGATATGGAAGGAAATATCTCTAATTTATCACTGAAGGTTTTGACTGGTGGAAGTACTTACCTACTTGCAAAAGCAATGATTCCAACAGTGACAAAGGTAGGAAGTAAAATTGTCGTATCCTTTGCCGGAAAAGCTGGTGCAAAAATAGCAGCAAAAACTGGTGGTGTAGTGGCTGGAAAAATTGGAGCACAGTTATTAGACCCGATTGTAGGTATAGGTATAATAATTTGGGATGTTTGGGATTACAATCATACAGTTGCGGTCGAAAAACCAAGATTACGAGAGGCTATTCACGATTATTTGAGACAAGTTAAATTTTCCCTACTAGAAAACTCAGAAAATGGTATCATGGTAGCAATTAATCAAGTGGAAAATGGCATTCTGAAGTCAATTCAAACATCTTCCAGCAAATTGTAAATTTTACAATACTTTTTTAACAAAAGATTCAGCTTTTCTCTTTGAAAGAATCAATAATCATTTTCTTATCCATTACTGCCAACATGACCGATAAATCTGGAGAAACTCTTTCAGTTAAATTTAGCTCTTTAGTAGCAATACCAAAAGTTTTTCCCTGTAGTATCTGATAACCGATTTCCAGAACCTCAGTCCAAGTAATATCGCTTTCAATATAAGCTTTAGCCACAGTAATTAGCAGGTCTTGATATTGATTTCCCTCCGCTTTTGTCATCATGGTGTGGGGAATTTCAAAGATTTTATCAAAGCTGTGATACCAGGATTTTGCCTGCTGTTCAATTGTAGCTTTAGAAAAATCTTGCAATTCACTCTGGTTGATGGCTTGGTCGCTTTCACTAAAAATAATAAACATAGGCACTGCTAAATTAGTTTTTACTCTATCAATAATTTCTTGACCCATGTCTAAAAAAATTCTTAGTGCAGGAATGCGGAAGCCTTCATAGCCAAAATTACCTGGATGCTCTTTATTCAGCCATTCATAATAAATTGGGAGAACTTCCACGATAAAATTTACTATTGCATTGTTACCGCTTATGTAAGGAGCAAATAGTAAAGCTTTCTCAATAGATTGGGAATATTCCAAGGCTAACCAAGCTGCCAAATTTCCACCTGTCGATAACCCACCGACTATAACTTGCTGTCCTAAATCTTGTGCAACTTTCAACCATGAAAGTGCAAACTCTTGATAAATTTCGCGTTCGGTTGGTAGAGGAGGGGGATTATCTCCATTCCAATTTCCAACAACTCCGTGACCTGGTTGTAAGGGAACTAAAACATTATAACCAGCGTCAAACAGTTTTTTCCCTATAGGTTCAAATTGGTAAGGACCAGCAGTAAATCCGTGGAAAAAAAGGCAAACTTTTGAAGTTGGATGTGGATGGAGAAAAATTTTTGATCGGCAAGCATCATTTCTTAGTGGTAGAGTTTCCTCAAGTGATTTTGCTTGTTGAATGATGGCTGCTGTTGTTGTGGAATAGTCAGATATATTTGACATATTTATACATAAACCTCCTCCGTAGGAGGCACGTTCCGCTCATTGGTGTCAACAATCACGTTAAAATTTTATTTGCATAATTAGGGCAGGCAAGATGCCCACCCCACAAAACTTTTGTCTACAAGTAATATATAGGATTCCTATTTGATTTTTGAAATACTTCTGGTGAGAGAGTTGGTAGCTTATACTAATCGCCAAGGTGTGCTGATGTTAGCGCTCCCAAGGGGTGGTGTACCTTGGCGAATAATCTCAAAGCCTGCTTTCTTCAAAGCACGCACTGCATCTAAGTGATTGACGCCAGGTATTCGAGGCATAAACTACACCTGTACCTCAATCTCGCGGATTTCCACATCTTGTAACCGATCTTGCAGTGCTGCTAGATACTCATGGATTGCATCTTGAATGTTAATGAGTGCTTCTTCTTCAGTATCTCCCTCAGACCAGCAACCAGGAAGCGCGGGAACTGAGAAGCTGAAACCTTTGCAGCAAACTCCAACGCTTAGGATAGACTAGGGAGTAAAAACAAACTCGACTTTCCTTATGAGCTACCGCGACATTATTACAATCGAGCCAGGTAAACGCGGCGGTAAGCCTTGCATTAGACGAATGCGTATTACTGTCTATGATGTTTTAGGCTGGTTAGCAACTGGAATGTCTCATACAGAAATTTTAGATGACTTTCCAGAATTGACGGAAGAAGACATTAGAGCCTGTTTAGAGTTTGCTGCTGACCGAGAACATCGCTTGATAGCTGTAGTAGGTGATGTTTGAAACTACTACCACTGATGACCTTTGTTCACCCCCGCCGCCAAATCTTGATATTCCCGCTATCATCACCACCAGCAAGCCAATGTTCATCGGGACTAAAGGCGACGGAAGAAACACCATTAAAATGATCTAAAGTGCAAATTTCTTTCGCTGTTTGCACGTCCCACAGTTTGATTGTTTTGTCCCGACTACCACTGGCAAGAATTCGCCCATCTGCACTAAAGGCAACGGAACGAACCGAATTGGAATGATGATCAGTTAGGGTGCGGATAAGTTTACCTGTACTAACTTCAAACAGGTGAATCACACAACCTGCTATACCCGCCAGAATATCTCCCTTGGGACTAAGGGCGACCTTTCCAGAAAAGCTAAGGATAGTGTGGACGCATTCCCAGTTATCAGGTGTAACAACAGGAGATATTGGTTTTTCGCTTTGCGGTTGGGATGGGAATTTGACTGTTGGTGCAGGGGAGTTTGAGGTTGGAAGTTGTGGAGGCGATATTATTGGTTGTATTACTGGTGTCGGATTTGCAACTGGTATTGTCGGTGGTACTACTATTTCTAATAAATCCAACCATTCCTGCACCGACTGGGGACGATATCTGTAATTTAACGCCATTCCCCGCATAATTGCATCGTTCACCCTGTCGCTAACGTTGAGATTAATATCTTTTGGTGGTTGCAGGGTAAATTGTTTCCGCTGATTGGCAACTATCGGCGGAAATCTTGTTAGCAAATGATACAGCGTCGCGGCTAAAGCATAGACATCAATATATTCTCCCGCTTCGACTTCCGAGTTGTACTGTTCTGGAGGCGCATAACCGGGAGTGTAACCAACCGTAAGCCTTTGATTAGCACCAGAGATAAATTGTCTGGCGATGCCAAAGTCAATCAGCACTGCTTCGGCTTTGTCAGCACGCATCATGATGTTACTCGGCTTTAAATCTCGATGTAGCAAACCGCGATCATGAACTAAGGTTAATGCATCGCCAATTTGCTGGATATATCTCAGTGCTTCGGCTTCGGGTAAGACTCCCTTTTGTTTTATCCGATCGCCTAAGTCTTCGCCTTCAATGTACTCCATCGCCATACATGGAAAATCACCTTCATCAAAGACGTTTTCCACCTGTACTATATGAGGATGGCGACACAATGACAATCGCAACGCTTCATTTTTGAAGTCATCTCGTAATTTATTTTGGTACGGTCTACAGGTAGGGCTGTTGAAAATGTCTTCTCGGAAAGTTTTAACAACTCGTAATTCACCACGCCGGTTTTTGGCGAGAAAGGTAATACCTATTCCACCTTTACCTAGTTCTCTTTCAATAACGTAGCGCCCACCAAACAATGACTGCCCTGGATTTATAATCATGTCATCCCCTCAGTTACCGTGCCAGGTACAAACCACTGCAATCATTTTAAGTTTAGTGTGAGCATAGCAGCTAGTAATCCCTACTGTATCACCTGTAGCGCTAAAAAAATTTCTCTTATGTAGCGATTGGCTTTGCCACTGCCCCTTGGGCAATTGCTTTGCGCTATCGCCGAACGCGATGCTCCAAAGGAGCCGCTTCTCTTCTCCTGTCGGAGACGCGCAAGGGACGAGAGGCTTCTCTACGAGAGGCTGCGCCAACGCCAACGCGATCGCACTTTGAACATTCTCCCAACCTAGCCTCTTTATGAGTTTTCAAACTGAATGCTTTTTATGACCAGTTGCCTTTATGACTCATTGCGCTATTATGCAGAGGAGTTTATCTGCGCACACCTTTTCCATTGTTTATAGAGTAGCACAAAAACCTGTTTCTTTGTCAAGCAGAAATTGTTACGTTTGAAGCGAGCATCAAACACTCATGAGCGAGCATCAAACACTCATGAGCGAGCATCAAACACTCGTGCGTGAGCATCAAACACTCGTGAGCGAGCATCAAACACTCGTGAGCGAGCATCAAACACTCGTGAGCGAGCATCAAACACTCATGAGCGAGCATCAAACACTCGTGCGTGAGCATCAAACACTCGTGCGTGAGCATCAAACACTCATGAGCGAGCATCAAACACTCGTGCGTGAGCATCAAACACTCATGAGCGAGTATCAAACACTCGATGACGAGTCTTTAAGACTTATTGGTAAATTGCTTCTCTATTTGCAGATATTTAGGTACAGCGATAAGATTTTGAAATTCCTTTTTTACGTTTAATTAGGTTGAGCTACTTAGTAAAAAAATACTTAAGAAGAAGTTCATATATGAAGCTTTGAAAACTGTCCTAAAGACCAGAAATCTCTGGAACTTTGCAGGAACTCTCAGCAGTCCTATACCCAGATGAACTGAAAACATAACAGAGGTTAAACAATGTTTACTAATCTGGCTTTGATTGCTTTCGTGATTCTTTCTGCACCAATCATCTGTCGTGCAACAGAGGTTAAGAACACTAGAAGAACTAAATAATTGCTATCTGATGATATTGAGATTGCTTATACAACACTAGACTTCTTGTATAAATATTTTTGTCTCACGCATTCGGCGGAGCCGTTCTCGCAGAGTAGACGCAAAGGCGCAAATAAGAGCGCGAAAAGAGGGACTTTTACAAGAAGTCTATTAAGTAATTTTTCTAAGTAAAGTTGTAAAAAAATAAGCCCATAAAAAGACAGGCTAATGAGTCTGTCTTTTTATATGCACATTATATGTATTTCCAACACTAAAAAACTTAAGCAGCGACAGGTTCCAACAACTGAATGTTGGAAAAGATAATTTCCTGAGTTGATGTTTGTCCTGCAGTTTCAGTGGAAATCAATCGGCGATTGAGGATAAAGTAATCACCAACTTTTTCGTACTCATCTGTAAACTGGCTGATTCCACCTTTTTGTTCACCTGTTTTCGGATCGTGGTAAACAGAGTCGTATTGATGAGACAGGTAACCTTCCCCAGTATGTTGACTACTAAAAGTGTTAATCGTTACAACAACGCCGTGGATATGACGGTGGACAAGACACACTTCATTATTGCGGATTTTGTAGCGATCGCCTTCTGATTTCCCGCCTAGAAAAATTTCAACAGCACCAGTTTCATCAGTCACACCATAGTGAAACGTGTTTGCGCCATGGGTTTCTTCAAAGGAGCGACGAATGCGGTGAATAGCTATTTCCCATGCTTGATTGTTAATTACTTGCTTCGCCTGCTCATCTTCTACCTCAAAAACATCTGCTTTGAGATTCGCGTTGATACGAATTTTACCTGTAAACACCTGCTCGTCTTGCTTATAGGTGACATCTGCAGTGTAACCAGGGAAGTTTTTATTCCAAGTGTAGCGGTTTTCGTAAGCAGCACGAAAAAGTTCTTGAGCAGAAACTTGTGTTACTGTCATTGTTTCTCCTATTGTCACCAGTTATATTAGCTTTTTACTTTTGCTGCTATTAGCATAGAAGTAATTATTAAGTTTCGCATAGACCCCAACTGGGTACACCTATGGTTAAATCTCTCCAAACTGTATTTCATGAAATAGCTTCTGTGAGCAATGAGCAAGAATTACGACTAGCTGTGATGGGTACAGTGGCGAAGTATTTTGGCGTACAGCGTTGGGGTATTTATCTGTTGAATGAGCCGTTCCTAAGAGAGATTGACGTTCAAGATGTTCCTGGTGTGTGTATGGAAAGTAACCCGGTTGGACGCTACGTCGTTGAGCGTCATGCTCCTGCTCACGAGCAGTTGGTGTTACCAACAGGAGACTGGAAACATTTTTGCTCGCGTCATGACCATGAACATGTGATGAGTGGACCAATTGTCTGTGATGGTCGTCTTGTGGGAACGCTTAATCTCGCTCGTGCTGGAACTCCTGCTTTTAATGTCAATGATATCGCTGACATGAGTGCTTTATGCCTTCATGTTTCTGCAAAAATCGCAACTTTACGCGCAAAACCAAAAACACCTCTCTGCTTGTTCGCAAGTCGTCTGACTCCCCGTGAGTTAGAAATTGCTGAGTTGGTGGCGCGGGGGTTAACGAATGGGGAAATTGGCGAAAAACTTTGGATTACACAAAATTCTGTGAAGCAAGCACTAAAAAGGATGTTCCGCAAGTTGGAAGTTTCGGCGCGTGCTGAGATGGTGGCAAAATTGCAAGATAGTTTGGGAGCAGTTGTGAGTTGATGGTTAACTAGACTTCTTGCATAAATATTTTTTATTTCGCGCACCAACCGCACCAGGCACACCAGAAGAACTGACGAAACTTTTAGTAGGCGCACGGTTGAGCCAATCTACTCGCTTTCACAACCTCATCTGAAATTACTAAGCTCATGTTGTTCCTCTAGTTCTCGATTCTACTTCTTGCATCGTAGCAGTTAGATAGAATTGAGTTCATCTCCAAGAACAAACAGCGTGTTAAATTAGTCGAGTAGATACGTTAAGGTTTTGCAAACCATGACTTTCAGTGATGTGGTTAAGGCAATCAAAAGTCTTTCCACTGACGAAAAGCAAGAAATTCAACTGCTGCTGAAGCAGTATCTGTGCGAGGAACGCCGCGAAGAGATCCATACGAACTTAAAGTCAGCGCTCTTTGAGCAGCAAAAAGGGGAACTAAAGTTTTCCTCCAATATCAATGAACTGAGACAACTTGCTAGAGGAATAATAGTGGAAGTCAGTTTCAGTGCCTCATTCAAGCGTGCTTTCAAAAAGCGTATTAAAGGCAATGTAGATTTGGAAGCAAGATTTTGGGAGAAATTGGAGCAGTAAACGCAACCGTTTTTTGGTTATGATTCGCGTCCGGAAGCCCAGGTATCACGCCATTTGACGGTACCTTCTTTGGCAATAACCCAGCGACGATTCATCAGATTTTCTCGTAGGGGCGATCGCCTTTCTCGCCATATAGCATATTTATAACTAATCAATTTCCCAGCACTTTCGTTAAAGGGGATTTCCGCAAACCAAGTGTTCGTGTTAATATACTCCAAAGGACATGCTTTGCCTATATCCCACTCGCCTAGTTCTGGACAGTCCCCTGTCACGACAATAATCTCACCTGGTTGAGTTTCTACACCATTGAGTTGGACTCGCACAATGGTTTGCCCTTTCACCCGTTCTCCAACATGGCTGAAGACGATAGCGCCTCGCTCTTCGAGTTGCAAGTCGTAAATTTTACCATCTTTCACTTCATACTTATTGCGAGTCATCACACAGGTGTGTTCGCCATCAGGTAGTTCTGTTTCTACCTCTGGTATGGTGACTGCTGCGCCTCTATTGAGTGCTACAAAGCACAGTGATTCACGATAGCGACGTACGTAGCAGTAAACATCGGGTGTAATGTATTTCTGCCATTGGCTACCCATCGACACTGCTGGATTCAGTCGCCGTAAGCCAGAAAGTAGCCTGATGTAGCGATAAATTTCACTATCCGTATCCCAATTTTCCATCATTGGGCGGTTATACGGGTCACTACCACCATCGGTGTCGTTGTGGAGATATTGTTCTGTACCATAATAGATGCAAGGAATACCACGAGAAGTCATAATTAGAACAATTGCTACTTTCAGCATCGCTGGATCTGAGTTCAGCGATTGGAAACGGGGCATATCGTGGTTGTCAATGAAGGTAATTAATTCTGTCGCCCCGTTGTAGTGATAATCCTGGTCAAAAATGTTTTGAATGAGATAAAATCCATCTTCTGCACCTTGTGCGAGGGCTTCTCGAATTGCTACGCACAGCCCAAAGTCTAAAATCGTCATGCCAGAGTGATTGGCAAATTCTACAGACTGCTCATCAGAAGGATGGTTGAAAATCCATTCACCAAAAATAAACACATCTGGCTTGTGATTGTACATATCACCGTTAAATTCTTGCCAAAACCAGATAGGCATATGTTTAACAGTGTCTACCCGCAGTGCATCTACACCCCGGTCAAGCCATTGCTTAATTGCCGACTTGATATAGTTACGATATTCAGTATTGTTTTCATTAAAGGTTGCAAGACCTGCTAATTCACAATTTTGCACTTGCCATTCGCTTTCCCAGTCTTGCACTTCACCATAATGATGATACCAGTGATTCACATCGTTGTTAAAGTCAGCAATTTTGACTCCATCGTCGTATAGCTCACCTTTGGTACCACTAATATCTGGACTACTGTGGTTGCAGACAATATCCAGCACCAACTTCATCTTGCGATCGTGCAGTTCGGCAATTAACTTATCAAATGTGGTATTTCTTGTTTCTTGTGTTTTATTTAAAGAAGGTTCTTCGTCTTTTGCAATGAAGCGAGGATTAATCCGCTTAAAGTCCTTTGTCCAATAACCATGCATTGCTGCATTGCCAACAAACAAGTCTTCAATTTGTTCAAACAAAGGAGTTAACCAAATTGCTGTCACTCCCATATTCTTGAGATAATCTAACTTATCGATGACGCCTTGCAAATCACCGCCCCAGTACTTACCCCAATCTTGTCTCGTTGGATCATACAGTTCTGCATTAGCACCTTCGCTGTTTGAGCGATCGCCATCATAGAAGCGATCCACAACAAGAAAGTAAATAGTTTCCTGACGAAATTCAATATCTCTAGTGTAGAGAAACTCTAGATCAATTTCTGTCTCTGATGGTGGTGTTTCTATAATGGCTGAGACTTCTGCCTGTGCATCTTCTACCTTGTATTGATTCTCTGAAAACAGCGATGGAGGAGTGTTTACCATAGGACGAGAATGAAAAATTCTATAGAACTAAGGTTTGTAGATCCAAGAGTAATACATTTTTAAGTAATACTAAGTAATACTTGTAATGACAAACAACAGTATTATCTACTCTCTCTTTAGAAATAAGTATCTATCCCTGGCTAGTTTTTCAATGTATCTATAAAACTATATCTTTAGATAGAAGATAAAATAGAGAGAATATAACATGAGCCAAGTGAAACGTAAGATGTCATTGTGCTCGTGCGATCGCTCAACATATTGATGACATCATTGTTCCTGCTCACCCGGAATTTACACCTAGTACAGCACGGCGTAAGTTAACCAGGTATTACTGTGGGAGAATGAGTAATTAGATTAAAAGTAGTTTTTGCTGAGAAGCGGAGGATTAGGATGTGGCACGATTAGCTCCAAAACAATTAAACTT
>JAHHHH010000118.1 GCA_019359415.1 Iphinoe sp. HA4291-MV1 | reverse complement strand
GAACCCTAAACACAAACAAGTAAATTATCTGTTTTTCACGCCTCTGGTAAATAGCGATCGCTAGTTTTTTTCTGAATTCTCCTTACGCACTTTTTGTCTTGATTGTCAATGCGTAAGTTCTAGTTAAACAGGTTCAAGGGATTAAATTTTGTCCCCAATGTTGGAACCCAGGAGCGGCGGCTGACCCTATATGGAGTCATGTCAGAGCCAAGTTTTGTTATCTCTGCGGTACTCAGTTAAGGACTAGTTGCACCAATTGCGGAGAGTTAGTGTCGTCATTGAGACATCGTTTTTGCCCAATTTGTGGCTATCCTTATAAAGCGTCCGTCAAAATCGCTAAAACGGGAAATAACTCCTAAACTTAAAACCCTTTATTGGTAATACTTTCAGCTTATCTTGCCCCTGGTGACAGCTTCGCGCTTATCTACGCCACAGTGGTGATTTTCAAAGCTCTGATATCGGTGTGGGCTATTTATGGTAAAATCCTTACAGGATAAAGATTTTAGCGTTATTAAAAAAATACCGAAATCTCCATTTCAACCTGCGGAATGTAGGTTTAAGGTTTCAAATTAGGTTTTAGACAATACAGTGCATCCCCAGGTAATTGGTCCTGTACCAAGTAGCAAAATCAAATCATTTGCAACAAGAGGATTATTAAATGAGAAATCATACAAATTTATTAGATTATCTGCTGCACTTGCATGAGCAAATCTAGAGATGTTTTTAGTATAAGCCTGATTAGGATGAAAATTCAAATTGGCACAAAAAGTTCTCGTCACAGATAAATTATAATTATTAGTAATTATTTGACGAAAATGATTTGATTCTATTTTTAGATTTTGTAGAGCTTTTTGAAAAGCTTTTTGGGTTCCATCTAATATTTTCTCAAAAATTTCAAAAGAATCTTGTATTGGATCAAGATAACTTATTTCTGAATTCATGACTTGGCTATTCGAAAGTATTTCAAATTCTCCTTTGACTTCAGAGTTAGTTAAAAGACAACTAGCTGATGCGTCACTTAACACAGAAATACTTGGTTGAACAAGTCTTGAACTTTTTTCGGAGAATCTATCAGCAGTAATTATTAAAATATTTTTACATTCCTCTCCTCGTATCATATTTGTTGCAATTCGTATAGCTGTCTGTAGATTACCACATCCAGAAAGAAATGTCCCTATTGGATAAGCATTTTCTAAACCTAGCTCGTTAATTAGATGACCAATTTCTATAAATGCAGAAGACTGTAAATCCCATAAGCTATAACTAGCATATACTAAAACATCAATTTCTTTTCTTGAAATATTTGCTATTTCTAAAGTGCGTAGAGCACTTTTCATAGCCATTTTTAACGTTGTGAAATCGCTTTTACTGTATTTGCTTAAACCAAGAGTTAGTAATGTTTCTAAAACTTGAGAGTTTTCTCTTAGCTCATCTATTTCCTCAAGACTGTATAAATTGCCTAATTCATAGGCTATTGAAGATAAGTAAATTTTTGAATTTTCTTTCACGGTCTTTAATTCCTTAATTGAGTATTTTGTAGGTGCAACACACATTTAAACAAGTTTGACTTGCAGTAAGTGTAACTATGCTTTCACAATTGAAAAAGGCAGGCAGGCAAGCGAGGGCAAAGAACCAGGGATGTTGCGCCTCAGTCATTCGTGACATGTTAAGACAAACTTATTTTTGTCAACAGTAATTAAGCGATAATTCTAGAAAAAAAGAGTATCAAATTTAACTTAATACTCTTTTTGAGGACAAAGGTAAACGATGCTTTTAAAGATGACGGGTTCGCTGGCTGAAAAATTGTGTTTCTAACCCCGATTTTGGACAATATTTTAAGTACTATTGCTTATTGACAAATAGCTTATAACCTTAAATTGTCACCAATGCGCCTCAGTTGGGGATTGGTGACTCCTCCTCAAAAGAAGCCACTCAATCTTCGATAAAGTGGGGGTTTTAAACTTTTGCTCTCTCTAGGAGCGCAGAACCCGCATTTCTCACAAGGGTGCGATTGCCCAAGGGGCAGTGCGCTCTGCGCAATCGCTATTACCCAAACCTTTATCAAGCTTAGATTTTGAGCGTTTTAGACACTGCACGAATCACAACAGTATGTGAGCGTGGTATTTTATCTCAAGCCTAAGTGGCATAAACGTTTTGGGCTAGTCGTTTAAATCTTTGTGATAAATCCGGGAGAAGGAAGTTGCTTTTGAGGTTCGGGATAAATCTCTTACGCACTCCGCAGTATGCCTCGTATGTTTCTTGATAAAATTTCTTCGAGTCTACCAAAATATTCGAGATATTGAAGCGTTTCTCTAATATCCGCTTCCGTTGTCCAAGGATTAATTGTACACATACGGAGGACAATGCTATTTTTTAGTTTAGTGGTGCTTAGCATCGCAAAGCCATTTTTAGCCATTCTCTCCATGATTTTGGAATTGATCAAATTTATCTCTTTTAAAGGCAAGTCAAATTCTGGGATATACTGAAAAGTAATAACACCTAGCTGAGCAGGAGTTACAATTTTCCAAACAGTTGATAATCTTAAAATTTGTTCAACTAGTTCAGCCAAAGCAATTCCTTGCTCTATTGCTTTTTCAAATGCTTCAAGTCCAAATATTTTGAGTGACATCCAAAGTTTTAGAGCACGAAAACTACGAGTTAACTGAATTCCATAATCATAAAAGTTGACTTCCTCTTGTTGTGGCTCTAAATCACTAAGATATTCTGGTCGCATACAAAAAGTTTCTTTTAACCAGTTACCGTTGCGGACTAATACACAACCGGCTTCATAAGACTGAAAAAGCCGCTTATGAGGATCTAATGATAGCGAATCACAAAGTTCTAGTCCTTTTAATACAGAGCGTCCTTGCTCACACAATATCGAGGCTGCTCCATAAGCACCATCAATATGCAACCATAGGTCTTCTCTCAAGCAAAAATTTGATAGTTCAGATAGAGGATCTACGGCTCCGGTATTGGTTGTACCTGCATTCGCAACTACACAAAAAGGAAACTTTCCTGTAGCCCAGTCTTTTAATACCGCATTTTTAAGATCTGATACTCTCAAACAAAAGTTTTCGTCAGAGGGCAATTTTCTGATTTGCGTATGGTCAAAGCCTAGAATGTATAAGGCTCTTTCAATTGATGAATGAGTTTGATCTGAGTAGTAAACAGCTGCATTTTTTATTTGATTCTGAAGTTTTATATGGCGTGCTACAGTAAGTGCTGTTAAATTAGCCATCGTTCCACCACTTACAAACAAGCCTCCAGCTCCAGCTGGTAAATTACATAGTTGTCGTAACCAATCTATTGTTATCAGTTCAATTTCTGCTGCTGCCGGAGCCGCTTTATATGACCCAGCAAAGATATTAAAACCAGATGCTAAGGTATCTGCCATAGCACTTATAAAATTATTGGGACTTGGAACATAAGCGAAGAAGCGAGGATGGTTATGATGCATGACATTGCTGAAAACATCGTTTTGCAACTGTTGCATCACAAGCTGAGGACTGATGCCTTTTTTTGGGATTGATTCATATAGCCGCTCTTTCACTACTGAAGATTCTATTTTCGGAGTAGTAGATTTGCTGTGTATAGTCTCAAAATGATCAATAAGAAGATCGATCACTTGGTAACCTAAGGTTTGCATCTCTTTTCGAGATAGCTTTAGAAGATTTTTAGAAGTCAATGTTGTAAGATTCATCAGCCAAATCTAATAGACTTTTCTTGGGAGAACGTTAATGGTTGCTATTTGCAATGAAGGCAGAAATTTGAGACAATGACTCTCATTTAGCCTTATAAAGACTGTAACTCTCGCGTAGCCAGGCGAATCTTTTCAATGCGATCGCCTAATTTAGCTATTGTTGCTGCTTCCATTAAGATATGCAGAGGTAATTCAACTCCAAAAATTTGGCGTAAGCGGGTCATAATTTGAATAGCAATTAGAGAGTATCCCCCTAACTCAAAAAAGTTGTCGTGAATACCAACCTGTTCCAGTTTTAAAACGTGAGCCCATATATCTGCTATTTGTTGCTCAATAGAAGTTCGAGGATTGACAAAGTCAGATTCCACTTGAGGTCGTGATAGGTCAGGTGCTGGTAGATCATTACGGTTAACTTTACCATTGGAAGTCAAGGGAAGAGTATCTAACACCATCAAGACTGTAGGAATCATATAATCTGGTAGTTTCTCCTTGAGGAAGCGACGTAAGCCTGAAAGGCTAAGAGATGCTTTTTGGTGAAAAACTACATAACCTATCAACTGACGCTCTTCTAATGTTTCTCCTTTGACAATAACTACCGTTTCTCGTACCTCTGGATATTGACAGATAACACTTTCAATTTCTCCTAGTTCGATGCGGAACCCACGAATTTTTATTTGGTGGTCAAGGCGACGCAAGTATTCAATATTACCATCAGGTAAATATCTAACTAAATCTCCTGTTTTGTACAATCTTTCTGAATCCTGAAAAGGACTGGGTATAAATTTTTGTTCTGTTAACTCTAGACGATTAAGATAACCTCTGGCAATTTGTACGCCTCCTATATGCAATTCTCCTGTAATGCCAATAGGCACTGGTTGAAGATAGGAGTCTAAGATGTAAATCTGGGTGTTAGCAATGGGTCGTCCAATCGGAACCGTTCTCAAAGGGCTTTCTCGTTTACATTGCCAATATGTAACATCAATAGCTGCTTCTGTTGGACCATAAAGGTTATGTAATGCACATTCTAGACAGCTAAAGAAACGTTCTTGAAGTGTCCTGGGAAGGGCTTCACCGCTACAAATAACTTGTTTCAAGGAATAGCAGCGTTTCACATTCTCCTCTTCTAGAAAAACTTGCAGCATTGAGGGAACAAAATGCACAGCTGTAATTTGTTGTTGGGCAATGATATCAACTAGGTAAGCACTATCTTTGTGTCCTTTGGGTTTGGTAACTACTAAACATGCTCCAGCTAGTAGTGATAAGAAGAATTCCCATACTGAAACATCAAAGCTAAAAGGAGTTTTTTGCAGAACGCGATCGCTACTATCAAGTTTATAAGTATCCTGCATCCAAAGTAGCCGATTACAAACACCTCGATGGATATTCATTGCTCCTTTAGGCTTACCAGTTGAACCAGAAGTATAAATAACATAAGCTAGATTATCTGATGTTACGCAACTTACCAGATTTTCTTTGCTTTGTGAAGCAATTTTCTGCCAATCTTTATCTAGACAAATGACTTCTGCTTGATGATCTGGAAGTTGGCTACGCAAATGTTCCTGAGTTAGTAAGATTGGAACGTGAGAATCTTCCAACATATAAGCTAAGCGTTCTGGTGGATAATCTGGGTCTAATGGTACATATGCTCCACCTGCTTTAAGTATCCCTAACAGACCGACAACCATCTCTAAGGAACGTTCTACACAGATACCGACTAAAGTGTCTGGTTTAACTCCTAGTTGTTGTAGATAACGTGCTAGTTGATTTGCATGAGAATTTAGCTGTTGGTAGGTCAGCTTTAGATGTTCAAAGACGACTGCGATTGCATTAGGAGTTCTCGCTGCCTGCTCCTCAAATAATTGATGTATACATTTATTCAGAGGATAATTGACTTTAGTATCGTTCCACTCTACCAATACCTGATAACGTTCTGCTTCCGTCAAAATTGGTAAATCTGAGATGCTAGCTTGTGGCTCAGCAACTATACCCTCTAGTAACGTCTGAAAATGACCCACCATCCTTGCAATGGTAGCCTCATCAAATAAATCTGTGCTGTATTTCAACCAACCTTTGATTTCTTCAGCCTCTTCTTGTAGTTCGAGAGCTAGGTCAAATTTAGCTGTTACACTATCAACCTCCATAGGTTTTGACACTAGGTTAAAAATAGGTTCCAACACTAGGTTAGAACATTTGTGAACAGCAATTTGGTCTTGCTGAAAACTAAACATCACCTGAAATAGAGATGAAAAGCTCTGATTCTTTTCTAGCTGTAGTTCTTCAATAAGCTGCTCAAGGGGGAAGTCTTGACTGGTATAAGCTTCTAACGTTACTTCATGTACTTGTCTGAGTAATTCTTTGAAACTTGGATTCCCTCCAATATGTGTACGTAGAACAAAATATTTAGTAAACAATCCCATCAAACCATTTGCTTCCAATTGGTCACGACTAGTCTGAGGAAAGCCTACACTAATATCTTCCTGTCCTGAATAGCGATAGAGTAGCAGTTTAAATGCTGTTAATAAAGTTGTGGACAAAGCAACATTTTCCTGCTGGCTTAAAGCTTTAAGTGCCGCAATTAAAGTCTTAGGTAGTGCTAGAACTTGATTTGCTTTTTGATATTTATGTACTGCTGGTCGTGTATGGTCGGTAGGCAATTGTAGTATTGGTAATTGACTATTTAGTTGATGCTTCCAGTAGTGAATCTTAGGTTGTAAGGCTTCATCTTGTAATTTTTGATTCTGCCACTCAACAAAGTCAAAGTATTGAGCAGATATTTTTGGTTGTGGTAAGGATTTTTGTTGCAAGAAAGCTTCATACAAACCTACAATTTCCTCAAATAATACATTAAAGCTTTCCCGATCAAAAATGATATGATGTGCTGTTGTTAGTAATATATGTTCATACTGAGACAACCGCAGAATTGTAGCACGCCATAATGGTTTTTGTGCCAGAGCAAAAGGCTTTTGGAACTCTCTAGCAGCTTGTAGTCGAATTTCAGCTTCCTGTTGTTCTCTCGGAAGTTTATCAAGGTTTATGAGTGGTAAGGTAACGTCTATATCAGAGGATATAACTTGCTGGGGTTTTCCATCAACTA
Organism: Iphinoe sp. HA4291-MV1; assembly: GCA_019359415.1. Lineage (GTDB taxonomy): Bacteria > Cyanobacteriota > Cyanobacteriia > Cyanobacteriales > Nostocaceae > Brasilonema. The sequence goes on along the minus strand of JAHHHH010000118.1, from coordinate 10,187 downwards.
AGGCAAAGGTAGTTCGCAGGATTTGATGACGTTTACCCATTTCATTTAAGCTTCGTTCTAGCAAGCTGATATTGATTGAACCGCTCACGCGATACGCTACTGAAATGTTATGGGTTGAATTCTCAGGTTCTAGCTGAACAAGATACCAGAGGCGCTTCTGAGCAAAAGACAAGGGTTTGAATTGAAAATCGTTACTCATTAAGCTCAACTCCTTTCTCTATATTTTGAATTCATCAAGTGATACCATTTCACAAAATTCTTGATACAAATACTCTCCCTTGTTTCCCTTGTCACCAAATGTATCAACCTTAAAGTGAAACGGTATGAGGATACTGTTATGGCTTCACTTTAATAGTGATTGTTAAGAGTTCCCTGTTCCCTAAAAAATCGTAGTGTGACACTTGAGGGTGCGGAAAGTGAGTTATATTTGTAATCAGCAACGTCGGTTATTTTGAACAGGCTGCAAAATGCGATCGCCAGGAAACACGTGTCCTCGTGTTAATCCTAAGGACAATCAGTAGATCACAAAGTTTTTTAGAAGCCCTGCCACATCAGCATTCCACCAAAACACTCGGACACAATAAAAGAACCTATTAATCAACATTTCAGCCAATACCGTTAGTTGCCCCAAAGCGATCGCTCTTAAACTAAAGCTGTTTGTCTCCTTGTCAGCGAGGGCACAAACCCTCATTCTTACGTCAGTTTCGGAAAGTTTGTGATCTACTGACAATGCAATTTCTGTATTCGTCATTCTTGTCGCCGCCCATAGGATTAACTGTGCACAAGGCATTAATCGATATGGATTTGTGAGATTCCAGACTATCTGTTCTAACAACCGTCGTTGGCTCGGGTAGTTCCGAAAAATTAGATGTGGTTCAGCCGATCTGCAGAGGTTCGCCAAATAAATACTTATCCAATCCCGCTCCAGCACTCAGCCGTGATGGGGGATGAAAAGCAAGAGCACGTGCAGATGCAAGAAGGTAAGCAATTTCAGGTGATTTGACAAAAGCCATCCCACCTAATAGTTCTGCTGCACCCATCGCAACACGCTCAATAACATCCTGCACGAAATAACGTACAAATATTGCTTGTGCGATTAAATCATCATGCTTTTCACCATCCGTGATTGAACAAGCTAAACCCTGAAGCGCAGACATCGCACCCTCCAATTCGGTTGCAAGTGCAACACGCTCTGAAGGTGTTCCTCTGTTAGCGATAAAACAACGCTCAACTAAAGAACTGCTAACGCCAAGATATGCAGCACAAGCCAATAGTTCAAACCAAATAAATGATCGAGCCACTACCTTATCGAACTTACTTGGAGCGCCCATGTTATAGATATATTTTTCAGGCACATAAACTTCATTAAGTATCACTTCATGACTTTCTGTACCTGTAAGAGCGAAGCTTTTCCAAAAGGGCTGACGTTTGATTCCTGGAGAATCAGCAGGTATGATCACTAATGCTATTTCATCTGCTTGACCATCTACTGTTGGGAGTATGACACTCGCAGTCATCAAATCCATCGACATAGACAAAGTACAGGGTTTTTTGCTACCGCTAATGATTAGACCACCAGACACAGGCTTAACTTGCATGTGTGAGTTAAAGATACTACTGCCTGTTCGTCCCTCGGCAAAACCAGAAGAGAAATAGAGGTTGTGTTTTGCAACACGCTCGAATAAATCAAAACCCGACTCGTCAGATATCATTTCCTGAATGATAGCTACTGTAAAATGGTGCATCGTGGCTGCAACTGCCAATGAAGGAGAGCGACTCCCAAGTGCACGTTGAATTTGGATCGCATGGAGCGGTGTTACTTGCATACCGCCATATTTTGCAGGTATTAATAGCCTTGGTCCACCAAAATTACTAAAAAGTTTGAGCGTTGGATTCGCTTGAGTGCTTGAATTGTGTTGATTTTCCATTTCCATCAAGGGAATCCTGAGAAGGGCTTCGTCCAATCCTGGGAAGAATTTTTCGAGTATTGTTCGTTCTTTAGCTAAAAACATATCTCACCTTTTTTTGTTTGTAAAACGCCAGTGATTTGACCGAATGATGCTTGAAAAAATAAGTCAGTCATTAGCTTAAAAATTGGTAGGATTTGTCAATTATCGACCTCTTGTCAAAAACCCGGTTTCTTGAGAACAACTCTTCCTGAAAACTTTGATTTTTCGCAGTTACAGCTATTTTCGGGTAAATGAACCACGTTTTTTTTATCTCACGCAAAGGCGCAAAGAAGCAAAGAAGAAAGCACTCTTTGTGGTCTAATTAACTGAAAATTGCTGTATTTACCGGGTTTCTTTGGGCTTGTTGAGAATGGTGCACTCCGGCCAGATCTACCTCTGTCGGCATTGCATAAATCCTAAATTCATGAACACAATCAGAGTGAATTTTTTAAACGTCGATGCCAGTCGGCAATTGCGCGACCTATAGCTTCCGGCTCATCTTCTTGAAGATAGTGTAAACCTGTTCCTACATAGGCTGTTTCATAATTCTTGAGTTTTTTTGTTAAGGCTTCAACGACCGATGGTGGATTAACAATTCCTGGTGAACCATATACATGCAGTTTAGGTAAATCTGTTTGTAACAGCCACTTATCGTAGTTCTCCATCACCTGAAGCATATCTTTGGGCTCTCCAGCAATAGGAAGCAGGTTTGACCAAGTGAATATCGATTTGCGGGATTCACGTTCTGTAAAAGGTGCTCGATACGCCTTCATTTCTGCTTCTGTTAAGGAGCGAACCACCGCTGCTGGTAGCAAAGTTTCAATAAACTGGTTTTCTTCAATCACAACCTTCGGACCTTGAATTGGATCTCGAAAACACTCAAAAATAGGTGTAATATTCTCTATGACTTCAGACCTAGGAAACTCAGAGGAGCGCGGTATTGTAACTTCTATGAAAACTACCCCACAAATATTATCTTCATGGCGAAGGGCGTACTCAGATCCAAGAACTGCTCCCCACTCGTGGGTTACCAAGGTTATATTTTGCAGCCCAAGGGCATCTATAAAACCTTCTATGTAGTGAGCATAATCGACAAAAGTGTAGCTAGGATCGGGCTTATCTGATAAGCCAAAGCCAATATTGTCCACAGCAATTACACGACCCTGTTGTTGCAGATAGGGCATAATATTGCGCCATAAGTAAGAAGATGTCGGATTACCATGTAAAAATAATATAGGATCTCCCTGACCTTCCTCAACATAGTGCATACGCATCCCCAGCACGTTTATAAATTTGGATTTATAGGGAAAATTGGCTGAAATTCTGGGTGCTTCAAGCTTTGGAAGTAATGTCGTCAATAAATTTGATATGGTCATAATTCTAAATTCTCCATTCTCAATTGATGTTCTAGGTTAAGTGATATCCTGCTGCCCATCGATTAAGTTCATCTTTGTTAAAGCGATCTGCTATCGTTTCTGCTAGAGCTAAACCAAGCAATGGGCCAAATTTGAAGCCATGACCAGAGAAGCCAGACATGATCCATGAGCTACCTATTGACTCAACAATGAAGCGCTTCTCAGGTGCGACGCTATAAAAACAGGTTCTTGCATCTTTTAAAGAATATTCCTTAAATTCCCTTAATCGTTGCTGACACAGTTTATAAGTAGCAAGTGCCTCAGTTGCACTAGTTAAGCGCTCAGAATCAGGTTCACCACTCATTGTAAAACTATTGTTGCCAAGCTTGATCTGAGTTCCCATAACAGAGGGAACTAAATAAAAGCCATTTGATGAAGCGACATCCAGAACCATTGGTGTAGTAGTCCATTTAGCTGCAAGGGAAGCTGGAGGTTCGATATATACAATCACCTGGCGCGATGGTATAACACGCTCGCAAAATTCTGGTAGTAAACGTTTCACCCAAGGACCAGCAGCTATGATCAAAATATCAGCATCTACAACTTTTTTATTTGCCAACACAACTCGAGCACGTTCGGTATCAACTTCATCAACAAGTGAATTAACATAAAGTGCTACTCCCTGATTAGTGAGATGTTGTGACAATTCTTTAATGATCCGCTCCGCTAGTAAAACACCACCACTGCTCAAATAAAAGCCATTCTCATTATCATCAAATAAGAACAGTGGAAACTTGGCTTTAAGTCGATCAGCGTCAAGCCAATGTACTGATAAACCAAGCTGTTCAAGAGTTCTTGCTGATGAATATGCCCAGCCTTCGCCAGTACTTGTCCCTGCTAGTATTAAGGTCCCAGTTTGCACATATAGTTTTGTACCAATGTCTTTCCATAGTTGCTCCCATGCCTGGTAAGCATCTGACACCATACGAGTATAGCCTAATTGATCTCCGTAGGGAAAGCGAATGAGGCGGTGTTGGTCTACTGAAGATCCCAAACAATTGGGTATTTCTCCTTGTTCATACACAGTAACTTGATGTCCATTGCGTTGAAGTGCCCAAGCAGCAGAAAGACCCATAATGCCCGCACCTACAACTGTGATTTTCATCTCTTCACACCTCAATCACTTTGTATATATATATCTGGCATATATCCTTCACCACAGTATTTATCCAAAGCTGGTGATTAAAGAATTTGGCGCGCAAACCTAATCTCTTTTAGACATCTCCGGCAATTAATTATGCGTTCGTTGAAATCCTTGGTAGGGGCGCAAGGCATTGCGCCCGTACATCATTATTCAAAGAGATTTCTAGCTGTCGAAATGTTTTTATAAACGCCAGATTAGGGATTTTGAATGTGCAAGTCAGCAACACTAATTATTCCTCACCTCTTAAGAAGCACATTTTATAACCCTTATATAGCAAAACTTTCAGAAATTGAGGAAAAATGTGCTTCTTTCATTCGTTGCGATCGCGATTACGCGATAGTAAGACGCTCACATCTTGCATCAAGAAAAATTGATGGCATTTTGTCACTCAGTACAAAGCCTAAAGCCCTTATTTTACCAGGAAAAGCCAATAAAAAGCATGTAACTTTATTGCGCTGTTTTTGACTAAGCCCAAGCTTATACGGATAGGTGCAAGCTCGGAGTCAACATTCTGCAGAAAAACCGGGTATCAAACACGAAGAATAAAGGATTCTAAACTTATCGACTTGCAAGAAACCCAGTTTTTGATGTAGGTGCAAGATCTGAGTCATAAAACTTCTCTATTCCTGTCAATCACTCCACCAAATTGAAAAGATGACCATCATATCACTACTGTCATTTATGACTTGATGAGTTTTATTAGGCTCAAAATAAACAAAGTCATTCTGTTGAATCTGCATTTCTTGGTTGTCATAACAGAGTTTACCCTTTCCTTCAGAAATAAACCACATTTCGTGTACTTCATGCTTTTCAGGAGGAGAGGAGCAACCTGAATCAACTGTAAAACGTGAACTTTGAAAAGGAGGAGATGGAGAAATTGAAGAAGCTAGATCGATTTCACGCACTTTTAAGCCAGGTGCAAGGTGTTGAGTTGGTAAAAAATAGAGTCTAGGTACCTCTATTAAATGATTTTGTTTAATCATGTATTAAATTCCTCCATTTGTTCAAGGTTAAATATTTTACAGGAACTAATTGGTCTACCTTTGCTCGTTAGGCTTAGGCTAATTTTCAAGATATGAAGATTAGCTCAAGCATGTACCAAAATCAAACAGATATTAGGTCATATTAACCATTGAAATTCTTCTGTTTGGTGAATGGTTGTTCGACTAAATAATAGGTTATGGATGCTAATGTAATCACTATAATTAATGATTCTGTTATCATCAAAAAACTAGATTCTAGTGGCATTTGATTCGTAAATAATGGAATGATTTTTTGCATTACAGGAAAATGCCATAAATATATTCCATAAGAAAGAACACCAAAAATCTCTAAACTTCTTAAGGGATTTTTCAAAACAGCAGCAAATGATAATTTTTCGTTTTGCATGGAACTATGCTCTTTGCTTTCTTCAAAAGCAAATATAAAGAATGATGTTATTACCGCTGTTAATGGCTGCATTAAAAAAACCGTTGTTGTAGTAAGAATAAAGCCACTTGATGTAGTAGATGCAAGCCATTTTTCCTCATAGTATGCATGATATGCACAGAAGAGATAGAATCCAAGAAGCAAAATAATTGCCACAGTTCTTATTACTGATAATTTTAACACTGACAATTTGATATTTGAATTTTCGTAGTATTTTAATAACGGATTGACAAGAAAACCACACAAAAACAAATCTATGTTATTAATTAACCCAACATACCAATATTTTATAATATTCATGGTCAATAGCTCCGTGTCTTCTGTAATTTGATTATGAAAGAAAATCCAAATGGCAGATTTTATTAAAAAAGTTGCTGCACTAACAATTATTCCTGTTGTAAAAACATTCCAAACGTTCTTCAATCGAGATGACAAAAAGCAGTAGATAAATGGAACAAAAATATAAAATTGCACTTCGGTTGACAAAGACCAAAAAGGAATATTAAATTGTAGTGCCTGTCCTCCAGTGTAAGGATTATATGTGAAAGTCAAAACTCTTAAAAGATAACCCCAATTTGATAGTTTGAGATAATCCGTGTATACGAAAATCGATAGAATTAACGCAACAAAATAATATAACGGGAAAATCCGTAGAACACGATTGCGCCAGAAATTAATTGTTCCAGACACATTAGCAATATATCTCCCTGAGTAAAATGCCTTACCCATAAGATAACCAGAAAGGACAAAAAAAATCCAGACCGCCGCAGGACCATGACTAAACAATACCCAAGTAAGGTCGTAACCTTTGTAAATTATTGATTGCCTTAAGGAAGGAAGGTGTACACCAGAAGAAAGTTGTGAGGAAAAAAGTCGTGGAATAACAATGCCGTGATATATTACAACCATTAAACAAGCAAATCCACGCAATGTGAGTAATGCATCTAAGTTGTTGCCAGATTCTTTGGCTATTGTTATGTCTGCTTCTTTGATTAGTATTGTATTCATAGTTGTTTAGTTTCCGTATTAATTGAAACTGTTTATCAAACAGAGGTGGGGCGTAGAGACACGGAGAGTCGCTATGCAAGAGCGTCTGAGGCGACAGCCCCAAGGATTCTAATAACGCAAGTTGCTAGTTAGTACCCCTAAACAGTATCCTTAAGATACAAAAACTTGGTTTTTAAATATAGTTAGTTACAAAAAACTAAGGTTTTGTACTTAAAAAGGAGCGCTTTTTGATAACTAGCAACTTGGGTTAATACCCCAATTTCTGCAAGTTGCCCATGCACAATCACAAGAGAGTTAAACTGAAATAACAGATGGTTACAAACATTCCGCACCCATGGCTGCAACTATTCCACATCAGGCTTGCAGCCAGTAACGATGCTCCAGTACCCAGAACTTGGTAATATTTGAATATCAACAAAACCTACTTCACTCAGCATCCTTGATAACTCAGCGCCAGAATATTGTTGTCCCTCAGTACATATCAACATAATCATGTTGTAAGCTGCGACTGCTGGTGCACCGAGCTTTTGCTCGTTATCATAGAGCATTTCGTGGATGATGATGCGACCTCCAGGCTTTAAGCTATCGAAGCTTTTTTGAGTCAAGAAACGACATTTTTCTGGGGACCAATCATGATAGATGTCAGCATAGAAGTGCAAATCGGCTGGTGGAAAAGGATCATTCCACATATCACTCGATACGGTAGTGATTCGATTTTGCAAGCCGTATTGTGTCACAAATTCTTGTGCAATATCGCACACAATCTCTATATCTAAGATCACAGCTTCTAAGTTTGCCCATTTCAAGACTGCGCCAATAGAATGGGCTCCTGAGCCGCCACCGATGTCAAGTAAGCGTTTGTATTTCGACAAGTCAATCGCCTGCGGCCAAACCAATGCCGCTGCCATGCTATGATTATGCATCCCTCTCGTAAAAGCTCGGGCAAGAGCGATCTGTTCTTCATGAGCTTGGAAGAGTTTTTCACCCGAATAAACCTGGGAAGTATCGGTGAGTATTGCTTGTTTGATGCTGTTAAAAGAATATATCTCAATGTTTGCAATGGCAAGATCTAAGAAGCCGCCAATATATGTAGGGCTGTTTTCAAGAAGATAATCTTTGGCTAACTGGGTGAGAGTATAAGTTTCATTGTTGTAAGTGTGCAATAAACCCAGCGATACATTCATCAACAGAAGAGCTTCAGCCGCACGACATTTAATCTGTAATTTCTCACAAATTTCTGTTATTGTTTTTGGCTGATCAGCGAGCAGAGAAAAGAGTCCCAGTTCATGGGCAACAAGGAATGTTCTATATCCCACGCAGCCAGTGTTAATAATTTCCCATAGTTGTCGCTCATCTGCTTTAGGCGGCTGAAGGAGTAGTTTAGGCGACTGAAGGAGTACTTTCTGATCGATTGTAGAAGATGATTTGTTCATTTTTGTACGTTGGATAAAAGAGAGATGGAATTTCTATTTGATTGCTGAAAAGAATCCGTACATCTGGAGAGCTGGATAAAAGGATTGCTGAGGGTATTAAACAAATAAAGAAGATTTTCTTTAATGTTTTTTGTCATAGCAGATTTATGCGACTAAATCTCAACAACGCTTAGAATTGCATGGAAGTTGTTTAATCCACATTCCTTAGGAGATTAATTAACCCAAGTTTGAGATAAGGAAAGGGACAAATTCTCAGCTAACAGCAATATATCTTCATTGCACGGAGTAAAATTAAATTTGAAATATTCGAGAATCGGTTTCCAACTATAGGGAAGAATTTTGTATTTTGTAAACAAAAGTTGTTTTAAATCTGTCAATGTTTTACAACTAAAAAATCCTGGTTCTTGTATAACTAATAGCAACATTCCTAAAGTAGTAAAACCTATAACAAGTCCTGCTCCCAATAATCCCCCAACTGCACGCAGCCAGTAGCTGTTATCTGTTTCTTGTAGAAGAATAAGCGCAAGAGAGCTATGCTCAATTTCTTCGACGGCGTGCCATTCCCATAATGAGCGTATTCTAGAGTCAGCAGATTCAAGCATCTTTACTTTGAGGATTATTCCTGCAAGTAGAGTTGTAAGATGTTCAAAACCTGCAATTGTGGCTAAACAAATTTTACTTCCCAATCTTTTTTCCATTATTTCGGCAAGAATGAAATCCATGGTTTTCAACCATGTTTCAAATTTGTAGCCCTGATTTTGTAGTATTTGGTTATATTTATGATGTGCTTTACCATGGTTAGCTTCTTGACCGATAAAACCACAAATCTGATTTTCTAATTTTGAGTCTTTGATATTGCCCAATTGGCTCTTCAATACCCTAACCATAAATGATTCAAAACTAGGAAGAAATAAGCCAATCGCGTTTATAAAGTGAGTCGTAGTTAAGCTGTTATCATGCCAATGTCTAGGAATCTCAGTAGAGAATTTAAAATTGATATTTCTAGCTTGAATCTTTTGCGGATTGAAAGGTTTGAGTGTCAGTGCTTCAAAATTTGTTTTCATGATAATACTAGAATTCTGTACAAAAATATAAACTAGAAACAATTTTCGCTTTAACAGTAAACCAAAAAGTTTTTTAGAAGCCTTGCCATATAAACTCGCTCTTCAATGAATGCCGTTTGTCTCTTTGTTTGCAAGGGCTAAAATCCTTATTTTTACGTTCGTTTTCAAAAGTTTGTGGTTTACTGTTTAAATCTTACAAATTCAGCTTCTATTAATTCAAGGCTTTTTCTGTATGAAATACAGTTTTATATTTTCTGACTCTATTTGGCATTGAGCCGAGATCTTTGTAAAATCATACTTCAGCACCACATAACTGTACGTTCGCTCAAGACAATTTTAAACGTGAACGAAAATTGCACGTCTTGGGGGATACGCGCGAACACAGAAAGAATAGCCCTATTGGGATACAAGTTTTGTGGCGAGGTTGGTTACTGCATCAAAATCTAAAATCAATATATTGATTTTAGTTACTCGACTTTGTTCTAGAAGAATATGGTTCGCCACAACTCACTCAGACTCTGTTGGCGAATTCATATAGCGGCAATTTCTGGCGTGAGTGGCTACGACATTTCAAGGGTTTTGGGATGGCGATCGCAATTCGCCAACAGAGTCTATTAAATCGCGAACCGTATTTCTTTGTTGGAGTCGAGTGAGGGTATTATCCCTCGACCCTCTCCATTAGATCCGTACGTGCGTTTTTCAATGCATACGGCTCCCGATTGTCTGATTTAATAATCCAAAAGTGC
>JAHHHH010000117.1 GCA_019359415.1 Iphinoe sp. HA4291-MV1 | reverse complement strand
AATTGGTATGAACTCCAAAGAAATTTATCTCTTCAAGTGGCTCGTGATTTTATTTTAGAACACCTAACACAGAAGTTGAACTTAACTGCATAGTATCAATGTTCTGTCAATGCGTAAGTTCTAGTTCAGTAGGATACTGTGGATCAAGCGGCACATAAGCCCCACCCGCCTTGAGAATCCCCAGCAGTCCCACCACCATCTCAACTGAACGTTCCACACAGATACCAACCAGCACTTCAGCCCCAACACCCAAACTCCGCAAGTAGTGTGCCAATTGGTTAGCACGACAGTTCAACTCATTGTAGGTAAGCTGTTGATTCTCATACACCACAGCCACCGCATCCGGGGTACGTAATACCTGCTCCTCAAACAAGGAATGGATACACTTATCAGTCGGATACTCAAAAGTTGTATCATTCCACTCTACCAGTAACTGCTGTTGCTCTGGTTCACTAAGCAGGGGTAATTCGGAAATCGGCTGATGTGGATTGGCAACAATTCCTGTGAGCAAAGTCTGGAAATGCCCCGCCATCCGGGTAATCGTGTCCGCATCAAACAAATCCGTGTTGTACTCCAAGCGACCAATAATCCCTTGGGGTCTAGAGTCTAGTTCAAGGGTTAGATCGAATTTCGCCGTATCGGTATGGATATCCAACTGACTTATAGACCAGCCCAAGTCTAAAGATGGCATTGGAGGTTCCAGCACAAACGCCACTTGGAACAGGGGGTTCTGGCTAAGGTTTCGCTCTGGTTGGAGTGTTTGTACCAACTTCTGGTAGGGTAAGTCTTCATGAGCATAAGCCCCCATAGTTACTTCCCGTACCCGTCTCAATAGTTGTCGGAAACTAGGAGAACCCGACAAATCGGCACGCAACACCAGAGTGTTGAGGAAATACCCAATTACCCCCGAAATTTCTGGTCTGTTGCGCCCCGCGCTCACAGTCCCCACAACAATATCTTCCGAGCTAGTGTAGCGATAGAGCAGGGTCTTGAATGCCGCTAGCAACGTCATGTAAAGCGTGACTCCCTCCTGTTGCGAGAGAGCCTTAAGCGCCTCAGTCAGGTTTTTAGATAGTGCTAAACATTGCCTTGCACCTCGGAAAGTCTGGACAGCTGAGCGTGGACGGTCATAAGGCAGCTGTAGCACGGGCAGATCAGCTAGCTGCTGCTTCCAGTAGTTAAGCTGACGATCTAGAATTTCTTCTGTAAACCGCTGTCGTTGCCAAACAGCAAAGTCAGCATATTGTACAGGCAACTCTGCCAGTGGTGTTTGCGGAGCATGCTGTAAGCTGGGTTTGTTATTAGAGAAAACTTCGTAGAGTGCCGCCAGTTCGGTCAGGAACACGTTGTAGAGCGAAACACCATCAATAATTATGTGGTGAAAGGTTAGGAATAACCTGTATTCCTCGTCAGCTAGCTGCATTAGAGTAGATCGTAGCAGTGGACCCGTTGTTAAGTCAAACACCTGTTTTGACTCCAAAGTAGCTAGCCGCAAAGCTTCAGCCTCTCGCTCCTGTTGTGGAAGTTGCCTCAAATCCACTACGGTTAAGTTGAAAGCAGAAGGTGGATCTATAACTTGAACTTGCTGTCCATCTACGGTGAGGAAGCGAGTTCGCAAGCTTTCGTGACGTTTAATAAGTTCGTTAAGGGTTTTAGCGAGTGCATCAACGTTAATTGCACCCGCAAAGCGAATGGTGCTGGGTTCGTTATAAACAGGAGTTTCGAGTTCTAATTGTGCAAGAAACCACAGTTGCTGTTGGTTCCATGAAAGAGGCAATTTTTGGTTTCTAGAAATGGATTGGATGGGGGGAGCAAGATTTCCTGGCTTTTCTCCAGCATCTGCCTCATCAATGCTTGAGGCTTGTTCGGCTATTGTTGAAGAGCTTAGTAGGCTACTTATAGGTAACTCTACTTTTAGAGTATCGTATAATCGGTTGATAATTTGGGTAGCCAGTAAAGAATGTCCACCCAATTCCAAAAACTTGTCGTGGATACCGACTCGCTCGACGCCCAGCACATCAGACCAGATTTGAGCCAGCACTTTTTCAACTGGTGTACTTGGGGCAATATAATTTTCTTCTAGATATGGTCTGGCAGGAGCAGGCACTGGCAGAGCTTTGCGGTCTACTTTCCCATTGGGAGTTAGCGGCAGGGCATCCAAAGTCACGAACGCTCCTGGTATCATGTAATCAGGCAATTTATGCTGTATAAAATCGCGTAAAGCACTACTGGTGGGAGCGTCAGACTGTTTAGGGACAATGTAGACTGCCAGATATTTGCGGTCTGGAACATCTTCTCGCGCCACGACCACAGTTTGGAGTACGGCTGGGTGAAGGGCGATCGCTGCTTCAATCTCCCCCAATTCAATGCGGAATCCGCGAATCTTCACCTGATGATCAATGCGACCTAAAAACTCTATGTTGCCGTCACTTAGGTAACGGGCATTGTCGCCTGTTTTGTAGAGGCGTGACCCAGGTTCATTACTAAAGGGGTTAGGTATAAATTTCTCAACAGTTAAATCGGGACGGTTGACGTAGCCCCGCGCTACACCTTCTCCACCGATGTATAGCTCCCCAGAGACGCCAATCGGAACAGGCTGCATCTGCTCGTCAAGCACATACACCTGCGTGTTGGCGATCGCTTGCCCAATCGGAGGTGCCACATTCGTTTGTGAATTTGCAGGAACGACACCTGAAGTCGTGACGACAGTGTTTTCAGTCGGACCGTAATTATTTACTAATTCAAACGGAACGGAGGGCAAAGGATAATTATGGAGTTTGTCCCCCCCAGTCAGTAAAGTTCGCAAAGCTACATTATCAGGCCAATCCAATAACAAAATCAGTAGACCGAAAAGATTTCTAGAAGGCTTACCATTGGGGCATTCTGGCGGATTGTATACAATCCGCCAGAATGCCCGTATCATCTGCGTTTTGAGCAATAGGGTTGTAGATGAGTTCTCCTGCTAAGGTAAGCGATCGCTCGACCCTGTGCCCAAAACATCGCCCCAAACCCTCATTCTTGCGTTGACTGACAAAAGTTTTCGGTCTACTGAAAATACTTTCTGCCAATGGTGTTGGCAGGAAAGAAATGGTGATTGCATTCTTTACCAGCCAATCTCGAAGCAGTAACGACTCTCTACGGGTCTGTTCATTTACAATGTGAATAGTTGCTCCCGCAGTCAGGTTTGGCCACAACTCCCAGACTGAGGCATCAAATGCTGGTCCTGCCAGCATAGTTGCTCGGTCTTTTGGAGACACAGCGAAAGTTCGTTGATGCCATTTTACGAGATTGAGCAATCCTCGATGTTCAATCAGAACTCCTTTTGGTTTTCCTGTTGAGCCGGAAGTGTAGATTGTATAAACCAAGTTATCGAGCGTCACTTCGCTCGTGGGGTTCTCCGAACTGTGTTGGGCAATTTCTGACCAATCAGAATCCAAGCAGACGACACGTGCAGAATGTAGAGGCAACTTGTCGATGTGCTCTGCTAAAGTCAGCAGCACAGTAGCTTGAGAGTCTTCTAACATGAAAGCCAATCGCTCACCAGGGTAGGCTGGATCAAGTGGCACATACGCTGCACCCGCCTTGAGAATGCCTAACAGTCCCACAACCATCGATACAGAGCGCTCCATACAGATGCCTACCAACATCTCTGAACTGACACCTAATGCCTGTAAGTAGTGCGCTATTTTGTTAGCACGACTGTTTAATTGGTGGTAGGTGAAGCTTTCATGTTCAAATACTACCGCCACAGCACCAGGAGTCCGCTCCACCTGAGCCTCAAATAGTTGGTGGATACACTGATTTTTCGGTTGAGTTAGGTTGATTTGGCTGTTTACTGGTGTATAAAAATTCATCTGTTATTTTTCGATAATCACTTTAGGGTGTAACTCTCGCGCAGCGGAGTGAACAGTCTTGTTGGGGGTGAAACTAAGCTGGGTGACGATTACCTAACTCATTTTATTAGTGTTAATACTACTTAATACTAAGGGAATAAAATATCTTAACTAAAGAGGCATTTCCTACCAGGCAAACGCACCTTAAACTGGCCTAATGCTAGAGAAGTTGTCAAAACAGCAAAGTATATTTTAAACCATTCGTGAGAGGTTAAGACAATATTCATTTTGTCAATTAGAAATTATGCTGAAAAATGAGTCAAAAACAAAGTATGAAACTAAGCTTAGTACTGACTTTTTCAGCAAGCCCTAAGTACAAAGTGAATAAATCTCACCTCGCTTATGATTATGAGGCGTTTAATCAATTATTGGATGCAATTGATGAATTGCTAGAAGAAACAAAAACTGAGGCACGCTTGATAAAATAACTGACGAGTAGATCCAAAAAGGTGTCAAAGGACAAAGTATGGACGGGTAACAAATTAGCACACACCCTAAATTTGCTGCTAAAGATGTTGTTACTAGTCAAAAAACTGGCATAATTGTTGTATTTTACTGCTAAAGATGTTGTAATTTAGAAATGTACACCTCGACTCTACCCGTTCTAAAATAATTGGACGGCAGATAAATCTGCCCGTGTCGCGTTTCCTCCGACGATGTACATTAAATAATTAATGTCCAGTTTAAAGAATTGCTGACCAAGAACACAATCCCTTATCCAGAGGTAGTTTTAGCTGTTTAGGAGTACTAAAAAAGTGACAAAAATTGTTTAAAAATTGGACAACAATTCTTTAATGTACAGACGATAAATATGGATGGAGCTAATAAAGTAAATGTTCCCTCGGTTGTTTCCTTACCAGTTAAAAACTGTCAACCAAGTCTATGACCACATACGCGCTGGAAAACGGCGTGTATTACTTGTTGCTCCTACTGGCTCTGGGAAAACGAATATGGGCGCTTATATGGCAAAAGACGCAGTTGCCAAAAGGCGGCAAGCTGTGTTTGTTGTCCATCGTGATACTTTGGTCGATCAAGCGATAGAGACTTTTAAGCGTTGGGGTTTGTCCTGTGGGGCGATCGCAGGCGGAAGGAGCGAAAACCGAGCAGCAGATGTCCAGGTGTGCAGTTTTCAGACTTTAAGTGGTAATCGGGATACCTCTTGGTTAAAACCTGGACTTGTGATTGCTGATGAATGTTTGTCAAGAGATTCCTTGATAAACACCCTTGACGGAACTTTTAGAATTGACGATCCGTCTATTGTTGGTAAATTAGCCCTTTCCTACAACGAGAATTTGCATATCTGGGAATACAAGCGCATAAAACACCAGATATTTAAGGGCTATAAACAGACTTTGATTATTAAAACCGAAAAATATCAAATACGATGCACGGGCAATCACTTAATCAGAACGACGCAGGGTTGGAAAAGAGCAGACGACTTGAAGATGAGGGACAAGATTTTATCCCCTTGTGTAAATGTGGATGCGGAAAAGCTCTTGCACCGCCGTTATCCATGCAGAACAAGTCACCTAAATCAATCTCTAACTATCTTGCCAAGTGGCAATTTCTTAAAGGACACGCCCCAATATCCGTTGTTTCACTTGAAACTAGACAAAGAGGAGAGCAAACAAGAGCGTATAAAAAACAGCAGTTTACAAGAGGTGATAGATGTTGAAGCAGCTAGTGTTGAGCCAGTATATGACCTTACAATTGCTAACAATCACAACTTTGTTGCTAATGGGTTATTGGTTCACAACTGTCATTACACCTCTTTTACAGACATCATATTGCAATGGTTTCCCAAAAACCATTACGATCCTTATGAAATTCCTTATATTGGATTAACTGCAACCCCATTTCGTTTAAAGAAACGCGAATCATTAGGTGAAATCTTTCATGCTTTGGCACTTGCCCCCAGCTACGCTGAATTGATTGCTATGGGCAATCTTGTCAAACCTGTTTATTACGAAGTCCCCAACTCAACAGCAGGTGATATGATTGCTGATGCCAGCTACATGATTGAGTCTTGGAGAGCGATCGCCCAAAACTCACCAACCATCGCATTCACTCAATCTATTCACTTTGCTGAAGTTTTAGCTCAAGCTTTTAATGATTCTGGTATTGGTGCAGCTCCCATTACTGAAAAAACATCAAGGACACAAAGAGATAAAAGATATAAAGCTTTTGAGCGTGAAGAAATTAAAGTTTTAGTTTCTTGCACCGCGATCGCAGAAGGCTTTGACTCCCCTAAAGCAAGAGTTGCTATACTGGCTCGCAACACCCAATCAAGAGCACTTTTTGTCCAAGCAACAGGGCGAGTTATGCGTGCTTATACTTACCCGGATGGGACACCAAAGACAGATTGCATTATTTTAGACCAAATGGGCGTGGTCAAGCGCTTTGGATTCATTGAAGACATTGTTATTAATGAATCCGTTTTTAACATAGATGACTCAGATCCAGGCAATATACCGACTAAAACTTGTCCTGTTTGCAAAAGAATCTTGCCACTCTCAGCTAAAAGGTGCGATCGCTGTGGCTATGAATTTGAAAGTGCTGCCAAAGAGTTATCCTTACCAGAGGGTAAGATGCGACGGGTATTCCGTGACAATGTTGAACGTACTCATTACGCAACTTATGTTCGGATGCTACAAAAAGCCTTTTCCAAGAAGCTACCTTTATCGTGGGCTGATAGGAGTTTCTTAGAAAAATTTAATTATTTTCCACCCTCAGACTGGCGGCGAAATGCGATCATTAGGAATGCTGATGAAACAACAAAAGCAGAGTTTAAAGAGTATTTGCAGGCGATCGCAGCAGAAGAGCGCCGCAATCCTAACTGGATTACACGTCAACTCAGTTTAGAATTGGGTATTTAATTTTGTCGTATTTGGGATTGGGTCTAACACGTAAAAAATTTGGGCAGGCTTCTCCTGTCGGAGACGCTACGCGAACGTCTGTTAGTCTGTCGGCGCATACGGGTACTCGTTCTAAATAAGCCTGCCCAAATTTTTCGGGGACAATGAAAGGACAAGAAAAAGAGCCAAGCCTTATTAGAACGGGTACGCGTCTTGTATTATAGATTAACAAAACATAGACGCTTCTGCGGCTTCCCGCAGGGTAGGCTTGGCTTTTTTTCCCAGTCGGAACCCCGTTTGGCAAGACAAGATTGCTTAAAGTTACTCACTCTTTTTGTATAAGGGATGCTATTATGAAATGGAGCTAACACGTATCAAAAATGGGGTAGGCTTACTAGAACGAGTACCCATCTGCACTCACAAATTAACAAAACAAAGCCTAGCGATGTTCTATCTGGGAAATTGGTCAGCTTTATTACTTTGGGTACTCGACTTGAAAAACAAATCAATAAAACAAAGGCTGACCAATTTCTTAGACGATGAAATGAAATGGACAAACACAGGAGTCAGTCTATGAGCGTGACAGAACAAAAGAAATCAGATTTTTCTTTTGACGAAAAAGAAAATCTTGAATGGTATAGGAGTCAAGGGGCTTACTTTATAGCGGTTCAGAGAATCAATAATGAATTTATGCCCTTTTTGAAAAAGAACCGCGCTTACGTTTGGGGTGGAGGATTGCACAAAGATTTACAACACGCTAAAGATGCAGCAGTTGTGGCTTATCACCAACAGGCGGGTGATCTTGTGAATGGAGAGAGATTAGAGATAGACATTGAACTGCTTGTCTATCACCCCAAAAATGCAGATATTTACTATGCTGACGAGTATGAAAGCCTAGCGAAACAACTTGACGTGGAAGATCCTTGGATCGAAAGGCTGGAGGTAAACGCTAAAGGAGAAATTATTCACGGGAACAGACGGCGACGGGCAGCAGCGATAGTTAACGAAAGGGCTTTGGCTCGCGGTGAAGCAAAGAAGTTTCCTACTCTCCCGATTGAAGTTGTCCAGTTCGATACGGAGGAGGAAGAACTTAGAAGGCTTTTACTCCACAATCAAACTAGAATTAAGACAAACTCTGTCAGAACTCTAGAAGGAATTATTTTATTAGAAATCGAACAACAGTTAGCTAATCGCAGGAAGGCGATCGCCAAGAAGAGAGAGCGCACCCCTGAAGAAGAAGCTTTATTGAACGAAAATAAAGGTGTGCGTTCAACTCAGAAAGTTGCTGACGCGGTAGGCTATGGCAGTGCTTCTACTTTTGAGAACAGCACAAATGTCATAGCAGCTATTCAAGAAGTTCGTAAAGACGATCCAGAATTAGCGGATGAGTGGTTAAAAGTACATGATCAAAAAAGCATTAAAACAGCTTCTGATGTCCTTAAAATTCCTCAAGATATCAGAAAGGAGATCTGTAAAAGAATTAATCAGACTCAAGGGCGAATCAACGTTGCCAAAATAGCGAATGAGGTGCAAGCTCAAAAAGCTAAAGTACAAGCTAACCAACTTGCTGAAAACGGAAAGCTTAACTTAAAGAGCACAATAGTGCTTCAAAAAGCTTTAGGAGATAAACCTAACGACAATTGGTACACACCTGATTGGCTCGTTAAGCTCTGTTTGGATGTTTGCGGTAGAGAAAAATTTGATGTGGATATGTTTGCCGATCTCACCAAGCGTGTCCCGGCAGTGGATCACATTACGGTGGAACAAGATGCTTTCAAAACCGATTGTAAGTTTGATCTTAGCCAAAAAGAAACTATAGTCTTTGGCAATATTCTCTATAGTGATCAAGCAAAATGTTTTGGTCGCATAGACCAACAAATCAGCAGTGGCAGCATTACAGAGGGCTTCTGGATCGCTGAATCTGGCGCTATGCATTCTAAAGCCTGCCAAGAAGTTCTTGACAAACACAATATGCTTGTCTGTTTTTGGAGGGGTAGTAAAGAAGAATCAGTAGACAAAGAACTCAAAAAAAGCCGTATAAGTTTTGTGCCAGGTGATTACTTATTGGCATATCTCAAATATGGCAAGAACCGCAAAGAGGATGACAATTGGGTGGCTGATGTCCCAGATGACCTTGTGTCGCAAGAACTAGACGATTTACGCGGCAAAAATGACAATAACCGTTTCAATTCAATCATTATCTATTACGGTAAAAACAAAGAAAGCTTTTATAGAGTTTTCAATGAGTACGGGCGAGTTTCATACTCCCATCAAGACCTAGTAGCGATCGCATCACAAGATATGGCTTTACCTGAATGGGTTGAAGGTGTTGCTTCGTATATGGGGCGAGAGTTGGCGATCGCTCCCAATGAGCAAGACCTCTATGACGTGCTTGTGGATGAAAAGATTGTCTTTGATACTGCTGAAACTCCAGAATTTGCTAAAGCTTTGGCGATCGCCTATTGCTTACAATTTGCACAATCCAACCCCTTTTAAACAATCTTGATGAAGACTGCGTAAAAAAACGCAGTCTTTAATTTTTCTTTCTATTTCGTAAAAGATTGCTATAATGAGAAAAGTTTAATTAGGAAAATGTTCATGAGGGTCTTACACGTAAAATTTTTGGGCAACCTTAGTACTTCGGGTACTCATCTTGCCCTACAAATCAATAAAATGTTCGCGAAGCGTCTCCGACAGGAGAAGGTTGCCCAAAAATTTAGGGGACAATGCAATGTCTGATTTACTCAAAGAATATTTGTACAGAGGAGTTGGAATAAACGTAGAGATTGGGATGTCTGTAGAAGATCAGATGCGCTTGTCTCGTTTAGATTGGCGAGTAGAAGTTGCTCAAGGAAGTTATCAGACAAAAGATGGTCGGGAGATGAAAAACAAGACTCGTACCGCCTACCGTAGCGATACAGGCGAAGAGCTAAGCCCTGTATCTCTTGGATGGAAGCCTTACCAGAATGTAGATTTTTTGAAAAACTTTAATGAGTTTTGCTCCCGTACTGGCATGGTTCCAGAAAGAATTGGATATTTAACTAAATCACAATCTTCCAGCATTGCTATCACTCACAAAATATTTGCCTCTGCAATTATCCCCAAGGAGCTAGGGGGGCAATTGTGGTTAGACAGAGACGATATTATTGATTCGCGTTTGGTATTTTTCAATCATCACAATTATGGTCAAGGTGCAGGGGCTTTAATCTATACGGTTCGTAGAATTTGCACTAATGGTCAGGTCGCTCGTGAAACCGCAGCTCGCGGTAAATTGCGTCATATCAGTGCTCATTTGGGAGCTAACAGCAAAAGACCAACCGTTCTTTTAGCATCTATCCATCAGGGCTTGAAAAATTATAATGAGAAACTGGAATCACTGACTCGCCAAGCTTTAACTGATGATGAAGTGCAAGCCATGTTGATTAAGGATTATGGCGATTCTGGTAAACCTTGGGACAAGCAACCTCCTATTGTCAAGACTGTCATGTCAATTTATAAGGGTGAGCTTGATAATTTATTTAGCGATCGCGGAGTTAACTTAGGGCAAGCGACTCGTAGTGCTTATAAAACAGCTTACGGTTTACTACAAGCAGTCTCGGCTTATCGCAATCATTTTTGTAGCTCGTCCATCTCCGGCTCGTCCCAGCTTCTTTCTTTGTGGGAAGGAGAAGCAAGAAATGACACTAACAAGATGTTTGATAGTCTTGTAAGAGCTTATATCCCCAGAAAACATACCACTTCTGTTGCACAACAAGTTGCTGTGCATTTCTAAAATTAGTTATAGATGCCTATAATACCGTAATAGGTATCTATCATAATAAGTAGTATTTAGAAAGGAGTCTAAAATGCCAACCAGAAAGACAACAACAACCAGCAAAACCACATCAAGTCGTGCCAAAAAAGCCACTACAGATACAACAACAGATACAACAAGCTCAAAAATTAAAGCGCCTCCGTCCTCTGCCAAGCCGGAAGCAGATACTACAGTTCACGGACTTTACCAGGCAGCTAAAAGCTTGTTTCTTGAGTTGAATTTAAACTTGAAAAAAAAGAATAGAAAATACGCAGTTACCATTCATGAGGTTGATGAAATTTTCAACACTCCCCAAGAGGCTATAGATTGGTTAGAGCGTAATAGAGAAAGCTTAATAGAAGAATTATCCGATGACGAAGAAGTACCTCTGGAAGTTTCAGGAGAAGATTCACCGCAAGAGCAAGCCTCGAAAGAGAAGGTAGTAAAGGAAGAAGAGACAGTAACCATCAATGAATTTGGTGTGCCTGTTGTAGAAATTGAGAGTGTATCTGAAGAAGAGATTACAGAAGAACCTTCAGAAGACACCATAACAACTACAACAATAGATATTGATTCTATTCAGATTCCAGAGGGTGAGCCAGAAGAGCAGTTTAAAAAAGCTTTTGAGTCTGTTTTTCAGAAAAAATCAGAAGATTTTTATCGTCCAGATGTACAGGCAGCAAAAGACAACAAACGACCTTTGGTTTTTGATTTAACAGGTGTGATACAATTCCTTGAACTACCACCTGATGCTTCTACCCCTCCTTTTATTCTGATGACGGCAGCAAAGCGAGGCTACACAGTAAAAATTGAAAACAACACGTACACACTTGCATAAATCATCAACCATCAACTTAAGCTCTTCTAACCGTCTATAATTGGGTCTAACACGTACCAGAAACAGGCAGGCTTTTTGCGTTGTTCTGTATATCCCAACGATGAATGTAGGGTTTTAGAAGCCTGCCTGTTTCTGGCAGGGACAATGAAATAAAAGACGGCTTTATTTTGTTACAAAATATTACATGTAGAGAATGCGTTAAAACTCGATTGAAGAAGAGTGAGTAAAGTTATGCAATCTTCTCCTAGAAGACGTTACTATCTCTTAAGTAGATTTAATAGATAGCAATGGGCAGGAAAAGCATATACACACCGGAATTACAAGCAACAATTTGTGATGCGATCGCAGCCGAAGGGACAGATCAGGCAGGATTCACGGCAGGTGGCATTGGAGAAAAAACTTTTTATACATGGCTTAACAAGAACGAACAGTTCAGGCAGGCTGTTGCACGCGCACGTACCACTTTTTCAGAAACCTGCCCTCCTAAAATGAAAGTGCTTGCAAAACAAAGAATGATGGAATTGCTAGAGCAAGGGCAAGTGATAAGGTGGGAAAGAACGCGAGCTTTAACACAAGAAGGGGATGTACGTATAAGATTAACTGAAACAACAGTAAATGTAGAAAGAAGACCTACCCCAGCTTGGGTATTGAATAAGATTTTACCTAATCCGATCGCAGATATAAATCAGGCGATCGCAATGGTAACAGCAGCAGGCTACTTAGTCATAGATCCGACAATTCCACCAGAACGAGAACAAGCATCTCAAGGTTTAACTGACGAAGCAGCTAACAGTATCAAGAGTAAACTATTGGGTATAACCACAGACGAAACTGAATATCAAGAGCTTGATTCAGTTTATAGCTAAGATTGCAGAATTTTATGCAATCTTATGCTATTACCAAAACACAAAAAGAAGTTGAC
This sequence comes from Iphinoe sp. HA4291-MV1, assembly GCA_019359415.1. Lineage (GTDB taxonomy): Bacteria > Cyanobacteriota > Cyanobacteriia > Cyanobacteriales > Nostocaceae > Brasilonema. The sequence goes on along the minus strand of JAHHHH010000117.1, from coordinate 5,044 downwards.
TAAAAATACCAAAGAACATCACAATTCTTTGATGTTTCCTGTTGAGGATTTACCAGTACCTGAAGAATCAAAAACTTTTAGAGGTGATGAGCCATTCTTTCTGCCTTATCAACGATACACTTGGCAAGCTATTGATAAACATCAAGCTATCGTTGTAGAAAAAAGTAGACGCATTGGAATTTCTTGGTTGCTTGCGGGGTGGGCAGCCATGAAAGCAGCTAGTAACTCAGGAAATGATGTTTTTTATCTGAGTTATAACTATCAAATGACAGAGGGATTTATTTCTGATGCAGCCTGGTTTTGCAAAGCTTATAATCTTGCAGCAACTCAGTTTGACACAAGAGTTATTTCTGATGGCGATCGCTCTATTTTAACTTTTAGAATTCGTTTCACATCAGGATTCAAAATAGTAGCACTTTCTTCTAGACCCTCCAATCTGCGTAGTCGTAAGGGTGATTTGATATTAGATGAAAGCGCTTTCATGGATGATTTAGAAGCCGTGCTTAAGTCAGCTTTGGCAACTTTAATATGGGGGTTTAAGGTTGTTATTAATAGTACCCATAATGGCAAAGAAAACCCATTTAATAAACTGTGTGAACGTATTAGAAAAAAAGAGCTTGATTATAAATTAATAAAAATAACTTTTAGACAGGCGATCGCAGACGGTTTATGCCGTCGTGTTTTTCAAGTAAGCAAACAAAAATGGTCAATAACCGCTCAAAATGATTGGGTAAAAAGTATTTATAACTTGTATGGAGTTGGTAGCTCAGAAGAATTAGATTGTGAGCCTTTAGACATTAAAGGTGGTGGGAAGTTTTTCAGACGTGAATGGTTTGAGATTATCACTTCTGATGAATTACCTATCTACTTTGACACCATTGTGCGAGCATGGGACTTAGCGGCAACAGATCGCACAGTCAATGATGCAGCATTCTACACAGCCGGAGTACTTTTGGGCAAATTCAATGAGACGTACATCATTCTTGACGTAGAAGCTCAACAACTAAGTACTTCCAGTGGGGATGATTTGCTTATTCAAATAGCAGAGCAAGATAATGCGATTTGGGGCGATCGCCTTGCTTATTCCTCTGTTGCAGTTCGTTGGGAGGAAGAAGGTGGTTCTTCTGGGAAACGAGTCACTGAATACCTAAAAGCACGACTGACAAAATTTAATGCTGACGGCATTAAACCTACAGGCAGCAAGGTTGTCAGAGCAAAACCCATTGCATCAGAAGCCATGCGAGGTAATGTCAAGATGTTAGCAGGGAAATGGAACGATGTGGCGAGAGACGCCTTGCACGGCTTTGATGGAACCCCTAAGCCGTTAGTAAACGACATTACAGATGCCTTATCATTGGCTTATAACGCATTGGATGCGTGCAGAATTAACCCGATGTTATTTACATGAAAGACTTAACATTTCCTGAATATATTCCCCCAAGAGAGTTGCAGCAACTTTACTTTGATTTTGTAACTGATAAATCAGTGAGTTGGGTGGATGTTGCGCCAAAAGATTGGTGGCAATACATAGATGCAAAGTTATCTTTTGGAAGATATAAGGAGTATGTTCAAGCCAATGATTTAGAAGAAAGTTTTAGTGAGTGGTTAAGCAACAATGGAGAAAGACGCTACCTTAGTTGGTGTATAAACAGTTGGAGAATGTCAAAGCGACTTAAAAAACATTAAAAGAAAGTTTTTCACATGACAAGAGAAGAAGATTTCCTAAAAGCACTCAAGCCCATTACTTCTTTCACTCGTCAAGAAATTTGGAATGGTATTAAAATAAACAATCACTTACAAACCAACATGCCCATGCTTGCTTGGTTGCAAATAACAATGGATCTAGATTTGTTTATGAAAGATCCAGTAAATACCTGGCGGCTTATTGACGAACAAGGTATAAGAGCGGCGATCGCTCACAATCAGTGCTTTGATTGGTTTGTTCTTACAGATTTGCGAGAAATCTATCGTCAAAACTACCAAGACAATTTCTTTCCTCTTGGGTTGATAGCAGGGCGCGGCTCTAAAGATTTGGCTTTGTGGTCAGACTCTTTAAGCAGCACTTCTTTGTTGTTTCAAGCTAGACTGCCTGAAAACTTGATGGAATCCATAACCGAAGTATAAATATACTTTTATTAGAGGCAAAAATGTTTACCGATATCACAACAGCCCTAACTGTTTGCAAGCAGTATGCAGGAATCAGTCTTCAAGATACGAAGTGGGATTTGGCTTTGACAACTATGCTTGAAGCCTCAAAAGCACAACCCAACATCTATAGGTGTTTTATTGTAGCTGCTCTTCAAATATGGAGTCGTAGCGCCACTTCACGTGGTCAACTGATTTCAGCAGACGGAGTAAAATGGCTCACTCCAAAAGAAATTGCTGAGGCGATCGCTGGACTTCTCGCCACCCAAGAAGCTTTAGATACTGGATTAACCATCCCTCCAGGATGGTCTGTTCCAGAAAAACGCCCTTTACTTTGTGGTTGTGAAAAAGTTTCGGATACCGTTGGTACTCCTATTTTTACCGCTATGATTGCATAGACTACAACATATTTAGCAGTAAAGTCTTAGGAATTCAAATTCAAAATAAAATCACAAGAACAAGACTTACGCATTGACAAATGAGACAATAAATGCAGTAGGGAAAATCCGAAAAAAATAGGTGATGCTCCAGCAGGGAGTCGCTGAGTCCCTCGCGGTGCGGCACGGCTTCGCCGAACGGACACGCTGCGCGTTCGCCCTCTGGGCGTGCGCTTGCGCTTACGCGATTGCGCGGAGCGCAGCGCCAGAGGCGCTCGCTAATCACTAGGGGGCTGGAAAGACGGATAATTTACCCGTCTAAGAGTGAGGGTATGGGCAATCAGACCGACTACCAAGCCATCCACCGCCAAGTGTGATCTCAACACTTACACTCTGTTTTTACTGGCAGAATCAAAATATCTTAGTTGATGGAAAATACGATTTGGCAAGAGCTGCCTGTAGACACAGTGCCCAATTGGAGAGACAATCAGGGTTAATCATAGTGTGATAATCGCACTTTCCGCACTATTGACTTGACACTCGGTAAAAACACCCCTCATGTCGCCCATTCACCCTGAGAACATCACAGTTCTGGAGAATTCGCTCGTCAAATCCATTGGGGAGAATTTTTGCTTGGACCACGACCCCGATGTCATCAAGCAGCTTTTAGGTGATACGCGATCGCCTAACACGAAAAAAGCGTATGAGAAGGATCTGAAAGATTTCTTCTCATTTATTGCGGGGTGTGAACCCAGTCGAGATTTGGTTCTAGAATTCCTCCATCTAGAGCAAAAACACGCTGTTGCAGTGGTGCTAAAGTATAAGGCACATCTCATTAAAAAGGAATTAGCAGAAGCAACAGTTAATCGACGAATCTCTGCTATCAAGTCGATGACTGCGATGGGGCGAAAGCTGGGTGTGTGTACGTTCACCCTGGAGGATATCAAAGGGGAGAAGGTTGAAGCTTACCGAGATACGACGGGTATACCAGCAACGGATTATGCTAAAGTACTGGCGTTGGTAGACCGTTCCACCCTTAAAGGAAAGCGAGACTACGCTATCCTGCGGCTGCTATGGGATAATGCGTTGAGGCGAAACGAGATATGCAGCATCAACGTGGGCAATTTTAATGCTCAGTCGCGTACCCTGACAATCTTGGGTAAAGGTAAGGGTACGCAGAAACAAACTATCGACTTATCAGCCAAAACTACGGAAGCGATAGCAGACTGGTTGGTGAAGAGCGGTAAGGCTAGTAAGTATAAAGAACCTATGTTTACAGTGATTGCTTATAACGGTAATGGTAAACGGATATCGGGGGAGGCAATCAGGCGGTTGGTCGATAATCTCTGTCAGCAGGTTGGAATCACGAAGAAGATGTCACCACACCGTGTCCGGCATAGTTCCATAACCACAGTGCTGGACAAGAACAATGGTAATTACAGAGCTACCCAGCGATTCAGCCGACATGTCAAGCCTGACACTGTGATGAAGTACGATGATAACCGCCAGAAGTTGCAAAAGCAGATGACTGATATATTGGCTGATTTAGTTTGAGCCAGACTGACACATTTTATTCTATGATTTGCGGGTGTGGTCAAAAGTCGTTGGTTGAGTGCGATCGCTTAATATAGAAAAGACAATAATAATGATAATCATTTAAGTAAAGGGGGAGGTGAGCGATCGCCTTATGTTAAGCGAGCTTTAACTGACTTTGGGGCAGAAGAGTCTTTTGGACAAGCCAGTCAACGTTTTGAAGAACATTATGGTTGGAAAGTGGAACGCAGTTGTGTTAGACGAGAAGTAGAAAATATTACTTTACAAGCTTTTGAATATGTAGAAAACCGATTGATTGGATTAGCAACAAGATTTAAAAATCAAGGTAAGGATTCAGGTCTAAATCAAGAAATTAAAGATGGTGCTTGTACATCGGAGTGAACCATGGCTTTTATAGCTTGCTCAAAAAATTCAATAACAGAACGTCCTTGACGACGACAAGTTTGTACGACCGTCAATAAATTAGCAGTGTGTTTAAATCTCTCCATCGAACGAGAGCCACCACTGACTTTACGTTTCGTTACAGCCAAACGGAGCGAGCGTTCAGCTAGGTTATTATCTGGAGGGATTTCTGGATGGTCTAGAAAATACCACCACTGATGTGCTTTATCTCGTAGTGATTGCGCAGAGCGCAGACCCCGGATTTCTCACAAGCAGTAAAAAATAAATTTACATGACCTAATGTAAGACTTTTTTTATACATGATTAACTCAAGTATAAGCAGAAAGATAAATTAAGTATAAATCAGCATTAACAAAGATAAACTAATCACTAGTTTTAGGTTGATACTTAAATCAAAATACTGTCTTCATAAAAATAAGCATTCCAAAACAAGGCTTGAATAAAACCAAGCCGAAAGTATCATTAATTAGAGAAAAGTGAAATGCAGCTTGACTTTAGATTAAGCGGTATTAGTCAGCATTTTTAAGCATCTGTAAGCAGTAGCAAAGATATGTTTGTAAGGACAA
>JAHHHH010000116.1 GCA_019359415.1 Iphinoe sp. HA4291-MV1 | reverse complement strand
GATACTCCTCATACATCTTTTCCCTTATCAACCTACGGTTGTTGTTGGTCAAAGATGCAATCGTCGTATCCTGCTATTCATCCCTACCTTGCTTCGCTGAAGATAGGGACTTTCGCATTACGTTAAATTTCCTCCAGTACACAGTGCAGCGTTCTCCCTGTATTCCACCGACGTTAATCCCTCCTAGCTGGTTCCTTTAATTCCACGTTGATTTGACCTCACCCTGCCCTGTCGGGCATCCCTCTCCTTCAAGGAGAGGAAAACGAAAACATTTTAGCTACGCTAAAAACGAGGATGAGGTTTTGAGCGCGAGTTCTTAGGGACTTATATGATGTCCGGTTAATTGCTTATAAATCCCGCACAACCCCACCCCGGTTTTGTCTTGCGCCAAAACCGCCCCTCCCCTTACTAACAGGAGGGGATTAAGGGGTGGGGTGCAGATATTGCGGGAATCACAACTAATCAACCGGACATGATATGACGCGTTTATCAAACATTTCTTACCTTTTTTGTCAATATATAATTTCTAAAATATTCTTTACTTACTGAGAGTCCTACGGAATGTAGAATTTAAATCAAGTTATTTATTATTCCCGTAGGAAGTTATGATGATTAAGTTTTCACAGCAAAAATCTTTGTTTCTCTTTGGTATCACTCTTTGCTTGGTACTCGTCTGCTCCCTTGTATTGGGACTACCGAGCTTGGCATATAGTCCACTTGGAGCACGAGTCGAGCTTGCGGGTGCAGACATTACTGGCAGCCTTATCCTGACGCAGCGAAAGAATGGGTTGGTAGGGATTCAAGCCACAATTCAAGGCAATCCGGCAATACTGACTCCCGGTCTACACGGATTCCACATTCATGGTGTGGGCTTGTGCGAACCTGATGCTCAACCAGCTTTTACTACCGCTGGTGGACATTTTGACCCGGGTCCTTTCGGTTCAGAACTTCCCGTACAGGAGAACCATCCATACCATATGGGTGACTTGCCGAACTTGGTAGTGGATGAGCATGGACACGCAACGTACTATGCGCTGACTAGTCGCGTGACCTTGAGTGAAGGTCCCCTCAGCGTGTTTGACGACAATGGTAGTGCAATTATCATTCACCAGTTGCCTGATCAGCAAAAAGCTGGCGGAACGGCAGCAGAAACAGGCGGGGGACGATTAGCCTGTGGAGTTGTGACTTCTGATTATGGAATTCAGCAAGAGGACGATAGGTCATCCTGATGTTACAAAATATCGTATTTTTCGGTTTTCCAAGATATGGCAGTGCCACATAGAAGAAGTTCCGATGAATAGTTCATTTGCCAGACTGAGTTAGTTCAAGAAATTTTTCAAATTTTGAAAAGTTTCCTCAATTTATCTCCCTGAATTTATCTGATGCCCTTAATGTCCTCATTTTCTGATTCACTGCCTAGGCGACGCAACGTTCAATTGTTGCTAAAACCGATTTGGAAAGTGCGTCAAAATCATAACCACCTTCCAAGCCAAACAGAATTTTACGAGTTATTCCTAGACAATAATTTGTGAATAAACCATAATCTTGTGGTTGCAAATTTATACTAGCTAAGGGGTCATCGGCGTTGGCGTCGTAACCTGCACTCACAATCAGTAAATCTGGTTGAAAACTGGATAAAAAGGGCACAACCTTTTTTTCAAAAACTGGTTGATATATTTCAATATCGCTACCAGGAGGAAAAGGTAAATTCAATACATTATTATGAAGACCCTTCTCTGTATGATGTCCAGTCCCTGGATAGCAGGGGTACTGATGCAGAGAACAGTAAATGATTTGTGGATAATTTTCTACTATCGCTTGCGTACCATTACCGTGATGCACATCCCAATCAAGGATGGCAACACGGTGAATTTCTGGTTGTTGCAGAGCATACAGAGCAGCGATCGCTGCATTGGAAAACAAGCAAAACCCCATCCCCGCATGACTTTCAGCGTGATGTCCTGGTGGACGCGCTAAGACAAAAGCTGGTTTGCCAGTTTCCAGCACAGCATCAACTCCATCCAACCAAGCACTAACCGCCAACAAAGCAACATCATAACTGCGCACAGAAACAGGCGTATCTCCATCCAAATAACCACCGCCAGAAAGAGCAATTTCTTGGACTTTTTTGATGTAGCGCTGGGTGTGTGCTTGTTCCAACACAGAGATGATATGGCGCTTCTGGGGTGAAGTTGGTAAGCGCCATTCAAGTTGTTCTGCAAATGCAGCTTGTTTTAAAGCGGTGGCGATCGCCGTCAGACGTTCTGGTCTTTCTGGATGGAAAAACCCAGTCTTGTGATCCAGAAACTCGTCGGAATAGATGACTGGTAGCATAGGGCGAGTAAAGTGAGCAGTGAGATTCTCAATGAAATTGTATCCTTGCTACTCTTTAGTAAACCCAATAATTTCATCGCTTGGTTCATCCAGCATTTGAGGAACTAAAGCTGGGTTACCTCTACGTTCTTCTGGCGATTGATCCAACATAACATCATCTATTTTTGGAGGATGTTTAATTCTGTCACGTATTTCAGGACTTAATTGCGATTCCTCGCTTTGTGGATTTGTCTTTTCGGCTTGATTAGGAGTTGTTTCGTTGCTGGACATAATTGTTTTCCCAATATTACACGCCTCAGATTAAACTTTCCTGTTGCAGGCATACACTATCTTGGGGCTTAAATTGAGCAACGAATAGCCTTCGGCATAACGGATGTAACGGATAAATTGTCTAACCCATGCGTTACATCTGTTACTTCATCCGTTGCCACCGTTGTATCCGTTTGTCATCCGTTACCCCAACTGTTAATTCACTCTAACGTCATAAGCACAAATTCCGTCGCGTTCGATACAATCTAGAGGTAAGGAGAGCCGAGGAGAACAAACCAGTGCTATTGAAAGGCTTTGAAATTGAGATGTATACTGGCACGCGCAATGGTGATATCGTCGGACTCTCCGACAAGATTGTTGCGTCTTTGGATGGATTTGTCCGGGAGCCAGATAGTCGAAACGTCGAATATATAACTGCACCAGCACGGAATTACGACCAGCTTTTATGTGCCTTGCTGCGTCCTCGGCTCAAACTGAGGAACTTCATCAAGCAATTGGGTGATTACACGCTCATTCCAGGAAGCACTCTGTCATTAGGTGGAGGCGATCGCTTTTTTCGCTCTGACCCAACAAATCCTTATCATGACTACATTGAGCAAACATACGGTACTAAAGTCGTAACCGCTAGCGTTCATATCAATGTGGGAATTGACGACCCAGAAGTATTAATGCGGGCGTGTCGGGTTATAAGGGTAGAAGCACCTTTATTCCTTGCTCTAAGTGCCTCGTCTCCCTTCTTGAATGGCAAAGCAACTGGTTATCATTCCACACGCTGGAGTATTTTTCCGCAAACGCCTTCTCGAGTCCCCTTATTTGAAAGCCACGCTCATCACATTCAATGGGTGGAAAACCAGTTGATGGCTAGGACTATGCAAAATGTCCGTCATCTTTGGATCTCAGTGCGACCAAATGGCGATCGCCGTCCTTATGACTTAAATCGCTTAGAGTTACGAATTTGCGATTTAGTTACAGATCCTATTGCTTTACTGGCGATAACAGCCTTACTAGAGGCGCGTCTAGTGCAAGTTATCAATGATCCTTATCTCGATCCGTTAATCCAAAGTCAATTCTTGCCAGACGAGCTTATCTCCCTAACCTATGCCAATGAAGCTGCTGCTGCAACTTCCAGTCTTGATGCTCAACTCAGGCATTGGCAAGATGGTAGAAGTCTCTTAGCTAGAGATTGGATTGCTGAAATATATCAAGAAGTCTGGGCGATCGCTAAACAGCGTGGCTTTGCCTGTTTCCTTTCACCATTACAAAAAATCTTGCGCGAAGGCAATGAAGCTCAAAAATGGCTGCAATTGCATGCACTTGGCTTGAGTGAAAGGCACGTTCTCACTCAGGCTATCCGTGCAACCAGTGAATGCGAAGTGGAACTAGAAGACAAATTGTGTTCGCCTCTGGTTGCTTAGTCTGAACTTCATCAATAGTTAGTTAGAATAACACATTTTGTGTAAGATAATAAGTTTTGTGTAAGACAGCTACATATAACTTAATAAATCATGATAAATCTCAGTCTGTCTCTCAGATATTCTGAGATCTATTTCATATCTATTTAAAATTTCTAATCAAAAAATATAAGTGATGGACATTAATAAAAACTATAAAAGCCTTCTGTCTTAAGGTAGATTAAAAAAAAATAATATACTGCTTTTTTCAATATACTTATTGCTACACAAATGCCGCAGGTCGTTTTAGTTAACCCCCTTATTCCTCCCAATACAGGTAACATTGCTCGCACTTGTGCTGCTACAGGCACTGAATTACATTTGGTAGGACCTTTGGGGTTTGAAATTAGCGATCGCTACCTCAAAAGAGCTGGCTTAGATTACTGGCCTTATGTCAAACTGTACTATCACGAATCTCTGAAAGCCTTTAAGTCTGTACATCAGGCACGTGGTGGAAGATTGTTAGGTTTTAGTGTAAAAGGCAGTTGTAGGTACATAGATTTTCAGTTTCAACCTAATGATTGGTTACTGTTTGGTTGTGAAACCAGTGGCTTACCACATGAGGTGACATCAGCTTGTGATGCAACTCTCTATATTCCCATGAGCGAACCGAATGTTCGTAGCTTAAATCTTTCTGTGAGCGTAGCAGTGGGTCTATTTGAAGCTCGTCGTCAGTTGGGTTTAGAGTAATTCAAGTCGTTTTGGAGCTAGTACTTTGCTTCTATACAATTTTGGAGATATTTCATTCTTTCTTATATTTTTTCCTGAGAAGTCCTCTGTCTTAAGGTAGATTTAGAAAATCTAATACATTGCTCTTTTTCTATATATTCATTTCTGAGCAAATGTTACAAATTGCTTGAGTGAACCTGCTCATTTCTCCCAAGACAGGTAACATTTTTTTGGTTCCTTTTTTTTTAGTGCATGTAACTACTGTTTTTGAGAACAATTGAATTATATTATACACTGTGATATGGTATTTCTAGTTATAATTAGTGAAAATTACTTAAGACTATGGAGAGAGTTATATAAGAAATTTGTATAGTGAATTTGAGGGACAGCCAAAGTTGAATGATAGATTTTCATGAATTTGAAGTTTCTATTAATCAGGGAACAAAAACATCATGAGCCAGTCATATCAAGCGTTTAAGCTAGTTTGTTACATGTGTCATTTTAATTTTGGCTAAAAACATTTGCGAGTTAATACGGTTGTTTTTGGGGAAGAATCAACGTAAAGTCTCGTGTGGAGAAAGAGGCGGATTGGGATAGAAAAACTCACCAAAGATATCTACAACTCTAAAAAATATCTACAGCAAGGTGTAGTGCTATTTCTTGAAGTCGCAGCATCCAATTGCTCAAAGCAGCAGAAGACGTGTCTAATGTGTCATTGTCAGTTGGGCGGCTTTAGCAATAAAGGCGCAAACTGTAAAGAAGAAAACTGATGTAGTCTATGTGGGGAAAACTGTGAGGTGTGAACAGAACAAGCCAACACGTAAATTTATGGTATGAAAATAACTTGTCTAAATTGGAGAACCAGGTTAATCTTGCTAATTATCTCTGGAGTATGTGGTATTGATCTATAGCTTGTAGTGATCTAAATCATTGACTATTCAGACTGAGAAATTGAGGTCAGTTAAGCGAAGCGTGATCATAGGAGGTCGTCTTTGAAACGAGCATTGAAAAAGAGAGTGAAAGCTGAGTTGGAAAATACCCCAAGTGATGGTGCTCCAGTGGAACCAACAGACGCAGTTCATCCAAGGATTAACCAATGTCGTGTGCCAACAACAGCTGCAATGATTGGCTTGGCAATATCAATGGGAGCAACTAGCCTTTTGGTGACTCGACAAAGCGATCAAGCTGCAGCAGCGGAGGCATTAGGTAATCAAAATACAACCTCAACGATTCCTACTTCTGATGCCCAGGTGAAGTTTACTTCCACCAAGAAACTACAGTCGCAAGCCGTCTCATCAGTGAGCACACCAGAAAATCCTGCTGTAGTGGAACCAACAGCCATTTCACACTTAACTGGACCCACCACCAGAGCGAAACGGCAAGTGGAGGCAAGCAGGATGTCCGTGCAAGCGTCTGCACCAGTGGTAGTTCCAAGTTCGCCTCAAGTGGCACAGGAACGAAACATTGCCTGGGAAAAAAACAACGTACAACAGTCCAGAAAGCTAGGAGCACAAGCACTCTCTAATGCTGATGGGATCGCAGGCGTACGAAGGGTATCCTCCATATCTGCTCGATTAGAAACAGCCCAAAAGAACACACCAGAGCCAGAAGTCAATGCTCAACTGAAAGCGCAGCAAGAATTCGCTCTCAATCGATTACAGGAAAAATCAAACCGTTTAAGAAAAAGTCTGGCTCAATGGAGGTCTGAGGAAACCAAAGATTTATCACAACAAGCAGCGACTAGGTTCTTACAGCCAATGACTATGGCTGAGACAATACCACAGACAAGCACAAGTCTCAGTGCTACAGAGCAGTCGGATGCGACCAGCGATATTAGCAAAGCAAGCCTCGTGTCGAGGTTAAAGCAAAGGTCACAAGTGCAGGCGTCATCAGTACCAGACTCAGCAGCAGTTGTTGCACCATCAGCAGTAGCACAAACGGCAACTGCAACAACATACGAAGTGAAGCCAGGAGATACAAGTGTAACCGTTCCGACACCAGTACTTGGTAACACCAAGTTTCGGTCATACATTGAATCAACGACTGTTAACTTAGCAGAAAATACTATCAAAAGTTCTCAAACTTCTGGTGTTGTCGCATCTTATGGTGTTGGTGGTGATGCCCCAGTGCCAAAAGTTTTTACAGAAATTCAATTGGCACAAAGACCAACTGCTGCGACAGCAAAACAGGTACAAAAGAATCAACGTCTCCGCAGCTTGCAATTGGAGATTGAGAAATTACGGGAGAAATACCGCTCTCAGCAAACTGGTCATACATTTGTGCCAGAGAGGTTTGAAGCTAATGAAATCCCAGCAGCGGTTCCCGTTTCCAATCAAAATGATGGTGCGATACCAATTTCTGTTCCCCAACCAAATGATGCAGCAGTGCAAATACCTGTGACTGAACAGAACAACGCTGCAATTGTGATACCTGTTCCCAGACCGATAGCACCTAACTATGATGGCAAACCAGGTAAACGAGTATACCGTGCTAATCGAATACCTACAAACGAACCAATTAATCCAGAACTGCTACCAAATCAAGCGATAGGAACACCTCCGATGGGAGTTGATGCCTCTCGCTCCCTTGGCTCTATGCGGGGAAGTACAGTTTCTCCACAGTTACCACCTTTGGCAGCAGTCGATAGATATCTGCCAAGACCAATTGACGAGAATACACCTCCCCCGTCTACCTCTACCACAGCTTACAATTGGCCTGCAAAGGGCACTCTGACCTCTGGTTTTGGTATGCGCTGGGGAAGAATGCACAAGGGAATTGACATTGCTAACTCAACTGGCACGCCGATTTACGCATCAGCTGACGGTATCGTAGAAAAGGCAGGCTGGAACAGTGGTGGCTATGGCAACCTTGTGGATATCCGTCATACCGATGGCAGCATGACTCGCTATGGTCACAATAGCAAGCTTTTGGTGCAAGCTGGTCAACAAGTACATAAAGGTCAAATCATTGCGGCGATGGGTAGCACTGGCTACAGTACTGGTCCGCATAGTCATTTTGAAATCCATCCAACTGGCAGAGGTGCAGTCAACCCAATAGCTTTTCTGCCAGTAGCACGTCTGTAGTCATTGGCAATCTGTGATTGCTTATTTTATAGAGGGAGCTAGACTCCCTCTTTTGCTTTTTTTGGTATATGTGAGGAAATGGGAGAGTATCAAATGAGTTTGATGCAAATCATTTGCTGTTGCCATACACTTATTTTTGTATGCTAAACTAAAGCAGAGAAAAAATATATGGCTCAGTAGCTCAGTTGGTTAGAGTAGGGGACTCATAAGCCCTTGGTCGTCAGTTCGAGTCTGACCTGAGCCACTCACAAATGAAAAAAGAAGACAGAAAAAAGAAGACAGAAAAAACAATTCTATTTTCATTCTTTTTGAGTTCGTTTTTACATCTTTAAATGTCGAATGACCTCAGCAACAGACCAAGCTTGAGCTATAGCTCCTCTCGGTGTGTGTGGCTTATCACCATCGAAAATTTCGGAAATAGAACCAAGACAGGCATCAGATAAAAAGTGTTTGAGCAGGGGTTGCCAATCAAAGGGTAATGGTTTTTCAGGGTAAAAACGCTCACTCGCACGGATGAAAGGACCAATCAACCAACTCCACACTGTACCTTGGTGGTAAGCGCGATCGCGTTTTTCCTGGTTACCCTTGTATTTGCCAATGTATTCTGGATCTGTGGGAGCGAGACTGCGAAGACCATAAGGAGTGAGCAAGCAAGAACGCGCTAGGTCAAGAATATTTTGCCCTTGCTGTTGAGAGAACGCACAATGTGAAAGCGAAAGTGCCAAAACGGCATTTGGGCGAATCTGAGAATTTCGGCGATCATCTGGTTCAATGATGTCGTACAAGTAACCCAGTTGAGGATTCCAGTACTGTTGCATAGAAGCTTTCACTTGTTGTGCTAGCTGAGTGTAACGCAAGGCTTGCTTAGCAAGACGCGCTCGGTCAAGCATAACTTCTTGTTCGCTCAAGATTTCTGCCCATCGACTTGCCCAACATAAAGCAGAATACCACAAAGCATTAATTTCCACTGGCTTACCACGACGGGGTGTGACAGGCTGCCCTTCTACTATCGCATCCATCCAGGTAAGAGCTACACCAGGAGCATACCAACCAACTAGCCCATCGGTAACATCAAGCTGTATATTATAGCGCGTACCACCAATAAAAGCTTTGTAGATTTGTTGCACCACTGGATATTGCTCTGCCAAAAATTGCCAATCTTGGGTCGCTTCCAAGTAAAGCCCTAAAGTTTCGATCCACCACAGTGCCGCATCAATACTGTTATAAAACGGTTCGCCACTCTTGTCAGGAAATGCATTTGGAATTAAACCGTGATGACAGTAACGCCCAAAAGTTTGCAGCAGTCCTTTTGCCAAATCAAAACGCTGTGGAACAAGTGCCAACCCTGGTAAGGCAATCAAAGTACCGCGCCCCCAGTCATTAAACCAATGATATCCAGCAATGACGGTAGGACCAGCAATAGAAGCACGATAAACAACAAACTGATCCGCAGCTTGTAGTAGTTGTCGCCAGAGAGGAAATGGGGAGATGGGCAATGGGCATTGGGAAGATGAGGAGGATGAGGCAGAGACTTCTAATTTTGAATTTTGAATTTTGTTAGCGCAGCGGGACGCAGTCCATTTTGAATTGATTTCTCCCCACCCAAAAATCTGAGACAGCCGTTCTTGCTCTGCTTCCACAACTTCCGCAAAGGTTTCACAAGTCAGGGGACTTTGCAGTTCGCTGGGAAAACCCACTTGTGCTTCCACAGTCACCACATCTCCTGGACTAAGCTTGACTGTTAAGTAACCAGGACTGTAGAGGTCTTCACGATCGCTCAACCCCCGTAGAGTTTCTTCAGGAAGCTTATAATCCCAGTACCAAAACGCGTCTGGTTGATAGTCTCCTTGCGTCCAGCGCAAGTGCCAAGGTGTTCCAAAGTTGTGAGAACTTATTGCTTGCAGGCAGACTTGCTGTTGTCCCAGCAATTGCGAGAACTGTAATTCTGGAATAACCTTTTGTTGATGGTGAAAGTCGCGATCGCCTATAAGCAGTCGCAGCTTCAATGTAGCTGTTTGTGTACCTTCGTAGCGATACTGAACTAAGATACGATGGCAAAACTGAGATGAGGGGGATGAGGAGGATAAAGGAGATGGTAATGTTGAATTTTGAATTTTGTTAGCGCAGCGGGACGCAGTCCATTTTGAATTGTCTTGTCCTTCCTCAATCAACCCATATGGCATGACCAAAAGTCTAGTCAACTGCCAGTTGTCTTCACCCCAAATCCACTTTGGAACTGGGTTAATATCAAAAGAGCGCAGCAGTTGGTAACCCTTTGGCTCTATCTGACCACTGCCCCAGAAATTTGTCCCCAATGCCACAACTCTATCTGGTAGTTCTAGACTAGCTTCTAGGTGCGAAAGCAGCAGCATACGTCCAGAAGGCGGGTTAGTAGCGGCAAACAACCAGCCGTGATAAGTGCGAGTGCGGACATCAGAAACTGTTCCACTGGCAAAACTTCCTAAGCCATTAGTTAATAACCATTCTCTTGTATCTAAATCATCCATTTTCTACTCAAAATCGTTATGAGTATGATATAGTTGTAACAGATCGTAATGAAATTGTGAGTCCAGTCCTGTTGGCGCAGCGTTGTTGCAGGCATTAGGCGAGCCAATCGGAGTAGGAGGGGCAGCCCTTCACCTTTGGAGGTTCTCTCGCAAAGAGTGCAAGTAGCGTTTTCCTACGCCCTCTTAACTCGCGTAAGTTCTGCGGAGGCTTGCGCCAACACAGCAAAGCGTCTCTCTGTGCCTCCTAGAAGAGGAGCTAACGCGCTGAGCGCAAAGCACCCCCGCTTACGGGTACACGCGCAGCGTGTCTTCTGGACATAAGACATAGGAGATACCCAAACGCGAGTGCGTCTGGTGACAAGAGAAGGATGATGACGAGAACGGGTGAGATTTACCTGCCCGAACTCCGGCAATACTAAACAGATATAAGTTGAAGGAGAATTAGGTTAATGCCTCTCACTTACCCATCAGAAGGATGCCTCCGTGTAGGTCAACAGGCTCCCGACTTTACAGCCACAGTTGTGGTAGATCAGGAATTTAAAACCATTAAACTTTCCGACTATCGCGGCAAGTATGTTGTGCTGTTTTTCTATCCTCTAGACTTTACCTTTGTTTGTCCCACTGAAATCACAGCCTTTAGCGATCGCTACGAAGAATTTAAGAATCTTAACACTGAAATCCTTGGTGTTTCTGTTGATAGTGAGTTCTCTCACTTAGCATGGATTCAAACGGATCGCAAGTCTGGTGGTGTCGGAGACCTCAACTACCCCTTAGTTTCCGACATCAAGAAAGAAATTAGCGCAGCTTACAATGTGCTTGACCCAGCAGCTGGTGTTGCCTTGCGCGGTTTGTTCATTATTGATAAAGAGGGTGTTCTACAACACGCTACCATCAACAACCTAGCTTTTGGTCGCAACGTTGATGAGACCCTGCGAACCTTGCAAGCCATTCAATACGTTCAGTCCCACCCAGATGAAGTTTGCCCTGCTGGCTGGCAACCAGGCGACAAGACAATGGTTCCCGATCCAGTGAAGTCCAAAGTTTACTTCGCTGCTGTTTAGGTTTCAAAGGTCATAGGGTCGTAGTAGCACGCTCGTGTGCTACTACAACTTTACTCAAGCTTAGCTACAGATAAACACAGGCAAATCAAATTCGTAATTGATAATTCGTAATCTATAACTATAATAAATTACGAGTGACAAGTTACTAATTATTTTGTGAATTTTTGTGTACATCTGTGGTTTTTTATTAAAAATTTAATTATATCTGGGATAAAAAGATGGTAACTTCAACTGCTTCTAGTGACTTATTCAATGAACGATTTTTCCGTAACTTTTTACCGATTCCAGCATCCAATATGTTGGAATTGGGAGATACAACACCAGATTTCCAATTGCCAGATATCACTCATGGCACTTTAGTGAAGTTGTCTGATTATAGAGGTAAGCTACCCGTATTACTTGCCTTTACTCGTATCTTGACAGAAAAGCATTATTGCCCTCTTTGCTATCCTCATATCAAATTCTTAAATGAAAACTACGAGCAATTTCAAAATCGGGGCATAAAAGTTTTCATGATGACTAGTACCGACGAACGGCAAAGTCAAATAATTGTGACGGATTTAGGTCTAAAAATGCCGTTGCTCAGTGATCCAAGCTGTCGTGTGTTTCGTGCCTATAAAGTCGGACAAGCGTTAGGAGTGCCCTTACCAGCACAATTTGTGTTAGATAAAGAAGGTAAGCTTTGCTACAAGCATTTATTTTCCTTCCTTGACCACAACGCGAGTGTAGAGAAATTGCTGGCTCAATACAATTGAGGCGTAGGCAGCCCTAGAGAGCTGGTCTAGTAGAAGTGATTGACACAAGATCTAGAATATGGGTGTGCATTGGCGAAATATTCTGGTCGTAATTTCTGGTGATTGCGCAGAGCGCAGACGCAATCATGCGTATCTCATTCATATTTTTAACCCAGATGTTTCACCTAAGGGAGATCCATAAAAATAAATATCCAGCCGTATGTCCGAATATTGGGACTACGACGAGAGATCTAGTTTGACGGCTGGATATTTATTTACTGGTAAGTGCCTAAAATAGTGTTTTTTTGCAATGCATATCCTCCAGTTTTTGTCAACGTATATTAGTAGTGGACCGGCTCTCTGGTTAGTGATTCTTTTTGACAACCAACAAAAATATAGAGACGCGTCATGATGCGTCTCTACAACAAACAAATCCCAATACAAAATCTTTAGAGTCTAATATTCTGCAAATGCGAGCGGGGATTGAAAGTACGCATAGCGCGGATTTTTTCATAATACTCCCGCTCCTGCTGGCTGATGTCTTTTGGTGGAACAATAGCGACTTTCACTAACTGGTCAGTGCGTCCACCCCGAGTGAGAGGCCAGCCTTTGCCACGCAGGCGCAGAGATTGACCAGAACGTACTCCAACAGGAAGTTTTACACTCACTGAACCATCAGGTGTAGGTACCTCAACTGAGGCTCCTAGAACGGCTTCGTCTGGAGTAATTGGTATTTCGCACACCAAGTTATCGCCCTCAAACTGGAAGAAAGAGTGCGGTTGAACTTCAACTTTTAGATACAAGTCGCCACGTTGTTGGGTGAAAGGACTTATTGGTCCTTTGCCGCGTACACGTAGACGGCTACCAGGTTTAGCACCTGCGGGTATGCGGACATCAATAACTTCGTTGCCGAGATTGAGGTGCTTTTGTACACCATTAAACGCTTCGGAAAAAGTCAAAGCGATCGCGGCTTCACTATCTTGGGTAGTGCCAGCAGTACCCATATCCTGAAAATTAAAATCATTAAAACCGCCAAAACCACTAGGTCCACCTGTGGAAGTGCGGTAATAAGTTTGCCGTCCACCGCGTGTACCATTAGCCCCAAAGCGCCCTAATAACTCGTTAATAAATTCATCAAAACTACCATATTGGCTGAAGTCAAAACCGCCCATATCAACACCAGCACCAGACGGGAAGCCATCAGCCGCTTGTTTCCAGTATTGACCAAATTGGTCATACTTTTTGCGTTTGTCCGGATCTGACAAAACTTCGTATGCTTCGTTGACCTCTTTAAAGCGTGCCTCAGCTTGTTTGTTGTTTGGGTTGACGTCGGGGTGATATTTTCGGGCTAATTTGCGAAAGGCTTGTTTGATTTCTTCTGGACTGGCAGTCTTACTAACGCCCAAAGTTGCGTAATAATCCTTAAAGTCAGTTGCAGCCATCTACCAGCCTCCTCTAAAAATTTAACGTTAATATTAATCAATAAGAAATACGAGATAGTGCTCCAGATATAATTCCGGTACATATACTCTGTTAATAAATTAACAAATATTAAATAAACTCAAGTGCGGTTCTTGCTCGCTACACGAGCGCAATTCCCGTACTCCTGAGCTTCCGGAGAATAATAAATCAAATTATCAAACCCTTCCTCTAGGCTTGGAGGGGCATCGCGAAGTTGACGATACATACGAAATATGACATCTTCTGGCACTTTACGTTCCCGTTTTTTATTGCGTGCTATACACAACCATACTGGGGTTCTTACCCACACCCCAATAATATGGGTGAAGCCTAATTCGCGTGCTATGGTAATGAGTTCACGGCGATGGCGTCGTTGGGCATTGGTGGCATCGTAGATTGTTGTACCACCTGCGGCTAGCGCTTGCTGAAATTGCCGCAAAATTTCCTGCCAAATCAATAGCCAAGGTCCTTGAAGGGCTTCATTACCAAACAGTTGTCCCCGGATAGCATCAGTAGAAATGAGTTGCACCCAAGGACATTCTGCTAGCAATTGCTTTGCCAAAGTGGACTTACCGCTACCAGGAAGACCTATCAGCAAAATTAACTGCAGCCTATGTCCATTGTTCTTTGTCATTCGTTAGTCGTTGGTTGTTAGTAGTTAGTTGTTGGTTGTTCTACTAACTACTAACTACTAACTAGTGACTAAATAATCGTTCCATCGGGAATGACAGCACTTTTGAGCACGACAACGATACCATTTTTTATGTGGAAGCCTTGATTCTCGCGCTCAGCTTCTTGGACGTTGTCTTTATTGACAATTCGCACATCACAACCTATGCGGGCATTTTTATCGATGATGGCACGACGAATCGTTGTGTTAGCACCAATACCTAAGGGAATTTCCCCAGTTTCGCAGTCTGACATACGTTCCGCAAATGGTTGATAAAAATCTGCTCCCATGATTAAGGAATCTTGGATAACGCAACCAGCTTCAACACGCGATCGCACTCCCAACACCGAATGTTCGATGCGACAACTTTTCAGAATGCAACCTTCACCAATCATGGATTCTGTGATTTGGCAATCTAACATTTTACTGGGAGGTAAGTAACGAGCGCGAGTATAAATTGGCGCTTGTTCATCGTAGAAGCTAAAGGGCGGCTGAGGTTGCTTGGTCAGTGCTAAGTTAGCATGATAAAATGCCTCGATTGTTCCGATATCTTCCCAGTATCCATCGTATAAGTAGGCTTGAACGTTGTAATCTTTTGAGGCATCGGGAATAATTTCTTTTCCAAAATCCGTCCGTTCTGAAGCTTCTTTCAACAGCTTAGTCAAAACTTCTTTTTTAAAGATATAAATCCCCATTGAGGCGATGTAGGGCTGTTCTTGAGCCTGTTCTGGTGTCAATCCCAGTACAGTTGTATCAACGTGCATCTTGTGTAAAGCGTCACCTTTGGGTTTTTCGCTGAAATTGATTATCCTACCAGACTCATCAATTTTTACTAAGCCAAAGTCAGAAGCACGGCGCTCATCAATAGGTAGTACCGAGAGAGTAATATCAGCCTCTGTTTCCCTGTGACGCTGTACGAAATGACGGTAGTCCATGCGGTACAGGTGGTCACCGGAAAGAATAAGATATTCGTCTACGTCCCATTCTTCTACCAACCATAAGTAATGGCGAACCGCATCAGCTGTACCTTGGAACCAGTTGAGGTTTTCTGGCGTTTGCTGTGCAGCTAGAACTTCTACAAAACCCTCTGTAAAACCAGCAAAGCTATAAGTACGGGCAATGTGGCGATTCAGCGAAGCTGAGTTGAATTGCGTCAGAACATAGATTTTGAATATTTCTGAGTTTATACAGTTACTGACAGGAATATCGATTAAACGATATTTTCCAGCTACTGGTACGGCTGGTTTAGCGCGTAATTTGGTGAGTGGATAAAGGCGGGTACCTGCACCCCCTCCAAGAATTATTGCCAAAACTCTTTTCACAAGATTTCTCCCGACTGCCTTTCTTCAACTCTCACCTTCAGTTTAGGGCTAGCTGTGACCCCTGATAAGGGGGGGAGGGTAGATTGTGGTATTGCTTATGAAAGATTTTCAAATGACGAACAATTTTGTGATTCCTATGCAAAAGCTCTACCTTTTCTGCAAGATTGTCTGGAAACTCTTTTCCTGTCTAGCTTGTGGCAATTTTTGAGAATGGAACCTTCATTAATCATGGATTCTCTGATTTGGCAATTTAATATTTTAGTGGGAGGTAAATAACGATCGTGAGTATAAATTGTAGATTGTGGTATTGCTTATGAAAGATTTTCAAATACCCAATAATTTGGTTAGCATAGGCAGATAGTTTTTGAGAGCTTCAGCTAGTTTACTGGCATCGGTGACAGTTGCTGCTACACCGTTAAGGGCATTTAGAGCCATTTTGCAAAACTTGACAGTACGTTGTTCTTGTGGCTTCTTCCCTTCTTCTGCTATTGTTTCCACTGCTTCAAGCGCCTCTTCCTTTTGACTGTCCGAAAGCACAGAATCTTCTGTAATAGATTTTTGTAGGATAGTTAAAATCTTTGCTAGCTGGTCACTACTTTCAGTTTTAATATCGCTTAACTGCTGAATTGTGTTGGTAACGTTATTGAGAGAGCCTGTCAAACTGGAAGCAGTGAGGTTCATATCTCCGCCCACAGATATTTTGTCACCAGTGTCTATATTTCCACCGACATTTCCACCTATGTTGATACCTTCATTATTGTTTTCCATAATATCTCCTGCTTGATTCATCATGTATACACGATTGCTTTCACCTTGAATCAGGACTTTTCCTCTAGGTTCAGCAATACTCGTAATTAATCCTTGAATAAAATATTGTTGAGAATCATAAAAGTTTCTTAATCGCTCTATTTCCCCATCTTTGGCTTGCAACACGAGTTGGTACTTCGCCTCAATTGCTTTTACTGCTTCATGATAATGATTTGTGATTTCTTCGTGAAGAGCAGTTTTGTTAGTTTCTAAAGAAACGCCTACTTTAGCGACAACTACGCCATCACCTTTATTTTCAATACTGCGAACAGATAAATCTACTCCTTCATTATTCAGAGCAGTTTGAGTGAGAGAAAATGCAAAGGCTCTCCAATTCAATCCATTTTGAAAAATTAAGTCAATTGTATCTCTGACATCCGTAATCCATTTTTCAAATTCACCTGGTTGAAACTCTCCACTGTCTGGTTTTGGCTCTAAAAAATGTCCACTGTGGCTACACTTTAGATAGACACGCTGACAATCAACATTTTCAAAACGAGTATTATGGTTAATATTCCAGTCTTGTATGCAAGCATTTGTTAGAAAAGCTCCTGATAAATCTGCATTTAATAGTTGAGCTTTCACTAAAATCGCTTCTCTTAAATCTGCTTTTCTCAGATTTGCGCCGTATAAATTTGCTTCTGTAAAATCTTCACCATAACCGTTATTATTTGTTAGCAGTTTTCTAACTTTAGGATTTTCTAATATAGTTCCTTGCAGTCGTGCTAGTTCTAAACCAGTTGCACCTTTAAAACTAGTACGGGTTAGATTTGCTTTTCTAAAATCAGTGTGTCTTAAATCTGCACCGTCAAAGCAAGCGTCTGTTAAATCTTCGCTATAAAAGGATGTCCCACCCGTTGCAGCCCAGAATACTGCTTTTTCTCTAATCCAGGCAAATTTGGGTGAGCCTCTGATTGCTTGTCGTGCGATGATAGCACCTGCAAATATGACTGCGCTTGCTGCTACAAAAGTGATGATGCCTTCAACGTATGTTGATTTTGGTGGAGAATTCAATATAAGCATGGAAAACATGGCAGTCATCAGTTCAAAAGATAGAAGGCTTAAAAATTCACCTAGTACAACACGGCGGAAATAATGTACCCATAATATGCGAGACTGGAGTCAACACAGAAAAATTGTAGTTAGGGCGCATAAAAGGAACGAGAACGTGGTACGATTAGCACCAAAAACACTTACC
>JAHHHH010000115.1 GCA_019359415.1 Iphinoe sp. HA4291-MV1 | reverse complement strand
CAAAGTATAAGTGTTCAAGTCACATTTAGCTGTAGATGGCTTAGTAATCGCTCTAATTGTCCGAACCCTAAACACAAACAAGTAAATTATCTGTTTTTCACGCCTCTGGTAAATAGCGATCGCTAGTTTTTTTCTGAATTCTCCTTACTCACTTTTTGTCTTGATTGTCAATGCGTAAGTTCTAATTTAAATGCCTTTCGTGTTGTTTACGTTAAGAGTGATAAAACCATTAGTTATCCAGACAACACGATTGCAAGTCACATCAAAAGTATTATTGGTATCACTTTAGAAAATGTCGTTCAAGGCGGTCCCGTCAAAATAGCAACTCAAGGCTTAATTACAAATCCTGCCTGGAATTTTGATCCTAGCCTTGATCAACCATTGTTGCTTAATGCCAATGGTCTTTTTTCTCAACGTAACCCTACTACAGGGATTGAAAAGTTTATTGGTGAAGCGATCGCCTCTGATACTATCTTTCTTTATCAGTTCCCGCGAATTGCGTAATCCTTCTATAAGAGTGCATAAACTTACACAAACTACAAATTATATTCAAATGGTTGTCCTCCACCTGTAGGCGTTAAAATTACTTTTGTTGATTTGAGGTTTCCCACAGTCCAAGCATTAGGCATTGCCTGTGGTTGGGCAAATCCATTGATAAGGACGCTGACAAGTCCTTCTTGTATGCCTTGTATATTTTGTATCCTTCTTTCCAACGCTTTGTTAAGCAGGAGAGTACCGGGCTGCAAGTTGCCTGGTTTTAAGTAATCAGCGCAAGTGCTTTTTATATCGTTCGCTAGAAGTTCTGGATTTCTGCCAGAAACGAAGCTAGCAATGACTTCTAGCTTTATATCAAATAGATCAATAGAAGCAACGTTGACAAGTGCCATTGCAGCTTTGCGATTCAAGTAGTCTTGCAGCTGCGAAATTTGAGCGGTATTTAACTGACTCCCATCTGGATTCAAAGCAAATACAAAGACATAACCATTGGCGTAGGTAGTGCGATCGCCTTTCAACCTACCTATCGCCAACGACACAGATCCTAAGCCCAAAGAATCTTGTACCTCTGCCTCAAAATCTTCCTCTGAGATTAAAGTGTCGCGTCGTCTAATGGTTTGGTAAATTCTATACTTCCATTGCTCGTCCGTTTCCTGATCTTGCCCTCCTTTGGTAGGTTCGGTTAAAGCAACAGATAACAAGCGTGTTACTGTGGGGAAACTTGCAAAGGTATCAACAGGCAAATTTCCTTTTGTTCCTAAGTCTAGAGCAACAATATTTACTTCGCCATGATCAGTAAACGGAGAAATAGTCAGATCTACAACTGTTTCAAAAGTAACACCATTCAAAATCAACCGAAACCCTTTAGGCAGTAGAAAAGCTTCAGCATAAAGAGCGTCGAGTGTAAATTTTGCCAATCCAGTAGCGGGAAGTCCTTGTCTTTTATCAATCCCAAAAACAGAAATTCTCGACGCTTCAAGCGTTGAAGCTAAAGAGTTGACTTTACTTTGTACGCGCTCTCCAATATAAGCAACGCCTTCTAAAATGGCTGTTACTGGAGAGCCGGGGGTCGTATCTGTAAGTTTTCCAAGACTAGCAGCGATCGCTCGTTCTTGCCCAAGTGCGAGCAACTCTTCAATGGTCTTATTATCAATGGGCGGAGGATTAGACATTGATTGTGTTTATGAAGCTGTCCCCTGTACTTAATTCTACTTTTAAAGTAAGCTTCCCTTCTTTATAAAACACGATACTAATTTTTGTCTTGATATCTAAAAGCTGACTTGAAGTGATTCGTAACCGCTCAGCCAAGATCTCAGGGATAGGAAGGTTATACAAAACATCTAGAGGAATGCCAAACTCAGGAGACAATACCCGCTCTCCAGCAATTGTATTAAATAAATGCCGTGCTTTGGATAAAGCTAATTCTTCTGATAAGGTTAGTCTTATCCCACCATTGTCATAACTCAAAGGATAATAAAGGTCACTCATGGGAAGTAATCAAGTCCTAGAAGCTTTACCTAATTGTTACCGCCAACAAGACGAACAGCAAGAGATTGTCGATGCCCTCACATCAAAGATTGCAGAACTTTACGCACTCTGGGATGGATATTTAGACACTTATGAACGCGATCGCCTTGATCCTGCAACCTGTTTTGAATCTTGGCTTGACACTTTGGCAGAGTGGGCAGGATGGGGAGACTATTGGGATTCTTCCTGGTCAGTGGCAATTAAACGCAAGTTAATAAAGAATTCTGATTATATCTGGGCAAATCGCGGTAATCGTGAGATTTTACCTTATTTATTTGGTGTTTTTGGCTTAAATGCTCGACTTGAACCTGACACAGGATGGATGTTGGGAGTGGCGACACTTCCTGTGTCACTAGGAGGTGATCCGTTTTCCTATGTTATTCGTCTTCCTACAAGTTACGCAGTGGGGACGCCAGAATATACCCTAGTTAATAGGCTTGTTAAGAATTTTTTGCCCTGTTGGATCTCGTTGCAATATAAGTTTGTTTAACTATGGTCAGTGTCGCCAACATTGTCATCAATGCCCGAAACCTAACTGGTGCTGCTTTTGGAGGAGTGCAGACCGGCTTGGGAGGACTGCAAAGAACAGTTCAAGGATTAACGGGGAGATTAGGCGGCTTAAAGAGTGCGTTTGGGGGGTTGGCATCTTCAGCAGGTGATGCTAGCACTCGAAGTGCTCAATCAATGAATTTATTGAATGCTGGTATGTTACGGCTCGCCGCAGCTGTAGGACTAGTAACTCTTGCTTATTCAAAGCTTTCAAGCGTTGCTCAAACTGCTCTTGCTGAGCAACAGGAGCAGCTGACAAGTGCAATTGGGCTAGCGGGGCAATTTAACATTTCTATTGCCAAAGGAGAACAAATTTCTAGGGATATTGCAGTCTCAACAGCAACCTTGGGGAAGAACTTACCCGTATCTTCCCAAGACATTAACAAAATCAATAATGCGATCGCGGGGCAGGTTGCAACTGTAATTAAAAAACAAGGGGGAACTGCCGAGCAATACCAAAGAACACTATTAGGTTTATCTCCTAAGATTGCGATCGCTGGCGCAGGACGCCCAGCAGATGAAACAAGTGCAGCAATAACAGGATATTTATCAGGAAGTGTAGGTAAAGGAGGGATTGATAATTACAAATTCTTCTCTCAAAATGCAGCAATCCTAGAGAATATGAAGGATATTCTTGAAAAAGAATATAAAGGAAAAGATTTTACCAATTTAGAAACCGCGCAAAGATTAAAAATCTTAACGACTTCACTAGAAAAATTTCAAACACCTGCTGCTGTTGCAAGATTGCAACAGACGCCTCAAGCTCAAATATCTGCTTTTCAAGATAGTTTATTTGATTCTTATATTGGGTTATTTGGTATTCAACGAGATTTGAATACTAAAACAAAGGAAGTAGAAAGTGTTTATGCGAGTTTTGAGAAAACAATTAGCAAACTGCTAGGCGAGCGCGGATTATTCGCTCAACTGGGAAGAACTCTAGGACTTGCTAAGGTTGATCCACTTATAGGAGTACGCAACGCTATTGAAAGTTTCAATGGATATCTTGACTCAGTTACAAAGACTTTGAGTAGTATGAAGTCTTTAAGCCCACAACAGATTGGGGCTGGGATAGGAAAGTTTAGCGCTCAAGCCGTCAACGTTGTGCTGGACGGCATTTTAAAAGCGCTTGGCTCTGTTGATTACGGGGCTGTAGTCGGTGCAGTGGGCGCAGGAATTTTATCTTTCTTCGCGAATTTGGATTGGAAAGTTTATGCTGTCGGTGCTGCGGTTGCTTTAGGAGCGTTCTTATTGCCTGTTATTGCAGGTGCGTTGGCTGCTGTGGGAAGTGCGATACTAGGAGCGATTGTGGCTGCATTTGGGGGCTTGCCCGTGCTTATAATTGCGGCTATAGGTTTAGGAATTGCCGCACTGATAAAGCTTTTAACAGATAATTGGAAATCAATTCAAAATTATGGGGCTAGCTTAGGAAGAACTATACAAACTTGGTACACTAGCGTACAAAACGCGGTAAAGAACGTTTTTAATGCAGTAAAAGATGCTTTAATTTTCACTGTTCAGTTTTTGTTTGGGAGGGAAGCACCTAATCAGATCGCGGCTTTTACTAAAACAACAATTGATGGAATAGGAAAGCTTTTAGGTATTGTAGGCAGAGCAATTGCAGATGCTGTTGGTTTTGCTGTCAATCTCATTAAAACTCTTTTTGGAGGTATTGTAAGCGCTTTTAATGCCATATTTAAAGCTGCTTCAGATGCTGTCAATGGGGTTATAGATGCTATTAAAAGTCTTATTGCTGCTGTCATAACACCTTTACAAAATGCTGTGAATTCACTGGCTAAAAGCATTCCTAATTATGTACAAAATACAATCAATAGTGGAGGGTTAATCAATAACGCTGCTGTTAGAAATACTGCTGTTAGCACGGTAACAGGAGGCTTAGGAGGATTTGTTTCGTCTATAGCCGGGAATGCTATTGCTAACTTATTGCCCAAATACGGAGGACAAATCCCTACAGCAGCAAGCGGATTTTTGGAGGCAGTGGCGACTGAGTCTAGAAATGCTCCATCAGGTGCAGGGCTAGTACTTGCAAATTCTAGTGAGTATATTCTGACTCCTACACAAATGAGTAATCTAGTAAATGGTTTGTCTACCAGCGGACGAACTGTAAATATCAGTTTCGGAGCAGGGGCGATCGCACTTAATTTACCAGCCGGAACACCTCAAGAGATTGCATTGCAAGCGATCACAATCATTGAACAGAGGTTAGCTCAAGAGCTAGAAGCTAGATTATAAGCTCGACTTTACCGATAAACTACTGATGGGGGTTTTTAATTTTTGTAGTTCTAATGCTTACAAAACTGCGTCTGGAACGATTTAAAAATTTCAAAGATGCCGAACTCATTCTCGGTGCCTTGACTCTTTTAGTAGGGACAAATGCCTCTGGAAAAAGCAATATTCGGGATGCCTTTCGCTTTCTTCATGGCATTTCTCGTAATTACAACCTAGCTGAAATTTTTGGTGAAAAATGGATTGAAGGGGGCGTTCTCCAATGGCGGGGTATTCGTGGCGGAACGCGAGAAGTCACTTTTATCAATGAATCCACTTTTGCACTAGCAGTTTCATTTACCTTGGTAAAAAATGATTCTGAACAAGAAGCAACTTATCGGATTGAAGTGAATCCTGGTACCAGCGGTAAAGCCCCTACTGTTATTGCCGAAAGTCTCACAATTACAGGGCAAGCTGATAGCGTTTTTGAAGCACAATCTCATCAGGAGTCAGGGCAGAATAATTTCTCTGTGAAAGTAGGGGGTGTAACTCCTTTTGAGCCAATTTTATCTTATACCAATAATCGCCCTGTACTTTCACAAATTGCAGCGGCAATTCCATCACCATTGGTAAGAGAAACAGCCCTAGCTGCAATGTCCGCCCTAAGTTCAATGCGGTTTTTAGATTTAAGCCCAGATGCCATGCGACTACCTTCCTTGCCAGGACAAACAGTCTTGGGAGACAGGGGTGAAAACCTATCTTCTGTATTGCAAGAAATTTGTGAAAACCCTGAAAGTAAACAAGCACTTCTCCAATGGGTACAAGAACTAACCCCAATGGATGCTAAAGATTTTGAGTTTCCTGCTGATTTTACTGGAAAAATATTGCTTCAATTAATTGAAGAAAATGGTCAAAAAACATCTGCTATTAGTGCATCAGATGGGACGTTACGTTTTCTTGCAATGATAGCTGCTTTACTAGGACAAGAACCAGCAAGATTCTATTTTTTTGAAGAACTGGACAACGGCATTCACCCCACCCGCTTACACTTACTTCTTCAACTTATTGAGCGCAAAGTTTCTCAAGGAACAATCCAAATTGTAGCAACCACTCATTCACCACAGTTGCTCAGACTTTTAAGTCCGCAATCATTAGAATATGCCTCATTAACCTATCGCTTTTGGGATAAACCTGATGCACATATAAAACGCATTGTTGACATTCCAGAAGCACGACGTGTTATCAATGAACAAGACTTGGCACGCCTCCATGAATCTGGATGGTTGGAAGATGCAGTGGAATTTCTGGAGGACGAGGAAACAAACGGATGAATATACTTGTGATTCCAGAAGATTTTCGTAAAGACCAATACATGCTTAAGCCGATAATTACGGCGATGATGGAAGCACTAGGAAAACCGAAAACCAAGGTCAGAGTTTGTCAAGACCCACTTTTAGGAGGTATCAGTGAAGCTCTCAAATGGGAACGGATTTCAGAAATTATTGAGCGTTACAAAGGTATGGTTAACCTGTTCCTACTTTGCGTAGACCGGGATGGAAAAGAAGGAAGAAGGGGAGTGCTTGACAAAATTGAGCAACAAGCAGCAAATATTTTAACTGGTGGTAGGTTATTTTTAGCAGAAAACGCTTGGCAGGAAATTGAGGTTTGGGTTTTAGCTGGTTATGATTTACCTGCTGATTGGAATTGGCAATTCATCCGCAATGAAATTAATCCTAAAGAAACTTACTTTCTTCCTTTTGCTGCACAACTACATGTTCTAGATGCTCCTGGTGAAGGACGAAAGTTATTAGCCCAAGAAGCAGCGCGACGATACAGCCGAATTCGCCAACTCTGTCCCGAAGATATAGCTGTTCTCGAAAACCGAATTAACTCCTACATAGCAGAATAAAGCATGAGCAGACCATTACATAGCAATGGGGTGCGATCGCCTAAGAAAAGTTCGTAATAGCAGCGATTTGGAACAAGCAGCGGTAACCGTTTTGAAACATTTGGGAGAGGTAAAGCGTCCATACCTTTTTACTTATTAATGTATAAAATTATAGTGTGCTAAGCTAGACTTGTAAACGGCAATAATTAATTAAAAGTAAAACAAGCATGGAGTCTTTGAGGTATTGAGGTCAAAGATTGCCTAAAGTCGATACTGCTTAGTTTGGTAATTGATGAATCAAATTGGGGAAGCATCTGCCTAGTAAATTTGAGGGAACTTTTATGGAACCAGTAGGACTAACAGCTACAGCGATCGCAACTTTGATTATCACTAAAGCCTTTGGAAAAGCTGGGGAAAAGTTAGGCGATTGGACTTTGGACAAAAATCCTCCTGATATCCTTCTGTCTGTAAGTCAGCAACTTCTTGATTGGTACTAGGAATTCGCGGATCAACAGCAGTCATGAGATACCCGTCAGTCCTGTCAGTGCCGAGCGATCACTCACCGCCAGGAACAAAGACTTTATACTTAAAACTAAACCAATAAAATGCTCTATGGTCAATCAATCAGTTCTTGTGACTCTTCCTCAAGCACAAAACTTGCAGGGGACTTTCTCTGTTATCAGTAGGCTTGATGCAAAAGCTGCATGGAGTTTTTTAGTCCAACCTGTAGAGATTTCATACGAGCGCAACTCTAATTATTCATTTTCTAATAGCATTGGCACATTGCCGTCACTTCAATACGGCAACACGGAAGGGTGGACGTGTACTATTAACAACCTTCCTTTGAGTACTTTCTGGCAAGGGCGATCGCTTTCCTCTTACATTGACGCTCTTGCAAGTCTTCAACATCCTGACGCTGATAATTTTTCTCCTCCTGTACTTGCTTTCATTTGGGGTCAACGTCGTTTCTCTCCGTGTGTTATGACTCGCTTTTCTAAGACAGAAAAACTTTGGTTTCCTAGTGGTGACTTGGCGGAGTGCGCGATCTCTTTTACCCTTATTGAAGTTCCAGAAGGTCAAGTAGTAAGTGTGTAAAGTAAAACAATCTTATTGAGCAGATTTTTTACTGCTAAAGATGTTGTAAGTTGAAGTTGATTTACAACATCTTTAGCAGTAAAAAGCAAACTAAAAATAAGACTGCTTAACTTTAAGCAGTCTATTTTCTATATTTAGCATTTTCAATAGAGCGTTGGACTTCGTCTGCATACCACTTGCAAGTATCTATCATTTCCAAAATTGTTGCAAGTGGTATGTGTTGCCATTGTTCATAGTTAGCAAAACTTCTGTTATTCAAAACAAAGATAATTTTGAGCCACTCGCTATCAGGTACGTTTAGTAAACCTAATATTGGGTTGAAAAAATTGCTGAAACGCTTGCCCTAAAATAATAACAGCTTCGTCTTTGCTTTCGTGTAATAGCTCTAGCATAGTCATTCCTTCTGCGTCACCCCACTTAACAATCATCAAAGAGAGGATTTTTTCTAAAGCATTCTCTTCATTCTCGTTGGGCATAAAGGCGCGATCGCGCCTTGTAAGAGGACGCAACATAACATCTACAGTCGTATCCCCATCTGGGATATTGTAAAATATATAACGTTTATCTGGAAGGATTTCGTATTGCACATCAGCGTTAATTGTCATTGCATTGTCCTCTAATTATTATGTCGTCCTCAACCCACTATAAGAAATTTCCAAGCTGACTTCTGCGGGAGAGTTGCTGGATTTATCAAATGAGCCGTACTGCAAGCGAAGCAGTCTTACGCCCGTTAAAATAGTCGTTATTTGTCCTATTTGGTGCGTTGCTGTTAAGGTTCCGTCTTTTGCTTTGGAGCTATCGTATAAAGTTTTAAGCTTTTGAAACTGTGCTTTGCTGAGAATTCCGGTAATAGTCAAGTTATCGTATTCAGTCTGACCGATCAAGCTTGCCATTTTCCCGGTGTTGGGATCGTAGTATTTATCCCCGACAACAGGAGATTCTACAATATCACCGCCTGTGTTAAAAATGTACTGCAAGCCTTGTATTTCCAGCTTGCCGTCACTTTTAGGGATTGCCTGATAAAGCTCTGCCATAGTCTACGCTGCTTGTACTGAAGGAATAATGTCAACGTTGATGAGTTGGATTTCAATTTGCTCCAGAGTATCAACAAACCGAGCATAAATCTTGATCTGTACACGTCTGAGGTTTGGGATACTAGAATCACTTGGAACATCAAGTTCAACGACTCTATAAGCTTCCTCCGGTGTCGTTCCAGATAACCCGCCATTAACATAAGCTTGCTGCAAAAGAGATACAGCAATTCTAATGACTTCGCGCCGTGTGTACCCTTGAGGATCGCTCGATTCAAACAAAAGAGGAGTGAGCGATTCTTGTAATTGACGGTTGAGCAAAGATATAGCTACTCTGGAATTGATTTGGCTAAATTTAGTATCTGTTGCTAGTGTTCGTGCCCCCCAAAAACACAAGCCAACTTTAGGGATTTTTTGAATAACATTAATCCCTTTATCTCTAAGCTCGGTGAAATCAGTTTCTGATGTCACATATCCGCTAACTAATTTAATCCCTTTGATAGGGTATTGTGCGCCTCCTGGAGGAGAATAAGCAGAATCTTCTTTAAATCGCCGTAGAGCGATCGCAGCCGCTGCCACGTTTATGGGAAC
The DNA here is from genome assembly GCA_019359415.1 of Iphinoe sp. HA4291-MV1. Classification (GTDB taxonomy): domain Bacteria; phylum Cyanobacteriota; class Cyanobacteriia; order Cyanobacteriales; family Nostocaceae; genus Brasilonema. The sequence goes on along the minus strand of JAHHHH010000115.1, from coordinate 8,430 downwards.
TTGTTTATCATCGGCATCTATCCCCATACCATAGTACAAAGCACTATGCCCTAACTGCGAAGCGTATAATTCACGCTCTGCTAAAGCTTCTGCCTTAGTATCTGTTGCTGTTGCTGTGTTAGTAAAATGCAGCCATCCTGTTTTTTGAGCTAAAGATTCAGCCCCAGAGTAAATTGCTGTCCTGTCTGCTTGTGTTGTATAGCTGCTGATTTCAGGAATTATAAGAATTCCCAAATCAAGTTCTCTTTGGTTTGTAAGTAATGTCAAAACATGTAGAATATGTCCTTTATCTGTTGGATTAGCGCTGATGGCAGGATCGTTTGCTGCTACGAATAGCAATTTCCCTTCTGGGTAATTATTAAAAAAAAGTTTGACAGATTGAGTGACAATTTCCGCTGCACCTGTGTACTTGGTTGCGAAATCTGCCGCGTCTTTAATTGCAACAGGAATATTTTGATTTGTCGCAACAGTTGCTGTGGCAATCCCTACCATGTAAGTAATTTGTATTCCTGCTGTGATCGTGGTAGGGCTAGCTAGGGCACTTTCGGTGATACTAATCCCGATTACAGTAGTTGTCATTTTAAATATCTGGTGGAATTTGTGTAACTAATATTGCGTCTAATTGAGAGAGAGTTTCACTGGCGAAGAGTTGCACGTTTTCTACTTGAGTATCGTCATCAGGATAAGGTATGGGATACACAAGTGCTTTAATACACTGAAACCTTAATTCTGCCTCCCATTGACCACCGCTGGGTTCAAGCAGATCATAAGATTGCAACCACAGCGATCGCCCACAACCGGCAAAAGGAGTAAAGCCAAGTAAAAGCTGAATTATTTTGTCTGCCACAAATTCAACGACATTCACCTCAGTATCATCATCTTGATAGCGCTTTGGCAGCACTAAGCGAATAACAACAAGTATTGTCACCTCTTGTATTCCTTCTTGTGACGGTTGAGTACCAGTTACTTGAGGAACCATAACTGATATTCCTCCACTTTCGCTTGAGCTATAAGCTCCAGCTTCTTTTGGAAGTGCAGCCACTAATAGCCCTGAATTCTCCAAGATGTCTCTTAGGGGCTGGAGTCTGGTGGATATACTTAGGTCTATTTCACTCAGATCAAGCATTTAACAACTTCTGGTAATACCTGTCAAAAATTGCCTCTATTTCTCGTAAATCGCGATCACTGAATCCTAGGAATTCGCGTTTAGGAATGTTTTTTGATGGCGCTCCTTTTTGATGTATAGGGGCTTTTCTGTCTGGATTTTCAATGACGGCACTTTGGTCAGAGATAACTTGATAGCGGGTGGCATTTACCATTGCTCCTGTTTCTCTCAAAATTGTGTTTGTTTTTTTTTGGGCTAGTGTTTTTGGTGATAAAGCTGCCCACGGGTTCCCGTCCGGCGATCGCTCCTTAATAAAATTCATAGAAGTACTGCGAACTTGATAAGCTGCTGCTTCTCCTAGAGGGACTTTTAAGTTAGGGTTTAACCCCTTTTTTACAAGTTCTAGGACTTGTTGAACATCAATTGTTGCTGTGACTTCCACTGCGACTCCTGTAAGAGACTTCAAGTGTGACTTTTTCACCTATTGCTGGCTGATCTCCATCTACCAAAATGGGTGAAACAGAACTTTGAGCCAAAGATTTTATAGTGGCAATACAAGCACGTCCTCTTATCTCCCCACTTCCACTGTCTCCTGGCTGCAATTCCTTGGGAAAGCGCAGGTTGCCACTGACAACTATTCCCGTATAACTTTCTATCAATTGGTTTTCGTCCTGGTGCGGTGTTTGATTGCCGCCTCCTGCTGGTCTTAGATAAAAAGTTATCTCAATCTCTTGCCCCTCTGTTACTCTGTGTCCTCTTGGATTCACGGCATTGAATTGCTCTGTTGGTGCTCTAAATACAAAAGTTGCGTGCTGAAAAACTTCTGGATCACTAAATGGAGAATCTGAGTTAACGCTCATCTTTTCTTGGCAGTAGTGGACGATGGTGTCTCTGGTGGTGTTTCTGGTGGTATCTCTGGAGGGCTGGAAGACTCATCCATTACCTTGAGTGCTCCCCACTCTAATCGCTGGGCGATCGCCACTTCTTTTTTAAGTTCTTCCCATTTTTCTGAATCAACTTCTGTAATCTGATTGGGTACAAACCTATAATCACCAATTGTTACAGCATTGTTACGTGGACGTGGTTTTTCTAGTTGTGCTAGATATAAGATTCTTTTTACAGGCATTGGATTGTCTCCTGAAAGTGCGCGTAATTTTATGCGGTCTTGGACGATACTTGTTTAAGCGGCAATTGCTTGGTTGTTGAACTTCGGTATATCAATATATCGAACGCAGTAAGGTTGCCGAAATTGTACTTCTGTCGTCCCTGCATATCCTGTGAGCCTATAAGTAATGCCATCGTCTCCTAACATTGGCTCTGTCCGGTCTGTGGCGTAGAACTTGCGTCGTAGGACTTTAGGATCTCGCTCTAGAAGAACAAGCCGATCCTTGTTAGTTCCAGCTGCATGAACGCTGAATTGTTCCAGATAATTGCTGCTGAGTTCGTTGAGTTCGGTAACAGTTCCAACTTTTTGCCCTTTTTGCGGGTTGGTTAATAATTCAAAAGGGTTTCCATCGTTATTAGTTGTAAACCGTCCCAGCAATCTGTCATAAAAGTCTGTTGGAACAAAAAGGTCTGTTGCGCTGGCGGTAAGTAAAGATTCTTTTCTAAAACGCTTTAACAATCCTCTTATCCAGTTATATAAGGCATCAGGAGGATAAGTGTAAACATCATTTGTCTCTGTAATGAGTTCAACATTTGTAGAGTTGAGCATCCCATCCATATCATAGGTCGCATCCCCAAAAGCAACGATCTCGTGTAACCTTTGAGTGATGCCTCTATTGAGAGCTTCCATCTTCAAAGATACGAAATCGCGGTCTGGCAAAAGCGCGTTAAGTTTAGCCTCTTCTGCTGCGGCAATATCAAAAATATTCCATTCTGCCGCCAAAATCACGATGACAGCGCGATACTCATCCGCAGTAATGCCAAAATCAGCTAACTGTATATCCGTTGCCTTGCCATCATAGATGGTTGCTTTACCTACAGTGTCAATCCTGCCACTGATAAATTTTTTGGTTCCTAAGCGCAAGTCTCCAGTACTAGGAATATACTGCCCAGTTGCCGCCCAATATTCTGGATACGTAGTCTCGTAGAATTCTTCATCGTACTCGGCAAGCTCCTCTACAAGAAACTTCCCAGCGCCAATAGTGTCAGCCATCTATACCCCCGTTAGAAGCCACCAATATTAATTTTTACTAATCCAGCACTTGTCGTTTTACTGATAAATCTTGCTTTTGCAAAAGCAACAGTATTTGCCCCGTCTGCTGTTTTTCGGAACCTTCCGACAATATTATTTGGTACTGTACCTGCAACTTTACGAACAAACACAGAATCACCGTCATTGACTGCCTCTTCTGTGTATACCCAAATATCACCAAAGGTAAGAACACCAACTGGGCTTTTACCTGGATAGCCAGGGCGATCAGTATTATCAAGAAAAACGGTTCGGAAATCTTGTCCGTGTTGGTCGTTTAAAAATAAAACTCCGTAGATGGCGGTAGTACTTGTGTCTGGAAGTACTATCTGACCGCCGCTTTTAAGCTCTACGCCGCTTCCAAAAGCGATGACACTATCGGTTGGGTTGTATAGCTCTTGAGATGCCCCACGAATGACATGTGTAGCTTCAGTTGCCAACATCCCTTCAAATGCAGGAGGCTGAAAGTATTGAACACTTGTTTGTGACATTGCATTGTCCCCTAAAATTTTGGCAGCCTTCTAACATTAATGATTCGTTGGCAGCACAGATCAACCAGAAACAAGGCTGCCAAAATTTTTACGTGTAAGATCCTCATATTTATGCACTCCTGCCGTTTTTCATGTCGTCATCGTCGCCGTTGCCACCCTTCCAATTGTTCTCTACTTTTTTTTGGAATCGGGTACGAGCATCTTCTTTTTTCCTTCCGGTGTCCGTATGTGTAGGAACAGCACTGTTAAGAAAAGATAGCTGTCTATCGATGCGGCTGAAGGCATCTTGGCGTTCACGTAGTGTGTTGGAGGCATCGCCTTCAGACAATTGAGGTTTAAGCACTTTCCACAAACTATCTATGTATCGTTTTCCTGTATCAGTGCTTAAATCTGCATCAGCTACATCAGTTTTTAAGTCTGGGTGCTTGGAAACCAGGTATAAAGCTTTGATCTCAGTTGGAGACAAACTGTAGTCTGGTTCATACTTTGCATTATCTTGACGTAACTGAGGCAGAGCTAGCATCCAAGTCTCAATAGAGTCCTTGCGATCCAGCGCGATTCCTTCGGAAAGCTTCGCTAACGCATCTCCGGTTCCTGCGCTCGACTTTTCCCATGCCTCAACTTTGACTTTATAACCAGATACCTCACCCTTGAGATCTGCATTCTCTTTTGTGAGTGCATCTATGCGTGCTTGTAAGTTTGTATTTTCAGTTTTCACTGTAGCTAGTTCCACTGCCTGAGAATCTGCTCTTTGCTTCAAGGCGACTGTAGCAGTGAATAGATCCTCGTCCTCTATCTCATAGCCCACACTGTCGAGTACTAGTGTTTTCATTCGCTTTTTGTTGTCTTGTCTGGATTTTGCAAAACTAACAATTGTTTTGTCTGCATTATTTCCGTATTGTATCGCCCCTTGCTCTGTTTTCTCCTCAGCTTCTACTTGTTCCATTTCAAAATCTTCACTGACACAAACATCTGTAGAGTCAATTCTCAATCTGATGGCAAAACCACCACGACCTTCACCAGGTTGCAAAGGAGCAGCTAAGTGGTCATATCGTCGTCCGATTTGCTCATATCTACCGTCTGGCATTAATCGTGCTTCTTGTATCCAATAGCCAGGAGATACCTCTAAATGCTCCTTGCGTTCTATAGCCTTGGACAATACCCTGGTTGCTCTTCCATCTTGCAAAGCAATAGGAATAAGTAAAGTATTGTCTTCTCTGATGAATTCTTGTAAAGTTGAACCCACCAGCAAACCCTCTTTGTTATTTTCAAACATCCCTGATGTTGGGTGCTTAAGAAGAACTGGTAGTCCATAAGCAGTTTCCAAAGAATCGGGATGAAATAACTCTTCTTCGGTAATGTACTCTATTCGCTGCTTTGTCCCACTTTTGGTATCAAATTGTAAATATTTAAGCTCTCTACCAGCTTCTCCAAAAGCTGCAAATAGTCGATAAATCCCTGTGGGTGTTTTTTCCCATCTCAGCTTTACTCGTCCATCTATCCGTAGCATAGGAAATAGTATTAAACTTCTACCATGATCCTAGAGTGAGTAAAGTTATGCAATCTTACGATGCAGAAACTTTAGTTAATGACAGTGTTGCCTTGATGAGAACCTTTAGTGCGATCGCTAACCCATTTACCGGAATAGGAAACACTAGAGACAAAACAACACAAATAAGTGTCAACACCAATCCTAGACGATTAAATAGAGCAGAATTGGCAGCTTTATCCGAAATTGGAGTAACTGCAAGATCAGTACATCTTTATCCGGAAGACGCAGGGCAGGCTTGGTGCAAAATCGATCTCGGATCAGGTGATGATGACCCACAAGACATTCTTGAATACTGGCGTGATTTGCGAAACGGCAAAGGGGGTATGTCTGTTAGAGATGCTTTTGTACTTGCCGCTGCTTTAGGCAGGCAAGACGGTGATGGGTTTGTGGTTTTGGGTGTTGCGGATGGCAAAGATAGCTGGGAGCCAATAGACAGAGGCAATATTAAATCTGTCGAATGGGTAAAAGTTATGTCTGTCTACGAAATGCGTCCTTATCAATGGCACACAAATCCATTAAATCCAGAGCATTATCGTACGACAGACGCCAATGGTAAAGAAGTTCTTTGGCATCGCGATCGCGTGTATCGCTTTCATGGTGTCAAACTTTTACAAGAAGGTCTAAGGCGTAACAATGGTTTGAATTTATCTGTGATCCAAGCAATGTTTAATAGCTGGAGTCGGCGTGAGCAATCCTTGCAGTCTGCAATGCTGATGATCATTAATCATCAACTTAGGACATTGGGTATGAAAGGATTAAGCCAGTTATTGAAAAACGACAAAGCATTAGGGCAAGGAGAAGAAGCACTTTTAAAACGTTTGCTTGCTTTAGATATGGGTACAAGTGCAAGCCGCACTCTCCTGCATGATATGGATGACGAGACTATTGAAAATCTTAATATCAATTACGGTGGTGTAGATAAAATTGTTGAGAAAGTCGATGATGCTTGGATCGCTGATAGTGACATGCCAAGGGTAATGCTACTCAATACCATTGGCACAACAGGATTGACTTCTGGTGAGTCGTACCAAATGGCAATGTATGATTGGGCTTTTCGAGTACAAGGATGGGCTGACATCAAGTGGAAATCCCATTTGGAACACCTTACTGAAATAACACTATTAGCAGAAGATAGCCCCATTGGAATTGATGATGTTGACGGCTGGAGCATTACAATTCCACTAAATTTAAAACTTACTCCACTGCAACAAATGGATCTTGAGAATAAAGCTGCTGAGCGATCGCAAAAACTCGTTGCAATGGGAGCTATCAAGCCCATTGAAGTTAGAAAGGGCTACAGAGGTACTGATTTTAATATCGGCATCGTTTTAGACGACGATGATGATGTTGAGGGCACGGGAGAGGCGGAAGAAGATGATACAGGAGAACTAAATGAACAGCTAGAAGCGCTTAAAAAGGACACTTTATACAATGACAGTCTCTATAATGTCTGGTTCAGAGGACGTAATACGCCTTATGTAGTAGAAGCTGCTACACGCTCTGAAGCGATCGCTAAGGCGAGGAGAGATAAACCCGCTGGATGGGATCAACTTGTTGTGTCTGCTCGTCCACTCAAAGGTAAATCGCTCAAACAAGCTCAAAAAGGACAATGGGTACGTGAGCGGTCAACTGGGAAAGAGACGGGAGGCTCATTTAAGTACCGTCCACAACTTAAAGAAAAAGCTAAAAACGTACTAAGTCCTAGTCAACGTGGCGATAGCTTAATACAAGTACCCCCAAATGTTGTGAAAACTGTTAAAGCTGCGTTGGCTTTAGTTGAATCAACAAACGAAAGTGTTGAGCAACCATTTATAGACGCAGCGAGGATCTTAGCCTCTGGTTTTATCTCAGATGTTGATTTAGAAACTGTTTTAAAACTTCTTCCGGATGACAAACAGTTTTGATAAGTAGATTATTTAGTCATACGTATCAAAACTGTGTCAAAATTTACTTAACTGACAGCGTTTTCTCCAGCACTGTTTTTGCTTCCTGGGCAGGGGTGTGCTTAGGAAATACCCGCAGCAAATCCTTCAGATATTGAATGGCATCTCGGATCTCGGTTTGAGAAGCAGTCTGCTGGAGTGCGGTCTGATAGAACTCTTTGGCGGTAGGGAGGTTGCCCGCAATGAGGTGATAGAGCGCCAGGTTCAAGATGTTTCGGCAATCCTCTGGCTTTTGAGTATATTTCTGTTGGGCAAGGTAGATGGCAGTGTCCAGGTCGGCTTTAGCAAGGTCAGGCTGTGGTCGGACGAGGTAGATAAGGGCACGAAGGTATCGATAGCAATCATATTTGGGGTTAAGTTCAATGGCGCGATTGGAGTCTTGCAACGCTTCCTCGTAGCGTTCCATTAAGCCATAGGTATAACCACGACTTGCAATCGCCCACTCATATTTGGGGTCAAGTTCAATGGCGCGATTAAAGTCTTGCAACGCTTCCTCGTAGCGCTCCATCAAGCGGTAACTTTCGCCACAACGAAAGAAAACTTGAGAACTAATTAGATGTGGATGGGTGTCGATCCTGCGTTGAGCAAGAGACTCCCTCACTAAGTCATGCATAAACCGATAGCGACCTCCAACACGTTGGAGCAATAGCCGCTCTGTAGCATAATTTAGAAAGCGAGCATAGTCCAAAGGAATCGATCTAGTACAACACAAAGACAAACGCACCATAAAATGATCAATGCAAACCTTCCCTCCTCCTAGCCCAAGCCATAGCAGCAGGGCTATACACAAAGAAGATAACAGACTGTAGTAAAAAGAAGATGGAGAAATGAACGGCTTTCCGCCTAAATGCCTTACAAACCCCACCGCTAAGGTATACATTCATCCGCTCGATATTGATTTGGTCGCGTCCCCGGTTGCTATACCGTCGCTTATTCCGTTGTCCCATGCCTACAACCCACCAATTTTGGGATTGCCTTCAATTTTTTCAATATTGATTTGGTCGCGCCCATAGTTTTTATATAGAACTTACGCATTGACAGAACATTGATACTATGCAGTTAAGTTCAACTTCTGTGTTAGGTGTTCTAAAATAAAATCACGAGCCACTTGAAGAGATAAATTTCTTTGGAGTTCATACCAATTT
>JAHHHH010000005.1 GCA_019359415.1 Iphinoe sp. HA4291-MV1 | reverse complement strand
GAAACTGAGAATTGGGCAGAGGAGACTTTGACCATCACTAAACCCACATTTGTGGTGTGACATAACCAAAGTTCCGCAACTGCTGTTTCCTTTGGGGGATGCAATGTCCGAGATGATGACTCGTTGGGGCGCTTTCTTAGTGATTGTGATAGGTGGTGCAAGCATTTGGAGTGCAAATTGTGCTCACGCTCAAGTTACCCCAGATGGCACTTTGCCTAATAATTCCAATGTCCAAACAGAGGGTAACACCAGCACTATTACTGGAGGAACGCAAGCCGGTGGTAATTTGTTCCACAGCTTTAGGGATTTCTCTGTTCCCACCAACGGCGCTGCTTTATTTAATAATGCTCTTGATATTCAAAACATAATTAGCAGAGTAACGGGTAAGTCTATCTCTGAGATTAATGGGTTGATTCGTGCTAACGGCACTGCAAACTTGTTTCTGATAAATCCAAACGGGATTATATTTGGTCAAAATGCGCGGTTGGATATTGGTGGTTCGTTTGTTGGCAGTACGGCGAGTAGTCTGAAGTTTGCGGATGGTTTCGAGTTTAGTGCTACCAATCCTCAATCTAGATCTCTGTTGACTATCAGTGTTCCTATTGGCTTGCAATACGGGGCAAATCCTGGTTCGATTCAGGTGCAGGGCGATGGTCAAGGAATCAGAACAACAACCGAACTGATTGATACTACATCTGGGCTGCGGGTGCAACCGAATCAAACCTTAGCAATGGTTGGTGGTGATGTCAGCTTAGAAGGGGCAACGCTGAAAACTGCCGGGGGACGGATAGAATTGGGCAGTGTGGCGGAAAACGGTCTAGTCAGCCTCACCCCCATAAATAAAGGTTTTGCCTTAAGCTATGATGGCGTGCAAAACTTTGGGAACATTCAACTATCGCAACAGGCGGCAGTCGATGCCAGTGGTGCTGGTGGCGGTGATATACAGGTGGTAGGTAGGAGAGTCACCTTGAGCAATGGTTCTACGATAGAGGCAAGTACTCTCTTGGCAGAGCCTGGAGGAGCAATGGTTGTGAACGCTACTGAGTTGATAGAGGTAATTGGTATCTCCACCTATGGTCAGCTTCCTATTGCTAGCAGCTTGGCTACTTTCGCTTACCCAGGCGCAACCGGGAATGCGGGAGACTTAACGATTAACACTGCAAAATTGCTGACTCAGGATGAGGCACGGATTGGTACTGTCACATTTGGTAATGGCAAGGCGGGAGACTTGACGATTAATACTGGTGAATTGCTGATTCAGAATGGGGCACAGGTCGGTACTGCCACATTTGGTAATGGCAAGGCGGGAGACTTGACTGTCACAGCAGACAAAGTGCAGTTGATTGGTGAATCTGCTAACCGTCGGTCTGCCAGCAGCTTGAGTAGCCAAGCTGACCGAGGTGCAACCGGGGATGCGGGGGACTTAACAATTAAAACTGGCGAATTACTGATTCAGAATGGGGCATTTATCAGTGTCGGTACATTTGGTGCAGGCAAAGGGGGAAATTTGAGGGTTGATGCCCAAAATGTGCAACTGATTGGTACAAGTGCTGATAATCGGGTTGGCAGTCAGTTGGCTGCTTCTGCAGGGCGAAACTCAACAGGGGATGCGGGAGATTTGACGATCAGAACTAATACCTTGCTAGTGCGGGATGGGGCACAGGTGAGTACTATTACATTTGGTACAGGCAAAGGGGGAAATTTGAGGGTTGATGCCCAAGATGTGCAAATCATTGGTAAAAGCGCTGATAATCGGGTTGGCAGTAAGTTGGCTGCTTCTGCACAGCCAAATTCAACAGGGGATGCGGGAGATCTTACGGTCAGAACTAATACCTTGCTAGTGCGGGATGGGGCACAGGTGGGTACTAATACATTTGGTGCAGGCAAAGGAGGGAATTTGAAAGTTAATGCCCAGGATGTGCAACTGATTGGTACAAGTGCTGATCCTCAGTTTGTCAGTGGCTTGTTAGCTTCTGCACAGCCAAATTCAACAGGGGATGCGGGAGATTTAACGATCAAAACTAATACCTTGCTAGTGCGAGATGGGGCTGCAGTAACCGTGCAGAGTCTCGGAACAGGAACCGCAGGCAACATGACAGTAAATGCTCGCTCTATCCGTTTAAACAACAATGCCTTACTCACCGCCAATACACGCAGCGCTAAAGTTGACCCGAATAGGGAACAGGCGACAATTAACATTAACTCACAAAATTTAATAATGAGCCGCAATAGCAACATCAAAACTGAAGCAACAGGAGAAAACGTCATCGGCGGCAACATCAATATTGACACCGATTTCCTCGTTGCTTTCAAAAATAGTGACATCAGCGCCAATTCTGCTAACTTTCGTGGCGGAAATGTGCGAATCAATGCTACTGGTATCTTTGGTACACAGTTCCGAGATGTGGCATCTGATAGAACAAGTGACATCACCGCCACTGGGGGAAGTCCGGAGTTAAGTGGTACCGTGCAAATCAACACACCCGATATTGACCTCAACAGCGCCTTAATCAACTTGCCATCAGTACCAGTTGATACCCAAGTAGCACAAAGCTGCTCTGCGGGTAGCTCTATCACAAAGAGCCAATTTACAATCACTGGACGCGGCGGCTTACCCCCTAACCCAGGTGAAGCCCTCAACACTGATGCAGTTCAAGTAGATTTGATAACAGTCAATCCCAGCAGTGATAACCGCAAGAGTCCAAATTTTACCAGCAAAACAACTACCGCCGTACCAGAACGCATTGTAGAAGCTACTGATTGGATAATAAACGAAAAAGGGCAAGTCGTCCTCGTAGCAAATTCTCCCACCACCACGCCCCATAGTCCTTGGTTTACCCAGCCAGGTTGCACAGCGAGTTAGCATTGAACTTCACTGCTGACTCTCTAGGTTGCAGCACTCCACTTTTGATTCAGTTGCAAAATCATTCAAACCAACAGATTGCAACAGCGCCGCCCAAGAAGTCCCTTGCCCATTAGTACGACGCAGTGTACTAGCAGCGCTCAGCGCCTCATACCAAATTCCATTAGTTCCATAAAGGGCTACGCGCTGACTAGGTGTCGCTTTTTCTAATTGAGTTTTCAGGGCAGAGTTCAGTTGCTCCCGTTTTACATACCCTTCAACATCAGCAATAATTTGATTATCCTTCTGACAGTAGATGTTAAAATACCAACGATACCTCTTGCCAATCTCCAGAGGTGCTGCTTTTGATGGCAAGCTCAGGCTAATCACTCCTGGTGTCCCCGTCAAAGCAACTTTGTATATATTCTGATTTTGTGCTTCATCTTCTAGCACAAATTCTCCATACGCAAAGGACGAGGAATAAGGAACATAGAACCAGAAACTAGGATGCTCGGCAATCGTTGTTGCAAACACTAATTCTGACTTTGAATAAACAGGGACTAAGGCTGTGAGCCGCTTTTGAGAAACAGAAGTCAGAGACTTATTCACGTCTCCTCCACAACCACGGCTACCTGCTTCCGCTCGCTTACCTGGTTCCCCGATGTCTGGTGGTGGGGGCGGCGCAGCGAAAATCAATGATTGGTTTAATTGTCCCTTGGGGTTTCTAAGCTGTGCCTGCACTTGTGTACAGCTAAAGAGTGTTAAATTGATAAGTGTTAAAAAACTGATGGCGAGGGAGAGTTGAATCTTTTGCACAGATAATTTCATCTTTATTTATGCCTCAAGTTGTAGAAATTAGTTGTCGCTGACTGTGTTGTGAAGTAAAGTAAACCGCCACTGTACCGCCAGTAACTACTAAAACTAAAGCTGACGGAACCAGGGGAACCCAAATACCAGAGCAAAACAGAATTAAGCAAAGAATGTATAAAACGCCGATTGCGCCTCCACCTGCTAGTATGAGATGTCGTCCCGACTGATAACGCCAAGCAATTGCTCCTCCAACAAAAGACCAACCCCAAATCCATAACACTTCGCCCCAAACAGGTAAAATTAATAATAAAGGTCGTCCATCTTTCACTGCACTTATGATTTGACTCACCATCTGTGCTTGCAGAATGACTCCTGGTATTTCCTGGGAAAAACCCTGCTCAGTTATGTAGGGGGTAAGACTATAATCACGGAAGCTTGGGGCAGTGGTACCAATAAGGACAATTCGGTCTTTGACTTGTTCAGGGTTAACCTTACCCCTAAGAACATCTGTGAGCGTGACTGTTGGGGCAATTTCTAAAGGAGAACCAAGGTTAGAGCGGTAATTGAGCAATATTTGATAACCCCCTGTATCTACTTGTTGATAGCCGCCCATATGAGACTGCAATCGCTTCAAAACAACTTTGCCTAACTGCAAATCCCCTCTGGGAGTATACTTGGGATAAATACCCTCCTTCTCCAAGTAATGGAATGCCAGTTGGGCATTAAGGGCGTAGCGTGCAGTACAAGGGGATGTTGGATCTGCTGGTTGCATTGCCAATAGATGACGACGCACAATGCCGTCTGAGTCTGGGACAACATCACTAAATCCTTGACGTTCTGGCGGAACCTCCTGTGGAGGTGGAGTTCCTGGATGATTTTTAGTGCGATCGCTCACTTTACAAATCGCAAAGAATTTGTCATCAGTTTTCAACCGAGTCGCTAAAGAAGCTTGCTTGGGTTGTAATGGCTCATCATGATAGATATCCAAGCCAATAGCTCTTGGTTGGAGGGGTGCAAGTTTTTCCAGAAGTTGGGCTAGTGCTATATTTGAGAGCGACCCTTTTCCTTGTTGCTGTTCTTTTAGTTTCAAATCATCTTCGCTGACAGTGACTATCAACAGGCGCGAATCTTGCTTTTCCTGTGGACGCGATGCTCCTTCAGGAGCCGCCAAGGGCGATCGCATAAGTCTGTCATAAGAGAGCAATTCCCATGTTTGCAATCCTCCTTCGTATCTTATCCCTAGTACACCAGCAGTTACCAACATGCTCAAAAGTAGCAAGCTTCCCAGGCGGCGAGTATTTAAAAACCATTGGGGCTTTGACCAAATCATCGACACTACAGTAGGGTGTTCGCAAATGACTGGTAACCAAGTAGCACCTGGATATTCCTTTTCTATTCCTTCGAGCCTTTCTCTGGCGGTGCGAAGGGCAGCATATATAGACGCTCCTGAGGAAAAAGCCTCCAGAAAATACTTTAAAAATTGTTGAGCCACTAAGTCTGGCACTGGCTCCCGCATGACAATAATTTGCGGAATCTGCAAATCTTGTAGTTCTTTTGCTAATCCCAATCCATCACAGGAGTTGAAAATTGCTAATTGCAACCCGTTGGCAACAGCATTTCTCAGGGCATACCTGAGTTCGGCAATTGTTAAGCTATCTGTCTCATTAATATAGATACAACCAGTGTCACCCTCGCTTTTGCTATGACCAGCGAAAAATAAGATATTCCAGGGTTGTTTCCACAACTCGTCGTTGATGTCTGAACGTTGGGGCTGCACCAAAAAAGTTGTAACGACACCTGGTAATTTTTCTAGTAACTGGCGGTCTTGCTTCACATCAATACCGTCACTATCGCCCAAAATCGCTAAAATTCTAATTTTCTTTCTCTGGGCAGATGTCTGCGATGCAGGTGCCACTGGTTCTGATTCTAGAACACTTAGAGCGACTTCAGCTTTGCGATAATCCTGATCCACCAAATCCCACAAATGCCAAGGAAGTTTCTTGAGCTGCAAACAAGGAGTGCGAATCAACACCCGCACTTCGTCCTCTGGCATTAAGTGTTTGAGCCATTTTTCCCGCACAGGACGAAAAGACTCTGCCAGCAACCAGTTATTCAGGTGCTTACGCAACTCTTTAGCTGAGTTTTGGCAATCGGAGCGCCACTGGCTAATGGAACCATCGTAAACAATTTTTTTGGCTTTGATGCGGGCATTCCCCAGACTGCAATAGTTTGACCGCCACTGGTCAATTGCTGTTATCATGTCTGAATTCGGAGGTAGTTGTCCAGAGATTTCTGTACTGGGGCGAAAGCCCTCTTCCCCAATCTCCAGCGTCACCCGCACCCCCACCTCTAAATCGCCATCTAGCTTCAGGACAACTAACTTTCTCATTGGCAGAACTCCTGTATTCGCTTCAGATGACAAAATTTTCTATAGTGCTGACATCCTCCAGAGCAAGTTTAACACTGAAACGTTCTCCCACTTCACCACTAAACTGCAATTGAATATTCTTATTAGTGCTTCTAGTTTGAGCTTCCATGACAGATGCTCCATCACAATCCAACAATATCAAATGGAGATTTGGTGGCAAATAATTTTCTTCGCTTGTGGGATGTACTTCCACAATAATGTCCATTTCCTGCTCATTGTTTGGAGTGAGACTAACGACTAGAACGACCGCTTGCTGGGTCAAATGTTTTTCCAAATCAATCAACTTGCTCCTGCTAACTAAATCGCCCTTAGCACTTCTAAGGCTACTAGCTACATAGGTTGGTTGAGTGCGTAAGAGAGCTTCAATTTCTTGCCAGCCTGCATCAAAAATATTCTCAAACCATTGCGTTAATTTCACCAAATTATTATTGATTGTGAGCGAATCATCAGCTAATTTGGCTGTATTTAATTGAGTGAGATATTCTAAATCATCCAGTAAATCTTCTAAAGAATATAGTTGACTGATTGATAATACATCATTTGATACTTCCTTGACAAACCCCAGCAACTTTGCCTCTCGAAATGATTGACTAATCTGCACAGCCACATAGCCAATTCGGTTTGACTGTGCTTCGGGTGGCACATAGACAAACTGTTCTCCTGACAACACCGGACGACATTCTAAGGAGCCTAAATTTTTTAGCGACAAATCAGCTACGTCCATAAGTAGATGCTGCAGTGGGTTCCAACTCTCACTCGCTTCTAAGTCTGTCTCGAACCCCATGCATTGTAGATATGAATTCACAAAAGATACAGATAAAGTATTGAGACGAACTTGTTCGCCTTTTTCCGGCGTGGCTTGTTGTCTACACAACTGTTCTGCTCGCCGTCTTGCATCTGGAGATATCGGTCCTGAAAATGTTAGAAAACGTGTTTGGTTGCTCATAATTTTTTGACCACCCGGTTAACTCATATGAAATCTACAAATATTCTCTTAATGTCGGAGCAAATTTTTTCACACATCGTTGAAAAAAATTATGTAATGATGATATTCCAATTTTCCATTCTGCTGAAATGTCTTTCCAGGAAACTCCAGAATACCTTCTTCTCGCTATTGCTTGAAAATTTGCTTCTGGATGACCTTTTATATGTTCTTTGATAAAAATTCTTTCTGGGTCATCTTCTATAAATTGAATGATTTGTTCATACAAAGATATAGATTCAGAAGATGAAATATTTTCTATATGAGACTTGTCTAAACTTATTTCATTTTCTTGTCCTACAATTACAGGTATAGCCTCTGGAAAAAAGCGTTTAGTGAGTAGCATATTCACCCAAGTTATAACTTCGCCCCGTTCTGAGTCATATTTGCTAATATTGTCATCTCGACAAATATAAAAGAATAGACTTTGTACTGCTTCTTCATAAATATCTTCATAAAGTAGTTGAAATTGACCACTATATGGGCGACAAAGTTTTCCCGACAGCCAAATGGTATTGAGAAGCTGTGTTAAAGCCATCCGTCGCTCCTTAGTTGCTTGTGGGTGTCGTTGAGCAAGGAGCGCTAATTCTTTAAGCTGTACATCTAGCTGTTTTCTCGAGTCGTTAGTCATAAAAGACCTCGAATGTCATCGCACGCCCGTTGCACTCTATATTTCTCAGCTAGAAAGCGCGACTTTTACACAAACTGCTGTTGATTGTTACAAAAATTTATTTGTCAAGGGAGGAATGGAGCGATCGCCCTTGCAAGCTTTCTCTGGATACTGGGGTTGAGTAATTACACTCATATGAAATACTACATATTTTACAAATGCTTCAGTAGACAAAGATTGCTAATTCTTGGGCATTTAAACCGCCTGTTCCTTGGATGAGGAAAGCCTTGTGCTTGAGAAAAGCCGCCCTACTAGTTCAGCACGAGACGAAACTTCAAGCTTTCGGAACATCCGTTTTAGGGCTTGCTTAACAGAATTTTCTGTAATCCAAAGGGCTGAACCGATTTCAGCACTTGTTAGCCCTTGTGCCACCAGTTCGGCAATTTGAATTTCACGCGGCGTTAAACGGTTAATATTCGGAGAATTGAATCCTGTCGGTTGCAACTGTATCTTTGCGAGCCAAGTGGATAGATGAAGGCAGAGGGCACTCAGATCAGCCAGATCCCGACCATTAAAAGCAGGAGTACCTCGAACGCGGGTAAAGCCAACTCCACCGACAAGATGACCATTGCCGACAATCGGTCCAGCCATCACATGCCCATGATCCGAACGCGGGCAAATTATCTTCCATGCCCCAGGAGGTAACAGCAATTCTTCATGGACTGGGGCATGTTGCTCAACCAAGTAGCGCAAAACCGGATTGTGTTCTACAGATAAAGCTAATTTTAGGATGCTTGGAAGATTGGGAGCAAGCGAGGGAAGTTTATCAAAGAAAAAAAGTCCCCATCGTTGGGCGACAAAGTACTCACCAACTTTAACTATGACATGCTGTCGTAGCTCTTGTTCGTCACGAGCCTGAGCGATCGCTCTAAATAAAGACTGCAAAGAAGTTGCCATTATCGTTGCTGAAAAATGTACTCGTTCGAGGACTAGGCGTGTCAGAAAATTAATTTTACTCTAACTTCATTACAGTTACAGAGCAAGGAATCACGCCTTATGTCCTTAGTACATTACGCTCATCCTGAAGTTCTTGTAGATACCCAATGGGTCGCTGAACATTTGAGCAATTCCCAAGTGCGTCTTGTTGAAGTGGATATGGATGCAACGGCTTACGACTCTGGTCACATTCAAGGTGCTGTCTTCTGGAACGCCTTCACGACAATCCTACAGCTCAATTACCGTATGAATTTTGATAAAGTGGCGTTGGAAGGACTGCTTGCACGCTCAGGTATCACCAACGACACGACTGTCATTATTTATGGCGATCATAATGCTAGTGCCCCTTTTCTTTTTTGGTTTTTGAAAGTATTTGGACATAAGGATGTGCGAGTGATGAATGGTGGTCGCAAGAAATGGATTCGCGAAGGACGCCCTCTGGTGAGCGAAACCCCTACCATCAAGGCAACTACCTATAGAGTACAGGAACCTGATCCAAGCATACGGGCGCTACAGGAGCAGGTACAAGGAGCGATCGGTAAGTTTGACCGCGTTTTGGTAGACGTACGCACACCTCAAGAGTATTGCGGCGAATTGTTCATCATGAAGCCACCAGAAGGAGCAGAACGCGCAGGACACATTCCAGGTGCAGTCCACATTGCTTATGAATCAGCCCTGAACGAAGATGAAACGTTCAAATCAGCCGAAGAACTATCCGCGTTATACAGCAGTAAAGGCATTACCCCTGACAAGGAAGCAATAACATACTGTGCATTTGGGGGACGCTCCGCGCATACTTGGTTTGTCTTGAAGTATTTACTGGGCTATCAGAATGTACGCAATTACGACGGTTCTTGGAATGAGTGGGGTAGCCTTCCTGACACGCCAGTCGAAGCATTTGCTGCAGAAACAAAGCCGACGGCTGTACAATTAGGCACTCATCAGTAGCGTTTCGTTCTGGGAGTAGCGCGATACCTATCGAAAAAATAACTTAACCTCTACCCTAATACCGTTTCACTTTAACAGGACTTACGCAAAGAAACCCGGTTTCTACCAAAAATCGTCTGTTTCGCAACCAAATACGAACGAAGAAACCGGGTTTCTAACAGATGGTGCGTAAGTCCTATTTAATATTGATACAAATGGAAATTGCCCATTGCCCTTTTGTATCAGGCATTTCGTGAAATGGTATAACCCTACTTTTTCGCGTTGCTCCCCCAGCAATACTCCACAAATTCACTTTGAAGAAATTCTCATTATGGCAACAAATTTTGCGACTGATAGCATACAACCACCTGCACGGTGGATTCAGATTGGCTTTCTCACAGTCGCGGTACTCTTCAACCTCTGCCTAGTTACCCAAATCTTAACAGTTGGACTAGCCGTCTTCTACAACTCTGAGTGGTGGAACATCCATGTTTGGCTCGTGCGTGGGTATGGCGGATTGGCAGTAATCCTGTTCTTATGGGTGTACTTAAGTCCATTTCCTCAACGAGTGCGGAGCCTCACAGCAACTATGCCAGTGCTGCTAGGACTGCAATTTCTCACAATTCATCTGAAGTCACCTTTACCTTTGGGGGTATTCCATCCCCTCATCGGATTTACGTTGTTCTCTGTTTCCACAACCTTGGTTCATCACGTACAACGCGTAGTGTTTCCTAAGGCTGATGCAGAAAGCAAGAATATCTAAAATGATTTGAAGTTTTTGTTCTCATTTTCTCGTGTGAAGAATATGATTTTGCCTTCAAAAACTTCGTTTATACGGAATCGTTTTACTTGGCTGGCTTAAGACGCTGTCAAATGACCCACATCAGATGGACTTAGGTGAGAGTGTACAACTTCACCGTCACGAAACCAAACAATACGCCGTGTTTGACGAGCAACATCTGGCTCATGGGTTACCATCACAACAGTAATACCACTGGCATTCAACTCACCAAAAATATCTAATACTTCTTGGGTTGTGCGCGAGTCGAGTGCGCCTGTCGGTTCATCGGCGAGGAGTAGAACTGGACGGTTAACAATAGCACGGGCTATAGCCACCCGTTGCTGCTGTCCTCCAGACAGTTGAGTTGGTTTATTATTCAGACGCTTTTCTAAACCTACTCGCTTGAGAGCTTCCACTGCTCTATCACGGCGTTCCTTAGTGCTCATACCAGCGTATATCATCGGCAGCATCACATTTTCTAACGCTGTCAGCTGAGATAAAAGGTGGAATTGTTGGAACACAAATCCTAGTTTTTTGTTGCGAATTTGTGCCAACTCTGTATCTTCCATTTGGGCAACATCAAGGTTATCCAGGTAATAATGTCCGGAAGTGGGACGATCCAAACAACCAATGATATTCATTGCCGTGGATTTACCAGAACCAGATGGTCCCATAATTGAACAGTATTCACCCTGCTCTACAATGAGATCAACACCGTTAAGCGCTCGCACTTCAGCTTCACCACTGCCATAAACTTTAAAAATATCTTCTAAACGAATAATGACTGGTTGATTGACCGGGTTGGGAACGCGGGAGTCAGTCAAAGATAGAGTGTTTGCCATATAATTTTTTCACCTAACCTACTATAATTTAAAATCGCAGATGCACTTGTGTTGCACGCGGATGTAATAGATAGTTATCTGCGTTCATCTGGGTTAAAATCCTCTTAAGCACTTCTCAAAGCCACAATTGGATCAAGTTTAGCAGCACGACGCGCGGGAACAACACCAAAGAATAAACCTATACTACCGGAAACACCAACAGCGAGGGCAATTGCCACAGGCGAAATTCCTGCTTGTAGTGGAGTCAATGCTGATACCAGCATAACGCCGCTTACACCGATCGCAGTACCGATTAAGCCACCTGCAGCTGAGAGAATGATGGCTTCAATCATGAACTGTGACAGAATATCTTGCTGAGTTGCACCAATAGCTTTACGCAAACCAATTTCTTGAGTGCGTTCAGTAACGGAGACAAGCATAATATTCATGATGCCGATACCGCCGACAAACAAGGAGATACCTGCTACAGCAGCCAGCATAATTGTCAAAGCACCTGTGATTTGACCAACAGTTTGCAAAGCATCCTTCTGAGTGCGGATGGTAAAGTCATCTTCGCTAGTAATTTTATGCCGTTGGCGTAGCAAATTGGTGATTTGAAACTCTGCCGCATCGATACTCTTGCTATCACGAGCAGAAGTAACGATGTAATCCAATGCAATACCATAAGGAGAATTCTTTCCCACAAGTCGATTTGCTGAGGTTGTGATTGGTACTAATGCCGCTTCGTCATAATCAGCTCCCAAGCTTGAGCCTTTACCTTCTAGAACACCAATAATTTGAAAGGTAGCATTTTTGATTCGCAACTGCTGACCTATAGGATTACTGCTACCAAACAGTCTTTCTGCCAAGTTAGCACCCAATACTGTCACTTGAGTGTTGCGCTTCATATCTATGTCGGTAAAAAACCGACCTTTAGCAGTTTCAAAATCCCGTACTACTAAGAAACTGGGAGTTGTGCCAATAATGTTGACACTCGTGTTTTTGTTACGGTAATTGGCTACATATCTCCCGTTTAACTCAGGTGACACTCCTGCTACTGTTGGCACTTGAGAGGCGATCGCCTCCGCATCTTCCAACACTAGATTTTTCGGTACCTCCTTTGATATACGCTGAGTCTCGCGATTACCAGGAATGACAAACAGCACGTTTGGTCCCAATGACTCCAACTGCTTATTGACAAACTTTTGCCCTCCTTCACCAACGCCAATCATAGCAATCACTGAGGCGTTCCCAATAACAATACCCAGCATAGTGAGAGCGCTACGTAATTTATTTGACAGCAGGGTTTTTCCTGCCATTTTCATACTTTCTAAGATGTTCATTTGTTTTGCTGTTCCTGCTTCTTCTGAATCATGTAATCTGCAGGCGGGTTGAGAAAGATGCGATCGCCTTGTTTGATTCCCTCTAAAATCTGAGTTTGGTCTTTGACTTGCGCTCCTACTGTGACGGGGCGAAACTGAGGTTTATTCTTTGCGTCTGGTACTAAAACTCCTGTGTTACCCTTTTCAGTAACAATTGCCACAGTTGGTATGAGTAAGGCATCTTGTACCTTGTCACCGAAAAAGGTCATGTCCACGTTCAAACCAGAACGTAGTTTGTCTAAACCAGTATCAATGGCAACTCGTACTTGGAATAACGTGACACCTTCCTCCTTGACTGCTTCAGGAGCAATCAAGTGGACATGACCTTTAAACACTTGATCTGGATAGGCATTGGTTTCAATTTCTACTTGCTGCTCTTGCTTAATTCTGCCGATATCAGCTTCTGGAACACTCGCCAGAACTTCTAAGCCCCGTGCTACAGCAACAACAGAACTAGAAGTTGCCGATGCACTTGAAGAAGCAGAAGTTGTCGGTGTAACGTACGCACCAATGTTGGCGTACTTCTGCGTTATGATTCCGGAAAAGGGAGCGCGGATAATCGTATTGTTCAAATTCACTTGCTCTGTTTTTAACTTAGCTTGGGCAGCAGCAACAGCTGCTTTACGCGCTTGCTTTTCTTCAGGACGAGAACCTGCTTCCAACAACTGCAAAGCTGCTCGTGCTTCAGCGACAGATGCTTCTTTTTGAGCAATTTCTTCAGAACGAGTACCAATTTGTTGTAGAGATAGCCGTTTCTGAGCTTCTTGCAAACTCGCCTTAGCAGCATTATCTTCACTAATGGCTTGGTCGAGTAATTGTTTTTTCTCCGCTCCCTGCTGGTAGAGAGATTGGTAACGCTTGAGCTGTTCGCTTGTATATTTCGCCTTTGCTTGAGCCGCATCAACTTGAGCCTGTACCTGAGCAATTTCTTGAGGACGATTACCTGCACGAGCCTCAGCAAGTTGTGCCTCTGCTTGTGCTAAACGTGCTTTTGCCTGAGCAATTTCTTGAGGACGATTCCCTGCAAGGGCTTGATCTAACTGTGCTTGATTCTGTGCTATGTTGGCACGAGCCTCAGCGATTCGTGCTTGAATCTCTGCGCTGTCCATCTTGCCAAGAATCTGCCCTTGCTGTACCTTGTCGCCTTGTTCAACATACAACCCTACTAGAGTTCCAGAGTTTTTCGGGCTAATGTTCACACTCTGAACAGGTTGCACCTTACCACTAGCAGAAATTCGCAGAGTGACATCTTTCGCTTCCACTGGGACAGTCAGTGCAGCTATGTCTTGTTTGCTTATCCCTTGATTGACAACTATATATGTTGTGGTTGCACCAATAACCAACACGCCAGCTGCGGCTAAACCAATGAACCAGCGTACTGGGTGCTTAACTTTTTTACCAATTACGGGAATTTCTTCTAAGTATGTCGTCATAATAACTTATAAGGAAAATAGCTTTACCTGAGTATCTTTCCGTGGAAGAGCGAAACCGATAATTTGGAGTTTTTATAACTTTTAGAATGATTAGTCATGAAGAAAATAGAGTTATTCATAAACCAACAACTGTAATGAATATGTATAATCGTTGCTTAATTTTTCTTTATAATATTGGTTAATGCTTATTTGTGACTTCACCTAAATGGGTGACTTTTCCAGGTATTATGGACACACTGGAGTTTAGACTAAAAGCGAAAAAAAAGAACACAAGGCAACTGAAATTACGGGTAAAAAATACGAGCGAGTCAATCCAAACACATTCGTGGCAGATCAAAATATATAATATATTATTACCTCAATACACGGGAAGCGTTGTATACGAGAATGATAATAATGCCAAGTGGGGACGCACTAAATCTATACCAAAGCACGCAATCCTTGCCAGTAGCTATTATTGAAGAGAACGAGCAAGGGTTCCTTTTTTGGAAGAAAATAGGCTTTGAGGTGACACGCAAAACGCCACCGAGGCAATTTGGCAACAAAACGCACACACTCTACGTCATGAGAAGAACTGTGGAAGCAACCGACTAAATAGTGAGTCAAAAAGAGATGAGGGTAGGTATGACCCACCCTAACATGAATGATTAACCCAGGTGACTTCACAACTTTGTACCGCACTCAGGACAGAAGTTGTTATTAGGCGGGTTTTTTGCACCGCAGTTGCTGCAAGAAATTGGCTTTGAAGAGGCTTTCTTTCGCTGGCGTGGTAAGCCAACCATCTGAGCGTTGCTCTTTCCAGGAGCGACCATTGGGTAACAGTTTTCGTCTTTGGTAACGTGGGCATTGACGACTACTGGACCATTATGTGCCAGCATTTCGGCGATCGCATCCTTTAACTCATCACGGCTTTTGATCACCATGCCCTTGAGACCATACGCCTTTGCCAGCAACTCAATGTCTGGCATTCCTACTTCCATATTCGAACATGAGTAACGCTCACCGTAAAACGCTTCCTGCCACTGGCGCACCATTCCCTGCCAGCCATTATTTATGATTACTGTTTTGACATTGACACCATATTGTGCTACCGTACCTAACTCCTGTAAATTCATTTGGAAACTGGCATCGCCGCTAATGCAGATGACATCTTCATTGGGAAACGCCACCTTAGCACCTATTGCTGCAGGAAAACCGAAACCCATTGTTCCTAAACCACCACTGGAAATCCAGCGCCTGGGACCATTTTTCAGGAATTGTGCCGCCCACATTTGATGTTGACCCACATCTGTCGTGTAAAAGGCATGGGGTGCTTGGCGACCAATTTCTACAATCACTTCTTGCGGTGACATACTGTCAGGATAATGTGGTACCTGTAGAGGATATTCTTCCTTCCAGCGGTTAATCAGGTTCAGCCATTCTTGCGTTTGGTTTGGTGTGTCTTTTATGCCTGCTTGCTGAGCGCGCCGCAACAAGTCAATCAACACTTTCCGCACATCACCAACGATGGGTACTTCTGGAACGCGGTTTTTACCAACCTCTGCTGGGTCAATGTCTATGTGAACGACTTTAGCGCGGTTGGCAAATTCATCCAACTTACCTGTCACGCGGTCATCAAATCTTGCACCGATACAAAGCAGTAAATCACAATCTGTAACGGCAAAGTTGGCGTAGGCAGTACCGTGCATTCCCAACATTCCCACAGAAAGGGGATGATGTTCGTCAAAGGCACCGATACCCATCAACGTTGTGCTGACAGGGATATTGAAAATCTCTGCCAGTTGTTTCACTTCCTCGTGAGCACCAGAGGCGATCGCACCTCCACCTACATATAGCAGTGGACGGCGACTTTCACGAATCAATTGGATAGCTGCATTAATCTGCCGTGGATTTCCCTTCACCGTCGGACGATATCCTGGCAAGTTCACTCTTCCTGGTTCCACTGGCACATAGTCAAATTCCTCTAA
This sequence comes from Iphinoe sp. HA4291-MV1, assembly GCA_019359415.1. Taxonomy (GTDB): domain Bacteria; phylum Cyanobacteriota; class Cyanobacteriia; order Cyanobacteriales; family Nostocaceae; genus Brasilonema. Next base: position 143,308 of record JAHHHH010000005.1, on the reverse strand, counting down.
CGCCACATCCTTAGGAACATCAATCAAAACTGGTCCTGGACGCCCAGTGCTGGCAATATGGAAAGCTTCGGCAACAATTCGCGCCATATCTTTGGGATCGCGTACCACATAAGAGTGCTTGACAATCGGTAGCGTAATCCCGTAGATATCAGTTTCTTGAAACGCATCTGTACCAATTACCGCCCGTGATACCTGTCCTGTGACAACAATCATTGGGATTGAGTCCATATAGGCAGTGGCAATACCCGTCACCAAATTAGTTGCTCCGGGACCAGAAGTTCCAAAGCACACTCCTACCTTCCCCGTAGCACGGGCGTAGCCATCGGCGGCGTGTGTTGCACCTTGTTCGTGTCTCACCAGGATGTGCTTAATGCCACCACCAGTCGTTTCTACTTTGTACAGGTCATCGTAAATCGGTAGGATTGCACCACCAGGATAACCAAAAATATACTCAACGCCGTGGCGCTTGAGACTATCAAGCAAAGCAAAACCACCGGAAGCACGTATGGGCGTCACGACTGGTGAAATAGAGACATTATTATTGGAGATGCTTTGGTTTTCGGTTTGTGGGAGACTAATTTGGGAAGGCGATTCTCCTGCAGAGACACTTGGTGAACGCACAGTCAAACCTCACGCAATAGCTAAGTTGATGCAGAATATCCGTAGTTAAAACTCCATTATAATTTAAAAGCTTCATAGAATAGTAATAATTTTTCCTACAAAAATCAAAAAATAGTCAAAAATCTTTTATTTTAGAAAAACATCTCGCAATACTCGTCGAGTATTGTGCCAAGCCCAAACGCCTACAGAGACTACGACAATACTCATGGTCACAAGCACAGTTCGTAACCCAAGAGCATCAGTGACTGGACCAGTGATTACAAGTGGTGCGCTAAGAGCTATGTTGAGGGCATGATTTTGAAACCCAAACACTTTTCCATGCATTGTGGGTGGTGTTTGCTGTTGAATAAGAGTTTGCATTGGTACGCCAATGAAAGCAGCGCCTATACCCAACAATGCACAAAGTGCAAAAGCCAATAACAAGTTGTGGATAAAACTAAACACTGCTAAAACTAATGCTATAATCAAAAATCCAATCAGGGGTAAGGGTTTGCGGTGAAGCTTATCACTCCAGTGACCCAAAATCCCCGCTCCCAATACTATACCTACCCCAGCTGCTGCCAAGAAAAAGCCAAATCGTTTTTCCTTCAAACCAAACTCTGCCGCTAATCTAATCGCTAGAACTATTAACGCAGCGAACACACAGTACAAAGTTGTCAGCTGCAGTAAAGCATTCAATACAAGACGGTTTTTCTTGAGATAACGCAAACCCTCTTTAAAGTCAGCCAAAGGATTGATGACTGGCTGAGTGTTATCAAAGGATACGTTATCTCTAAAATTAATGGGTTGCATAACGCCCGCAGACAACAGGTATAATACTGCAACAACAAGTTCTTGACCATAGTCTGCTCCTACCGAGTTTTCTGCCCAACTCAAGATAGGCTCCCCCACGGCAAAGCCAACAATTAAAGCTCCCATCATCGTGCTGCTAAACAGTGCATTGGCTGCCATCAAATTCTCTTTTCTAACCAACAGCGGAATGGCAGCTTGCTCAGCAGGTGCAAAAAACTGCGTCACAGTGGAAATGGCAAAAGTTAGTATGAGCAGAATGAAAAACTCCCGTGGCAAAAAAGGAATGCATAGCGTCAATATCCCACGCAGGATATCAGAACCAACCATAATGAGCTTTTTTGGAAAGCGGTCAACAAAGATACCACCTGCGGAACCAAACAATATCGCTGGTACTGTAAACGCCACCATTAACGTGGAGTACATTGAGTTTTCCGCCAATCCAGCAGGGGCTGGGTAGTTCTCAAGCAGAGCAATGACCAAAACAAAAAAGACTTTATCTGCTAGTTGGGATACCAATTGTCCAATCCACAGCAGCATGAAACCACGATTTTTGAGAACGGCAGTAAACCCTTTATTAACAGCACCAGGTTCAGTTGGAAACATTAGAATCTTTTGGGATAGCGACTAGGGAAGGGAGCAGGGAGATGAGGGAGATGAGGGAGCAGGGAGCAGAAAGAGTTAATGGACAATTATTTGTTTCCCCCTCATCTTCCTTTACTCACTCCTGCTGAGCAATCTGTTTTCCGGACTAGTTATCTTTATAACGCCTTAAAAGCAAATGCAAAAACTCAGCCGCGCTCAGATGCTCTTTCGGCGGTGATTCGCCAAAAAAAGAGTCCACCCAGCAGCCCTGTACAGTTTGGGGCGATCGCCACATTTGGTGATGATCAACAGGTGGATCTGCATAAAAGTTATTTTCTCCACTTCCCAGCAGAGAAGAACTCCAGTGGGTGAAATAATCGTGACTCATCCGATGGATAGGAAAATTTCCCCACATAGGTACTCCCCATCCATCTATAGCAATAAAAGCTTTAACATGACCGCCAATTTGTTGCCATTTATGAGCAGCGACTATTGCCCCAACGACACCAGCACTAAAGCTAATGAACACAGCTGGCGATTCTATCCTATCCTGCAAGTGTTTGTGTAAAAACTGCAATATGTGAAATGCTGATAAAGCTAAACCACCTTGAGCAGGAAATATCAGTAAATCTACTGCTTTTTGACTTTTTGCTTCATTTATAATTTGGTCTATGCACCCTGATACAAAACATTGAGTTAAGGCTGACTCATGAATACCAGGGCAAATAATTATACTCATTTGCGAAACAAGCATATGTCACGTCTTCAAAGTCATTTTTAGTCATTGTTTTGTCTATATCTTCAGTAGTAAATAAAGTATGTCATGAGAGATACAACTCATATTTACTTTTCTATCCTATCCCCCTGGATAGGATAGAATTTTATGAGTATGGAAAACAACAAAGCTTAAACTGTGTTGAACCATGAGTACTGAGTTCTAAGTGGAAATTATCCAGGACTCATGACTCAAAACTCAGAACTTTTGAAGTTGTATTGAGGAACTATTGTGGTTACCACACCAGAAAAACTACACTCAACGCATGAGCGATCGCGTAGCGTGGGCTCTGCCCAATCGCCCGGTCAACACCGAGTAGCAATATTGCTCATGGGTTACGGTGAAGTCGAAAGCTACGAAGATTTCGCTAACTATAATGAACAAGCTTTAAATCTACTAACAGCAAAATTTGCACCCGTGCCTACTTGGGTTTATCCTCCCTTAGCACGGCTTTTGGCATTATTTGACCGTCATGAGTGGGGACATCAGCACCATGATTTTATTTCTCCACACAATGCCATTTTTGAAAAACAACGCGCTGGCATTGAAAAACATCTACAAGCCCAGTGGGGTGAAGGTGTTCAAGTTTTTAAAGCCTTCAACTTTTGCGCCCCCTTTCTACCCAGACAAGTCCTAGCAGAAATCAAAGACCAAGGTTTTGACAAAATACTCATCTACCCACTGCTAGTTGTAGATTCCATCTTCACCAGCGGTATTGCAATAGAACAAGTCAACAAAGCTTTAGCCCAAATGACTGAGGATGATGAACATTGGGTTAAAGGACTGCGTTACATCCCGTCGTTCTACAATGAATCAGTTTACATCGACTTGATGGCGCATTTAGTCGAAGAGAAAATTACAGCTGACTTAGCCAGTGCTTACCTACCTTCTCAAATTGGCATTGTGCTGATGAACCACGGTTGTCCCCATAAAGCCAAAGGATTCACCTCTGGAATTACCGAAAGTCAAATACTCTACGATTTAGTACGAGATAAATTAATCCACCGCTACCCTTTGATTTCTATCGGATGGCTTAACCATGACACACCTTTAATTGAGTGGACACTGCCAAATGTTGAGCAAGCAGCAAAAAATCTCATTCAATTAGGTGCCAAAGCAGTCATATTTATGCCGATTGGTTTTGCAACAGAAAATCACGAAACTCTCTTAGACGTACACCACATCATTCACGCGCTACAGAAAAAGCAGCCCAGTGTAAACTACGTGCAGATGCCCTGCGTTAATGACCATCCTCAATTCTTAGATATGGCAGCTCAATGGGCAAATGCTCATATTGGCGAGTTGTTCTCAGAACAAACTGGGGCAGTTAATCCTCAGTTAGCTGTGGTACATCATCACCATCATCATTAAAATCTAGGGTGGGCAACATTTTGCTCACCCTACTACCAAATAATCTTTCTAGCTTGAAAATGGACAAGGGGACAAAACAATTCACGCATTCGCTCATTTAAAATTCAAAATTTGAAATCTCCCATTGCCCAATGCCCATTGCCCAATTCCCAATGCCCAATTCCCAATGCCCAATGCCCAATTCCCAATGCCCAAGATTTTTGTAAGCTTTAAGAACTAAAAGATCCAGGTAGCGTAACAACCTTCAGTTTTGTTAAAATTTTGTGTCTAAATTGTTTTTTTGTAGCCATCCAAAACTACTCTGATAGAAATCCCCTATCAGAAAACGGAATCAAAATTATGTTGAGCATACTTTGGGGTCTTGTCGTTCTACTGTTTGCTTTTTGGGTATTAGGGCTGGTACTTCATGTTGCGGGAAATTTAATTCATATAGTGTTAGTCTTAGCCATTACTCTTGCTATCTATAATTTTTTCAAAGCGCGTGATGTGTAGGTGTAGCAACTTGTTTACCAAAAATGGCATCATCGCCCTTTGGTGCATAAGCTAACTTCGCTTGCATCTATCAACCATCAGTCTATGCAAGACCTTTTTTCCGCCTCCACCTCCTTCGCGTCAAGCTAAGGAGGCTTACTTTTTATTTCTCTGTTAAGACTAAATCAAGCAGTTATGTTCCAATAAAAAAAGCAGATTGCATTTAATCAAGTAAAATCAGCCTTAGTCGAGTCAATCAGGGTGCTTTATGAACTACCTGCGCACTCCGCTTCCGCTACGTGCGTTCGTGTAGCGTCCCGGAGGGAGGTTTCTGACGCTTCACCTGCTGAACTTTCCTAAACCCTCCACAATACTGTGGGCTTTTAGAAAGAGGTTCAGCATCAGCGTTTGAGAGGCTAGTTCCTAACCCCTTGGCATAATTGAGCATTACCATAGCTGCTGCCACATCACGGTCAGCAACAAAATTACAGTTCTCGCAATTATGCACACGCTGGGACAACTCTTTCTTCTTTTTGTTGCCGCAATTAGGGCAAGTTTGGGATGGAGCAATCTTGAGGGGTACATCAACGAATACCCCACTACATTCACTGAGTTTGTATTTGATTAGTGAAATTAGATTGCCAATCCCGACATCTAACAGTGATCTATTTAGCCCTGTTTTTTGATGTTTTCTCTTGCTACCTTTTTTGAGGCAGTTGCGTGGGCGGGTTTCCCGCAAAGTCTGCCGGACAGAAGATTCTGTCCGGCAGACTTTGCGACTTGAGCAAACTGCCGTGGACTTACGAGTCATCCCTTTGATGTTTAACTTCTCAGTAGCAAGAGCGTGAATTACTCTTTACTATCTGTGCAGCTACTTTATGTTGCCAATCTTGTCTTTGATTGGCTACTTTGCCCTGAAGCTTGCTTGCTTACTTGCTTTCTGGCTTTCCTCCAACGTTTAGACGCTTTGATTTTCTTCTTGAAATTAGGCGCACGTTTGCGACGTAATTTCTTGGATGATTGTTCTATTTTCTGTTGGGTATTGGCTAGAAATTTTGGATTATCAATAATCACGCGATCTGAACAGGCGATAGCGTGGTGTGTACCAAAATCTAAGCCTATAGCACCAAGTCCAGTCTCTCTTTTTGGCTCACAATTCACTGTAATTGAGGCGTACCATTTACCCTGCTTCCAGGTGACGGTACAGGTTGTTGGATTTCCCCAAGTTCTAGCTTTACCTCTGATCTGAATTTGTCCTAAATTAGACAATTCCAGATAACCGTTATCGCCTGTTGTGTGTGCCTTCCATCCACTTATTCCAGGGTAAGTCCAACCGCGATAATGTCGCGCTCCCTTGAATTTTGGGTATCCACCCAATCCGCTAAAAAATCTTTGAAAAGCATAGTCAACACGCTTTACCGTTGCTTGCAAAGCTTGTGAACCTAACTCTTTATATTCATGCCAACATTCTTTGAACTCTGGCAGAATATTTTGCTGGTCATAGTAACTAATAGAATTTCCAAAGCGCTGATATTCTGTCTTTACTGTGGTAAAGACAGGCGTTAAATAAGTCTTTATGAAGTCGCCGCCAATAGTGAAGCTTTACTTCTTGAGACTTAGTTGGATATAAACGAAAGGTTGTTCTACGTGTTACGCACTTGTCCCCTGGAAATGGAGCCAGCCTTTGTTTTGTTTCACTGTCGGCGTAGTAGGGTACTCGTTGTATTAAGGCTGGCTCCATTTCCTACGTGGAAGACCTTGTTACTATCATGGAAGTTATCATATCATTCACATAACGCGTAGTGCAACCCTCTCTCAGAAAGAGTTCTCATGCTGTATTTTGCATTCACCTACATATTGTGTTGGTAACGAAGTATCGGCGCAAAGTGATTACTTCTCAAATCCTCACTAGGCTGCAAGCTATTTTCATAGATCTCTGTGAACAACAAAAAAGCATTCTTATCGAGTTCAACGGCGAAGAAGACCATGTTCACCTATTGGTCAACCTGTCCCCAGATAATCATATTTCTGAATTCGTAAAAGTCCTAAAAGCGTCGTCAAGTAGGCTAATCCGCAAGGAGTTCAAATCACACGTAGACAAATACTACTGGAAGCCTGTTTTTTGGTCGAGTTCATATTTTGTGAATTCTAGTGGTGGGGTGTCGCTCGATGTGTTGAAGAAATACATCAAGCAGCAAGATTCTCCGCCTGCATAACTAGACCCTGCCCTTGCTTTCATCCCCAGGTTCCGAAGACTCCACCTGGGGACTTCCCGCAAGGAAGGTTAAATGAATTAGGTGCTGTTTTTTACAATATAAGGAGTTGGGCTTTTCGGTTTTAGAACCTACCAAGCTACCCCCAGATTTCTCACAAACAATAAAAAATCAATTCACATGACCTGATGCAAGGCTCTTTGCATGACAAAGCCGAACAATGGTGAGCTATTGAAGAAAACCAGAGACGTAACTGATTACCCGCAAACATGTGTGTACTGGTGCGATCGCTAAAGGTGCACACCCTTAGCGTAACTCAGTTCGAGCAACGTCCGATCTTCTTCAGGATTCAATACCTTTCGGATTGCAGCAGGCATCAGACTAACATCTCATTCAGCACTGCCTCCATCTTACATTTAATTATGTTGACCTATATAACAGCCTATTTGTTACTTGTCTACCTGCTAGAGATTGTTTTTATGAAGATACTAATATTAGTATAGTTGTTGCAGATGAACAGACTACTAAAAATATTTAGTTAGTAGCAGTACATTAAAAACTTGTATCGAATTTGAATAGATTCATGGCTAAACTAGCGGCGTTCTTTGATACCCGAACGGAAAATTTAGTAAAAGGTAAAAAATGAATTTTCTAACAATTTTTGGATTAGTTGCCGGAGTATTTACTAGCATTCAATTTTTTCCACAAGTGGTAAAAATACGTCAAGAAAAAACAGCAAAAAAACGTATCATTTAAGATGATATTAAGTAATTTTTTTGGCAATGTGCTGTGGTTAATATACGCTTTGATTGATAAGGATTTCCCGGTTCTTTTTAACAGTCTATGTGCTTTAACTATTAACTTCATACTTATATCGTTGAAATTTAAGTATAAATGAAACAATATATAGGAATCCGATTTGATTTTTGAAAAAGACTACGAAATAATACGGGGAGGTACATCTGTCTAACAGCGAACAATGATAAACCAGGATCTACAGGATGCGATCGCAGAACTGCAAGAATTTATCGCTCTTCGTCCAGAAGCCCGTGAGGTAAGGAAAGCGTTGGCAGTCAAGCTGGTTTATCAAGGCTACTTGTACGAAGAGATTCAGACGATTTTAGATGTGTCACTGGGTTCGATAACAGGCTGGAAACAAAAACAATACAGTATAAACTTTTCCTAAGCAAAAATTTTTTTCCAAAAAAAATGAGAAGAGAACATTTTTTTACAAATGGTTACTGTGTAATTGATGATTTTCTGGCAAGGGAATTTTGCACAAATTTTATTGAACTGATTGCCAAATTTACAGCCAAGAATGAAATAGCTGAAGTTTCCCGAAAAACTAAAGACCGTTCGCTTCATTATTTTGTAATTCATGGGTTGCAAATAGAAGAGTATTTGAGTGAAATTTCGCATTTGTCTCAAAAGATAAACGAGCTTGTCAACCTCATTACTGGAAAAGATTTTGATTTACTAAAAAATAAAAAAGTAGCAGTAAATATTAATATTCTTAAACAGGGAGGAGAATATCTGTGGTGGCATTATGACAGAAATGTAATTACTGCAATACTTTATTTAAACCAAGCGGAAGGAGGAAATATTGAACTTTATCCTCAATACAGGATACATTTAGGAAGTTTAAAATTTACTAAGATTCAAAAATACTTAGATTTCTTGTTACAGTTGAAATTTGTCCGGAATTTTTTTGGAAAAAAAGTGGTTGTTGAACCAAAGCCAGGTAGACTTTTGATTATGCAAGGAGACAAATGTCTCCATAGTGTTAGTGCTTATAGGGGAAGTCAAGAAAGAATTGCCATACTATTCGCATATGACTATCCTGAAGTTCAATTTCCTGCTGAAATTGAAAAAAACTTGGATTCTTACTTATACAGCCAAGAAGAGCCAGCTTCATTAGATCCTGACTATGTTTAAAAGCTGATAAGGTGACAACCCACACTCAACCAATTTCCTCCTATTTTTAATCAGGCTTGAATTCAGTTATCTCTCAAGAAACACAGGGAACTCTTAACAGGGAACTCTTAACAGGGAAGAAGGAAAAGAGGTGTTTCTTTCATTCGTTGCGGGCGTGTAATCGCGCCCCTTGGGCGCTCAGATCTTGCACATCTCCGTATAAACCTGGGCTTAGTCAAAAGCAGAGCAATAAAGTTACATCACTTTTATGGGTTTGTCTCTGTAAAATAAAGGCTTTAGTTTTCATATTGAGTGTTCAAAAAACATCAATTTTTCTTGGTACAAGATGTGAGCGCCCAACTCGCGGCTTTTGCCACAAGTGAATTATGGAAGAAACACTTTTGTTCAAGATTTAGTAGTCAATTAATCCTACACTAAATAAGTATCTTGACAGTCAAAACCGTCTAAACAATGGTGCTTTCTTCGCCCGTATGTGAGCTTGGTTCTGGGTGATTTTGGTGAATTCATTGGTGAAGTGACAATTGCCACTATCCCGGATAGGAGATTAGTTTTATACACCGCACCCTCTTCAGGATACATCCCACAATGCAAAGTACACAATTGCTTGTTCAAAACTTCCTATGAAAAAACAGGAACGACCTCTGACATCAGATAATTTGAATTTACCACTAATCAATCCCAATGCCGCAGGGATTGATATCGGTGCGGATAGACATTGGGTGTGTGTTCCCGTGGGAAGGGATAGCGAGAATGTACGTAGCTTTGCGTGTTTTACGGCTGACCTTTATGCAATGGCAGACTGGTTAAAGCAATGCAAAATTCAAACCGTATCAATGGAATCTACAGGAGTTTATTGGATACCTGTATTCCAAATTTTGGAAAGTCGCGGTTTTGAGGTTAAGCTGGTTAACGCTCATTACGTAAAAACTGTTCCTGGTCGCAAAACTGATGTACTAGACTGTCAGTGGCTACAACAGTTACACACGTACGGCTTACTAGCAGGTTCATTTCGTCCAGAAGACCAAATCTGTGTTCTTCAAGGATAATCAAAAACCTCAAGAAAAAAGCTCACGCTTTCGGCTTAGAACTCATTCCTCATCCTAATGCAACCGAATGTGTTTCATAGGAGTTATGACAATTTCATTGATTGGTTAGAGGTATTACGAAATAATCTAGTCAACTGCAAGTTAGTTTAGCAGGTTATAAACAAAATGATTCAGAGTACCATTCCTGGGGCAGCTAACGTAGGACTACCAGGCTACTATTACACCGAACCCAAGATTTTTACGCAAGAACTGAAGACCATCTGGCGTAGTACTTGGCAATTTGTTGGTCGCGAATCAGACCTACCAAACCCAGGCGATTACCTTACCTGCATGATTGGGTTGGAACCAATCTTTGTGATTCGCACACCATCAGGAAGCTTGCAATCAATGTACAATGTTTGTCCCCACCGGGGAGCGCGTTTACTCAATGGGCAAGGTAACTGTAGTCTAATCCGTTGTCCCTATCATGCGTGGATCTATGACCTAGAAGGCAAACTTCGCTTAGTATCAGAGCCAAAATACTTCCCTGACCTAGACAAATCCCTAATCCAATTACACAAGGCGCAGGTGGATACTTGGGGCGGCTTCATCTTTGTCAATCCCGACCCCGAAGGAGAGTCATTGAGGGCTTACCTGGCAGATATCCCAGACTTTCTGAAGGATTATAAGCAGCCTTGGGAAGAACTGCGGGAAATTGATCGCTGGTCTTATGAGCAGCCGATCAACTGGAAGCTATTTGTCGAGGGCTACCTTGATGCATATCACGGTCCATATACACATACCCAGAGTCTGAAGGTATTGGATTGGCAAGGTATACGCACCATTCCCACAGGTCGTCATAGCTATTATTATACTAACTATACAGACAAGCCACTGGAAGGAGTACTTGTATTTCCGTGGGAACCCTTGGGTATGTCTTACCAAGTCTACATCTTTCCGAACACGATCATCAATACTGCAAAAGATCACGTTCAATTCTGGCAGGTTAGACCGCTTAACCCCGAACGTACTACCATAGAAATTTTTATCTATCAGACCCCAGCTCAGACACAGGAATTTCCCCTTGATCTAGCTAACTACCGAGCCGACTTCGATCAGTTTATGGAGGAAGACTTGGTTATCCTTCGTTCGCTACAGGAGGGAATTAACTCTCGAGCCTACAAAGTTACCCAGCTAGCCAAAGAACACGAACTAGGGATAGCTCACTTTCGCAAGATTGTAGCGGACGCTATCATAAATAACGTGGGAGAATGAGAACCCCTAGTTTGAAACCAAAAAATACAGATGTAAAACGTTGCGTAGCTTGTCAAAAGAGCGCTCCCGCAACATTCGCATAGAATCCTTCTAATTCAATTCCTTGGCAAGAATCCGGATCAGCCGCCTATGAATCTTCCTACCTCAAAGCTCAAAAAAATCGTCCTACGTGGGGTTTGGTATTGGACATCCCGATGCCACCATTCTGGCGATCACTACTGACTATCCCAATTGGCTTCTTCTTGCTTTACATTGACGATTTAAAATTGGACGAAATTTAGAGAAGACTTAGGTGGCATTTCAGTGCAATGCCTTGAAAGCGCGAGTTTTTCAGGGCGTCACAGGCTTGGGGTTGGAAGAACATCGGTACTAACAGACGCAACTGGAAACTGCTATCGCTCGAATAGGCGGTGGATGCCACTGCCTAGCGATCATCATACTATAGCAATCCGAATTGAATCGTGAGAAAATACGGAGATGAAAAGTACGTATTTATAAGCTTTTCAGCTTTTTTCTCTCTCACAAATGATTTAGGATTGCTATAGATTTTTTGGGTCATTATATGAGCGACCAGCTTGAAATCTCTAACCTGCAGACTGATAACAAAGCAAAAGGAGCGATGATTGCTACTTTTGTTGCTATGTGGATTTGTGGTATTGTGCCTATTTTAATCCGATGGAGCGAAAACGAAATTAGCCCCAATGCCACAATGTTCAATCGTTGTTGGATAGCGGCTGTAATTTTTTTACTGTGGCAAGAGCTTTCGTTTCTACGTCAGCGTTGGTTGGGAGAGCAATTGTTGATCAAGCAGTCACTTGACAACAAACAAATCCTGTTACTGTTGGCAACAGGGATATTTTTATGTACTACTCAGCTTCTCTGGGCTTGGTCACTGACTCAGACCAGCGTTGCTAACTCAGCATTGATACATAGCTTGACTCCATTTTTCACTGCATTAGGGGGATATCTACTTTTCAATCAACGTTTTGGTTATAAATTCCTAATTGGTCTTGTTATCGCAACTGTGGGAACAATCGTCCTTGGTTTCGATGATTTACAAGTTGCTTCTCTTAAACTCCAAGGTGACTTACTTGCATTTCTCTCAGCACTTTTCTGGAGTATTTATCTTCTGGCAGTTGAAAAACTTCGGACACAATTAACAGTTACAACTATCCTGAATTGGAATTGTAGAATTGTTAGCGTTTTGTTGGCACTGGTTCTATTTACTGTCCACGAAGAATGGTTTCCTCACACTTGGAAAGGGTGGCTGAGTGTTATTACTCTGGCTCTAACTCTTATTTTCGGTGAGGGGCTGCTTGCATATAGCCTCAAACATTTGTCTTCTAGCTTTGTAGCAGTGATTAATCTTTTAGATCCGGTTGTCACTGCCTTTTTAGCTTGGGTTATCTTTGCAGAGGCATTGAGTTGGTTGAACTTGATAGCATTTGCCATCATCATCCTGGGCATTTACCTTGCTCTAACCAATGAGAAAAAAATTGAAGACCAAGCCGAGGAATTCAAAGAATTGTCTCCAGAACCAACCAATCAAGTATAGCGATTTCCGTATCACTACATATTTCCCACTACCTATGATTCATTGATTTACGAGTCTAGCAAGCTATTTGAGAAATGTGAGCCTCTTTCAGAGGAGCAACGCTCATGCGTATAAAATGAAAGTTTTTATATTTTTTCATACATTATATTAGCGGAGGTTGAATGTCGGTATCTAAAACTGGTAGCAGTAAAGTTGCTTCCCAAAACACTATTGAACAACGCTTGCAAATACAGCATTTGCAAGAACCAACCTTAATTTTTTCCTCTAGTTTAGGAAGTGATGTAGTTAAGGGATTAACTCAAACACCCAAATCTCTCCCCCCTCGTTACTTCTACGATGACTATGGTTCTGAGCTATTTGAGCAAATCTGTGGGTTACCAGAATATTACCCAACGCGGACGGAAACAGCAATTTTGCAAAAATTCGCTGATGAAATTGCCAAGATAACTGGCGCTTGCGAATTGGTGGAACTTGGTAGTGGTAGTTCTACCAAAACTCGTATTTTACTAAATGCGTACAATCAGCTAGGCTACAGATTGCGCTATGTTCCCATAGATGTAAGTGCAGGGATGTTGGCAAGCAGTGCTAGGCAGCTACTGGTAGATTATCCCTCTATGTTCGTTCATGCCTTGGCGGGAACCTATGAATTGGCTTTGGCACAACTCCCACCATCGCAGTTACCCAGTCGGATGATTTGTTTTATTGGTAGCACTTTGGGTAATTTGAACCGCCAAGAGTGTGATATGTTTTTGTCCCAAATCACAAAAGCTCTTGAGGGAGGAGAGTATTTTTTATTGGGGATAGACTTGCAAAAGCCAAAAGATATTTTGGAGGCTGCTTATAACGACAGCCAGGGAGTGACTGCGGCATTTAATCTCAATATGTTACAGCATCTCAATTGGCTGTTAGAAGGGAATTTTGACACAACGCAATTTTCTCACTGGGCGTTTTATAACGAAAAAGAACATCAAATCGAAATGCATTTACGCAGTGCGCGATCGCAAACCGTTCAACTACGCGCCCTCAACCTCACCGTTAATTTTGCCCCTGGTGAAACCATCCTCACCGAAATTTCTCGCAAGTTCAACTTAGACACTATTCAGCATGAATTGAAAACAAAGGGTTTAGTACCACAAAAGGTATGGACTGACCCTAATAAGTGGTATGCTGTGATACTGTGTCAAGCTATAGACCGCAACTATCTAGTACGGTTCGACGGAAATAAGCCAAGTATTAAATAGCCAGAACTTTACCCTTATCATCGCTTCGCTCCTGAGTGTGGGGTGTGGGGAATACCTTGAAGATTGGGAACACCTCGCCCCAGGAGCAATGGGGTCTAAAATCCCACCGTCTTTACGGTGTCTTCGGTTAGTTGGGGTTTGAATCCCCATCTAAAACCCATATTCCGCACTTCAAAATGTATTATCTTGATTTTCAAGAATTATTTCTAATAATGCTCAAATTATTAAGTATTAATATTGAAAATAATTGATAACTCGTGCTGTTTATTTAACCATTGTTAGCCAGATTTGGGAAATCTACGCGTATTACACGATGAAGTGCGGAAAGTGGGCTAAAAGCATTACGTTCGCGCAGCGTGTCCGTTAGCGTAGCGTAAATACGTACAAAGCTTAAGGGATACTGAAGTTTCTGTAAATATGGAAAGCGATCGCTCATTAACTAACACTAAGTGTGATATCACCATTTGTCGCAAGAATAGTACCTGTATTTATGACTCGATTATCCTAAGCAATGACTGTGTAACCAGATGTTGTGATGTCTTGCTGTTGCACTCTACGAGCATAAATCAAAGGACGAGGAAGCACACCAGTAGGAACCAAAGCTGCGATCGCAAGGATGCGATCGCATCCTCAACATAATCAGCCGTGACTATCTCGCTCGGTTTTTCTGTATCAGCTACAGGATAACAAAGTCATGCTATTCGCGAACTAAACCTCGTCTAAGTTGAAACCCGTAGTTTTTCCTCATCAGGTTTGAGATGAGTTGTCACCCACAAACGATCTGCCACGGTATTGGGGCGATTTTTCCGCCAACAACATTGGCTCTAAACCCGTTACCTGTAATGAGGAAGCTCCCAAGGGGAGCCGCTACGCTAAGGGAGATCCATAAAAATAAATCACCAGCCTTCGTGGTTGATCGTGGGTGCAGTCGGTGGTTCGTTTTAATAAGGCTGGTGATTTATTTACTGGTAAGTGCCTAAGGCAGATTTTTCCGGGTTTGGTGAAACGGAAGAGGAACTAACCCAAAACCGTTCACCTTTAATCGACCAACCGTAGCCTTCATCAGTATCAAGATGAATATGAGCTTCGTCGATGTAAATTAGCAGATCTCCAAGTTGAAGAGCTTTATCGAATAATTCAACAAGTGTTTCAAGAAACTCAGCACGTTTTTTCGTGTTTGCCTTATTTAGTAGCTTACGGGCTTTTTTCCACGACAATCCTAGTCCTTTGAGGGTCTTGCGAACAGTATCACGACAGCAATCGATATTGAATTGGGTTTTGATCCATGAAACTAAACGTTTTAAAGTCCAACGGGGTTGAGGTTGTTCCTGACGTTTTTGAGGTGGAGTTGCTGCTAATTTTAAGCCATCCCGGATCTGCCCATCTAATGCCTGTTCTATTTCTAAAGATAAAGGGGGGGATACCCACCGCTGCGTTGGTAATCTAGGGTCTCTGGACCTGCTTCATTGTAACGATGCACCCATTCCATTACTGTTTGTGGGTTACGTCCTGTTTCCCGACCTACTTGAGTCGCACTTTTTCCACCACTAATCTCATACAATGCCATAAACCGCTCACGACTACGGGGATGCGCTGCTCTCAATGCTTTTTCTCTCAAAGCTTCTGCACTTTCACCCCAACGACTCCAGTCAACGCTTAACATCTTTGTCCCAACCTCAATCACCACTTCTAAATCTTCGGATACTCCCATGCGTGACAAAACTCCAGCTTTCAAGATGGACGAGGTTTAACTTGTTTTTGTCCAAAGTCCAATACTCTCCAAAGGGGGATTAACATAAATTTATTCAACGCCTCGTAACTTCCGTGTATTCTCAACCAAACTCTGAGCAAATTGGTCAAAACGTTGAGAAAGTTTTTCATCTAATAACTTACCTTCTGGACTAAAAGCTTTCCAAGCCTGTCCAATTGCTACTTGCTCAGGAATGCACCATGCGTGAACCCATCGGAGAATCAACCTTAAATCATTTAGAGCATTGCTATTTGGCTGACCACCTAAAATACTAATCAGTCCCGATACCTTACCAGCCAACTGGTCAAAACTCATTAAATCAAGAGCATTTTTCAAGACTCCGCTTACACCGCCATGATACTCAGGTGTAACTAGAACCAAGCCATCAGCACGACTAACGGCATCTTGCATCCGTTTGACATCTGGATAATCCGGATAGTCATCTCCTCCGTCACAAAATGGTAGGTTCATCTGCCGTAAATCAAGAATTTCTACTTCAGCCCCAATCTCTTGTATTTTCTGAGCCGCTAGCTGTAAAGCTAATTGGCTGTAAGAGTCTGGTCTTAAGCTGCCAGCAATGCCTACTATGCGTACCATGGTAAAATCCTTTATGTGTTGTATTTTACAAAGATATGCGTCAACGTGTGTTTATACCCAAGCATGTACACAACGCATAATCAGTCGTAGATCATTCAGAGCGTGCTGTTAGGCATAAAAATCTTCAATAAAAAATTTCTCTCCCAAAAGGTAGAGATTTGCAAAACGGAATCATTACGACTATGTGTATATCATAGCGATTTGTGACATGATATGCCAAATTCCAATTGGCAGAGAATTTTATGCTACAGAGTGAGAAATTTAGCAAAGACTAAGATGTAGAAGTAGTATTTCAAAAGGCTTTTGAGCAAAGAGTCTAACCAGCAAGGAATCCCAAGCTTCCAATTATGCGTCTAACACAACAGAATTATCATAAACAGACGCATTTATGGGTATAGCAAGGAAAAACTTGGGAATGGTTTTTTTTGGAAGTTACACTAGAAGATTAGACACCCCTGATTTCTACTCTTGGTAGAGGAAAAGGCATAGAAACGAGTGCTCAGTTATGGGGCAGCAAACAAAGGGTAATTATTATTATGGAAAATTTTGAGAAAAAGACATTGATGAAACAGCAGTCTGTAAAGCGTGCAGCTTTGAGAGTCGCGCTAGCAGCTGGTTTAATCATGTTGCCAGGGATGTTAGGGGCAGCTCCTGCAATGGCGCAAAAAGGAGAGCGCGATACGACTTTATCCTATGGCGAATTCATCAGGAAAACTGAGAAGGGGGAAGTCAAAAGAGTAGAGCTTGACGAAACCGAGCAGGTAGCAAGGGTTTATCTCATCAAAGAGCAAAAGCAAGATGCACAACCAATACGGGTGCAGCTTTTGGAACAAAACACTGAGTTAATTAATAAACTAAAAGAAAATAAAGTTGATTTTGCGGAAACTCCCTCTACTGGTGGCAAAACGGCTGTAGGACTTTTGATCAACTTGATGTGGATCTTACCACTGATTGCTTTGATGTTATTGTTCCTACGCCGCTCTACTAACGCCTCTAGCCAAGCCATGAACTTTGGTAAAACCAGAGCTCGCTTCCAGATGGAAGCAAAAACCGGAGTGAAATTTGACGACGTCGCAGGTATTGAAGAAGCCAAAGAAGAACTGCAAGAAGTCGTGACTTTCCTTAAGCAACCAGAAAAATTTACTGCTGTGGGTGCACGCATTCCTAAAGGAGTGCTGTTAGTCGGACCTCCGGGAACAGGTAAAACGCTGCTTGCAAAAGCGATCGCTGGTGAAGCCGGTGTACCATTCTTTAGCATTTCCGGTTCAGAGTTTGTGGAAATGTTTGTGGGTGTGGGTGCATCTCGTGTACGTGACTTATTTAAAAAAGCAAAAGAAAATGCTCCCTGCTTGATATTTATCGATGAAATCGACGCCGTAGGACGCCAAAGAGGTGCAGGTATTGGTGGTGGAAACGATGAGCGGGAACAAACCCTCAACCAATTGCTCACCGAAATGGACGGTTTTGAAGGTAACACTGGTATTATTATTATTGCTGCCACTAACCGTCCAGATGTATTAGATACCGCGTTGCTACGACCAGGACGGTTTGATCGACAAGTGATTGTGGATGCACCAGACCGCAAAGGTCGTCTGGAAATTTTAAAAGTTCATGCTCGCAATAAGAAAATTGACCCTTCTGTTTCCCTGGAAATTGTTGCTCGCCGCACCCCTGGTTTTACAGGAGCAGACTTAGCAAACCTTCTCAATGAAGCAGCAATTTTGACCGCACGCCGACGTAAAGAGGCTATCACACCGCTAGAAATTGACGATGCTATTGACAGATTGACAATTGGGCTAACCCTTAACCCGCTGCTGGATAGCAAGAAAAAGCGGTTGATTGCTTATCATGAAGTTGGACATGCTCTGTTGTCTACACTTCTAGAACACGCGGATCCTTTAAATAAGGTGACAATTATTCCTCGTTCTGGCGGAGTTGGTGGTTTTTCTCAGCAGATTCTCAATGAAGAAATGATTGACAGCGGACTTTATACTAAAGCTTGGCTGCACGACAATATCACCGTGACTTTAGGAGGAAAGGCAGCAGAAGTAGAGGTATTTGGCGAATCTGAGGTAACAGGTGGAGCTAGCAGTGACCTAAAAGTTGTGACAAACCTTGCTCGTAAGATGGTGACGATGTATGGTATGTCTGACTTAGGGTTAGTGGCTCTGGAAAATCAAAGTAGTGATGTTTTTCTTGGTCGAGATTGGATTAATCGCTCTGAGTACTCAGAGGAAATGGCGACTAAGATTGACCGACAAGTGCGAGCAATGGCAGTTGTTTGCTATAAAGAAGCTCGTCGTATTATCCGTGAAAATAGAGATCTCGTAGACCGGCTTGTCGATTTACTCGTGGAACAGGAAACAATAGAGGGCGAGCAATTTCGTAAAATTGTCTCTGAATATACCCAACTTCCACAGAAGCAACAATTAGTTGTATCGAGCTAAAACTAAAGTCTTGAAAAAGAGAGGATGAGGGGGATGAGGGAGATGAGGGGCTTAGGGGAATTAGAGTTTACAGTCTCCCCTGCTCCCCTTCAATCAGTTCTGAGTTCTTTGTTGTTAATATCCCGAATCGCCGATAACTTTTGACTCCTCTATAATGACTTGTGACTGTTGAGGAGTCCACCGTTGTGATGAACTCCTAGCAATCTGCTGTTGGGAGAACATTTCCCGGAGAACCATTGCTGGATCGACATATTGTTTGGCATACTTGAGTCCCCAATGAAGGTGAGGACCTGTAGTTCGTCCGGTCATCCCTACCCGACCAATTCTCATTCCGGCGTTTAGTTGCTGACCTTCCAAAATTTGAATTCCGCCTGTTCTATCTATTAGATAACGGCGACCATCTACAGTTTCAACCTGTCCTTCCATATGACAGTAAGTGTGTTCCCATTCGCCAGATTGAATGACCACATAAGTTCCGCAAGCATCTTGATCGCGCACCTTAATGACTGTACCTGTCCACCAATTGCGAATATAACTACCTTGTGGGGCGGCGATGTCTAACCCGCTGTGAAATTCTACATTTGAACCACCAGTTGCAGAAGCACGGTAGCCAAATGCGGATGTGTATCCCTGAAAATTTTCTACTGGGAAAGACGCGGCTGACCAATTGTTAGCTTTTGTATTAGCTTTTGTATTAGCTCTTGCTACCTGCTTGGTGTCCAATTCCACAGGTGGTTTCGGCTTGGCTTGTTGAAAATTTTTTACAGGAAAAGAGGCTGCTAACTGATTCTTAACTGTTGTTGTCTGCTTAGAGTGAAATTCTACAGCTTCAACTGTTTTTAATTTAGTCGATAGAGTGATAAGACTGACAACACCTAACCCTAATATAGACAAGCTGACTACAGAAAGTGCTACTGTTTGTCGCCACTTACTCATTTTTTAGTCCTCTAGCCGTTATACCTAACCGTAAATCGATGTAGACTTCAGCCAGAGCAGAGGTTTAAATTTTGATTACGGATTGACATCGGCTTTTGTTTGCGTTTATCCTCTGCACCACGAGAAAAAGCGTATATTTTTTGCTTATTCACCGCAATATAATTACTTGAAAAGAATTCCGTGTCAAGTCATTTAAAACTATGAATAAAAGCTGGGTTTTGGTAACTCATTATTCAATGCCCAGTTCCCCAAATCTCTCACTTTGTAATCCACTGGATCATGCAGAGTGAAAGTGCGGAGATTGCGCCAGTAGCGGTCAAAGCCATATTGAGCACTGGTAGCGCGTGCGCCCATAACTTCAAAGATACGGTTGGTAATGTCTAAACCGACTCTGGTGGCGGCGACTTTGGCAGTAGCGATCGCCAACGCTGATTCTCCCCGTTGTTCTGCTGTCAGTGCCCATTCTTGTTCCCAAGCCGCTTGTAATAATTCTCCCGCTTGATCAGTCAGACTCTTAGCTGCTTGGAGGTCAACCCACATATTACCATAGTGCTGGAGAATGTAGGGATCTTGTACAGCACTTTCTACGCCTGATGTCAACCAGGGTCTTGTCGTCGTGCGAGTATATAATAAAGCCGCCTCAAACGCACCCTGTGCAATTCCCAAATAGATATTGGCAAGATTCAATTGAGTGAGACAGGAGCGAATAGTACCGAAAGGTTGATCTGGTTTATCTCTACTACCCAAAATCTCATCAGGATAGACTAACACATCGTCAAAACTAATACTACCACTGTCTGTTTGGCGTTGCCCCATATTCTCCCAGTCATCATGAATAGTAACGCCTTCCCGTTGGGTGGGAATTACCAGGATGCTTAATTCACCAGTTTCCGTATGAGTAGCAGTAATAGGTAATATATCGGAGTTTTGGGAACCAGAGCAGAAGCTTTTGATGCCATTGAGACGGAAATGATTGTCCTGTGATATCAGTGTTGTTCTGCGATCCAGGGGGTTGAGGGCATTGCACCAAAACCAATTGTTGCGGATACTTTCTGAGTAATACCGCTCTTTTTGCTCTGTTGAACCAAAGATATGAGGAATAACCACACCTAGATGGTGGTAGGAAAAGATATGAGCAATAGAGCTATCAACTTTGGCAAACTCGCGGGTTATTTTGAGAGCGACGATCCAAGTTTGCCCTAAACCACCGTACTCTTTGGGTACGATTAGTTTGAGTAAATTGCTTTCACGCAAGCGATCGCGTTCCTGTTTTGGTGTTCCCCCTTTTGCATCCCGTGCGACTGCTGTCTGAGCAAATTCCTCTGCCAAAGACTTAGCTAAAACAATGTAATCTTCAGACTCTCTAGTTTCGATTAATTGCATTTGTTGCAGCTTCTCAAAATTCAAAAAAAGTTCTCAGGTTTAGTGCATTATGAAGCGAAAATTCCCATAACCAATTAGGATGTAGTAAAGTGAGGGTTCCCCAAACAAGCAGACTAGTACCTACTACTGGAACTAGCACACGGCTCCAGCGTGATGTTTTCTCCGCTACCATTACGCCAGTCAGTACTAACATCAAGGTAAGATGTCCTACTCCCACAGCAAACATCATCAGCATCAACGCCCAACAACAGCCCACGCAGTAAAGACCGTGGCGAATTCCCAAATTCCAGGCAGCTTTTAGCCCTCTTTGATAGTAATGAGTAAGAAAACTCAAAGGATGGCGACACGACTTTAAACAATGTTCCTTCAGTCCGCTAAACTGGAACGCACCAGCCATGAGCATAGTTGTGCCAGAAATTAGCCAAGTACGTTGATGAAGCCAGGGTAAGGAATTAACCAGATGGTGTAATCCCCAGTCACCCAAAAAATTGAGGAGAGCAAAGCCAGTCCAGACTGTAGCATAGGCACAGATGAATACGACCAAAAGAAGATAACCTTTTTCCTGACTTTGTTGCCGACTAACTTTCGAGAACAACCGAATCAATGGTAGGCTGGAGGGCAACATCATCGCTACTGTCATAACCTGCCAAGCCAGTAGAAAAATAAATAGTTTTAGGAAAAGAGGTTGAGATTTTTCCCTAATCAAAGCATCATGATACGACCAGTGGTCAAGACCTGTAACCACCATCAGCAGCATAAACACCCAAGCTAAAAATACCAGCCCCCAAACCGGCATCATCTCATTAGTTAGAAAGTCATACAGCCTGCTTAAAAGCTGATGTGCAGATGTCGTTTGGCGCGGTGAATCATTCATCGCTGTCTAAGCCTCAAAGCGAAACTCACCCTGAATAGCATTGCGTCCGTTGTATTCCCAGGTGAAATTGAACTCTGGTAAATTTACTTTGTGATAGGAAGCTTTGCCAACGTAAGCAGGAGAACCTGGAATAGTGCTGAAGATGCTATCAACTAGCTTGGTAGGTTTGCCGTCAGCACTGCGGTAGGGTGCCATTTCTGCACCTAGGACATCTCCAATACGAATCGTCGTCAAAACAATGACAATGAGGATGCCGTGATTGGTACGATTAGAACGACCTTTCTCTTTTGAACTGTTGCTAGCCCTCCACTTCGTTCTGGGAAGCAAACAGAGCAGGGGGACAAGGAGAAAAATATCCCCCCTTCCCCCCTCCCCTCATCTCCCTCATCTCCCTCATCTCCCTCACTCCCTCTCTCCTGTTCTTGGTCAAAGCCAAGGATGACGCGGTGGGTTTACACCATTTAAGAAGAAATTACCAACGGCGTAGTATTTCCAGCGGACAGGGTCATGTAGGGTATGAGTCCGAGCATTGCGCCAGTGGCGGTCTAAGTTATATTGCTGCAAGGTAGACTTAGTACCCGCTAACTCAAATAGCTTGTTGGTTGTCAAAATCGCAGCTTCAGTAGCCAGTGCTTTCGCCTCAGCAACAGCAATGGAAGCCTCTGCCACACTGGTATCTGTTGGGTTCGCGATCGCGCCTTGCGCGGCTCCCCTTGGGAGCATCGCTCGATCAATATACTCACCCGAACGACGCAACAGTTCTTCGGCTGCATGAACCTGGATAACTAGATTACCAACGTTATAAATAGTCAGTGGATCTTCGTAACCATGCTCCAGTTCAACATCAATCCAGGGACGAGCATAGTTGTGAACATAGTGGATCGTCTCTCTTAAGGCTGCCTTAGCAATGCCGACATCCACCGCTGCTTGAATGATTTGGGCGATCGGACCTTGAGTCGTGGGACGTTCAAAGGCTAAGTAATGGGGAATGACTTGCTCTTCGGACACTTTCACATTTTCAATAATAGTGGTGCCACTCGCAGTGGTACGCTGCCCAAAACTGCTCCAGTCGTCAATGACATTCAAGCCTGGTGTGCCACGTTCTACCAGAGCAATCACTGTTTTGTCGTCATCATTGCGAGCAATCACCGGAATCCAATCTGCTACCAATGCTCCGGTAGAGTAGAATTTTCGTCCGTTGAGAACATATCCATCTCCAGATTTTTGCAGGCGTGTCTGAACGTCGAGTACTGATTTGGTGCCAATCTCAGAGAAGGCGTTGCCAAACCGCTTGCCTTGTAAGACAAGGTCAAAGAAAAAACGTTTCTGTTGTTCTGTACTATCCAGCCGAATGGATTCCACGATATACAAGTGATTTTGGGGAATTTGTCCCAGGCTGGAATCAGCTTCAGAGATAATTTTGGTCACTTCTGCCAGGGTGACATTCGACACGAAGGGACCGCCATACTCCTTGGGAACCGTGATCCCCCACAGCCCACTTTGGGAGTATTTGTTTACCTCATCAACAGGTATTTTCGCTTGTTTATCTCGTTCGGAATCTCCTTTGACAAATTCAGCTGCTAATTCATGGGCGATTCTGATAGCTTCTTCATCGTCACGAATCACATAAGCTTTTTGTTCGGTATTCGTATTCACTACAGATGTCATGTTTTACCTTCCTTTTAGGCAGTCACTAACTCATCAGATGTGCGACGACGCGCCTCAATTTCTCGCACCAAGGGAATCACAGCACGACCAAATGCTGGCAAGTCATCGGTGTAATGCAAGAATCCACCCAAAATCAAATCCACTCCTACTTCGTAGAACTGGCGAATTCGGTCAGCAACTTGTTCTGTGGTGCCAATCAAGCCTGACCTAAAGCCATCGTTGTATTGGACCAAATCTTCAAAATTTGAGTTTGCCCACATCCCTTGACGCTCACGAGTGGAAGCTCCTGCATGTTTCACAGCCTCTCCAAAGCCAACAACTGCTTCCTTATCTGCTTGAGCAATAATCTCTCGTAGCACGTCATGAGCTTCTTTTTCGGTGTCTCGCACCAAGATAAAGGCATTTAGTCCAAACCTGACTTTACGTCCTTCCTCACGCGCTAGGGCAGAAACTTCTTGAATCTGTTCCCGCACACCTTCAATAGTGTTGCCATTCATGAAATACCAGTCAGATACACGAGCTGCCATGCGTCGTGCTGCTTTGGAGTTACCACCTTGGAAGATTTCTGGATGTGGATTCTGATTAATTGGTTTGGGTTTCACCCAACCGCCGTTGATGCGGTAAAAGTCTCCCTTAAAGTGGAACTCATCTTCTGTCCACATACCTTTGAGTACACGAATGAATTCCTCGGATCTTCGATAGCGTTCATCGTGGTCTAACCAGGGTTCGCCATAAATCGTGAATTCATTTTTAAACCAACCACTGACAACATTGAGGCAGAAACGACCTTTGGAAATGAAATCGATTGTGGAACCCATTTTGGCAACGACACCTGGATGCCATAGTCCCGGATGAACTGCAGCAATCAATTTCAGCCGTTCAGTAACAGGTGCTAAAGCTGCTACTGTACTCACAGCCTCTAGTTGGTACTCAGCACCATAGCTGGCAATAAACCGAGCTTGTGCCAAAGCATAGTCAAACCCCACCTGCTCCGCTGCTTGAGCCAGTTGAGCATTGTAATCGAAAGTCCAATCTGTACGTTGGGGAATTTTGCTGACAACCAACCCACCACTTACGTTGGGAACCCAATACGCAAACTTAATATCCACCATGATTCGCACCTCTTTTTGTGCTATGCAAAGCCTACTAATTAGTTGTTACTGCTGCTGTAAACTGCCAGAATCCAGTCTGGACAGAGTGTTAGAGTTTGCAAAGATAACTCAACTTGATGCAGGAGAGCCTACGTTAAAGTTGAAAAACTGAATTTTGCTAAATTCTCTGTAAACTAAAAAATTTTAAATCTTTACTGATGACTCAAGCATAAATACTGTAGCTGGATCGAATTACCGTAGTTTCATTTTATGTTACGTTATCATGGTTAATTCTTAAAAGCAAGTTTTTGGCTACATTTGTCGAGAATGCTTTCAGGCAAGACGCTTTTAATGAGCAGGTAAAGGGCAGATAAGACGAATCAGGGAACAACTTGCCTGTGAATCTGATGCCAATTATTACAGCGCTTTCAAAAACGTAAACCACATAGTAGGGGCACAAGCTGGCTCGTGCCCCTACTATACTGTCCTGTATTCCACCAATTGAAAATTCCTGTCATCAACTGCTTCACTCGCACCATTGATTAAATGCTCTACCATTTAATCTACATAACTTTTAATTATCGTTCTAAAAAAAAAGAATATTTGATTTTGTTGGTTAAGAAGCCTAAAGTAAAACTATCTTTCATACAAGCTTAAGTCAGCGTTTCAAAAACAAGGAAAATAACTCAAACGCCCAAGAATTTCATATCAACCTGTTGGTCTATTACAAAGTTTTCCAAAAAACCTGTATTTCTCAAAGGAGAAAAACCATGAAACTTCTGAAAATCGCTCTTGTCGTCGCAGTCATGTTAGTTAACTTGGTTATTGCCCAGCCTTCTTGGGCAGATAAACCCAAATTCAGCAAAAACCCCGATTACATCGAAGTGACAAAGACTATCAAAAGCTTGCAGAAAAACGCAGAAGTTGTTGTCCCAGAAGATGTACAACGCCAAATTGATGAATTGCAGTTTCAAAAAGCAGCTATAGAGTCAGGAGTTACTTGGGGACAGTGCCGTAATGAAACTGGTGAAACCCTAGGAATTTACGGTCCTCTAGGCGAAGATTCCAAGTCTTCCTACAACAATCAGCTTTACTTCTTGGCAAATGATCAAACCACACCAGATGGATGGGATTGTCAGGGTGTTTATCTACCAAGTGATGTCCAAGTAGCAGGATTAGACAAAACTGATGCTACAGCCGTCAAAATTATGGATGGAACACAACTTTTAGTGAAGAAAAACTCAGATACTTCTGAATGGGAATTTAATGTTCCATCTGCAAAAGTTGTTAATCCTGACAAAATGAACTGGTTTATCCCACATATATCGCAGGCATTTGTTGATTCTCGCATTCCCAGCACACTCGCCAGTGGTGAAAACGATTAAACCGAATTTGTGACAGCGTCTATCAAATAGATGTTGAATGACATTCCCCAGAATCAATAGCAGGGGACCGGAATCAAGAGTTTTATCAGTCTTAATCCTGTCCTCTGCTTTTCTAAAAACAAATTCTGATGGGTTCAAAGCTTGGCATTGCAATTATTGGAGCAACAGGATGTTAGAACATTTAACTGGACACTTAGGTATAAGCTTTTCTCCAAGTTCGTTTGGGATGTTACTAGTACTAGTTGCATTAGAAACTGTTTTGTCTGCCGACAATGCAGTTGCTTTAGCCGCATTAGTTCAAGATATTCAAGATCCACAACAACAAAGTCAGGCATTAAATTGGGGATTAATGATTGCCTTTGTCCTGCGGATTGGGTTGTTATTCACTGCAACATGGATGATTCAGTTTTGGCAGTTTGAGTTAGGAGGCGCACTTTATCTTTTGTGGCTGTCAGGGAAGCACTTTTGGAAATATTTTGATCCCAATTCAACAGTAGAAGAACAAGCTGGTGTCTCCCCCAAAGATACAAATTCTACATTTGAGCAAGTTATTCTCTTAATTGCTGTAACAGATTTGGCATTTTCTCTGGATAGCGTCACAGCCGCAGTCGCACTCTCCAGTGAGACATGGTTAGTTTTGACTGGTTGCATCATCGGTATTATCACTCTAAGATTTCTGGCTGGTTTATTTGTACGCTGGTTAGCGGAGTTTACTTATTTACTCGATGCTGCTTATTTAACGGTGTTTGGTGTAGGTGTCAGATTGATGTTTAAAGCATTGATACCAGATCATGTACCACCTCAATGGATGCTGCTAACGCTGATTGTGGTTCTATTTACCTGGGGATTTTCTAAGCGGGTTGTGCCAGAAGTTCAGAGTGATTGAATATTGATCACTATGAAAACAACAGGAGATGACCTTAATTTGCACAAATATGTTTCTGTTCAGAAAACTGAAGTCATGAACCTAGAATCTACGACAACTATTAACAACTCAAATTCAGTCCACAAGCCAAATTCTGTTTTGGAGACTGAAGTGATAAATTTAGAATCTGCAACGACTATTAACAGTAAAAATACAGTTAAAAAACAAAATAAAGATATTCAGGCGATTGTAAGAATTGTGCTGTTACTGTTGGCTTTGACTATTATCTGTAGCTTCTTTGTTATTGTTAATCCTGGACAGCGAGGAGTCCTCATAAAGTTTGGTGAGGTGCAGCCAGTGATTTTAGGAGAAGGAATTCACCCTGTGATACCGATGGTCCACACTGTCGAAAAGCTGAGTGTACGAGTGCAAAATGAGGATATTTCCACAGAGGCTTCTTCTAAGGATCTTCAGAATGTTTATACAGATGTAGCGTTGAACTGGCACATTATTCCCGAAAAAGCTAACGTCATTTTTCAGCATGTTGGAAATCAGCAAGCTATTGTCCATCGTATTGTTAACCCAGCTGTGAAAGAAGTCCTGAAGGCAGTGATGGCAATGTATACAGCTGAAGAAATCATCACCACACGAGGAGAGGTAAAAGCTAGAGTTGATGAGGCGTTAACAAGCAGATTGGCAACCTACAATCTAGAAATAGATGATATCTCGTTAGTAAATATTCATTTTTCTGAGCAATTTAATCATGCTGTGGAAGCAAAACAAATCGCTGAACAAGAAGCTAAACGTGCAGGGTTTCTTGCTATCAAGGCAGAACAACAAGCAAAAGCAAAAGTAAATTTAGCTAAAGGAGAAGCCGAAGGAAATCGATTAATTATGGAGACTCTGACACCAGCAATTTTACAACGACAGGCAATCGCTAAATGGGATGGTAGAATGCCTTGGATTTCTACAGGTGGTAGTGATAATACAAGACTCTTTCAATTAGAATTAGATGAAATTGTCAAAGCTGCTCAGAAAAACCCTAAGCAAGAAAGAGTAGAATCTCGGTCTGAATTGACTTCTGCACTTTTGAAAGAGTGAGAAACAAAATGAATGATTTTATCACTACGATTTCAACTGGATTTGCTGCCTTCACTGCCACAAATTTAGACGATATTGTTGTTCTGCTGCTGTTTTTCTCGCAGGTAAGTGCAACTTTTCGGTATCAACATATTGTTGTCGGACAGTATCTAGGTTTTACAGCTTTGGTGCTTGCCAGTTTACCGAGTTTTTTTGGTGGTAAACTCTTTCCAGAAGATTGGATTGGACTACTGGGTACAGTTCCAATTGCAATTGGCATTAATCGCTTGCTCAATCCACAGATTGATGAGGATGAAACCACTATAGAATCGGAACAGTCCCAAAATTCCTGGCTCAAGAGCCTCTTTTCTCCCCAAGTTTACGGGGTTGCTGCCGTGACGATCGCCAACGGTAGCGATAATCTTAGTATCTACATGCCATTATTCGCCAGCAGTACATGGGAAGATTTGGGAGTCATTTTGATTGTCTTCTTTTCACTAGTCACGGTTTGGTGCTACGCTGCTTATCGTTTCACTCAAGTCCCGGTACTTGCCAAACTCTTTACTCGTTACGGCAGTTATTTTATTCCTTTTGTCCTTATTGGATTGGGTATCTTCATTTTGATTGATAGTCACACTTTAGAAAATCGGGGTTTAACTGTAATCACCGTAGCAATTATCGGTTTGTCTTTAATGACAGAGGCTAGAGAGGCTTTCCGCTACAAAAATCCGGTTTAGGCTATTTGGTGGAACCGTAGATGCACGAGATTTGGACGCAGATAAATTACCTGTGTATATCTGTGAGTTGTTTTCTGGGTGGGAACTAACAGTATCTGAAATTTGACTCTCTGTGTTTGATTGAGAAAGTAGAAAAAAATATGTCATGGATAGAGTTGAGCCTCAATACAACACACGAGGCTATTGATTGGGTTTGTACGCTGCTTGCTGAGACTATCGATATTAGTGACGTTAATATCGTAGAATATACTGAACCGAACCTACCCCACTCAGTTGATCAGAATGTTGCACACCCCCACTGGACATTCACGATTTACTTATATCTACTCTACGATACCCAATCGAGGACACGTGTAGAAAAAATCATTAATCTGCTCTCGCCCTTGCACCGTACTGGACTAGCGACTACGATCCAGATGACTGTGGTTAAAGAGAAACCAACAGACACAAACGGACTCAATTCCAGAGTTCATCGGATTGGGAAACGGTTCGTTGTGCTGACTCCTGATGCACCTTATCAATTCCAGACAACAGACGAAGTCATCTTGAGACTGAAGACAACCCTCTCTTTTGGCAGTGGTTTACATCCAGCAACCATTGTCAGCTTCCAACTGCTTGAGCGATACGTTATCCCCACCATGAATGTCCTTGATTTTGGATCAGGTTCAGGTATTCTAAGTGTTGCAATGGCGAAGCTTGGGGCAAACGTATTAGCGCTGGATAATGACAGTATTGCTGTACAAGCCACTCAGGACGCCGTACGTCGAAACGGGGTAGAACAGCAAGTAAGAGTCATGAAAGGCAGCCTAGGATCTGGAAGTGAACTAGGGCATTGGATGGGTGGAAACACAATTGATAATGTGGCAACCATCAAGGCTATAGAGACTTTTGACCTCATCGTCGCAAATGTTTTGGCACGGATGCATATTGCTCTGGCTGATGACTTCCAGCGCGCACTGCGTCAAACTGATAAACACGCAGGACTTCTCATTACAGCTGGTTTTACTGCCGATCATGAGGACAATGTTAACGCGGCTCTAACAGAGGCAGGATTCAAGGTTGTTGATTGTGAACGATTAGATGAGTGGGTTGGATTTGTCCATCACCTTGTGTAGCAACGAGGATCATGTAACTCTAGGCACTATGTTATATTTGCACAGATGCAAACTCGTTAATTATGGGTACATAGTGTCAGCAACAAATACAGCCTTATTTCTGTAATCTGCTTCCAACTGTCGTCTCACCCCCTCATCCCAAGTTATACCGTAGTCTCGTTCAATATCTACAGCAACAAAGGGACGAACAACACCCACCATCTCTACTGTCTGACCTTTGTTAATAATTCTTGTTGGTGGTGCGACTAATAAAACCAACAAATCTTCCGCACCAGACAAGTAGTTTTCATCCAGTGTAAACAAAACGGGACTTTGAATATTATTAACATCACCCATAATTGTAACCTTTTTACCATAGTAATTGCTAAAGTTTTTGGTAATTTGTCCTGATTTGGGTGCTAATATGATTGACTTAGCAATAATCGCAGGTTTATTGATGTAGTCTTTATAGGATTCATCCTGCAAATTGAGCTTATAGTCTCGCTCAATTTTTGGAATATCTAAGTTACGAACATCACCCGTAACTTGGACTCTTATGTTACTACTGTCAGTAGGTAAATCGAAAGGTACACCCGAAGCATTCACCACTACTATAGGTTCGCCGCTGAAAAATCTCTCATCACTTACCGTAAAAGAGGTTAAACCGACTTTTTGAATCGGATTGCTTATCACCGTCACGGTTTCACCTATAAAATTCTCCATGTTTTTGCTGACATCATATGTATTAACAACTGGTGTAGGAAGTGCGCTATTATTGCTATACCCTACTTTAACCAGCACCGCAATTAATACTATAGATATGATAACTTTTGCATCCCAAAGCTTTTGAAGTAAATAATCTCTTTCCTGGTTGATTTTATTCTTAATCTCTTGGTTATTCATAATTCAGACTTTTTTATTCAAATTTTATTGTTTCTCCAAAAATACTAATATTAATAGTTAAATACTATACATCTTCAAGAAAAAGCAAGAAGAAGAAAGACTTCGACTACTACAAATCAAAACTTACTTCTTCATAGAGCCATTGATTCACATGAAAAAATAGACAAAATAGTATTTAAATATATGCAATATTAATATTAGCGATTACGTGTCATTTCCTCTTCTGGCTGAGGTAATATAATTAATATCAAATAAGATTGATTGCCAATACTATAGGTAGATTATTATCTTTTTGTCATCGATAGGCTAAAGCCTGCGGCTATACTTGCCTAGTCCCTTCTCCTGTCGGAGACGCTACGCGAACGGGTTTTCTTGGTGCAAGATGTGAGCCTCCAACTAGCGGCTTACGCCACCAGCAACAAATAAAAGAAACACATTATTGGGAGCTTTCAGGTCAATAAATATTACACTCTTATTGGTGTCATGACCGAAAAGACGGCGAGAAAGCCCGCCCCTTCTAGAGGTGGGATGAATCGTCGCTCGCCGTCTTAGTCATCAGTCATTGGTCATCAGTCATTAGTATAATTAAACACGAAAAATCGTGAAAAACGTACTAAGGACTAAGGACTAATGACTGATGACTCGAAATCCCCCGGCTTCTCATGAAACTGAACGCAGTGAAAGTTTCATGAGAAGCCGGGGGATGAGTTAAATACTTATGGTTTACTGTCGGGTTCATTTCGCCCAGAAGACCAAATCTGTATGCTTCGTAGCTATATACGTCAAAGAGATAATCTAATTAAAAGTGCTTGCGCCCACGTACAGAGGATGCAAAAAGCATTGACACAGATGAACATACAATTACATCGGGTAATTAGCGATATTACAGGCACTACTGGCTTGAGCATCATTCGAGCAATTGTTGCTGGGGAACGCAACCCAATTACATTGGCATCTTTCAAGGATGGGCGCATTAGGGCTAGCTTGGAAGAAATAGCTGCTTCCAAGACTTGCGATTATCGCCCCGAATTAGTTTTTATCCTCGAACAGGAACTACAGCTTTACGAGTTTTATCAGACTCAAATCCAGAAATGCGATCGCCAAATCGAGCAATGTTTAGTGTCATTTGCTGATAAAGTTGATGTCGAAGAAAAGCCTTTAGCCAAACCTAAACGCCGGGGTAAAAAGCAACCAGGTAATGCGCCACAATTTGACTTGCGTACACATTTATACCGTATTAGCGGTGTTGATTTTACAGCTGTTGATGGTTTGGGTGCTTTAAGTGTATTGATATTACTGTCCGAGGTCGGTTTAAACGCTTCTCGCTTTCCGAGTGTTAAGCATTTTACCTCCTGGTTAGGTCTATGCCCTGGTAGTCGTGTTACTGGCGGTAAAGTTAAAAGTTCTAAAACCCGTTCTGTTGTTAATCGAGCAGCCAACGCTTTTCGCATGGCTGCACAAACTCTTTGTCGTAGCAACTCCGCATTAGGAGCATATTACCGTCGTATGCAAGCACGCATGGGCGCA
This sequence comes from Iphinoe sp. HA4291-MV1, assembly GCA_019359415.1. Lineage (GTDB taxonomy): Bacteria > Cyanobacteriota > Cyanobacteriia > Cyanobacteriales > Nostocaceae > Brasilonema. The sequence continues at coordinate 111,115 of JAHHHH010000005.1, read as the reverse complement.
CCAAAGGCAATTACTGCTACGGCACATAAATTGGCACGTATTTTCTATCGCCTTTGGACATCTGGCGATTGCCCAAGGGGCAGTGCCGTTCGCGGAGCGTCTCCGTTAGGAGAAGGCAATCGCTATACTGACCCTGGTATTGATGCTTACGAACAACAGTATCGAGAACGAATGCTTAAAAACCTTAAGAAAAAAGCTCAAGCTCTTGGCTTAGAACTCATCCCTATTTCAACACCTAACGAATGTGTTTCTTAGAAGCGTCCGACTGGCGGCGATCGCCACCCGTTATGAATGAAAGAAACAGTCCGGAAGCGACCCATTAACAGGTATATTTTTAAATGTCCTGACAGTTAAAACCGATAGCTGACTGGTGCAATTAATGCCCGATTAGGAGCGTGGTTCTGGGGCTTTATGGCTATGACATTGGTGAAGGAAGATTCTTTCTATCCCGTTTGAGAGATTATCTATTATTGCCACCTCAGGTCAGGACTCACTTCAACAAGTATATCAGGATTACATCTCTATGAAATCATCATCAAACCAGTCTTCACATCTTGAGCAAATAAATTACAATGCAGCTGGGATCGACCTGGGTGGTGCAGAGCATTGGGTGTGCGTACCAAGTGATAGAGCCGAAAAAAATGTTCGTCGATTTGGGTGTTTTACTCCTGATTTAATCGCAATGGTTGATTGGTTGATTGAATGCAAAGTAACAACCGTGGCAATGGAAGCTACGGGGGTCTACTGGATACCAGTTTTTCAAATCTTAGAAGCAAAAGGTCTTGAAATCAAGCTGGTGAATGCTCACCACTTTAAAACAGTACCAGGACGCAAAACAGATGTTCAAGATTGCCAATGGTTGCAGCAACTACATACCTTCGGCTTATTATCGGGTTCATTCCGACCAGAAAACGAAATTTGTGTACTGCGCTCTTATATTCGTCAACGTGACAGCTTAATTAAAAGTGCTAGTACGCATGTACAGCGGATGCAAAAAGCACTTATTCAAATGAACCTACATTTGCACAAAGTAATTAGCGATATTACTGGTCTCACGGGGATGGCAATTATTAGAGCAATCGTTTCTGGGCAAACAGACCCACAAGTTTTAGCAAACCTCAAAGACCCTCGGATTAAAAGCACTACGACAGAAATTGCCAAAGCCTTAACTGGAGACTATCGTCTGGAACATTTGTTTGTTTTAAAGCAAGAATTAATCCTTTATGATGTCTATCAAGAACAAATTACAGCCATTGACACAGAAATTGAGAAATGTTTAGCAACTTTTGAACCAAAAACTTTAAACGAACCGCCAACAACTAAAAAAAAACGTAGAAAAAAACCTTCCTCTAATCACCCAAATTTTGATTTGCGCTCCTCACTATACCATATGGCAGGTGTAGACTTTACTAGTATTGATGGTCTTGATGCCTTAGGTGTCAGGCAATATTTGCGCTTAGAGCACGCCAAGTTTTTACACCGACAACTCCATCTTGATTCAAATTATGCTTGCGTTGAAAGTCTTTGACTGCATCTTCAGTTTTATTGCCGAAGTCTGCGTCAAAGGTAATTTTGTATTTGTAACGGAGAATCAAAATTTGTTGCAGGAATCTTACTCCTTCAGTTTTAAGACCTTTCTTTAGAGTCGGCAGATCATTAGGTAGTTCGGAGTCAGCAGGAGTACTTGTAGCTTGAAGTTCGGATGACATAGTTTATTCCTCTTTGAATGTATTTTGGAGAACATGCATAATGAGAGAGTTGAGGTGCTTGTCCTCTTCCACATTCCCTATAGATGTCATTGAATTCAACTTATGCACTTGGACAATCAACTCTATTCATGAGCATCCTTTTGCTAATTCATATTGGGAGCATCCCAAATGTTCACTCTTTATGCCAAATGCAGTGCGAGCATCTTGCTCGCGTACTATGAGCGAGCAAAATGCTCGCACTACTTTTACAAAATTGGGATGCTCCCATTCATATTTGTATTCCTAATCAGGTTTTTTGTTTTGTGCAGTGATAATATCTACAACAGCATCCAATACTGCTCGGTTAAGAATAGTTGAGGTGCCAGAAACCCGGTTTCTTAAAGAAACCGGGTTTCTAATTTTTGCTTATCCGAGCAGTATTGCAACAGCATCGAGAATATAACAGCATTTGAAGTATCATTTTTTTTCACAGCATCCGGCAAAATTGGAAACTTATATCTTGCCGGATGCTGGATACTCTATCAAAGTCTATCTTTCTATTTTTATATGACTATAAGACTGACTTTTTCTGACTTTTTCTGACTTGTTTAGTGCGGAAAAATAAAAAACCGTAATGTAGACTCGATTAGGAAACAAAATTAAATCAACGAGTCTAAACAGCTTATTCCTATTGATGTACAAACTCTAATGAAAACAATGTAGATAATAATTTAGGTGGATAAAAAAATGATTATTGTCATAAAATCACAAATTCCATTATCAGAAATTGAACGCATCTGTGAAGAACTCCGCAATCAGAACATCACAACAGAAAAATTGGAGGGTAAGCACAAAGTCCTTATTGGTTTAGTTGGTGACACAACAAATCTCAATCCAGAACAAATCCAACAACTTAGCCCTTTTATTGAACAAGTTCTCCGAGTGACAAAGCCATTTAAACGAGTTTCTTTGGAATTTCGCCATGGCGAACCCAGTGAAGTTGTTGTACAAACACCGAGTGGAGCAGTCACTTTTGGTCAAAACCATCCTGTCGTTGTTGTTGCTGGACCTTGTTCTGTTGAAAATGAAGAAATGATTGTCGAGACAGCCTTGCAAGTCAAAGCAGCAGGAGCCAAGTTTCTACGCGGTGGCGCATACAAACCTCGGACCTCACCCTATGCTTTTCAAGGTCATGGTGAGAGCGCCTTAGAATTATTGGCTAAAGCTCGCGAAGTCACCGGACTAGGCATTATTACAGAAGTTATGGATACAGCTGATTTGGATAAAGTTGCATCTGTGGCGGATATAGTGCAAATTGGTGCGCGCAATATGCAGAATTTCCCACTGTTGCGAAAGGTGGGTGCTACTGGTAAACCCGTTTTGTTAAAGCGGGGACTGTCTGCCACGATTGAAGAATGGTTAATGGCAGCTGAGTACATTTTGGCGGCTGGTAATCCCAATGTTATTTTATGCGAACGTGGAATTCGCAGCTTTGACCAGAAGTACACTCGTAACGTATTAGATATTTCTGCTATTCCGGTGTTGCGTTCTCTGACTCACTTACCCATTATGATTGATCCTAGTCATGCTACGGGTAAATCAGAATTTGTGCCGACGATCGCAATGGCGTCCATTGCTGCAGGTGCAGATTCGTTGATGATTGAGGTTCACCCCAACCCTGCTAAAGCACTTTCAGATGGTCCTCAATCTCTAACACCCCAAGAATTTGAGCAACTTATGTTGGAAATAGCTCCTCTTGCTAAGTTCTTTGGTCGTTGGACAAGATTACCGATCGCCACTGGAATGGCTACTCATTGGCTTTACGAGTTTGTTGATTACAGCTAAGTAAAACTTTTTACTTTTTACTTGCTTTGACCAAAAAAGCAGAGGGCAGAGGGAAAAAAGAAATACCCTCTGCAAGGGGTACAAGCCTCGCTCATTTATTTATGGAGAAAAAGAAAGATTTGTGTCGAGACACGTAGTGCGAGACACAATACGTCCTTGTATCAAGCCCTCACATTTCTGTATGGGGTTTCCCCTCTGCTCCCCATTCCCTCTGCCCCTGGAGCCTCTTCTTTGACAGGTACACTGCGTACAGTCTTTTCTTCTTAGCTATACTTGGAGAAATACAGTCGTCAATTGTCGTTTGGTGTATCCTGGCAAGTAAGAGGCACTTGGATAAAATTCTATTTGCATCTTAGTCACTAAACCACAAGGCAGTAATGCTAGCAGAAATTAAGTCCGGAACTTTGATTTACAATCGCTATCAGATTCAAAGACTTCTTGGACAGGGAGGCTTTGGAAGAACTTACTTAGCACTTGATACTCAACGTTTTGAGGATCTCTGTGTTCTGAAAGAGTTTGTACCTACAAACACGGCAGAACATGTACTTCTCAAATCTCGTGAGCTATTCGAACGCGAAGCGAAAATTTTATACCAAATTAGTCATCCCCAGATTCCTAAGTTTCTGGCTTGGTTGACTGAGAAACAGCGGATCTTTATAGTCGAGGAATATATTGAAGGTAATACCTACTCGCAACTTTTGCGCGATCGCCTTTCCAAACAAGGAAAGCCATTTTCCGAAACAGAAGTTATTCAATGGTTATTGGATCTGTTGCCAGTTTTAGACTATCTTCACCAATGTAATATCATTCATCGGGATATTTCACTAGATAATGTGATGCTTTCCCGTAAACTTTCTAAACCTGTACTTATCGACTTTGGAGTGGTGAAGCAGAAAGTCACTCAAATTCTAGCGGCTAATTCTTCAAATGCTTTGCACTCTGTTGCTGGTTCGGTAGTCGGAAAAATGGGTTATTCTCCACCAGAACAGATTCGTATGGGACGTTGCTACCCCTGTAGTGACCTCTACGCACTGGGTGTTTGTGCTATCGTTCTCATTACTGGGAAAACGCCACGTTCACTACAGAATGATTCTTTCGAGTGGAAATGGCGCTCGTACGCCAATGTCAGTGATTCTTTAACTCAAATACTAGAAAAAAATCTGGCGGAAAAACCAGCAGATCGTTACCAATCAGCTAGAGAAGTTTTGAATCTGCTTCAGTCACAAAGTTTATCTAGCAGTATGGGTGTGAGTGAGTCACGTCAAAAAGTGCGAATTTTCCCTAACCCTATTAATAATAATCTTGAATTACCAGAGACTACACCACCATCTAAAACAGAAACCCAATTCAAATCAAAAAATATTACTAGTATCAACCCAGAGTTTTTAGAGTATTGTCAGCGAGAACTGACCAGTTTTGTTGGACCTTTCGCTAGTTTTGTTCTTGAAGACACTTTGGCTCAAAATCCACAAATAACACCAGAGCAATTGATAGAAGCCTTAGTAGAAAAAATTCCTCATAAGCAAAGAGCGCAAGAATTTAGAAAGCGCATTCACATCCCTCGCTCTCGTTAAAGTAGACTTTCTTATTTATTGGTTGGATTATTCCCTCGACGATACTGTTCAAAACTCCTAATTGCCATAACTAAACTTATCTTCATACGTGTAAAGGCTTCTACCAAACTGCCTATTTCATCGTTAGCCACTTTCTCAAATTCTGCATCCATATCACCAGTACTCACAGCTTCTGCAACTCGGACGACACGCTTAATGGGTTGTACAACATATCGCTTGAGCCAAAAGTTAGCCATGTATATAGCGATCGCAAAAATCATAGTCACTATTCCCATCACCAATACAAACGATTGATAAGCTTTCTGCAAAACTTGACTAGCAGGAATAGAAATTATCTGAACGCCATTAATAAGATTTAATTTCCATCCAAATCCATTTTCTGTTCCATAACGCTTAATCATGTTCTTGGGAGCAGCCTCTGGGGTGCTGTGACATCTCAAACAACTAGACTCAGTGATCGCTAAGGGGCGTGTAATGTAATAGAATTTTACTCCATTCAAAGAACGGTATCCTGATATTTCTTTGAGATTTTTGCCTTGACTGAATTTTTGTATAATTTCTGTTTCAAAGCTATCAGCTTTATCTCCAATATTTGTTGGATTGAGCATCGCCTCCTTATAGAAAAAATCTTTATAAGCATCATTTTCATTTCGTAGCTTTTCAAAGACTTTTCGTGATGAGTAAGATGGAATAGTCTGTGCTGCAAATTCATCTTTTTCTAAACGTTGTTCCAACTCAGGATTCACTTCTTCATTGGTGTAAGAGCGAACAGAGCTTATAGTTCTAAAAAGCAACCAAGCGCTTGAACTGATTTCATCTTGGGCTTTGTCATTCAGGATTTTAGCCAAAGCTATACCACTAAAGGTAATCCCTCCAATAAATATAATGAGCAGTAATAAGGTTAGCTTTTTAGCTAATGTCAAATTGTTAAAGTTTAATGTAAATCGTCTCAGCATATTTCTTTAAATCCATCAATATAATAAATGAACGGTATTGACTTTTACACGTAGTCATGGTTTTGACATTCATTTTCCCATTAGAGAAAACTGTGCTGTCACTGTAGAAGATGCAGCCGTTCGTACTTGTAGATTACCAAGAAAGAATAAACTAAGCTTTTTAACTTGTGTAATTTCAAATGAGGTGCAAGAGATTTTAGCGGGACAGGTGACAAGGAACAGGGAAACTTTAACCTATCACCTGTCACCTCCTAAGCTGGATAAATCCGCAAACGCCGATTTGGTTCTTCCCCAAAGCTATGAGACTTCAGGCGATAGTGTTCTACTAACTCGTGCTGCATTTTCCGCACTTGAGGAGAACGGGGTAATAATTCGACTGGCTGTCCCTTGGGAATCACGATTTGCTCTACAGCAAGTCTTGCTTCTTCAAGGGCGTCTATCTCATCATCACTAGCACTATGGAGAAATAGTTGCAGTTCGCGGTTGTCGCTTATATCTGGGTCATCGATGTTCAGCAACCGCCGCAAGCCACGGGTGATCTGCGGTAGGGTACTGGATTTAATCATGTGGATTGGCACTTGACGGGCTTTCGCCATTTGCCGTAATTTGGCGTGGTTTTTGACATGCGATCGCAGTGCCAAGATAGCATCAGCACTATCAATATCTTTTGTCAATACCACTGGTAAAGAAAGTACGTCAATGACCTGCTCCAATTGGCTGCGGCTGACACCATAGGGATATACGTGCAGTGGCAAATCTTCGCCATTGGGTCCTGCGTGTCTGGTGGAGTCTATATCAAAACCATTATAGTCATCAAAGGATTCATCCAGTAAGCGGTCAAACTCACTGCGTCCAGAACCCTTTTGGGTTTCATAAGATAATGACGGTAGGGGTATCATTTGACCAGTTGCACGCCAGCCGTTAGACTGTTGTGTTGGTGATCCGAAAGATTCCTCTTTCGCGAGTGTTTGTCCACGACCGTTGATTGCAGTTAATTGACGAGTCATGTTCACCTTGCCGTTTTCATCCACAGTCCTGATTTGTGGGCTAGATTGACGTCCCCGCAGGAGAGTATCGACTGTGTCAGCGACACTTTCGTGGACTACCCAGCGTTGCCGTTCTAACATTTCCACGGCAATTTCAAAGGTAGGAGGTGCTTTCCGTTCCAAAACTGTCTTTTGTGTGCCCCGTCGCCTGGCTTCATCGTCTCCCAGTGTCACAGCCTGAATACCACCAATTAAGTCGCAAAGCGTGGGGTTTTTGATCAGGTTTTCAATCTGGTTACCGTGAGCGGTTCCTACTAACTGAACGCCTCGTTCAGCAATGGTACGAGCTGCTAAAGCTTCCAGTTCTGTACCAATCTCATCAATAACGATGACTTCTGGCATATGGTTTTCCACTGCCTCAATCATAACCTGATGCTGCTGTTCGGGATGAGCTACTTGCATCCGTCGTGCACGACCAATGGCGGGATGGGCAATGTCACCATCTCCTGCGATTTCATTGGAAGTGTCGATTATAACCACTCGCTTATCGAGATCATCCGCTAAAACACGGGCAATTTCTCGTAGTGCAGTTGTTTTGCCCACACCCGGACGTCCCAGCATGAGAATTGATTTTCCAGTTTCCACCAAATCGCGGATCATGCCAATTGTGCCGAAAATTGCCCGACCGACGCGACAAGTTAAGCCGATAATTTTGCTGCTACGGTTGCGGATGGCACTGATTCTGTGTAGGGTTTGCTCAATTCCTGCTCGATTATCTCCACCAAAGGTTCCCACTCTCTGAATGCAATCATCTATCTGTGCTTGCGTAACGGGTGTTTCGCTCAGATACTCTGCTTGATCAGGAAAGCGAGCTTCTGGGCGACGACCCAAATCCAAGACCACTTCTACTAAAGTATCTCGCTGCGGATGCTTTTCTAGTCTCTGCCGCAGGTCTTGGGGCAAAATATCTAACAATTTTTGGAGATCGTCTGTAATCGTCATGCTTTATTATGGTGACGTTTTTTAGAGACAGCAAACGCGCTTGTAAGGAACAGAGTTCCCTACTACTGTGACTTGAGCTGGGAAACGAGAGAATGTGCAAGCGAAACCGCTTGCCAAAGCAATTCTGGTTCTTCTTCTAGGCGGACAGTTGTTTTAACACAGGCATTTTTCACCTCCCTTGCTTCTAACTGCTCGATAACTGGTGACAGTAGTACCCGGGCGTAACTACCGTAAGCGATACCGGCAATGTGGGCATTGAGAATTGGGCATTGGGAATTGGGCATTGGGAATTGGGCATTGGGAATTGGATTCTTAATTTTGAATTTTGTTAGCGCAGCGGGACGCAGTCCATTTTGAATTTTGAATTCCCCGGAGGGGTGCCCATTGCCCATTTCTCTTTGTCCCCTTGTCCTCAAAAGACCCATTGCCTTTAACTTGGCAACAGTGTAGCTGTTGGTTCCACCAGCCAGCTGCACATATCCCGGTAAGTTGGCTGCCAAGACTTTTTGCCCTAACTTGACGGTGGCTAGAGTGGTACCATCACCAATATCACCACTCATTGGACGACCGTCAGTCTGCCAAATTAAGGCACACGGTATAGGGGCTATCACGTTCTGAAGAGCATGAAGATAGTCAATCATATTTTCTCCATCTGGACAGCTGATGGCGACTACCTTCAAACGCTCAATCCATGGTAAGATAGCATTCCACAATCTTTGAAATTCTGTCAGACGCCCAACATTTGTATGAATTTCTACGGCATCTACTCCAGACAGTATTAATGGTGCGATCGCTACCGGCGTTGATACATACGATCTTGTATAAATTATATCATATGGACAAACTGGTATACAACGACCACAGCCGTAGCACTTTTGTGATATAACTCCTGACAATTTGTTTTTGTTAAAAGAAATAGCTTGCGCTGGACAAATCCTTTCACATGGTTTATTACATTCTTTTGGACATTCTGTAGAATTCAGTTCAGCTTTGCGGAAATGAGGGTCTTCCCCGTCGTTGAGGCTAACCATCAACAGGGGCGACCTTCCGCACCAGCCAAACCCTTGCTGGCGGGCAACCTCTGCCAACTCAGAGGCTACTTGCAGCCCTTCTTTGGCTGCGGCAATCACAGCAGGATCAGCAGCAACATCTATGCAGTCAGCGCCAGCCAAAGTGTAGGCTAATGTCAAACTTCTGACAGCCGGCAGATGTTGGTAGCTGGCTCCGCAAATGAGCTTGAACCAGTGTCCTTCTTTAAGGGGTCGTAAAGGGTCTAACAGATCAGTCACATCTCTATTATGCTATGCGACGGAAAAATCTAGGACGTGACTCACAAAAGTTTTGATTCTTAAGTTTTTCTATGCACGTCTTGTCTCTGTGGCGATCGCACCAAACCTGGTGAGGATGTCGAGTCTATTGTTGATCGCCTCAAAGGATTTTCTTTGGGCTAATCAGGTCTGTTGCGTTTCTTTGAAAGCGATAAGAGCGTTGCTTACATCGACGGTAGGGGCACGGTATGCCGTCGTGCCCTTACAAACGCCAAACGCCATATGAAACTCAATCAAAGAAGCGAAGCAGTCATTTTTTGGACTACTCGAAATTCTACTCAATACTTGGTACAGGTATAAAAATATTGTATTTTTAAGCACTCAGAAATTTAGAAACTGAGTTTGATACTAGCGCTTGCAGATAGGAGAAATTTTAGGGAGTTGTAATATTATTAAGCTTTTAGAGGTGTAATATCAGGTTCGCTTAATTACCTACAATTAAAGATTTATATTTAGTGAACTGAGTACAACTGTTCATATTTTTTCCGTAAAGTTAAGTACCACAGTAAACTTGAGAGTAAAGTTTAATGCTAAACTTCTTTGTGTCTGGAATGAAGACATTGATTCCCAGATAACTTTAGTCAATTCAATTAAGTTGAAAGAGAAAACCCATGAATACACTTTTCACTGAAATCGCAGATTCTGAAGCAACCAGCGTTGTAGGCGGCGGCTTCTTGTCATCCGCAGATTTTCTGAGTGTCAACGCTGATGCAACCGCTCTGTCCGAAGCCAGCACCGTCTTTTTCGACACGGGCTACCCCCAAACCTCTGCTGACACTTTTGTAAAACTAGACGACTTTTCTTCTAAATCGGGATCACGTTCTGCAGCGTCTATTTATTACGACGACGCGCCTATCTACTAAGGATGGTTAGTAAAAGGTGTAAAACTTTCCAATTGACTTCTTAAAATAATAAGAAGTTAGCTGGTATTGCACTGTCTGTAAACTGGGTCGTTGATACTGACTATATATCAACGACACGAGCATGTAAATTAACGTTTGGGCGTAGGCAAGAATGGCTTCCAGCTTTTTCTCTTGCTTTTCAACGGGTTTTCTACGCCCTTTCTCTCATTTTTAGCAGTGAAACGTAGATATCTTTAAATGGCAATCATTAAATTATTGCTATAGCAGCGTATCTCGTGTAAAATTAACACTTATACAGTTAGACAGAATACTAGTATTTCCTTTTTGTAGTAGAGCAAACGACTATTTGACAAGATATAAAGCATTGTACACATTAAGTAGTCCTCGTTGCAACTGCTTGGCGCAAGATTATGAGATAAAGATAAATTATAACTATGGCGTCAAAAGAAAAATGTATTATTTTTTAAAAGTAAATTTATATCAGAAAAATATGTAGACTTAAGTTAAGTGTATAAATAAAGTCAAGTGTATAAAACGTATGTAAAGCAAATAGATTTGAAAGAAGTTTCTTTGTTGCTTTTTTTGAAGTGTGAATTGCAACAGTTACTAGTTCCATTACTTGAGTAGACACTTCTAGATGATGGGTGCTTTTTTTAATAAACAAGGGAATAGAGACAAGCATTTCTTTATGAAATACGCTTGCATTTTACAATATAGTGAAGAAGATTGCGGTGCTGCTTGCCTAGCTTCTATCGCCAAACACCATGGACGTACTTTAACTCTAAATCACATCCGTGAGGTTGTAGGCACTGGACAATTAGGCACAACTTTATTAGGGCTGAAACGAGGAGCAGAAACACTTGGGTTTAATGCTCGCTCAGTGAGAACTTCGCCAGAATTGTTAAATCGGATGAATGAAGTGCCCTTACCAGCAATTATTCATTGGAAAGGGCATCACTGGGTTGTTTTATACGGCAAGAAAGGTAAAAAATGTGTCGTCGCCGATCCAGCAGTAGGAGTCCGTTATCTTTCTAAAAAAGATTTAGCAGAGGGTTGGGCGAATTGGTTGATGCTTTTGCTAGAGCCAGATCCTGTTCGCTTTTTTACCCAACAGAACGATCAGGTTGGAGGCTTTTGGCGTTTTTTCCAACGTGTTTGGATTTTTCGCTCAATTCTGGCGCAAGCTCTGCCTTTAAATTTCATCTTGGGATTACTCTCTTTAGCTTCCCCTTTTCTGCTGCAAATCCTGACTGATGATGTGCTGGTACGCGGTGATACTAAACTACTGGCTAGCGTGGCGATCGCTGTCATCGTCATGAATTTTATTGCTAGCAGCCTTTCTTGGGTGCAGTCTAACTTAATCGCTCACTTTGCCCAACGTCTACAATTAGGGCTAGTCCTAGAATTTGGAAGGGCTATTCTGCGATTACCTCTTTCTTACTACGAAGCTCGTCGCAGTGGGGAAATTGTTAGTCGCTTGCGAGATATTAATCAGATTAATCAGTTAGTAACTCAAGTCGTTGTCTCTCTGCCCAGTAGATTCTTTATTGCGGTCATTTCTTTGGGTTTCATGGCCTTTTATAGCTGGAAACTGACTGTAGTAGCGATGTTGATCTCTGTGGTGATGACTCTATCTACGATAGTGTTTCAGCCTAGTTTACGGCAAAAAACTCGTGAGCTTTTAGTCACAGAAGCAGAAACACAAGGCGTTTTAGTAGAAACATTTAAAGGCGCACTCACCATCAAAAGTACCACAGCTGCACCCCAATTTTGGGATGAATTCCAAAGCCGATTTAGCCGTCTTGCTAACCTCACACTCCAGACTATTCAGATTAGCATTGTCAACAATACTTTCTCTAGTTTTGTTTCTGGTATTGGCAGCATTGTTTTACTATGGTTTGGCAGTTATTTGGTAATTAACCCAGCAGAGAACCTGAGTATTGGGCAATTGCTGGCATTTAACTCAATGAATGGCAATTTCCTCGGCTTGATTGGTACTGTCATTAGTTTTGTCGATCAATTTACGCGTGCAAGAACTGCAACACAACGCTTGACAGAAGTTATAGATGCTACTCCAGAAAATGAAGATGACGGAAAAAAACCATTTGCTGAAATCCAAGGAAATGCTGATATTGTTTGTACTAAAGTTAACTTTCATTATGCAGGACGGCTGGACCTACTAGAAGACTTTTCTTTGACAATTCCTGGTGGTAAAGTTGTTGCTCTCATCGGTAAATCTGGCTGTGGTAAAAGCACTTTAGCTAAAATCCTTGCTGGGTTGTATCCACTGCAATCAGGTAATATTCGTATTGGACTCTATAACCTAGACGACCTCGCTCTTGATTGTCTGCGTCAACAAGTGATTTTAGTTCCTCAAGATGCTCACTTTTGGAGTCGTTCCATTATTGAAAACTTTCGCTTAGGGACACCCCAATTAACTTTTGAGCAGATTGTACGAGCTTGCCAAATTGCTGAAGCTGATGAGTTTATTAGTAAATTACCAGACAAATATCAAACTGTTTTAGGTGAATTTGGCGCAAATATTTCTGGTGGACAACGTCAACGACTAGCAATAGCACGAGCTATAGTTACAGATCCAGCAATCCTCATTTTAGATGAATCTACCTCTGGACTCGATCCAGTGAGTGAGAGCCTTGTGCTGGATAAACTGTTTGAAAATCGTCGCGGTAAAACCACGATTTTGATTACCCACCGTCCCAAAGTCATTAATCGGGCTGATTGGATCGTATTGTTAGATCAGGGCAAGTTGAAACTTCAAGGTTCTTTGAAGGATTTACGCTCAAAAGAAGGAGACCATTTGGATTTTTTAATACCTTAGCTAATGGCTTATAGAAGAGATTTAAAAACTCAAGTAGCAATTAACAACTAGCAATTAGTAATTATGTATACTCATGATCAAAAACTTCTCCCCTCAGTTCAAAGTGACGGGTTTCTCCCTCCTGTTAGTCCTTGGACATCCTTAGCTGGAGTGTTTCTTGTGGGAACTGTTGCTACTGCATTTAGCCTCGCCTCGTCTGTAAAATACAATGTAACAGTGAAGGCTGGTGCTACTGTGCGTCCCACAGGTAACCTCCGGCTAGTGCAACCAGAAATGGAAGGAACAATTAAACAGATATTAGTAAAAGAAAATCAAATAGTCAAGCAGGGAGCTGTGATTGCCGTCTTGAATGATGAGCAACTGCAAATTAAAAAGAGCCAGATCCAAGGCAATATTGAGCAGAGCAGGTTACAACTTATTCAATCATATGCTCAAATCAGGAGTTTAGATATTCAGATTCTTGCTGAAAAGAGAGTCATAAAACAGACAATTTCCTCTGCGAAAGTAGAATTAGCACAGAAACAACGGGAATATCAAGAACGACAAATTACAACGACAAGCGACTCACTGACTGCAGAAGGAAATTTGCAAAAAGCGGAAGCGGACTTGCAAAAAGCCAAGGTAGATTTAGACTTTGCTGTGGTAGATTGCGATCGCTATGAGCAGTTGTCACAAACCGGAGCAATTGGTCGTCGTGAATTTGAACAGAAAAAACTAGCTGTTGAACAGGCAAAGTTAATCCTTAAGGGTCAACAAAAAGCTGTTGATATCGCCAAAGCCAAAGTGAAATCAGCTAAAGCCACTCTTAATCCCAGCTACGCAACGGTTGACATGGCAAAAAAACAAGTTGACCAAGAAATTGCTAAAGGTGAATCAACTATTGCTACTTTACTCAAAGAAAAAGAAGCCTTAATTCAACGGCGATCTGAAATACAAAACCAAATCAACCAATCTCGCAAAGACTTCCAACAACTTAATACTCAACTAAAAAGTAGCATAATTCGTGCCACCAGTGACGGCATTATTCTGAAGCTAAATGTGTATAACCCCGGTCAAGTTGTGCGTACTAGCGAAGCTATTGCCCAAATTGTTCCCCTGAATGCTCCTCTAGTCATTAAAGCCATGATTCCTCCTGCTGACATAAAAAAAGTTGCAGTTGCTCAAAAAGTACAATTGAGAGTTGATGCTTGTCCTTATCCTGATTACGGGACTCTCAAAGGTACTGTTAGCACCATTTCTCCAGACGCCATTACATCTGGGAGCAATTCAGGTACAGGAACAACTGGTTCCTCAACTGCTGGTGCTAGCTACTTTGAAGCAACAGTAAAACCGGAAACACTAACATTCGGACATAGTGAATACAAATGTCATCTTCAAGCTGGAATGGCGGCGACAGCTGATATTATTTCTAGAGAAGAGACCGCGCTGCAATATCTGTTGAGAAAGGCAAGGTTAATAACGGATTTGTGAGCAGTTATCAATTGAACTGAATTTTGCATCCCACTTTCCGCACTTCATTTTGTAATACACGAAGATTTCCAATATCTGGCTAATGATAGTTAAATAACAATCACAAATCACCCATAATTGCTCAGTATTAATACTTAATTCTTGAATATTATTAGGAATTATTCTTGAATATTATTAGACTACATCTTGAAGTGCGGAATATGGGTTGCATGAATAGTTAAAAGTTTAGGACTTACGTATTGACAGAATGATAAAATAATGCGTGAAGAAACAGATGTCGTCTCACAAGAAATCAGAACTGTACCGCATCAAGAGTGCAAACCGCTATATACAAATGAAAAGCACTGTAACACATCAAAATTTACAATATGTATAAAAGATGATGTCGCTTTATCTAAGACAAGATGCAGACAATTCGCCTTAAGAACATCAAAACACAACAACGCGCAATTCTGCAGAGGATTTCCAATTTAGCCTCAAGTCCGACACCAAACACGACTCAAATACAGGAACTGACTCAAACCATAACTCAAACTGTTACAGCGATTGAAAAAATTTGTGCTGCATCGCAAGCAACACCAGCTAATCTAACAAATTGCTCACGTCAAATTTATGCATGGATGAAGTTTTTGACTCATGAAAGCAACCTCCAACTTCACCTACAAACGACTCAGAAAGTGAAGCAAATTGCTCAAAAACTCTGTCAAATACATGGTCAGCAATCAGTTAATATCATTGTTGAGTTGACTCACTTAGCAGGATTATGTAAATACAAATGTTCTTCGGTAGATAGGACTCTCATACTGAGTGAAGGTTTTATCAACGCTAACGATGAAACTTTAGAAGCGTTAGTAAAAGTCGCTTTATTCGGTAAATGTCAACAGACTATAAGACTGATTAGAAATTATGCAGAAAGCGAAGAATACAGTGATGTGTTGATGGAGCTTGATTTTATTACTGAAGTCATTGTAGAGAATGCAAAAGGAAAGTGCTATGACTTAAATCAGTTATTCGACAAAGTGAATCATGAATATTTTGCTTCTTCTTTAGTCAAACCACGCCTCATTTGGAGCAGGATTCACACTTATAGCAAACTCGGTCATTATGAGTCAGCAAGAGACAAGGTAATGATTGCTTTGACTCTTGACAATGCAAGTATTCCTCAGTTCGTGGTTGAGTTTGTTTTGTATCACGAACTGCTGCACAAGTACCACGGCGCTATATGGGTGAATGGCAGAAGAATGGTTCACACACCAGAGTTTCGTCGGGATGAACGTAAGTTTAAATTGTACAAAGAAGCTGGGGAATGGCTGACAAAGTTGGCATTTTTTGACAAATGATTCTAGAACTGATGCTTACACTGAAGTTAACGCTTGAATTGGTTAGAGGTAATCCTCTAACCTGGCATTTGCACCCTTCATGTCACCTCAATTGACTAAAAATAGGTTAAGTCAAGCTAAATCTGCTCCTAGTAACGCTCATAGTGACCAGGAACCCATACCCGACGGTTGTGTCTTCTCTCCCAATGTCCACGAATCCACCGCCGCCGCTCAGCTCGCCCAACAACGACCTCTCTTACTGGAGATCTGCGAACGTGAGGGTTTACAAGAACCTCCAATGCTGATGCTTGTGTTGGTATAGAAGCAATAGCCAACGGCAGAGCAACCAATGTACCTGCAATTATCCGTTTCATCAATCAATTTCCTTTGATCAATTATTTGGGTTAAGTCAGCTAAAAATTTAACCAGACTTGATATTTATGATAGAAATTGATGCTGCCATCCAGTAGAGAAAAATGTCACTAACTCGACCATGACTTTAGTAGGGATCCAAATATGACAAATGTCACAGGTGAGCAAATATAGCGCTTTTGACTTCGTTGTTATACAGAACCTCACCCTGTCCTGTCGGGCATTCTTCTCCTTCAGTCGTGGGTATTAAATGCACATGTGCTATTTCTCAATTTCACCAAAGGTCATTGCTGGCGATCTAGTGGCGCTTCTGGGTGTAGGATTGCTGATTGGATATTCGATAAGGGAAACTGCTGCACCGCAAGCACAGCAAGGAGTTGAAACAAAGCAGTGATTGAAATCACTAAATTTTTGGTATTTTTCCGAAATGCTCAATAACCCCACTGTAGTATTAAAATGTGTTCCTCGACTCGGCATTAGAGTTCACTATCTGTGAATGTGTTCCTCGACTCGGCATTAGAGTTCACTATCTGTGAATGTGTCCCTCGACTCGGCATTAGAGTTCACTATCTGTGAACGTGTTCCTCGACTCGGCATTAGAGTTCACTATCTGTGAACGTGTTCCTCAACTTGGCATTAGAGTTCACCATCTCTGAACATGTTGAAATTATGGAAACTGTAAAAAATATTATCAACGGTTTCCATCCCCCTTACGGGGAAATGAGTTTGAATAAATCAAAAAGCACTGGTTAGTTTATCCGCTACCAGTGCTCAATGCATTACCAAAAATTGTAACTTCAGATTAATATGAGCTACTCACGCAAATACTCTGCATACATTCGTTCAAGCGAATGGTACGCATTCGTCTCGTAGATGCCAAACCCTGACAAAAAACCACTGTCTATTATTCCCATGGCTAAAATCTGTACACCGCAGTTGCAATAAGTAAAACATCTAAATAACTGTTAAAATATTCTGTGACTATGACTACATTTAACTTCTAATGAGACTTGAAGATAAAAACAAATACAAAAAAGTTAAAGTTATAGTCTTATCTGCCACTGCAACTACTGCCATAGTCTTTGGTGTAATTGCATTGGTGTTAAGAAAAACTTCTTTTTTACCTTTATCAACAATAGAACCAACTACAGCACCTACATCAACAGTACAGCCAACCACAGCACCTACATCATCGTCAGCTACTAGATACGATAACGATGATGACGATGATGACGATGATGACGATGATGACGGTGATGACGATGACTGATAGACACGTTTGGGACTCAAGACGATAACGGGACGTTTAGGATTAAAGGGTGGGGTCAAACTAGTTTTGACTAACCAACAAAGCCACAGGGAAGTATTTCAGCGCTTCACTAATGAGCAAAGTGCCATTCGCTTGAACTGATTGCTCAGTAATAGCATCTTTCCAGATTGAAGGTGCTTCTGTAGGTAGCTTTAGGCTAGTATCATGCCAAATTGGTTGTCCTAGCGGATACTTTCCAGGCTGAATCAAACTCGTGAAAAACCGGGGAGCAATAGTGACAATCGTCTTATTTCCATCATTCCTTGCAAAGGCAATGATGTTTTCTTTAAACTTTCCACTCACTTCTAAAGGTAAGTAATTACCTTGCTGAAAAACTTGTAAATACTCTGTTCTTGCTTTTAAAGCTTGGACAATGAGGAACAGTTTAATTCTTGCATCTTCTTTATTAGCAAGTAATTCATCTATTAGCTTCAGAATATCTGTCTTTGACTGCTCCTTAATTGCTTTCAGATAAGATTGCCGAGTTTCAAAGTCAACTGGACGGCGATTATCAGGATCAACTAAGCTGAAATCCCATAGTTCACCTCCCTGATAAAAGTCTGGAACTCCAGGTGAAGTAATTTTCAGTAGCGTTTGAGAAAGAGAGTTGAAAATACCATAGTCAGCAACGCATCTTTGAAAAGGCAAAAATTCTTTTAAAAATGGATTGTCCTTTGAAGGTTCTAAGACTGTTGTGACAAAATCAGTGAAAGCATTTTCATAAGTGCTATTTTCCCGCAGCCATGCAGTATGAACTTTCGCTTCTCTGATAGCTTTCACCACATAATCTTTAACACGTTCAACACAGTTAGAAAAATCTTCTTCAGAAAATGGAAAGACTCCTACAAGTGTTTGGTAGAAAAGATATTCATCGTTTCTAACTGGCATCGTTAATCGCTTAACAGTCTTTCTGTGAGAACGATTAATTTCACTCCAATTGCGAACTTGTTTTTGCCATTCTTCAGGAATTTCTGAGAGGACATTGAGCCTTGCTCTAGTATCTTCACCTCGCTTAGTATCATGAGTGGAGGTAGCACTCATAGCATGAGACCATTGAGACTGCCGTTTTTGATTGAAGTCATGAAATTCTGAAACACTAATACCAAAGTGACCAGGTTCACCACCAACTTCGTTTAAAGAAACAAAGCGGTTATAAACATATAAAGCCGTATCTTCGACCCCTTTTGCCATCAATGGTCCTGTGTACTGTTGCACTCTCATCACAAAGTAAAGCCACTGACCTTTCTCCGCTTCAGTGAGAAAATCATCATATTGCAGCAACAGTAATTTTTCGATAAAGTTTAATTCATTGTTTAACAATGGCGCGTGAGTCTTAGCTGCTTCAGTCACCTCTTGAACAAAAGCACGGTCAATTTCTGATATACCCTCTTCAGTAATGTAAGTTCGGTAAATGGGAAAACGACTGAGAACTTCCGCAAGTGCTCGCTTCAAACCGTTGATAGTAAAGTCATTTCCATATCTATATTTGCTGGCAATGGTTTTTAAAAGGAAAGCGAGGTTATCAATATCGCCTGCTAAATTTCTATCTATGATTAGATGCTTTTTCTCTGGAACAACTTGCTCAAATGATGCTGTAATCCCTGTAAAATTTGAGTAGATTTGAGTAAACTGTTCTTCGTTATCAGCTTTACAAAAAATCCCATTGATGTAATTCAAGTAATCATATCCAGATGTGCCTTGAACTGACCAATTATTAGGTAAGTCTTCCCCTTGCTGTAAAATTTTTTCAACAGTGATATATGTATCTCCTGTTTTTTCTCTCAGTCTTTCTAAATACTGTTTTGGATCGTATAAACCATCAATGTGGTCAATTCGCAAGCCTGTAAATTTACCTTCACTGACTAGCTTGCAAATTAAATCATGAGTATTTTTAAAAACCTTTAAATCTTCTACCTTCACTGATATCAACTCATTAACAGTGAAAAACCTTCTATAATTCATCTCTTCAGCCCCAACTTTCCAGTAACAGAGGCGGAAGTTTTGTTCAGAAAGAAGGCTGTCTAAAAGATTAAAACTTTCTGGCTTTCCTGGTTCACCATTAAAAAGTTGCAGATTCTCATCAATAAAAGTTTTAACTTCAGAATTGTCTGTGTAAAGTTCCCAAAGAAGACCTTTCACAAAAGCAGCTTGGTCTTGTCTTTGCTGTGCTGTTGCCTCTGAAGGAATATTTTTGACTATATAGAGGACACCAAGCAACCTAACAAATATTGGATGCTTCCTTCCTAAAGTTTTAGCTAATTTACCTAAATTTTGAGTTAAAAACTTAGCGTAAGATTCTAATTTTAGAGGAAGCTTTAAACTATAATAATTAACATTCAATCCACGTTCATCGTAATTAAGTTGAATTTCACCATTTTCTAAACACTCTCCGTAAAAGTTGCCTAGCAATGGAGCCAAGATTGGTTCGTAGTTACTAGCAAAAGGAGAATTCCAAGAAATATCAAAGTAATCGACGTAGCTTGAATCTGGACCGTATTCCAAGACATCCATCAAATATTTATTTTGGCTATCATAAGACATGTGGTTTGGGACAATATCCTGCAACCAACCCATGTTATGCTGTTGTAATTCTTGGACTAAGCTTTCAAAAGTTTCTTGGGTTCCTAATTCTGGATTTAACTGAGTCGGGTCAACAACATCATATCCGTGACCACTTCCTGCTCTTGCTTTGAAAATGGGAGAAGCATAAAGGTCAGAAATTCCTAATTCTACCAGATAATTTGTAATTGCTTTGGCGGCATCAAAACCAAATTCAGAATTGAATTGAATTCGATAAGTTGCTGTTGGAATTCTCATAGGTAAATTCTCCCTGTTAAGCTATCTTTGAGGAGAATTGAGTTAAGACTCAATTCCGTTCTATTAAGAAGATTTTTAGGTTGCTGATGTTGTTGGCAAATGAGTAAAAACCTTAATTTGTAGGGTGGGCATTATCTACTTTTCAATTATCTTGGTGGACAGTGGGGAGTGCCCACCCTATGCATACCTGTATTTTCTTCAATTGAGAGCCGCTATAATTACGATACTTGATAAAGTGCAAAACTTTGAGATTGCATAGTTAATTCTTGCCCATTACTGGTTTTGTCTGGTAAAAGTGAACCAGAACCTTGCCATTTCTCATCAGCAGAGTCTAAAATCTTCTTCCAATCATTTCCTGGTATTGTAAGACCGAAATTGACATTGCTTGTGTTAAAGTTCATTATGCAAAGTATTTGGTTAGCTTCACTCCATCTGCGCCACCACACAATTTTTTCAGTTTCGAGAAAACCAACTTCTATATTTTGTCTTTCTCGTTTCACCAAAGCCGGAATTGTGTGACGCAGTTGAATAAGATATTGATACAAAGACCAGAGAGCTTGGTGTTTCCCTTCTTTGCGTTTATCCCAATTCAACTTACACTTGAGAAACGTTTCAGAAGATTCTGGATCGGGCGGTTCCCCTTGAGCATGAAAAGCGGCAAACTCTTGTTTACGTCCTTGTCTGACTGCTCTAATTAAATCTGGATCGCCGTGACTGACAAAGTAGATAAAAGGTGCTTCTTCACCATACTCTTCACCCATGAATAAAAGGGGAATGTAAGGAGAGAGTAAAACAGCACCGGCGGCTAATTTGAGAGCTTCAAAGGAGACAAGATGGGATAACCGCTCACCCAACATTCTATTACCAACTTGGTCATGATTCTGAATGCAGACAACAAATTGAGTGAGGGAGCGATCGCCTGCAGAATTCCCATGAAAGCGTCGGCGATGAGCCGAATACTTCCAGTCATATACAAAAGTTTCCTGATAAGCTTTTGCCAGGTGTTCACATTTGCCAAAATCCTCGTAATACCCTGTCTGCTCCCTTGTGAGCAAGGAATGTAGTGCATGATGGAAATCATCGCTCCATTGCGCGTCAATTCCATATCCTCCTAACTCAGGAGGACGAACCACGCGGGGATCATTTAAATCGCTTTCTGCAATCAGATAAAGTTTTCGTCCTTGTTGATCACGAAGGGCTGCAACATTTTCTGCCAGTTCTTCTAAAAAGTGTTTAGCACCTAAATCATAGATAGCGTGAACAGCATCTAGGCGCAGCGCATCAATGTGATAGTCCCGCAGCCAGTACAGAGCATTTTGAATAAAATAATGACGCACATCATGACTGTGGGCATCATCAAAGTTGATGGCACTGCCCCAAGGAGTGCGATAAGTTTCTGTAAAGTAGGGACCAAAGTGGCTCATGTAATTGCCTTCTGGACCAAAGTGGTTATAAACCACATCAAGAACTACCGCAATTCCTTCTTGGTGACAAGCGTCAACTAGCCGCTTCAATCCATCGGGACCACCATAGGAGTTTTGCACTGCAAACGGATAGACTCCATCGTAGCCCCAGTTGCGATACGCGCAGTCACCATCTGTCGGTTCATCGCCCGGAAACTGAGCAATGGGCATGATTTCAATAGCGTTTACCCCTAACTCTCGTAAATCTTTGAGTTGGGGAATCATTGCCTCAAAGGTACCTTCTTGAGTAAAAGTCCCAACGTGCAACTCGTAGATAATCATGCTTTCTAAAGAAACGCCAGACCAATTGCTGTCATTCCAAGTAAAGCTGGGATCAATCACCTGTGAAGGACCATGCACACCCAAAGGCTGAAGATTTGAGGCTGGATCGGGTCTGCTTTCACCGTTATTTAATTGGTAAAAGTAGAGCGTTCCTGGTTGAATGTCATCAGCGCTGACGTGCCAGTATCCTTCTGCCTCTTGCTGCATAGGGAATATGCGCTCCTGTGGCGAGACGATTTTTAGCGCCACCGCTTCTGCATTCGATGCCCAAACCCTAAATTCACAATGATCGTTACCTAAATAATGAGCGCCAAGTTTCATATATTCTGAGTACTGAGTGAGGAGGACAAGGGAACAAGAGGGACAAGGGGACAAGGAGAAGCGCTTGGGTTGCAGGGGAGAAGACTAATTTTTGACTAATGCCCATTGCCCAATGCCCCATCTTCCTCATATGAACATCTATCCAATACGCCGTAGTACCACCATTGAGCGGTCTACAACTGGTACTGCTTGAGTTCCTGTGTAACGTCTTTCGTCTGTGACGAAGCGAGGTTCTTTAGTGTCAATAACAACAGTCCACTCCCTATGCTGCATTCCTTCTGGTAGAGAAAACTCTAGCATTTCGTAGTGAGCGTTGAAAAACAGGAGAAAACTGTCATCACTAATGCGTTCGCCTTTGGGACCAACACTAGGAAGTTGATTTCCATCAAAAAAAACCCCAACCGACTTAGCATAACCAACATCCCACTGTTCCTGAGTCATTTCACTGCCATCAGGATTGAACCAAGCGATATCACTAATGCCCTTTCCGTAGATGGGTCTGCCTTGAAACCATTTGCGTCGCCGAAATACTGGATGCTGACGGCGAAAGTAGACGAGTTCGCGGCAAAAATTCACCAGATCCTCATTTCCTTGTTGCAAGTCCCAATCGAACCAGGAAATTTCATTGTCTTGGCAGTAGGCATTATTATTGCCCTTTTGAGTTCGCCCAATTTCATCTCCCCCCAATAACATTGGGATACCTTGGGACAGCATTAAAGTTGTTAAAAAGTTTCGCCGTTGTTGTTCTCGTAGTTGCAGGACTTCTGGATCGTCAGTTTCACCTTCCGCTCCACAATTCCAAGAGCGATTATGGCTTTCCCCATCCCGGTTATCTTCCCCGTTAGCTTCGTTGTGTTTATCGTTGTAACTAACAAGGTCGTTTAGGGTAAACCCATCGTGTGCCGTGATAAAGTTGACGCTTGCGTTGGGTCTCCGTCCATTCAGTGCATACAGGTCTGGACTACCTGTGAAACAGTAAGCAAATTTCCCCAAGCTCTCATCTATACCGCGCCAGAAGTCCCGTACAGTATCGCGATATCTGCCATTCCATTCTGACCAGAGAACCGGGAATTGACCCACTTGATAACCACCTTCTCCTAAGTCCCAAGGTTCAGCAATCAGCTTCACATCTGCGAGTATGGGGTCTTGGTGAATGATGTCAAAGAAAGCTGCCAGACTGTTGACTTCATAGAGTTCTCGCGCCAAAGCTGAAGCTAGGTCGAAGCGGAAGCCATCTACGTGCATTTCCGTGACCCAATACCGCAAACTATCCATAATTAACTTCAGCACTTGTGGTTGACGCACGTAGAGAGAATTACCACAGCCTGTATAATCCATGTAATAGCGAGGATTATCATCAACTAGGCGGTAGTAAATGGCATTGTCGATACCTTGCAATGAGAGTGTGGGACCTAAATGATTACCTTCTCCTGTGTGGTTGTAGACGACATCCAAAATCACCTCAATCCCAGCACGATGCAGTGCTTTGACCATCTCCTTGAATTCGGTGACCTGCTCTCCCAAAGTACCGCTAGAACTGTAGCCGGAGTATGGAGCAAAATAATTAACGGAGTCGTAACCCCAATAATTCCTCAGTTCTTTGCCAACTAGATGTCCAGGACGAGACAGGAAGTGATGCACAGGCATGAGTTCCACTGCT
Source organism: Iphinoe sp. HA4291-MV1 (assembly GCA_019359415.1). Lineage (GTDB taxonomy): Bacteria > Cyanobacteriota > Cyanobacteriia > Cyanobacteriales > Nostocaceae > Brasilonema. The sequence goes on along the minus strand of JAHHHH010000005.1, from coordinate 87,021 downwards.
GTGATCCCAAGCCTCTGTAGATGTTCAATTGCTGCTGGATACGCTAACCCAGCATAAGTACCGCGCAGTTCTTCTGGGATATCTGGATGGAGCCTAGTAAAGCCTTTAACATGGGTTTCATAAATGACAGTTTCGTGCCACGGAGTTCGCAGTAGCTGGTCGCCTTCCCAGTCAAAGGTCTGATCAACAACAACAGACTTTGGGATCAAAGGGGCGCTATCTAGCTCCGAGAAAGATAAGTCTTCTTCCGCAGAATCCCAAGAGTAGCCAAACAGCTCCGGACCATTGCCAATTTCACCATCAACTGCCTTAGCATATGGATCAATCAGCAGTTTATTCGGGTTAAAGCGATGTCCCTCATGGGGTACATACGGACCATCTACTCTATACCCGTAGCGTTGTCCTGGTCCCACTCCCGGCACATAGCCATGCCAAACGAAGTTGCTGAGTTCAGTCAGGGTCAAGCGTGTCTCTTGGTCTTCTCTATCAAATAAACAAAGCTCGACACTTGTTGCGTTTTCAGAAAACAAAGCAAAGTTCGTGCCTTTGCCGTCCCAGTATGCCCCTAAGGGATAAACCTTTCCCGGCCAGAGTGCTAGGTACATAAATAAATCGCTAATAAAACCTTATTATTTTATATAAGACTTTGCAGCACAGCATTGTTAATTATTTGCTACAAAGAATTGTTTTGAGCCTACCTTTGGGAGGATGTTAGAAGATGGGATAGGTAGAAATCTCTAATACTGGATATACGTCTTTAGAAAGAGATATCTCTTTTCTGTATAATTATTTACAAAAAAAATAATATTTTTATTTTTTTATTTAGTTTAAATAGCACAAAAGCCGATATTTGTAACATTGATGATGACAGCTGCTAACTATCCCAGAATTCTTAAACACTGGGAGATGACAAACTAAAAGGTGATTGTCCATGTACAAGTGTGCTCTAAAAGACAATCGCACAAAAACAAAGTTTTACCCAAGCTAACTTGAGTCATTAAGACAAATTTGCTGTAGGACGATTCAATTGTTGAACAATCCAATCCCGAACGACCAGATAAACTTCATCAGCCACTTCATCAAGACCATGTCCGGCATTTGGGTATAGAATCAGACGCTTGGGTTCAAGGGCAAGCTGATAGACGTGTTGTGAGCAGTAAGGTGATAGTACCTGATCATTCGTGCCGTGCAGCAGCAGCAGTGAGCATCGCGTCCCAAGTTCAGTTACAGGGTCTGTACCGTGTGATTGCGTAGCTAGGGTAACCACAGTGTAAACATCTGGGGATTGAGCAGCAGCTTGGATAACTACCGCACCACCAAAGGAGTGACCAACCAAAGCAAACTCGTTGATGCCCTCATCCTGTAAGTAGGTAAGACCTGCCAAAACATCTAAAATGGATTCTTTCAAACCTGTTGGGTAGCGGTAGTGCACTCGCAAAGAAGCTATCCCTTCTTTCCTCAAAACCTCACATAACAACGGGTATAGCCCACGAGCGGGTGTATCCCAGTCACCCCCAATACCCCCAACCCAGATGACTGCCTTATCGGCACTTTCTACCGGATAGTAGCGACAATGAATAGAACCTCGACTCGTTATTAGTTTAATTGGATGATATTCTTCCTGCTGAACTCCTACTTCAATGTCTTCGACAATCATCTCAAATGATTCATCATAAATAGGCTGCACAAAATTCTCCTCTACATTTCTTTGTAAGACAGTAAAAACTAACGAAAGGTGTGAAAAATCACAAGTAACCAAAAACTATCAAATTCTCTTTTTCAGGCTGCTGAGATTGATTTTTGAAGAAGCTCAGGCTAGTCTATATCTCAGTTCGCTATTACTCATTCCATACACCCTAAGCTTGTATTCAGTTTCTACACAGTATTGAGGAGCAGCCTCTATCTACGGGTTAATAGATTATTAGGGAGTTTGATTTGCTCTGTAGCTAAAAACACAGTTGTTCAATTCCTTCCTTCGACAGTCGGCATCAAAATTTAGATGAGGCGTAATGGTATTGAGGTAAAAAGGAGCAAGATGAAATGAAACAAATTATAATATTACCGCCTGGAAGCCCCTTACAAGAAGGGACAAGGTACGTTGACCTTGCAGATCCACCAGCGCAAAGAGTTTACAGCGATCGCTGGTATGGTAGCTGATTCCAACAATTGGTATGTACCCAAAAATCAGGTGGACTATCTACTTTGGAATCGATTGGCGCTCGTGTAGAATCCGCAAATGAAGAGTCTTCATAATTTGCATTCTGCCAAACCTAAATAACACACACCTTCTGGGTTAACTTCAAAACGGCAGGGTAAGATTTCTAAACCAAGGTCGATGCCATATCTTAATAATTTCCCATACACGGGATCAGCGCGATCGCCAGGGGCAAACTCAGTGCAATCACCGCGATTGATAAAGTAAAGCATGACTGCACGACTTTGGGGTAAAAGTGCTGTCAGTTCTCGCAAATGCTTTTGTCCTCGTGTTGTTTCTGTGTCTGGAAATAGTGCTAACTTTCCCTCCGCCCAAGTTGTATTTTTGACTTCAAGATATATAGAAGAAGTATTTTCTGTTAATAGTAATTTACTACTTTCTAAAAAGAAATCACTAGATGGGATGTTGATGTTTGTCTGTGGAAATAAGCAGAAATCCACCCGACTTGATTTATTTTGTCCATAGGAAAGTTCAGTACGAATTTGGCTATAGTTTCCCAATTCTGGAAAAAGGTATTTTTCTAAAGCTAATTTGATGATCCTATTAGGTAAGTTAGTATTTATACCAACCCAAGTGGGTTCGTTGTCATGTACCTGGATCATTTCCCAGGTATAAGGAAGTTTGCGGTTAGGACTATCACTGTAAGACAGCTGTACTGCACTACCAGGAGTACAAACTCCACTCATTGGTCCTGTATTGGGGCAGTGCGCTGTTACAATTTCTCCAGAAGCGAGTTCAACATCAGCAAAAAACCGCTTGTAGCGTCTGAGCAAGACACCAGGATACAAAGGTGGGTAGCGGTAAAGGTAGTCGTTAGTCATTTGGTCATTTTCCTTAGCAATTTGAAATGAGTCAACTGAAAATTGAAGTATAAAGTATGAAGTATTTCACCCTGCAACCTGTATCCTGACTTGTGCTATGAATGACGAATTTTACAATAGAGGATTGGAAAGAGCCAAGCAAAAAGAGTATGCTGAAGCCATTGAAGAATTTACCCGTGCTTTGCAGCTATCGCCTTACTTTGCTGAAGCTTACTATCAACGGGGTTTAGCATACTATGATTTAGGAGAAGTACTCAATGCTATTTCTGACTTCACAGAAGCGCTGAAACTGAATCCTCAAAGTGTAGAGGCTCATTACTGTCGCGCTTTGGCACGAGTGGGGCTGAAAAATCTTCCAGGAGCGCTTGCGGATGTAGAGCAAGCTATTCATCTTAATGCAGATTATGCGGCTGCCTATAATTTACGAGGAATAGTGCACCGTAAACAAGGGTATATTCAAGATGCGATCGCCAACTTTAAAAAAGCAGCAGAATTATATTTACAACAAAAGGACGTAGAGAATTGTCGCCAGTGTCTGGAAAAGATTAAACAGATCCAACCAAAGGAAAAGCCTACTGTTGTACAACCAAGTCTCACAATTACGCCACTCAAATCCGAAAAAGAATATTTCACGCAGTTACTAGAAAAAGCAGAAAAGGGAGACATCCGCGAAGCAATGGAGGATTTAAACTGGGCTTTGCAGGTTGATCCACAGGATGCACAAGCTTACTGCTGTCGAGGGGTTGTGCGTTGCAAATTGGGTTATTATCGGGATGCTATCTCAGACTTTAACCAAGCACTGCGACTAAATTTTCTTGATGCATTTGTCTACCGCAACCGAGGAAAAGCACGTTCTCACTTAGGGGATCATCAAGGAGCGATCGCTGATTTCAACCAAGCACTACAGATGCAACCCCAAGATGCCATGCTCTATACTGCTAGAGGGAATGCCTATCGGATCATGGGGAATTTCAGGAGTGCAATTAACGACTACACCCAAGCACTGCAAATAAATCCTGATGACGCAACAGCTTACTACAATCGCGGTATTGCCTACGCTTGCTTGGAAGAAATGGAGCGTGCTGTTGAAGATTATCAGCATGCAGCAAGTATGTTTTGTGAAAAAGAAGACTGGGGAAATTACCAACAAGTCTTAGATAGTCTAAAGAAAATTCACTCCCCTAGCTCTAACTTAAGAAAAGCAAGGTATAACTTGCTACGACAACGTCTGTTGAGACTAGTTGGGGGATATTGGGAAATAGCTCAAAGATTGATTGATCAGGCGAAGTACGACTATCCTGGAATGCCAGAGGAATGGTATTTGCAAAAAGTCATTAGTGATTGGGAACGCGATCGGGGTTGACACTCCCACGGCTTTGACTGTGTTAGCGGTACGCTTGACGGGTGAACGCCCGTCCATGCGTGGGATTCTTGACTCAACGCATAAGATGAACTCTGCAGCCTGATTCAACACATCAATCAACTCACTAATAATGAGGATTTTAGGACATAAATATTTTAGATATGTAACTCGAAAAAGTTTACCAGTGAACAAATTTCCTATCTGATAGTGCAAGTTCTTTAAAGAGGGCTAAACGCTTATAAATCAAAATATTAGTTTATTTTAATGAACCTAATAAATGAACTTCAGATAAGAGTATAACAATGGGTTGTGCTGCTGTTTAATGTTATTTTTTTACTTCCCTCCTATAAAGATAATTTTTTGATTTAATAATCAATAGAATATAACTGTAATTTTTATGTCCATTATTAAGTCAAAAAAACCTTGAAATACTGGAATACATAACAGAGGATAGTAAACAGGATAAGGCAATACAAAGTCGAATCCTAAAACAGAGAACGTGATCAAGGAGTAAATTCCACAATGGCTAAGATTACAATTTCTCAACTGCAAACCTCTGATAGCTACTTCAATGAGCTAACAGCTACTGAGTTAAATACAACAAAAGGTGGTGGTGCATTTTTCCCAGATACACTAGGGAAAATAGTTGGTGGAATTTTGGGTATTGGTGTTTCCGATACTAGTTTTACAGGTATAGGCGGTACCGTTGACGAAAGCTTGAATGGCAATTCTATACCTATACTTTCGCCACAATTTGTTGTTGCGTAAAAGTAACGCTAATTAGAAAGAAGGCTTGAGTGACAAACTTCTTATGAAGAGCCACACTTGCTTTTATTTCTAATAAGTTTGATTAGTATTATCCTGCATCTTATTTTGTTAAGATGCAGGTCTTTAGTTTAAAAAATTGTGTAATTAACCTAGAAATCAACAAACTTTGTTGTCTGATTAGAATTCTTGAATTATTTTCATTTGCTCAATCTGTTGTTTGAGCCATTGAGAGAAAAAATCTGCAATTATTTTATGACGTAGCTTATCATCCAATTCTGCTTGAAATATTTCCTCCACAAAAATTAAATTTATTCCTGAAGACGTTACAATTGGCTTAAGAAGCTGAGGTGGCTTAGCAACAAAGACAGCAGCAGAGATTTCTGGCTTTAAATCTTTACGATGCACTATCCCCCGATATCCGCATTTTCGACGTAACTCTGTATCTTGGATGTATTTGTGAGCAACATCATAAAAACTCATTTCGCCTTCTTTAATGGTATAGTAAAGTTCTATTGCCAAGTCTTCGTCATCTAAAATAACCTCATACATCACAACACCAATATAATCTAATTGATTTTCAAAGAAATAAGGTTCAACTTTATCTGCAAACAGATGTTTTGCTAACTCTCCAGAAATGAAACTGATGTATGCGATTTGTTCAAAATCATCTATAGAAAGGTGATGTTTTTGTAGCCATAGCCATGTCTCTTCAGCACTTCCAAGGTTATTTATTAATCGGAAGGTATCTGCCGTTTTCTGGAGTGCTTCATCTTCTACCTCAATGCCAACTTCCTCAGCAGCCACTGCAACAATTTTACGGGTTATAATTTCTTGGATAATTTCAGGAATTTTACAAGATAGCTTGACTTGTTGAAGAATATGTTCACTGGTAATAGTAATAGTTTTTAACATAAATATTTCTTTCAGTTAAGTAAACAAATTTCAATCTAGCACTCTCTACAATTTCAAATTCCCTTGCTTCAACTGCTTAAATGGATCGAGTAGAAAATCAATAATCCGACGTTGTCGTACAATGACCTCAGCTGTCGCTGTATCTCCAGGGCGTAAGGAAAGACATTTATTTGCTGTAGGAATACAATTCTGTTTCAATGCAATTTCTAAGTTATAAGCTGCTACTTTTCCATTAGCTGTTTCCACTTCTATTGTCGTAGGAGAAATTTCCACCAATTCTCCTTCTATAATTCCATAATCTTGAAATGGATAAGCATCAAACTTTAGCTTAACCGCCAAACCTTTTTGTAATGAACCACTTTCATTTGTCGCTATCTGTGCCCGAATGACTAAAGGAGCACCTTCTGGAGCAATTTCTGCAACCATTGTTCCTGACTGCACCACAGCCCCAGCTCTTTGTATTGGTAACTGAAATACTCTACCTGCTACAGGCGATTTTAAGACTCTTTGTCCTAACTGTAACTGCAAAGTTTGGATTTGACTTTTACTTTGAGCAACTTCTGTCTTCAGCGTAGTCATTTCAGTTTCAAGATTATTCAGTTGTTCCTCAATTTTTAAGACGGCTAGTTTATTAGAATGAATCAGGGTTTGGTAACTCCTTTGCTGTTCCTTCAGGCGTAAATAAGCCTGTTCAATTTCCGCTGTTGCTTTACGAATAGTCCGTTCATAATTACTTTGTTGTTCTGCTAAGCGTAGTTTAGCTTGCTCAATATCTGATTGACTTTGTACAAACAACTTTTGCTTTTCATTTGCTATGTCTTGCTTTTCTACAACTTTAACCTCTGAAACAATCCCTTCTTGCCTTAATTGACGATAGCGTTCAACTTCCTGTTGGGCACTCGCTAAGCTACTTTCTACAAACTTACTAGCATTTTGAAGAGACATAAGAGTTTGCTTTGCCTGATTAACTTGCGTAAATTTTTCTTCTTTTTGTAGTTCATAGGAATTTTTAAGAGCACTAAAATTCTGCTGTGCCTGTTCAACTTGAGCCTGTTTTTCTAAATCTTGTGCTTGATTTTGTTGTTGTTGAGTTGTTATAGCTATGACTAATTGCTTTTTCAAAACATTCAACTGTGAAAGTTGATTTAATTGTCCTTCCAATTTCTCCTTTCCTTGACGTAGTTGAGTTTGAACTAATTCCGAATCTAATATCAACACAGTCTCTCCTGGTTTGACTAATTCACCTTCCTTTACGGGAACTTTGGTAACAGTTCCGGCGACAAGAGTATCTAACTTAACTGTCTTACCCTCAGGCTCAAGTCTTCCTCTAGCAGTACCCGTTTCATCCACTTTAAATAGCATTGCCCAAGACAAAGCAATCGATGAAAAAATCAACAAAAAATATAGCAATCCCCTCGTCCAAACTTGAGGCAAGCTATCAAGTAATTCCTGAGTAATGTCAGACAAATCATCAGTTAAACGAGTTGAGATTTGAGAGTTTGAAATCTCATGGTTTTCATTCTCTTGGATTTGAGTGAGAACCTTTTCATCGAACGTATTTGTCATAATTTCTCTTTATAAAATTTTGAATTTTGGCAGCAGAGAGGGGGAGTGAGGGGGATGAAGGAGAGACTTCTAATGCGTGAATTTTGAATGAGCGAATTTTGAATTGTCTTGTCCCCTTGTCCTCTTACACCGCCATATTCAACTGCTGTTGTTGATTGAGATAAAAATAATGTCCCCGCTTTGCCATTAGCGCTTCATGAGTACCACTCTCAATCAACACACCCTTGTCTAAAACCAAAATCAAATCTGCATTTCGTATAGTTGAGAGGCGATGAGCAATAACTAAGGCAGTTCGTCCCTTAAGAATTGTGTTCAAATTCTTCTGAATAGTCCGTTCTGACTCCGTATCTAGATGGGAAGTCGCCTCGTCAAAAATTAACAACCGGGGATTACCTAATAATGCTCTGGCGATCGCAATCCGCTGGCGTTGTCCACCGGACAACAAACCACCACCTTCCCCAATCTGCGTTTCATAACCCATCGGCAACTTTTTAATAAATTCATCAGCACCTGCTAGGTTTGCTGCTTCAATGACTTCTTCTAAAGTTGCTCCTGGATGTCCTAAACTGATATTTTCTCGAATCGTTCCACCAAACAAAAAGGTACCTTGATCAACAACTCCAACTTGTTGACGTAAGGAACGTAAGGAAATACTGCTAATATCCACTCCATCTATCAAAACTCGACCATCTGTTGGAGGATACAACCCTAAAACTAACTTAGAAATCGTCGTTTTTCCTGAACCACTACGTCCCACCAGCGCCACTATTTGCCCTGGTTGTATTTCAAAAATGATATTTTCTAGAATATTAATATTGCTTTCTTTGTGATAGCGAAAGGTAACATTTTCAAAGCTAATCTGTCCTTGAATATCTGGTAAGAGTTGCCGCGCTTGATACTGTAAGTCCTCTTCCAATTCTGCATCTAATACATCATTAATACGTTCGGTTGCAATCACCACTTCCTGCAATTGATTCCATAACACCGTTAATCGTTGGAAAGGTGAGATAAGATTCCCCAGCAGCATATTAAATGCTACCAATTGTCCAATAGTTAATTGATTCTGAATCACCAAAGATGCTCCAAACCAAAGTAAGGCAGTAGTTACCACTGCTTGAATTGTGTTGCTAAATATTTGCAGACTATTGCTGATAACTTGCCCGGAAAAGTTAGTTTTTATCTCCTTATGTAATAACTCCTCCCAATGCCAACGCACTGTTTGTTCCACTGCAGTGGATTTTACCGTTCGCACACCAGTAAGAACTTCTATCAGGTAACTACTTTCCTTGGCAACAGCATGAAAAATTTCTCTGGAAATCTTTTGTAAAAAAGGTGTAGCAATCAACGCTAGCAAGAAAAAAGGCGGTATAACCACCAACGCTAATAACGCCATTTTCCAGCTATACCAGAACATCAATCCTACATAGATAAAAACCGTGAGTAAATCCAGCAGAATAGACAAAGCCTCACCAGAGAGGAAGCGTTGGATTTTGCGGTTTTCTTGTACGCGAGAGATAATATCTCCAACATAGCGAGATTCAAAAAAACTCAAGGGAAGTCGCAAAGTGTGACGAATAAACCCCACAATTAATGCCAAATCTAGCTTATTTGCTGTGTGGAAGAGCAGATATTGCCGCAAACCCATGAGCATTACGCGAAACAGGCTAAAAATCAGCAACCCCAACCCCACCGCTGTTAAGGTGAGTTCCGATCGCTGCACTACCACTCGGTCTAGAATTAACTGAGTGAATAAGGGGGTAATGAGTCCAAATATCTGGATAAATACCGAAGTGATAAGCACTTCCAGCATTACCAGAGAATGAGGCTTTATCAACTCCAAGAACTGCCATAAGGGAGTTGTCGTTTCTTTGGTATCCTTTAATAAGATTGTGGGTTGTAGCAGGAGTGTGTAGCCAGTCCAGCCTGCTTGAAATTCAGCGTGGCTTAGGGTACGTTGACCAATGGCAGGATCTGCTACTATGATATTTCTTGGGTTAATTTCATAGATAACAATGTAGTGCTTGCCTTCCCAGTGGACAATGACAGGTAATTTTTGCTTAGCTAACTGATCAAGACTCGCCTTAACAGGTCGTGTGGTGAACCCAAGACTTTCCGCAGCCGCTGATAACCCCCGCAACGACGCGCCACTGCGATCAACATTGGCAATATCCCGCAAGCGATTGATACTGAAGTGTTTTCCCCAATAGCGAGATACCATCACCAAACAAGCTGCACCGCAGTCAGATGCACTCTGTTGGGCAAAAAACGGATAGCGCCGAATCATCCGTTGCCACAAATGCCCAACTCGCTGCGTAGGATTGGGAAAGTAAGCTTTGTTTATCCTGTGCGCTTGCTCTTTTTGTATCGGTGATGTTGACGATACATCTCTCTTAGGATATAATGTTTTATGTGTTTCTACAAAGGTAGTCTGAGAGTTAAAAGTCCCCAAAAGTAGAGAATTACGCGTTTGCGCTTCATTCCACAAGTGTTCTCGAATTGGTGAATATTTAGCCAAAAGTGGCGATAATCCCTCTTTTGGGATAAGGCACACCTGTAGATTTAACGCAGCCCTGGCTTTGTAAGGCTGAAATTCCGAATCGGGGAATAAGGTAAATTCACCGAACGACTCACCTACCTCTAGGGAGGCAATTAGTTCATCTGCGTTGTTGAGCAACCTTACCTTGCCAGCAACAACAATGTAAATGCCAGGTTCAACGTGAGTTCCTTGCCAGAATTTTCCTACTTTTGGACTGAGGATTTTAGCCACCTGAAGGCAACGCTGAAATTCTTCTTCAGATAGAGAATACCCTAGAGCATTGTTCAACTGTTGTAAAGAAAGCAAGTGCGCTGCTTGTGGATTGTGCGCCATAGATATCTGAATCAGTCTCTAGTTTTGTGAGATTAATAGGCAAAAATTCAGTGCTATCCAGTGAATTAGCCGAATGGAGGTCACGAATTAAGATTTTTGAATTCTTAGCCAAGTCATTCTCATTCGTGTCTTTGTCAGCATTTTTGGGTTTTGAACGAGTAGACAACCCCTTCTGTTTAAGCAAACGATTGATATGGCGATCGCTCACCTCAACCCCAAATTCTTTTGCCAAATGTTTGCTAAGCCAGTTTGCTGTCCAACGTTGAAAACAATAGCCATAATCACGAGGACTATGGTTTACTAGTTGCTGCAAACGCTCTAAATATTCCTCATTCACAACCATTGGACGACCAATTGGATAATCCTGCCATTGGTGCGCCATACCAGCACGAGCTACATGCATCCAATGTCGTGCTGTTGCTGATGAGCATTCCAAGGTTCGACAAATTTCGGTTTGGGATTTTCCCTGATCTGCCAGCAGCATAATCTGGATACGCTGGCGGTATGACTCAGGTAAATCCTCCTGTAGACTTTTTTGCAAAAGTTTGCGTTGAAACACTGTCAAAAACTTACCATGAGTCACTTTTGTATTAATAGAATAGGAATTGGAGCCGCCGTAGCGAGATTGTTTGATGTTATTGTTCCCAAGCTCCAACCTGGGAACGAGAAAACGACTAGTACCGCTACCGAGTAAGTCAAAAAGCCTATCTAGCAAGCATTTCGCTCATTTGAAATGGCATTTAACTCTTCACGGGTGGTCATTTTGATTATGGTTCAAGTAGTAAATTTTTATCTAGGATTAGATTGCGATCGCGCTCCAGCGGGCACTCCGTGCCATCGCAGCTAATTGGCTTTCTTCTATGACTGTTGCAAGCATTGCCTGATTTTATCGTCTCCAAATTTTAATCGTCTGATCTCTCCCTCCACTAATTAGTGTTTCTCCATAGGGACTAAATGCGATAGATGTCACACCTCTGCGATGTCGTTCCGGAAAAGTTTGTAATTCGTTTTCAATAATTTTCCACTCTACAATTGTTTCATCATTACTTCCACTCACTAAACTTTTACCGTCGGGACTAAATACAAGACAAGTAACAGCATCTGAATGTTGTCGGAGAGTCTGAGGTATTTCTTCAGTATTCAGACGCCAAAGTTTAATGGTATTATCATTGCTTCCACTAGCCAGTATTTCTCCATCTGGACTAAATGCCAGGGTATAAACAGCATCTCGATGTGCGGAAAGTGTACCTAAACATCTTTGCCTATCTATATCCCATAGTTTGATGGTTTTATCGTAACTACAACTAGCAAGGATTCGTCCATCTTTTGGGTGAAAAGCAACACAGGTTACTTTATCAGAATGTCCAGATAATTTAGCAATTTCTTTTCCACTTTCTACATTCCATAATTTGATATCTTGGTTATCATTCGCGGCTAAAATTTTGCTATCTGGACTAAAAGTGATTGAGTCAAAACCGGAAACATCAAAAAAATTACTCAAAAGAGTTTTACCAAAGGTATGAAGAGCATTGGCTGTACCAAAACGCCAAATATTTATTTGATAAGCTTTACAAGCAGCAATGAGTTGACCATCTGGACTAATCGCTACAGAGGTAAACCATAAATCAAAAGTATCTGTAACAGAAAATGGAACAGAAATTTCTTGTACTATTTCCCATGTGTTTATCTGCCAACGTTTAATAACTTGATTACCACCACTAATAAAATATTCTTGATGATGATTAGGGCTAAAGGCTAACTTCAGCCCATAACGCATGACAGATTGTTGGGAAAAATCAGTTAAACTTTTAGCAATTTTATCTATTATGCCAATTCCAAGAGATTGGCTTTCAACTTGAGTATAGTCATTGTCTGTTAAACTAGCTACTTTTTCACAACTGCAACAGAAAGCTACTAAAGGGCAAAAAGGTCAACAAGAAGCGATATGGGTTTTGTCCTTCCCACAAGTTGTAGATGTAGAAAACGGAAAATCTTATCTTTGTCCTCTTTTTAGCTTGGAAATTACATCTATTTTTAAAGGAGAGTACCGAGAACAAGGGTGGAATCTTGACGAGTTACAACTCGTCGAAGCAGGATATAACTTAGCTACTTTTTTGGGGCTGGATGATGAACAACGTGAGCAATTGATTACCCAAGATGGACTACGAAGTTTTCTTGAAACAACCTTTCAGTTGAACTTTGAAACTTATGAGGAGTGGATGCGGAAGCTTAGAATACCTCGCTCTTGTTATCAGATTAAACAGCAGCCATATTTGTTTGAATTTACAGGAGCAATATTTTCTAGGAATCTCAAGCAAGACTTGAAAGAAATCAAGAAAGAAATTAAGTCAGGCTCAAAAAATTGGTTAAAGTCAGGACATCCAGCTTATGAATATTTGTTCGGTGTACCTCAGCCTCCAAAACACGAAGTTACTTACATGGGTGCTTTCCCAACTCATGCACCCACAAACTCGCAGTTAACAGCACTGAAACACGCCCAAAGCGAACCCATGACGGCTGTGCAAGGACCGCCAGGTTCTGGAAAGACTACCCTCATCCTTCATCTTATTGCTCAACAGGTAGTCCAACGCGCACTCAACTTGATGGAAACTGGTAAAGATATCAATAATTTGACAGTTGTTAGCAGTACCAACAATAAAGCAGTTGAAAACGTCATTGAGAAGCTGGATGAGTGGTTAGAAATTCAATCGTTACAACATATTTTTTTATATATAAAAGGAGGAAAAAAAGATAATATAACATCCTCTGGAGGTGCATTAGAAAATTTACAACAGGCTATAGATTATTTACAAAATAATAATTTTAATGAAAATTACTTTGATACTTTAAAACAGCAAATTAAACAGATTCAAGATGAGTTGCTAGCTGAGGAATCTGATTATTTAGAAAAACGTCGCCAAAGAGCTTTTGATGAAAAACGAAGACCTCAACTTTTGGAAGAAATACAAAGACTTCAGCAGCATTTAGACGAAACAATAGCCGATAGAAACAACTTTCAGAGACGAGCAGCACAATTATCAGATTATGACAAACTTCCAATAGAAACTTATAAACAGTTTAAAGAAATATTTAATACTGCTGAAAAGCGATTACCCAAAGGAAGCATATCTTGGTGGAAGAAGATATTACTTTGGATTACAGGTAGAACAGAAGAACAGATTCTGAAAAAATTGGCTAAAGATTGCCAACCAGTAATCTCAAATACTGAGATTACTATTTTTAGTATAGAAGTTCCCACAACTCGTAAGGATTTAGTTCAACAAGCGTGGTTGGTTAGGGAATGGCTTGATAAGGCAAATGAGCTAAAAAACGTACAAGGAAGATTACAAGAAATTTCTGGAGACATAGCCAGTACAGAACGACAAAGAAATGAAGCAAATCGAGAATTAACTTCGTTAAAAAATAGGTTGGCGACTCTACCGGAAGATTTTTACGTTTCCTTTCACCAAAATTTTCATGATCGGCATAAAGAGCTATTTCAGCTATCGCGGGAATTGCTCACTCAACAAGCACTCTGTTATAAAGACCGTGTAAAACCTTCTTTGGAACTGTATTCAAGTGTTCTGTCAGGAGAATGGAAAGATAGAAAAAGAATGGCAGAAAATCTGGAGGAGCATCTTAAAAATTTGAGTTTCATGTTTCCTGTCATCACTTGTACATTGCTTTCAATAAGAAATATGCTCCCTTGGATTGAGCAATGTGTTGACCGCACAATTGTAGATGAAGCAGGGATGATTGACCTGCACAAAACTTTTCCTTTATTAGTGCGATCGCGTAAAGCGATTATTGTCGGCGATCCTCTACAAATTGAGCCTGTAATAACACTAAGTCACCAGAGACGCAAGAATTACTGTCAAACAGCGTTTTTGGACAAAGGGTTAACAGAAATAGATTACCATCGCTATAGTCCGGAAGAAGAGTATAGCGCCACTACCTATCATCGCGCTGCTGGAGCAAGTGGAGAAGACAAGGATAAGGGTCAAGGAATTTCTTTAAAAGAGCATTATCGTTGTCAACCAAGTATTATTCAATATTGTAATGCTATTGCTAGCTATGGGTTAGAAGTAAAAACAGAACTAGTTGATTCTTTGTTAGATTCAAACTTAATTGCTTATCATGTAGAGGGGAATATCCGCAATAATGTTAATCAGGAAGAAGTTATTGCTGTATGTGAGATAATTCAGCATTTGCTTAATCAAGGTTATTTATTAGAAGATATTGGTGTTATTTCAGCTTTTCGCGCTCAAGCTAATGTTCTTGAGGACGCAATATTCAAAAAATTTCCTAAATTCAATAAAAAATCTGTTGGCACAATTCACACTTTTCAAGGCTCAGAAAAGAGAGTCATTATCCTGTCTACAAAAGTCTGCCAACCACAAGATAATGTGAGTTGGATAAACAGACGACCGAATCTGTTAAACGTTGCTGTATCGAGAGCAAAAGAAGTATTTATTTTAGTTGGTAATCTTTACAGGCTAGAGAAAGGAAATCTGACCCGCCAGCTTGTTGAACATATTCGAGAAAATGGGGTTATTTTAGAGTACAAATCCGAAGCAGAAATTCCTCAACCACAGCCTGGAAGTCTTCTAGTTTATGATTGTGACCATTTAAGAGTTTTTAGAGAAGCTCTTGAGCAAGCTGAAGATGAATTGATGATTGTCACACCTTGGATTCGAGGAAATGAATCAAAACTATTTGTTGATGATATAGTTTCAGTTTTAGAAAGAGAAGTTAAGGTTATAGTCATATACGGCAAACAAGAGCCAGTAAGGGGAGAAAATGATAATAATGATGTATTAATTGAGAACATTTTAAGAGAATTGTTTTCTCAATATTCCGATTCGTGTTTTACTCGCTTAGGTCAAGACATACATATTGAAAGTGATGGTACTAATGAAAAAATATTGGTTTGCGATACTAAATTTGCGATTGTAGGAAGTTGGAATTGGCTTTCTCATCCTTACAGAAAGCAGTGTAGTAGGTCGTCAATAAATCCCAAAGCTCAAATTCGCAGGGAAACAAGTATACAACTTTCTGACTTATCCTCTATTGAGGATATAAAAACTAGAATTTCTCAATTAATTAGATAATAACCACTAAATTTTAAGTCTAAGAACAAACTACTCGAAAACCAAATTCCTTTTTAGGAACGCTTGGATTTCCAGAAAAGCGAGATGCAGAACGACACAAATTAGAAGAAGAATCCCAAGAACCACCGCGCAAGATTCGATATTCCTCATTTCCATCATTTAACCATGCACTACCATCAGATGGTGCGCCTAGATAATCGTCGTGTTCGTAGTCCGCGCACCACTCCCAGATTAACCCATGCATATCGTATAGCCCAAAAGCATTAGCAGGAAAACTACTAACCTCAGTTGTCTGTTGGCGATAAATATTATTAATATTATCGTTTTGACCGCAATAATTGGCTAAATTCGTTGTAATTGTTGTTCCGAAATGAAATGGAGTTGAAGTTCTGGCGCGACAAGTATATTCCCATTCAGCTTCACTCGGTAAACGATATTTTCGTCCTTTTTTCTGTGAAAGTCGCTCACAAAATTCCTGCGCGTCATGCCAAGAAACTCGCTCTACAGGTAAGTTGTCTCCTTTAAAATAAGATGGTTCAAGGTTAAGATCGCGGTTGATTTTTGGGAAGTTTGCAACTATTTTCCACTGCTCCTGAGTAATAGGATATTTACCCATAAAGAAAGATTTTATATTAACTATATGTTGGGGACGTTCATCTTCTTGAGATGCTTCTTCATCTTTTGATGCTCCCATTTGAAATTTACCCTCTGGGATAGAAACCATTTCTAGAACAACGCCACCATCCAAATTTTCTATAAAATAGTCAGCCGGTTTACGGTAATGCTTATTTTCTCTCCCTTTTGCATCTACAGTCACCACTTCAAACTCAAAAGTTGCGATCACTGGCTTAGATGGAGATGGAAGTAGTTGCGTTTCTGAATTGCTTGTCGCTACAACATTTTGATCTATAGTCTGAGATGATAAATTAGATAGGAGAAAGATTTGGGAATTTTCTTGAGGTGATTTTTCTATACCAATGCTGCGAACTAACTCCGACCATAATTCTCGAATTACAGCTTTGATTGTTTCAGTATCAGCACCCTGGTCAATGCGATCGCCTAAGTGAACTTCGCCTCCATGCACCTGCCCAATATTAACAATATTCTTAGCTAGCTGCACCATATCGCGCTCGTTACCAACATTCTTAAGTAACTGATGCAAATATATAATATCCGCTTCAGTGTGTTGATGTCTGGCAACACGATCTAAAATAGAGCTTATTTCATCCTCAATTGCCATTTATAATTCTGCTATAAGTTTCAGCAATTAATTGTTATGAATAACATCACCAATATGGAAGTTTTGGACATCACGAACTTCATTAATGTTGGTGATGTATCGTCCATACTGCTGAATATTTTGAGCTATTTGGTTAATTTTTTGAGTCGCTTGAGGCTGAACTTCCTCCCATCCTTTAGCAGGTAAACCTTTACCACCTCTAAGTTGAGCAATCACAAAATCTCCTGCATCCATGTCGAAGTGAGGAGTTTGTTCTGCACCATATAACTGCAACGCACTTTCAGGGACAGCTTTGCTGAGGTAATTCATTAAGTTAGAAACCTTAACTTCTGTGTCACCAGGTTTATTCGCTGCGCCCTGCAAAGCTTCAAGAAAATAATATGTATAAATACTGTTTGACTCATCTTTTATCCAAGACTTTTGCTCTCCCTCTGATGATGTAAAAACAACTCTGCCTTTACCTTGTTTCAAGTCATCAATTAAACCTTTGGAAGGAGCAACTCGTTCAAAATCATCAAATTCTTCTAAAAGTTCAATATCGGCTTCTTTAGAAGTCGCCATTCCTGCTGCATGACAACTATCAATCACCACTAACAAACGTTCCGAGCGAATTTGTCGCAAAGCATCTGTAAATGTTTCTGCTGCAAGGGCTGAACTAGCAAGTTTAGTTGGTTTAATATCATGTTGCAGCAAATAATAACGACTAGTCGTTTTATCTACCCAGCCATGTCCTGAATAATAAACAAATACAGTTGCACTTGGATCTGTGTTTGCTTTTTCCTTTAACCAATTCAAACCATCCAAAATGCCTTGCCGTGTTGCTTCCTGATTATTCAACACTCGGATATGCTCTTTATCATCGGGATACGCACACAATTCAGGGTCAATTAAAGCAGCATATATTGCTTGAGTATCTTTGACAGTCACTGGCAAAGATAACTTACTATAAGCAGACTCACCAACACCAATTAACAAAGCGTAACCGTGAGTAAATTTATCAGCCATTGATGTTTAACCTCAATCCCATCAAGTCGTTATTGCAACTCAATATAGTCTCATTATCGCTTGTCATAGCTGGTGCGTTTGTAAAGCGATCGCTCTACGCCATCGCTCCATCTTTGCTACCCTACAACTTGCCAAAGTGCGACGGACATTTATTTGTCAACACAGTCAAATCATTTAGCGATCGCTATCTTCTTCCTGAAGACTTGTACGCAAACCAACTGCAATCTTGCTATGCTTTTCAATTTGTCCCATCACTTGTTTCGCCCGTGCAATTACAACCTTTGGTAAACCCGCCAACCTTCCCGCTTCAATTCCGTAAGACTTATCAGCACCTCCTGGTTGAACTTGGTGCAAAAAGATAATTTGGTCGGGTAACTCCTTCACCGTTACTTGGTAATTAGCAACATTTGGCAATAACGAAGCCAATTCATTCAACTCATGGTAGTGCGTAGCAAAAATCGTCCGCGCCCGAATCTCCGTTGCGATGTACTCTGCCACCGCCCAAGCAATAGAAAGACCATCAAACGTCGCTGTTCCTCTGCCAATTTCATCTAACAACACGAGCGATCGCGACGTTGCATGATTGAGAATATTTGCCGTCTCATTCATCTCTACCATAAAAGTAGATTGACCCGTCGCCAAATCATCCACCGCACCAACACGAGTGAAAATGCGATCGCACACTCCCAGCCTAGCAGACCGAGCAGGGACAAAACTACCGATTTGCGCCATCAGCTGAATTAACCCCACCTGACGCAAATAACAACTTTTACCACTCGCATTCGGACCAGTGAGGATGATAAGGTCGGGATGGACAGATGAGGAAGATGAAGAAGTATTTTCTTCCCCTGCTCCCCTGCTCCTCTGCTCCTCTGCTTCCCCTGCTTCCCTTCCCAACTGTGTCGAATTTGGTACAAAGAATCCCGCAGGTAAAGACTGTTCTACCACCGGATGACGTCCATCTACAATTGTAATTTCTCGTCCCTCCAGCATTTCTGGACGACAGTAACCTTGATAA
This sequence comes from Iphinoe sp. HA4291-MV1, assembly GCA_019359415.1. GTDB lineage: Bacteria > Cyanobacteriota > Cyanobacteriia > Cyanobacteriales > Nostocaceae > Brasilonema. The sequence continues at coordinate 68,133 of JAHHHH010000005.1, read as the reverse complement.
ACCGCTAACTCAGCCAAACCACACAACACATCCGCCGCCGCTACCGCACGGGAAATATTGCGAATGATTTCTGCTTGTGCGCCCACTTCTTCCCGCAACGCCACAAAAATCTCATATTCCAACTGATTTAAATCATCTCGCGCTGTGAGAATCCGCGCTTCTCGTTCCTTCAACTCTGGCGTGATGTAGCGCTCCTCATTGACTAGTGTTTGCTTGCGTATATAATTAGACGGCACTTGGTCGGCTTTTGCACGGGAAATACTGATGTAGTAACCAAAAGTTTTATTAAATCCCACTTTCAGCGTCGGAATTCCCGTCCTTGCTTTCTCATCAACTTCCAAATTTGCAATCCATTTTTGGTCGTCTTCGACAGTCGCACGTCTTTCGTCCAATTGAGCATGAACCCCAGAGCGAATCAATCCGCCTTCTTTGATATGTATGGGTGGCGACTCCACGAGATGATCTCGAATTTGCTGTGCCAACTCTTCTAGGATCGGTGGTACCTTCTGCAATGCTTTCAGAAATGGAGAACGTGTACTAGCTACTAAGTGAGATAATTCCGGTAAACGAGAGAGCGAGTCTGCCAAAGCAAGTAAATCCCTGGCATTAGCAGTACCAGAACCAGCACGTCCTGTCAACCGCTCTAGGTCATAAATTTGACGTAACAATTGCCGTAGTTCTTGACGGAGAGTTGTATTTTCTACCAATTCTTGGATAGTGTCTTGCCGGGAGCGAATACCTTTAATATCAAGTAACGGTTGTAATAACCACCGCCGTAAGGCACGACTACCCATAGCTGTACTAGTTCTATCCAAAGCCCACAGCAAGGAGCCGACAAAAGTACCATCACGGACAGTTTGCGTAATTTCTAGGTTGCGGCGAGTTTGATAGTCAACAATTAAAAAGTCAGTGAGGGTATAGGTGCGTAGCGACTGTAGAGGAATAGCGTTTTCTTTTTGCGTATCTTCTAAATATTCTAGTAAACCACCTGCGGCGCGGACTGCTAAGGGGAGATGATCGCAGCCGAGTCCTTCGAGCGATCGCACTTTAAATTTGTGCAACAATCTTGCTCTGGCTTCTCCTTGAGAGAAAGGAATTTGCGATCGCAAACAATAACAAAAAGATGGTGGCAAACATTCGGGCAAATGTTCCGATTTTTCTCCTGCACGCAGTAGTAAATTTCTCAAGTCTGGTGCGTTAGTCGGAACGAGCACTTCCGCAGGCTGCAAGCGCATAAGTTCCTGTGTCAAAAGCTCTAAATTGCTACCTTGTGTAGTGAGGAATTCACCTGTAGAAATATCTGCATAAGCCAAACCCCAATGTTCTCCAGCGATCACCACAGCCGCCAGGTAATTATTGCGGCTTGACTTGAGCATTCCTTCCTCTAGCAAAGTTCCAGGGGTAAGGATGCGCGTGACTTCCCGCCGCACCAACCTCCCAGCAGCTTCTGCAGCATCTTCCACTTGATCGCAAATGACAACCGCATACCCTTTTTCTACCAGTTGTGTTGCGTGGCGTTCCCAAGCATGATGTGGTACACCGCTCATCGCCACTCGTCCGACTTCCCCTACAAGCTTGCTGGTGAGGGAGAGTTCTAATTCCTGCGCCAAAGTCACAGCATCTTCAAAGTAACATTCAAAGAAATCTCCCACTCGATACAGTAGCATCGCGTGAGGATACTTATCCTTAATATCAACATAATGCTGGAACATTTGAGTCAGCTTACTGCGATCCACCAGCCGGTGATCAGCGTGAGGCGCAGTTGGGTTGTTGGGTTGGGTTGTTTGGGATGCAGAGTAAGAAGCGCTCATGAATGTCTACCAATACACATGGCAACCTGCCAATATCCGATGATAGCTTGAGATCAGCGATACTCTCAAATTGTTCACGGTTTGTTAACTCTTTCGCCGACTTCGCCTCGGTATCCGGACAGGAACCTTTGGCTGGTAAGCCTTAAGTCCATCATCACCCGTAAGAATCTCCACGAGACAACCGATTTTGGCGTAGTATTCAGCGACAGTTTTGATAGTCGCATCACCAATAGAAATTCTTTGCACTGCTAATTGAGACCATTCATCTGCTAACTTTTTCAAGCCTTCTGCGTCCCAGAATTCTGCTTGTTCAGTGAAAGCAGCCCAAGGTGTTGTTCCATCTGCTGCTTTCACCATCAAGTCAGCCAAAGCTTGAGCTATTTCATATCGATTGTAATTAGCTTGTGCAATATGATTACCAGTTTCTATGATGGTGGCTAGTGGTAGTACAAAATATGCCCTATCTTTTTCTTTTTTCAAAAATTCCTCAACTCGCTTTTTATTCCACTTATTATCATCAGTTCCACAGGTATCTTTGCCAGGAACTTCCAAGTAAACACATAGTATCGATGTATCAAGTATCAGAACCTTCTTCATATCTGGCGCTATTTGGTATCCGCAAGACTTCTTTCTATAGCACCTTTGGTTGTCAGCTTACCTAATGTACCAGATGCCATCAATTTAGGTAAGTTCTCAATATCTTCTAGCAAAGTCAGTTTACTTTCTCCAGTTTCAGAATCTCGATGCGCTACAACGACAAATGGAACTATCTCTGGTCCTAAAGCATCAAGCAAAGCTGGGTTATGAGTCGTTATTAATATGTCAATTTTTCTTTTCTCACCAATTTCTCGCAGCATTCTTACCAGTAATTCTGCTCGCGAGGGATGAAGTCCGTTATCTATTTCCTCAATGACAATTTGACTACTTTCTGGTCTTGTGAGAAGTGCTGTAAGGATAGCTATAAATCTCAGGGTACCATCCGACATACTTCTGGCATCAATTTCTGTGATATGACCAGGTTTCCATTGTTCCTCGCAGTAGAGCATGGCATCTGTGCCAAACCTACCGACTTTTTCTGCCCATATTCTTTGAATATCTCCTTCTGGTAAATTCTTGGTGTAGGCTGATATAGTTGCTTCTACCTCGGCTTTGTGTTCATCAGATAATGCTGCTAATACACCTGCGATATTCGAGGCGTCACTTTCAAGAGTGTCAGAAAGCCTTGAGTAATCCCGCATTTTAGAGGGCATGGGATTCAGGATAAAAATGTTTTCCAGCGTCTCAATAATTGTATTAATTTCATTGCTAATATTATCAGAGAATCTCAGGACTTTTAAATCAGTTAACATTGAACCACGATTATGGAAATTTCTATTTATTGGAATTTTTGTTTTCTCTTTTGTAAAGATTGCAGAAATACTAGGAATCCCATTAGACCCTAAAGTAAATTTCAGTAGATAATCTTGTAACTTGCTCCATTGAGTATTTTTGGTAAGCTCTTGACGAGTTATATATTCTTCTAAAACATTAATAAATGGTTGTGTTTGGACTTTGATACTGAAAAAATAATCGTTTTTATCATTTACACCTTGAACCAATGCCTTTAATGTAAATTGCGTTTCTGGTTTGAAGGCAGCCCACTCTACGCCACCTCTAATAGAGGTTAGCGTTTTATCTCCTGCCAAAGCTGCTTCAATATCCTCGCCCCTAACTATTCTTTGAAGAAATTCCAAAGCTTCAACGATATTCGATTTACCACTTGCATTTGTACCAATTAGGACAGTTAGTGAATCAATCGGAAGCTCTGCATAACGGAAACTTTTCCAATTCTCAAAGATGAGTTGCTTAAGCATGACCCACTCCAAAAACTTTGATACTTAACTTCAGGACTTACGCAAAGAAACCCGGTTTCTACCAAAAATCGTCTGTTTCGCAACCAAATACGAACGAAGAAACCGGGTTTCTTGCAGATGGTGCGTAAGTCCTAAACTTTTTTTATTATCGCTTTATCGCTCTAAGACAACATCTGGGATTGACTCATCTCCTAACACGTCAAAACTTTACTCGCCTAACCATTCTTCACGAGAAACTCCAGCTTGTCGCAGCAACCGTGACAATAAACCTACACCAATATCGCCCTCATGAAAATTAGGAATAATTAAAGTGACATCACCTCGTCGCATCTAAGGATGCTTTCCCCCTGCATAAGGACCTTCAAAGCCTAATTATCGCAGACGTTTTACTAAATTGTGCCAAGAAACAGGGGTTAATCTAGACATTCTTAGACAGGTTCAGTGAGTTTATTCAGATTGATACCCGCTATTTCAGGAATCATTAATCCCAAACGTAATCGCAGCGCTAACCAGTCGCTTAAAGCTTCTTTTAATTCACGCCGACAGCCTTCCAAAGTTTGATGGCGCGCCCAAACTCCCTGTAAAGGGGGAATTTCACCCCAGTAAGTTCCATCATCTTCAATAATTTCATAGACTGCCAGTTCCATTGCTTGGTCAATATAGCTAGCCAGCATTGTTAGTTTTTCTTTTTCCTGTATCCTTAATTTTAGCTGTATATTCTTGCTGTATCACTCACTACCTTTACTGTTTCAGATTCGACATCATCTTCTACCTGATTAAATCCTCCAGCACGCCAGCTATCTGCCACATCTTTGATAAAACTGGCGATGGGTATAGCAACCAACAAACCCAGCAGTCCTCCCAGTTTCGTTCCCAATAGCAAGGAAATGACAACCCACACGGGATTTAAGCCAGTCAAATTCCCCAAAAGGCGCGGAGCAACGAAGTTAGTATTCACTTGGTCAATCATCACTGCAACGGCTAGAACTTCAACTCCTAACCAAAAGTTTTGCAATCCCACCAACAAACTGACTATAGCAATACCTATACCTGTACCAAAGGGGAATAAAGAAAAGAATCCAATTATGATGCCAAAAAGTAAAGCTAGAGGAACTCGCAGTGCTAAAAAGACAAGTATCAAAGCAAGTGCTAGTAAAGCACCTAATGTTGCTTGACCAATAAAGTAATTTTGAAAGTCTTCACGTACCAATTGCCGTACTTGCAAACCTATACGAGGCGGAAACCACTGGAAAATTCCATCCCAAAGACGTTCTCCATTCAACACTAAGTAGATTGTCAACACGACCGTCAACAGCACATTGGCTACACTACCAATGGTATCTACAGCAAAACCAAGAACTTGACCAGTTAAGGATTGGAGTTGATTGGATAATCTGTCTACCTGTTGAGTCAATAAGCCACTCAAATTCACGGGAAGCTGTTGGGTTGCAGCCCAATCTTGGAAAGCTTGAAGTTGTTGCATTCCAGAATCAATCCAACTTGGCAAAAAATTAGCCAGCTCATTGAGCTGTTGCAGAATCAAGGGAACTAACGTGAGAGTTAAAGCTACGACAATGACTACAGTTAACAACAACACACTTCCCACAGCGAAGTTGCGTTTTACCCCTTGTTGCTGAAAAAACCGAATTGGATAGTCTAAAACAAAAGCTAGCAAACTGGCAGCGACAAAGATACTAACCAAAGGTTGAAAATACTGCACAACCAGAAGCAATACCCAACCATTGAGTATAGCAAGGGGAAATGCTAGGCTCAAACTTAACCATTGCGGTAGTTTGTAGTTAGTCATTAGTCATTAGTCAGATGAACACTTGAGTCGTGAGACAATTCGTGTCTCTCCATAAAATCTAACAGAATCTTCTGATGCACAGGTCTAAAGGGTCGCACATCTCCTGTTATAGCTGAATAACTCGCACCCAAGCGAATGTCTTCTGGTGTCATGAGGCTCATATCCCAACCTTCGTTGAGAACGAGTTGATTTCGTTCCACTGTGAGTGGTGCACAGAAAACGTGGCGAAAGACTCTTTCATCGGGATAGCAGCCAAATTTGGAAAACGTTGATGGTAGAGTGTAGCCGATTTCTTCTAATACTTCTCGCTGTACTGCAACCTCTGGGGTTTCATCAAGTTCGATGTGTCCACCAAACAGTGCCCAATGACCAGGATAGAGAATATTGGGATTGTTATCCCGCAACTGCATGAGAAACTTGTCTTTTTGGTAAAGAATAGCGATCGCCACTTGGATAGTCATATTCACTCCTGCTTGTCATCATTTACCGGTTTAGGATAAACATTGTCTATCATGCATGACTACCACAAAAACTTTTACCCTTTAATAAAGCCCTTGCTGTGCAAGGGCTTTAAATCTTACGTCCCAATACTACTTGGGAGCGCTAAAGCCAGCCTTCTCAGCGGTTGCTACATCTGCAAAGCAGATACTTGGCTTGACCTTTTGATAATCAGGTGACTTGGGACCACGATATATGTTGCCCCGCTTCTTAGTCACTACGCCCTTAACAGGAGCATTGCTGGGACAGGCGGTTTCTCCTTGAGGCTTAACACCTAACTTCTGAGCTTCAGCCGTGAGTGTCCCCCCGGTTGAAGTATCACCTCCAGCTTGTCCTGAGCCAGGGGAGGTTGTAGCTACAGGAGACGAAGTGGTAGCATCGCCTGGACTAACATTGGTGGACTCGTCAGCCTTTTTCCCACAACCCCAGAGGGCTAAGATAGTCAACAATGCGATGGAAATCGCCCATCGATATCGCAATAGATTTTTCATAGTTTTGTTTTTATTGCCGAAATTCAAAAGTGAAACCCTATCTAACCAATACTGACTTGGTCACTCTGTACGTCTGTTGCACCAGTCACACCCGAAGCAATGTTTACCAGTTGGTCGAGAATATCTTGACTGGGAACGGATCCTTTGAGAACAACAGTACTACCTAGTTGTGCTACCCACAAGGTGTCAATATCATCAAAAGAGGGGTCTTCGTCAAAAGCTAGAGCAACTCGCTTTGCCAAACCACTCTGATCGTATTCTCCTTCTAACCCCAATCGCTCTGGAGGAATGGTTTCTCCTCCTGTTTCCTCGGATGGTGCTGCTGGCTCAGGATTCACTTGAGCATTCTCAGGTTTTTCCTGACCAAAAAGTCGTTGTAACCAACCCATAAGCTTTTTCTCCAAATTTCAAACACTTTATTATTGGTTTTTGGTCTATCTAATATCAGGTTATTTTTTTCTCAACAACCTGCACAGTTATGTATTTTCTACTATTTGTTAATCAATTTTCTAGTTTTTTGTGCAACTTTTGATATAACTTCCATGAGTCGAGTTGACTAGAGAAGATGGGAATTGGGCATGGGGCATTGGAAACCCAGAATTGGGAACTGGGAACCCAGAACTGGGAACTCTTAATCGCCCATTGCCATTGCCCCTTGCCCCTTGCCCCTTGCCCCTTGCCCATTGCCCATTGCCCATTGCCCATTGCCCATTGCCCATTACCCATTGCTTATTTACTCTTCTTCTACGTAAATTTCTCCGTATTCTTTTTCTCCGAGAGGAATACTTTGGTAGCGAACTTTACCTTTAATCACGACTTGTGTTCCCTCTTGTATACTAGTTTGATTGGTAACCACCCAAATTTTTCCTGTCGAATCATTCATTTGATACGCGTATCGATTGAGAAGCGGAACTCGCTTTTCGACCTTACCTTGTATGTAGACTGTGGTGCTACTGTCCTTTTGTGCTTTCAAGTTCTCAATCTGGGTGATGTTGGCTCCTATGGCATTCATGCCAAGATACCCTGTACCACAACTGAGTAGTCCTACTAGAAGGCAAATAGTTAATCCCAAGCGTGTAAGCACAACAACGCTGTTGTAGTTATATGAAAACGAGAAGTTTAAGTTTTTCACTTTTTGCATAAACTAGGTACCTCCACTCGCCAATTTTGACATCAGTGCTTGGGTTGTGACAATTTTAATTTAACGAGTCACTATCAATATTTTGTTTTTCAGTATCAAAAACACTCAACAAAGAACTCAAAAGCAGAGCTAAAGACTTTGAAACTCCGGTTCGCCACCAAGGGCGGCAAGGCAAAAATTAGAAGAAATTCTGTGCACGATTGGGTTTAAGATTGTAAGCCCGCCATTTTCAATTCTTTCCTGACTAAGGGGTTAAGCAAAAAAGTGAGTGTTGCTGAATTAGTCACTGTTTCAATTATTCTCCTACTCGTTGCCACCTGCGTAGCTCTGCTGACACGCTGGCTGCGAGTCCCTTATGTCGCGGGTTTAGTTTTAGCGGGCTTAGCAATTACAGAACTTCTGCCCCGGCGCATCGGTCTAAACGATTCCCTGATTTTGAATCTGTTTCTGCCGATTCTGTTATTCGAGGCAGCTATCAATACTGATCTCAGCCGCCTCCGCAGCACCGTCAAACCAATAGCCTTGCTAGCCGGACCTGGGATTGTGATTTCCTCTGGTGTAACAGCAGCGCTGTTGAAATGGGGACTAGGACTGAATTGGACAGCAGCACTGCTGGCAGGGGTGATTTTGGCAATCACTGATACCGTTTCCGTGATTGCTGTATTCAAGGAAGTGGCTGTCCCTCCCCGTCTTTCCACCATAGTTGAGGGAGAGAGCTTATTTAACGATGGAGTGGCGCTAGTTTTATTTAGCCTAATTGTAAAAGTTCATGCCGTTGGCTCACTGACAATCCTCAATGGATTACAAGAATTGTTTGTGGTCATTGTTGGTGGAACTCTAGTGGGGCTTGCTGTGGGCTATTTGAGTACAAGTTTATTTGTTCGGTCGGATGAACCGCTCAGTAGTATTTTACTGACGGTGGCTGTGGCATTAGGAGCTTTTCAAATTGGGCAATCTTTCAGCGTTTCTGGTGTGGTGGCTGTGGTTGTTGCGGGGTTAATTGTTGGAACTATTGGACTTTCGAGTCAGGTATCAGCTTCTACTCGATTGCCGTTGCTCAGCTTTTGGCAGTCTATCGCTTTTGGTGTCAATAGTTTTATTTTCCTACTCGTGGGTATAGAAGTTGACTTAATCACTCTCTGGAGAACTCTGCCCGCAGTGTTGCTGGCGATCGTTGCTTATCAAGTGGGGCGCATACTTTGTGTATATCCGCTGTTCGCTATATTACGTTTGTTTGATCGCTCAATCCCGTGGCGCTGGCAGCACGTCTTGTTTCTTGGCAATATCAAAGGTTCTCTTTCTATGGGGTTAGCACTCAGCATCCCGACAACAGTAACAGGACGAGAACAAATCATTGCCATAGTATTTGGGGCAGTCTTGCTGTCCTTACTCGGACAGGGAGTGAGTTTGCCGTGGCTGGCAAAACGATTGCACTTGTCGCAATTCTCAGAATCTCGCCAGCAGGTTGAAGAATTACAAGCGCAATTAATCACAGCTAAAGCCGCGCAAGATGAATTAGATAGCCTGTTGAAGTCAGGAATATTACCAAAAGCCATTTACGAGGAAATGCGCTCAACTTATCAGGTGCGAGTAGCAGGAGCAGAAAAGGCTTTGCGGGAATTGTACAATCGCCGCCCAGATGAATTTGATGTTAAAAGTGATGGGCACAGGAAACTCGAAGCCATTCGCCGCCGTTTGCTATTGGCGGAGAAAGGAGCACTCAACGAGGCAATACGTAAGCGAATTCTTTCAGAAGAAATTGTCCGATCACGGCTTCAAAAAATTGATGAGCAATTGCTCACACTAGAAGATGATTAGTCGCTTTCAAGAACCCTGTACAGAAGATGAACCCTTATAATTACTTTGATTTTTAATAACTTTGCCAGGACTAATCCAGGAAATTCCTTGTTGAAAGTCAGTACCAATCATAACTGCTTCCACCACAGGCTGAAAAACTTTTGTTTGTGCTACCCACTCGACAATAAAGTTAGCCCCTGAACCTCCACTAGTGTCAGTTCTATCTACAACAAAATCACAAGAAGCTAGGGCAGCAAGTTGAATCGGGCGCTCTAAATACTGTTTAAGTAGTTTCCCATTGGAGTCATAGTAGCGCACAGAAGTAATAATGATAGGGTTGGTCAAATCAGTATTACGAATACTCAGAGTCGCCGCTAAGTCGAAAATTCTTTTATTATCCCCATGATAGATGTGGGAGTAGACAGGGACATAGATAGTTTGACCCATCACTATCTTGAAATTTTCATCTATAGTTACCACCTTTTGAGATTGATTTGCTCCAGTTGTATCAGCTTGTGACTGCGGTGGAATCTCTGGTGATGTGCAGGATGTCAGTACAATAAGAGCGATCGCTGAATAAAAAAGTGGATATAGCTTCATTAGAATGAATCATTTACAACCTTCGATAAAATCAATGACTTGATGTAATGACCCTGGTTTAGTCACAATCAGCACAGTTGAATCGGGTTCCAGTACTGTACTGCCGTTAGGAATCATTAAATCCTCGTGGGGATGGGGTTGATAGCCAATAATGAGAGAGCCAGTGGGAAACCGGGAATCCTGAGCAATTTCGGCAACGCTACGACCGACAACATAGCAATTGTTAGGGATAGAAAGTTTTAAAACCTCAATCTGTCCCTGCTCAAAATGCATCATCGATTCTACTTGCGGATACTCAATAGCATTCACCATTGTTGAAACTGCCAGATCGACGGTACTGATAATATGATTAGCTCCAGCTAAACGCAGGGGTTCCACAAAATCGGGATGGCGCATTCGAGACAGAATATGGGGGACACCGTAATGTCTAGCAAGAGTAACCATTGCCAAGTTCAAAGCATCACTTCGTAAAACAGCCGCCAAAGCATCGGCTTTACGAATTCCAGCTTCTAACAACACTTCTGTACTGACAGCACTACCTTCAAAAGCCATTGCTCCCACTTGTTCGCGAGCATAACGACAAGCGTTAGGGTCAATGTCAATCACAGCTATAGTATGTCCTAGTTCAACCAATTTCTGTGCTAAACTCAGCCCTACCAAACCGGCTCCACCAATTAGGACGTACATGACTGCTTTTTGATACGTTTCGCCTTCTACTTTACTTTACCGAAGAAAGAACTCATCAACTCAGAATGAACCAGAAACACGTAAGCATTTTGACTGGAATAAAATGCAGAACCTTGGTTGCAGCCTGAAAAGCTGCAACCCCTCTTTGAGCAATTTTGGGAAATATCTAGTTGAGAAAGGTTCTGCATTTTATTTTGTCTTTGTCTCTAAGTGAATATCGGTAGAAGTTCTGTACAAGTGGGAAGCCACTGCGTTGGAGATATGAAGAACAAAAGAATTGCTGGTTTTTAAACTCTTGTTAGACAACCAATCTGAGAAGATAAAGAATGTGGTTTTGCTGTTTGCAAACAAAGCATGAGACAGCAAAGCCAAGGCATAGGGTACTTCTGTTGAATTCTATGGAAAGAAAAACAGCCAAACTCCTTGATGGTAAAGCGTTAGCTAACAAAATTCAGCAAGAACTCTCTGCTGCCATTACACAATTGCAACTCCATATAGGACGCCCGCCAGGTTTAGCAGTACTGATGGTAGGTGATAACCCAGCGTCAGCAGCTTACGTACGCGGCAAAGAACGTGCTTGTCAAAAAGTGGGTATTGCCTCTTTTGGCAAGCATTTTCCCACAGAAACGACTCAAGCAGAACTAGAAGAAGTGCTTGCTGCACTCAATAATGATGAAAGGGTGGATGGCATTCTCGTGCAATTACCCCTACCCAACCACTTGGATGCTGTAGCACTTTTGCATCAAATAGTTCCAGATAAAGACGTTGACGGATTGCACCCAGTGAACTTAGGGCGACTCGTGCGAGGAGAACCTGGTTTACGCAGTTGTACTCCAGCTGGGATCATGCGGCTGTTGCAGGAATATGCAATTCCTTTGAAGGGAAAACAGGCGGTGGTGGTGGGACGCAGTATTTTGGTAGGCAAACCACTTGCCTTGATGTTGCTAGAGGCAGATGCGACTGTGACTATAGCTCATTCGCGATCGCACTCTTTGCAGTCTATCACCAAAGATGCTGATATTCTGATTGCAGCAGTCGGTCGTCCAGAACTCATTACTGCTGACATGGTGAAACCGGACGCTGTTGTGGTAGATGTGGGGATAAATCGTGTGACAGATTCAAGCGGTAATAGTCGTCTGGTTGGTGATGTCCACTTTGAGTCAACTGCTGGTGTTGCCGAATTTCTCACACCAGTTCCTGGTGGTGTTGGTCCGATGACGGTAGCCATGTTGCTACAAAATACGGTGCATAGCTATAGCCAACGCTCCAATAGTTAGGAAATGTCCTTTGTCATTTGGCAAAAATATAACAAATGACTAATTAGCAAATGACCCAGGATGCTCCCACCAGGGTGCCGCCCAATGGGCGAACACGCTCAAATCTAAAGTATGCCAGAAGGGCACGCTACTTTGCAATTCGTAGCTCCTCCAAGAGGAAGCACAAAATTCAAAAATAATTCTTCCTGAGTGAATTTTGAACTTTGAATGAGCGAATTAAGCGAAGAGGGTGACTCTTTCCCGTAAAATTGTTACGTATCTAACAGAATCTTAGGGAATTTAAGAATGGTAGTAACTGATAACATTCAAACAACTCCACAGGAAGTCAAATTTGACCTACGAGCCTATCTTAAAGAGCGACAAAAGCTTTGTGAAGCTGCTTTGGATAAATCTATTTCCATGCGTTATCCAGAAAAGATTTATGAAGCAATGCGCTATTCGCTCATGGCTGGAGGTAAGCGTTTACGCCCTATTCTTTGCCTTGCTACCTGTGAGATGATGGGTGGCACAATCGATATGGCAATGCCAACTGCATGTGCTGTGGAAATGATCCACACAATGTCGCTCATTCACGACGACTTACCAGCAATGGATAATGATGATTATCGTCGCGGTAAGTTGACAAATCATAAAGTTTATGGTGATGATATTGCGATTTTAGCTGGGGATGGTTTGTTAGCTTACGCATTTGAATATGTGGTTACTCAAACCCAGAACGTACCCTTGGAGCGAGTTGTGCAGGTTATTGCTCGTTTGGGTCATGCTACGGGAGCGACTGGCTTGGTCGGTGGTCAAGTGCTTGATTTAGAATCAGAAGGAAAGACAGATATTTCCCTAGAAACGTTGAATTTCATTCATAACCACAAAACGGGTGCTCTTTTAGAAGCTTGCGTTGTTTGTGGTGGGATCATAGCAGGAGTATCATCTGAAGATGTGCAGCGACTGTCTCGCTATTCCCAAAACATTGGGCTTGCCTTCCAAATTATTGATGACATTCTAGATATCACTCAAACCGACGAGCAATTGGGCAAAACTGCTGGAAAAGACCAACAGGCTCAAAAAGTGACGTATCCCAGTCTTTGGGGACTCCAAGAATCAAAACAAAAGGCTCAACAACTCATTGAGGATGCTTGTGCAGAATTAGAACCTTTTGGAGACAAAGCTTTGCCTTTAAAGGAATTAGCACACTTTATCATCAGTCGCAAGCACTAAATCATGAATGATGAATGATGAAGGTGGCGTAACTTTACAATTCATAATTTATCATTCATAATTCATATCTCTTTTCATAATTCATCCTTCAGAATTCATAACTTCTCATTTCATCAAAATAGCATGCAGGACATGGGCGACATATTAGACAACCGAGTGTTGTGGGTTGCTGTGGGAGCTTGTTTGATGGCTCAAGCATTAAAGCTTGTCATTGATCTAGTCAAGAATCGTAAACTAAATATAAGTGTTTTAGTAACAACTGGAGGTATGCCCAGTGCTCATTCTGCACTGGTAACGGCTCTTGCAACTGGAGTAGGGCAAACTCTTGGTTGGGCTTCTCCTGAATTTGCAGTCGCAATGGTTTTTGCCATTATAGTCATGTATGACGCTGCTGGAGTTCGTCAAGCTGCTGGAAAGCAAGCCCGTATCCTTAATCAGATGATTGATGAATTATTTCATGAACACCCAGAGTTTGATGGCGATCGCCTCAAAGAATTACTGGGACACACACCTGTCCAAGTCATTGTTGGATCGGCGTTGGGTATAACTATCTCGTGGTTGGCTAAGTCAACTGGTGTGTTGGTTGTGAGTCCATAATCAACCAAAAAAGCTGACTGCATTTTGCTGAGGGCTACTGCAAACGCACAGTTGAGCGCAGTAGCATCACTTTATGACTATTTACAAGTAGGGCAAAAAAACCTCGTTCGTTCAGCTTCTCCAGTGTGCTGTATGCTTCTTTTTGGTTAGTTGTGTAAACCGCCAGCAAATAAGGACGTTGTCCGTAGGAAACAAAACCCACATCTCCTCCCACTACTTCCCGCACTTTATTGGCAACTTCCGGGCGATTATAGTAATCTACCAATACAGCAAAACCCTCTCCTAATCGTTCGGGTTTATAGCTCAGTGTCTGAGTCGTCTGTGTCTGTGTTACCGTAGTCTGTGTTTGTGCTACCTCTGATGGTCGGTCTGATGGTCGAGTCGTGATAATAGCAGATAACCCGACAATATTGTTGACATACCTCGCCCAACTATTCGCATCGTCTATCTTGGTAAACCCACCAATTCGCGTCACTGTATCTTTGAGATATCTACAGGTGGTCGTCTTAGTATTAGATGGTAAGGCTTGACGTAACTGCTTCTGATTTTCTGGCGTGGGACTACTGACCAACAAAAGATACTCACCAGAATTGGGAGGTTGACAGACAGGAAGATCTTGTTGTTGAGCATAGACAGAATTTATGCTACCAGTCCACCCGACCATAGCTAGCACCATACCACTCAATAAAGTATTTGGTATCTGAAATTTTTGAACAACAGTGTTATACATAAAATTTTATTGAATTTTCTGAGTAGATTATATTTAGCTATTAGTCAATAGTCTATAGTCTAATAACTAATGACTAATGACTAATGACCATACATTAAGATACGGCAGCCAGAGATGCCAATGCATCAGGGATTTCCGGTGAAGGAGCTTGAAATTCGCCTGTCAGAACATATTCTAATCGAAGTTTCAACCAGGTAATAAATTGGGGATTGGTGGAAATAATCGCCACTGCTGGTTGGGGACATTTTGCCTTAACTTCTGACATTTGGGGCGCTTCTAGAAAAGCTGGTTGCTTAATCACCCAAAAATCTATTTCTTTTTCTTGTTCGTGGTAGTGACGGGTACGTTCCCTCAGAACTTCCTCCATCGGCTCCTCTTCTAGAAGAAAGCGTTGACTTGCCAAAACGTAATAGTATGTTTGCATTTTCATCCTTTGTCAATGACTCATGAGAGGACACAGCCTTATTCAGGGTTGTTTCATTCGCTCTCTCGCCCGCCCAGAGTTGAAACTCCGGGCTAATAGCTCAAGTCCATCTTAATGGACTTTATACTTTACACCAGAAAGCATTTAGTCCTCTTAAGAAGACTTAAACTATCAGCCAGAGATTTTCATCTCTGGCTGTTCGACCTAATTAAACATAAAGCACTTGATTCAAAAATGGAAGGGACAGCTACCTTACCCAATACTGCTCGGATAAGCAAAAATTAGAAACCCGGTTTCTTAAAGAAACCGGGTTTCTGGCACCTCAACTATTCTTAACCGAGCAGTATTGCTACCTTACCTTACTGTTATTTGTCAGGTGTTTGTTTTTTACCTGTTGTCAGCTTTTTGAGAAAGAGGCTATTGTCGAAGTAGTGTTCTATAGAAAGAACTTTCAAATCCTCAGTCACACGCGCCAAGCTTATACCAACTATCTCCACCGTCTCCCCTGTAGGTGCATAATCTTTGTATGGACCGTTAAAAGTTCCCCAATGACGCCATTTGAATGTCACGTTTGGTGGACCTGAAAAAACCTCAAGAACTTCCCACAAAAATCCTTTAGGAAATGCTGTATGGAAAAGCTTTCCTGATGATTCAAAAGTTTCCTCCGAAGCCTTGTAATCTTCTGTATCACCAATAAATAAATTATATGTGCCTGACTTTACCACATCTGATGCTGTGTATGCCGAACCACCATTACTACTCATGCGAAACTGTTCATTAACCACAGACAACCACTGCTGTGGGTTGGTTTTGAAGGATGCTTCCATCTCAAAGGTTCTGACTAAATTTTGAACGATCGCCTCTAATGAACCTTCTACATGATGATGTGTACTTTCTTTTACAAGACCTTCTTTTGACTCAGAATAATCCGGAGGGGTTTGATTGCGCCACTGGGCATCAGTGCTTTGTGCAATAACCGTATCCCTGTCCTGTGCCCAAAGCGGAATGTTGTTAGATTGTGTTACGCTCATAGAAGTCTTTACTTCAAATTTAACTTGCGAAATACCAACAATTTTTCAGATTTCGCAGTGAAGACCCCTCTACTTTTATCAGTTATCAGTTATCAGTTGTCAGTTATCAATTCATTTGATTTTCCTATGAAAATAACTGATAGCTGTTTACAGTTGACCTCGCATCGCTAGTTTCATCTCGCGGACTGCTCTTTCCATGCCAACGAGTGCTGCTCGACTGACAATGGTATGCCCAATGTTTAGTTCTTCCATCCCTGGAAGGCAAGCTACAGGGTAAACATTCCAGTAGGTGAGTCCATGACCAGCATTCACTCGCAATCCCGTTTTTATCGCTTGCTCACACCCTTTAGCTAGCAAGGCTAATTCCTGCTCGCGACTTGTTTCATCCTTAGCTTCAGCATAGCACCCAGTGTGCAGTTCAATAAACTTTGCCTGCACCTTGACAGAAGCTTCAATCTGTGCTATGTGGGCATCGATAAACAGACTCACTGGAATACCAGCGTTTTGCAATTTATCAACTACCTCACCTATTCTATCAATTTGACCGACGATATCCAGCCCGCCTTCTGTGGTGACTTCTTCCCGCTTTTCCGGTACTAAAGTAATGTAATCGGGTTTGATGTCGAGGGCAATGGTAACCATTTCATCTGTCGCCGCCATCTCTAAATTAAGATGCGATCGCACCGTTTGTCGCAACAGGCGCACATCCCGTTCTTGAATATGTCGCCTATCTTCCCGCAGATGCACCGTAATGCCATCCGCACCCCCTAATTCTGCTAGTACCGCCGCCGCCACGGGATCTGGTTCCACCGTCCGCCGCGCTTGTCGAATGGTGGCGATGTGGTCAATGTTTACACCAAGTGTAGGCAACCCTGTTGTCTCCCTATGCACAGTCCTTAAGTCTTGATTTTACAGGAAATATGGGTAGGGAGGCGAGTGGAGCGCGATGCTCCAAAGGGCGATCGCTTGATAAAATCAAAGCCTTACCCAAGAAATATCGTCTTAGATGAAATTATCAGATGAAATTATAGGACTTACGCGCCATCTGCTATAGCGGTTCTCGTTTGCATGAAGTACATTTTTCAACCTCACCCCCAACCCCTCTGTGCGAGTTTGGAGAGGGGAGCGTTTGCGTCAGCAAATGCGGGGTGAGGTGACGACTGTATTGCACCGAAGTGAGAACCGCTATAGAAACCCGGTTTCTTCGTTCGTATTTGGTTGTGAAACAGACGATTTTTGGTAGAAACCGGGTTTCTTTGCGTAAGTCCTGAATTACCCAACGGTGACCAAACAGAAATCTCAATGCAAAAACTAATGAGTTACTGCTTGAACCCAGAACATCTCAGTGGTAAGCATAAAGCTAGAGTTTTTGCCTCAGTTTTGGGAATTACAATTGAAAATGTTGAGATTTTGCGACAGCTTGTGCAATTGATAATAGGTTATTTCTTAAATATTATTTTTTAGTAGTCACGACAAATATCGGAGTGATAGATGAAAAGGCAAGTCATTATTTACCCAGGAGAAGATAATTACTGGGTGGCTGAATGTCCTAGCTTACCTGCTTGCATCAGCCAGGGAAAAACGAAAGAAGAAGCGATTGTCAACATAAAGGAAGCTATTGAACTCTATATTGAGGTACTTAAAGAAGAAGGTCGCTCTATTCCAGAAGACAACTTGGAAACAGTTTTGGTCGAGGTATAAGCAAGTTGCCTATAATTTCTGGTCAGGAATGCATTAAAGCACTAAGAAAAGCTAGGTTTCTATGTCTTGCGACAACGTGGAAGCCACATTATTTTACGTCGGGTTGAGCCATTTGTCGAAGTTGTAGTCCCGAATCATCAAGAGTTAGATAAAGGAACATTACGGGCGATTATCCGACAGGTAGGTTTGAGTGTTGATGAGTTTATTCAGCTGCTGTGAGTGAGGGACTGGAAAATTCAGTCTCCCAATATCTTTACTCGTTCTTTCTTACCCTTCGGCACAGAATCTTGTCGAGTATCTGAATTACTGCTGGAGCTTTTTGACTTTGTTCAATATATCTTGGGATTCCTTTATCTTTCCTTTTTTGTGATAACGTTTTGCAGCTTCCTGATAATCTACAATTGCGGCTTGTTTATTTCCTAAAGCAGAGTAGACAGAAGCCTTCTGTTTGTAAGCATCAGCTGCGCTTTTGTTCCCCCATGTACTATTAACTTCAATTGCTGTGATATAGTCTTTAATTGCTTTTTGTTTTTCTCCAAGAGCAAAGTAGGCATCACCACGATTGTAGTAAGCAAGGGAAAAGTTAGGATTGATACGAATTGCTTGGTTGTAGTCGTTGATTGCTTCTTTATACTTTCTAAAGGCAAAGCTGGCGAGACCGCGACTATTGTAAACATCAGCATCGTCAATATTCTTTGGGCTTGGCAAGCCTGGGGAAGACTGAGTGGAACTAGGAGTAGGTGTGGGTGACTCCGGTAATTTCGGTTCTGAAGTAAGTTGTAAAGTCACCAGAAAATAAAATGCTAACGCCGCAGTAGTGACAATGCCTGTACCAATGAGGAGTTTGGGCTTTGCTAGAACTGGGACTAAAACCGATTTTTTCTGAGGAGAAATTCGTGCTTCAATGGGGGCTATATCTTCATTTCTGAGTCCTAAAATTTGCTGATAACGTTGCAACTCATGACGAGTATTGTCACTTAAGGTTCTTTCCTGCCTCATTGCATCAACTAATGCTTGCTCATATTGCTGCAATTTTTGCTTATACTCTTGATAAGGCTTTAAAACCTCAGCCTCAATTGCAGCAGTCTCTTCGGGCGATAGACCCAAAGTTTGTCGCAGTGCATCTAAGGCATTGCGACCAATCATAGAAATTTCGCCTCGACTGGCATAAAGCTCAACTTCTTGGCGATACCTCAGCTTTGGATCATCTGTTGGTGCCTTAGAAAGCCAGATTTTGAAACCTTCTCGCACGGCATAAATTTCTGGTTTCATTGCTGGCGCAGCTTCTTGAACTTTCTTCTTGGCGTACTCGTGCAATTCATCCACAGAAATGACACCGTCATTCGTTTGATCTGCAGCTCCTGTTTCAATTCCCTCGACTAAGTAATGGGTGTAAACTGAGAGGTCTATTCCTTGCTGCTCAAAGGAATACTGGGTTGACGTTGAAGAAGTGAGAACAGCACGCCCTTCGCCACCAAGTTGATTCTTGACATCTACAGAACCATCATCTTTTGCTAACCAACCCTCTGCAAACGCCCCACTAAAGCAACAGTCAAGAATGACAACCTGACGTTTTGAGCGGCTGTTGCTCATAATGTCTTGCACAAAACTGGCTGGAACCGCTGTTGCTTTCACGAGTTCTCTCTGTGTGTTTTTACGAGTGATGTGAGTTGCTAAGTAAAGCCTACCACTCTCATCCTTAATCCCGTGACCAGAGAAAAAAAGTAGCACTAGGTCTTCTTTAGCCCGACCGGAAAACAAGGTCTCAATGGCTTCTTGCATAACTTGCGGATCGGTATTAAGCAGCGTTTTTACCTCATCAAAACTGCCCATTGCTGAGTGCTGTAAAACTCGCTGCATCGCCTCCACATCTTTTGTCGCCCCAGGAAGTGGGCTTAACCCTTCTCCATATTCACTCGCCCCAATCAGCAGTGCTACCTTAGCCATTGTGGTATCCTATGCTATGTATTTTTCAGAAATTCCTGTGCTTGTTGCATAGCGAACTCAAACTCTTCCCGACTACTGGCTTCCAGGTTGAGTTCTCTACCATCTGGTGCTTTGAGTGTCAGTTTAATCGATTTGCCACCCAAGCGATCGCCTAAAAATCCCATCAATTTACTCAAATTGGCAACACTCACTTCAGCCTGTAACATCCCCAGCAGAAAACCTGCAAATGCCTTTGAGCCTTCGGGTGTTTCTGTAACTCCTACAAGACTGGCTTGTTCCACTTCATCTAAGTCTTTCACCTCTCGCAGCAAATTTCGCGTTTGCTGTTCTGTCTCCTCTGCATCTAGATTTGGTTCATTAAAAGCGATAGTCAGTTTGATATTAGAAGACATTTTTTACCCCTTCAAGACGTTTACTGTGAATGACTTTTTTGATTTCTATCTCTAGTTAACTTTTACACCATCTTTTTTGAGAAGTTGGACGAGTTGGATAATTATTAGCCAATTTGTAATAGCTGCAATTCAATTTGACTGATGCAGTTTATCTAACTTCTTCTTGTGGTCTGACTCTTTTATGCTAATTTCTCATTGGCAATAAGCTCAATGAAAATAACTGTCTTCTTGAAAGCCGCGTTGTTTCAACGTTTCCAGAGAATTCATGAAAAGTCTATTCCTCTATAGAATTCATAACTAAGAATATGGATTTAGTAAAAATTTATTTATCTTTACAAAAAATATCTTTTGTTTTCGGAGCTAGAAAATGTCTCGCGCTTACGCGTTGTTGTCGCCAAGACAGGTGAAAAACCGTTGGAAATGACTGGAAAAGAGGTAGGGTGGGCATCGCCCTATGAGATTATCGTTATAAAATACAGTTTTTGAAGGGCAATGCCCACCAAAGTTAATATTACCCATATGTCCCAATACCGTCGCTGAGATCGTTTTTGGTGAATCAGGGTAGGTGGGCATTGCTTTGATTTTTTAGAAGATATTGCAAGATTTTGGTAAGCAATGCCCACCCGAAGTGCGATCGCACTTGTGCTTAAGCCGGAAGTCACGAAGCCGCTTTGCGGTTCGCAAGCTCTTGAATGTACTGCCGTAATGTACGAGGTTCCCGTTCGAGAATGGCTCGCAGTACAAGTGCATTGCCGCCAGGAAAACCATATTGATCGTAGTCTGCGTACATCGTTCTCAAGCCTTTGCGGGTGGAGCCATCAGGGATATGTGCAGCTTCCGCCCACTCATCGAACGCAGGTTCACTCGCCTCGATGGTCTTCCCGATCGCCTCGCTCATCATCTTCACTAGTTCCACGCGGTTGACCATGCCAGGGGCACATAACTCGAACGTGCCGTAGCCTAATTTATCTCCCGTAAGTGCCAGTGCCGCCACTTCTGCTACATCGCGGTAGTCTACATAACACGCCTGAGCGTGTTTGGAGTAAGGCAAGGAAAAGCGATTCTGCTCAAGCACGTCACTCCAGCCGTTGTCGAGGGTTTGCATGAACATGGTCGGTTGCAGCACGGTAAACTCCATGCCTGACTCGTACAATGCCTCCTCGACCGGACGTTTAGCCGCATGGTTATTCATCTTGGAGATCGACGGGTGAATCACACCGGAGAAGACGAACTTACGCACACCAGACGCTTTGGCAGCCTCGACCATCGCCACGCCCAACTCCGCCTCATTGGGTACGAAAGCAGGGTTGATGTGAAAAACACCGTCTACTCCACTAGCGGCAGCGCGAAGACTGTCTGGGTCGTTGAGGTCTGCGATCGCTGCTTCATCTACGCCCTGTTGCCGCACCGCGTCTGCTTTATTTTTGTCGCGCACTAATGCGCGAATCGTCGCGTTACGCTGTTTCAGTTCGGGTACAACGTGGTTGGCGTATTTGCCAGTGGCTCCAACCATCAGTACTTTCATGATTTTCTCCTTTGTTGTTTTAGGTTTGCTCTCCAACGGCTGTCGCTCAACCAGAAACTTGCACCGTCCCATTGAGACAGTTTTCTGCCGTTTTATTGAACAAAGAATGGTAGCCTTTAAGTGACTAATGTAATAAGTGAGTATTCGAGGATCTACCTCCTAAAGTTGAAATCTCTGATGACCTAAAGTTGAAATCTCTGATGAAAGGTTGTGGACGATTTGATCCAAGATTTGATCCAATAAGTACTAATGCAAAATTAAATATACATTTGTCATTGCGAATGGAGCGTTCGCCCTTGGCGTTCCCGAAGGGTAGCGAAATGTTCGCCGTTCGCGTAGCGTTCCGCAGGAAAGGCGTTCCCGAAGGGTAGCAATTCGCTTGCGGTTGGGAGATTGCTTCTCTACGAGACGCTGCGCGAACGCTACATTTCATTTTGTATGTCCTTCTCCTTCGGAGACGCTACGCGAACGGACACGCTACGCGAACGCAATGACATAAATAATTTTGCGTAACCACTTAGCTTTAAAACGATTTGTTGTTCTACCTCACAGATACCAAGGGTTGCCTTCTTGATTAACTCTGCGTTTGCAGTATAACGATTTTCAGAAATCATTTTCTGCATTCCGCGCTGTGCCGGGTTTTCAACGGACTCACGCACTCGCTGCATTGCTTCCAAATCTCTAGCAGCCGCAGGTAATGGGTTAATAGTTGGTTCGTACTCACTAACCCCAATTAGCAGTGCTACCTTTTTCATCTGCGATATCCTTTTCTGCTGCTACAAATTGCTGTGCTGACTGAATTGTTACCAATAACTCTTGCTGACTGCTGGCTTTTACCTTAAGCTTTTTACCGTTGGCTTCAACCTCTATCTCAATGGTTTTGTTACCGAGGCGTTCAGCTAAAAATCTCAGAAATTTTTTAAAATTGGCAACACTTACCTGAGTCTGCAATCTCCCTGGCAGAAAATCTCCCAATAATGCCTTTGCTCCTTCAGGGGTTTCTGCAACTGCTACGAGACTGGCTTGTTCTACTTCATCTAGGTCTTTTATCTCTCGCAGAAAACTTCGCGTTTGCCGAGCTAGCTCCTCTGCTTCTAAGTCTGACTCTTCAAGCGCAATGGTAAGTCTAATGTTGGATTGTCCTGCCATCTCGAGCCTCAAAGGGGTGGTGTTATGCGATTATATACAAATAACCGTATTTTCTCGCTTGATACCAGGACAAAATTATAATTTCATCTCAGTAACGCATTTATTTTTAAGTGTTTCTAACTAGATAAACTGGTATAAAACCGCAACGCAAACCACCAAAATCTGGTAGAAATAAAAAATAGCACCAACGCCAACACTCCTGCGCCTATTATCCAAGTGATTTGAGCGTGTAATTAAAGTACCAATATCAATTGTCGTAGTCATCTGTGTCCTCTATTTCCTTTCTTAACTCGAAGCACTCGTATAAAAACGCAACGCAAACCGCCAAAACCTGGTAGAAATAAAAAATAGTACCAGCGCCAACACTCCCCCGCCTATCACCCAAGTGATTTGAGTTCGACCCAGCATGGCTTCTGCTGGTATAGTCGTTAAAAAAGTGACTGGTACAACAAACGTGAAGAAAAAGCGGTAAGCCGTGGGATACGCTACTATCGGATATCTTCCAGCTTCCAACAAACCTCGCAGCACTTCGGTAACGTTGAATATTTTGACAAACCAGATGCTAGTGGCTCCTAGCATAAACCACAGACTATAAAGAATGACCAAGCCAAAACACAGGGGAATGACGCTGATGAGGTAGTCGTCTATTCCTAAACCAAGTTTTGTACCTGCGTAGCCAATCATTACGCTACCAAAAACTATATCTGGTAGTCCCCAAGGTGAAAGAGTACGGGTGGAAAGCCAAAACTGGCTACGGATGGGCTTGAGTAGCACAAAGTCCAATGTCCCTTCCTGCACATGGCGGACAATGCTATTCAAATTTGGAGCAAGGAAAGTCGCAGAAAAGCCTTGCAGCAGCGTAAAAATTCCCAAGACAACTAAAGCTGCTTCCCATGTCCACCCAGAAAAGGTGTAGCCGTTACCGTAAAACAAGAATAGTCCAAAGAGACTGCCTGCAAGATTACCTAAGCTGCTCAAGGTTGCGAGGAGGAAGTTGATACGATACTCCAACTCAGCTTCTATGGCAGCGCTCCAAAATAATGTTAGTACTCTTAAGTATCTGTTTCTCAAGCAGAAGAACTATAAAGACAAAAGTATATGCAATGTACTTATTATCTCATCTACATCAGGTTTTTTGCTCGCGCCTACCCATTCTCCACAAGAAAGCAACCAGTAGTGCTGCGATAAACAAAACTACCGCTGCTATCCGAAAGGTTCCTTGTACGCCAAATACCAGTGCTTCTACAGGCGCAGTTGTAACATCAGCAGCAGAGGAGCTAGAAAGAGTCAGTACTGCAAACAAAGCACCCATGAGCGACAATCCAATGGTTTGTCCTAAAGTCCGCGACAAAGACAGCAACCCAGAAGCAATACCCAAGCGTTCTGGTGGAACCTCACCCAAAATAGCGCTATTGTTGGGTGACTGAAACATTCCCAGCCCAATGCCAAATGGCGCAACCCGCATAATATAGCCTAGTTCTGTCAACTGAGCATTGAAGGTACTGACTGCAAGACACCCAACTGTCATGAGTAGTAACCCAATCAAGCTGATGATGCGTGTTCCAAACTTATCTGACATATTCCCAGAAAGGGGGGCGACGATACCACCCAATACAGGCGATACTGCCAGCAATAACCCAACCTGTTGGGTGGAATAGTGGAGAACTAACTCAAGGAAGAAAGGAATAATAAAAATGACTCCTGTAATCACGATAGACACTAGCAACCCTGAAAACAAGCTGAGGCTAAACCGCAGGTTGCGAAACAACAGCAAATCCAGCATCGGTTGTTTAAGGCGGGTTTCAACCCATAAAAAACCCATTAAGCCAAGGATCGAAACTAAAAGCAGCGCTATTGTAGTGCTACTACCAAAACCATGATTTTGTCCATTAGTCATACCTAGGGCGAAGCAAACCAATGTTACAGTCATAATCAGTGCCCCTAACCCATCATACTTTTGTTTGGTGAGGTTGCTCTGACCTGTAGGAACACTCCGGATTACGACAAAGCTAGCAAATACTCCTATCGGCACATTGACGAAAAAGATACTGCGCCAGTCAGAGAGCACAATCAGCAATCCCCCGACTGTAGGACCAAGAGCAATACCCAAAGAGACAAGTGCACCGATAATACCTAGCGCCCGCCCCCGTTCTGAACTTGGAAAAACCTCAGTGACAATTGCTGCTCCCAGCGCTGAAATCATCACGGCTCCCAGTCCTTGCAGTGCACGAAACCCAATTAACCAATAGTCTCCAGGCGCAAGTCCACATAGAAGCGAGCTAAAAGTAAACAGTACCAATCCTCCTAGATATAGCTGTTTCTTACCGAACATATCGCCTAGACGAGCCGCGCCCAATACCAAGGCAGTCACGACAAGCAGGTAGCTCAAGACAACCCACTGTATCGTAGCAAAGCTCGTATGGAAGACCTGCACCAGGGTGGGAAGAGCAATGTTGACAATACTGGTGTCAATAGTAAACATTAATATACCAAGACCAACGCCTAACATCGCCCACCACTTTCCAGATGATGGATTAGGAGGATGCGATGCTCCGGAGGAGCCGCTGCGCGATCGCCAACGCGATCGCAATATGTCACCGTTCATATTCCTACCTATTTATGTCTCAATCGGCTTAGAACTGAAGTCCCATACATCTGCATAGTTACAGCCAGAAAATTTTGTCATTTTTTCTCTGATTGTCTAACTATTAGTACTCTAATTTTTCGTTGTCAATACATCCCTGTACTTACTTTTCAACCTCTGTTTAGGAAGGGTGTGGTCAAAACCTGTTGGTAAAGGAATGGACATTGCCCATTGCCTATTGCCCAATGCCCAATGCCCAATGCTAACCAACTACTTATGACCACACCCGTTTAGGAAACTCAAAATAACTAGTACGTCGGGCGCGGAAATAAAGTTACCATTCAAGGAGGAGCGAAAAGCTTGTCATATAAACTATTTGCTGTGTAGTGTACGTAATGGAAAAAATAATGGAAAAACGCTATAAATGCCTTATTGTCATAAAAATTCTGATATTCCTTTGAATCTTGTGTTAAATAAATTATTGATTTAGAGGGATGTTTTATGCATTTTGATTTAGTAGACATAATAAAATCATTAGGCTACTTTGGAGTATGGGGAATTATTTTTGCCGAATCTGGCTTACTGATTGGCTTTTTTCTACCAGGAGATAGTTTGCTGTTCACTGCTGGATTTGTGGCATCTCAGAAACTGCTTAATATTTGGATTCTCATTATTGGTGCTTTTATTTGTGCAGTCCTTGGTGATAATGTGGGTTATGCAACTGGATACAGATTTGGTCGTAGGCTCTTTCAAAAAGAAGATTCATGGTTATTTCATAAAAAACATTTGATAAGAACGGCAAGTTTTTATCAAAAACATGGTAAGAAAACGCTTGTTTTAGCCCGATTTGTTCCAATCGTACGGACGTTCGCACCGATTATCGCTGGCATTGGTGCCATGCATTATCGAACATTTATGTCCTATAACTTGATTGGTGGCTTTTTTTGGACATTCGGCATCACTTTGTTAGGATTTTTCTTAGGAAAATCCCTACCTGCGGAACAAGTAGACAAATATTTGTTACCAATTATTGGACTAATTATTGTTGTTTCTTTATTGCCATCAATTCTTCATATTATTAAAGAAAATAAGAGTGGCTGACATTAAGTCACGCTGATATTAAGTCACACCAGCTATATCACAGTCATGACTTCTTCAAACATAAACTTATACCTGTTTGTAGAAAACTTTGTTTTTCTCATAATTTCCACATTTTTTTGTGTTGTAGTCGGTTGGACGTGGAGAAATGCGAAACCCTTCAGCCTTCCTGAACCACTATCAGGGTGGTTTAAAATTTGGTTCGGTACGGTGCAGGTTATAGGAGTGATAGTTCCCTTAGTAGTCGTACTTGTATGGGGTGTGTGGTTAGGTGACAATCGCATCCTAACTGTACTTGTTCCCTACTTGGTGATGCTAGGGTTGCAAATCTTAGCTGAGATTTTGACACTAAGGCAGTTTCACACAGTTGTGTGGGTGATGGTTTCCTACTTATACTTGCCTTATCGTTTTTGGCAGCTTTATGAGGGGTGGAAGTTTCTTCGTTCTGAAACTGATCTCACTTGGGTACAAAATTTATTGGTGGTCGAAATCGTCCTTTGGATTGCGAACTATGCCCTGGATGTGACGCAACTACCAAGGCTTCTGCGTTGGGAAATTAAAGAAGATTCCGACATTAGCATTAAGTAACTGCTCAGAAACTACACAAAAGCTGATAGCGTCAAACAAAGGAGAATATTTTTGTGGATGTGACAGCTTGAAAACGCGCTCTAACTATTGGCAGCTTCTACCGTATATCCAACCCCAATGGCAAACTCTTGTCAAAGGGTTCATTGGCATTTTAGGATATGTCCTGGCAACTTTGACACTTTTGACATATGTGCGTCAATTTGCAACTGTCTTTGGCGGGGGTGATTTAAAAGCGATCGCTCTACAACTTGGCATCATAGCAGCAGTGTTTCTTGCACGAGGCTTTTTTCAATCGGTGCAAGATATATACATGGCAAAAGCAGCACTCAAGGTTGCTTTTTATCTCCGTAAAAAAGTCTACTCACACTTGCAAAAACTCAATCTCAGTTATTTTGAAACAGCAAAAGCTGGTGATTTATCTTACCGTCTTACGGAAGATATCGACCGAGTTGGGGAAGTCGTACACAAACTCTTTCATGACTTTATACCCTGCATTTTGCAGTTAGTAGTAATTCCTATCTACATGATTTTTCTAAATTGGCAACTGACATTAGCTACAGTCATCGTTGCACCACTGATGGGTATTTTAATTGGTTGGTTTGGCGAACGATTACGCCGGTTCTCTCTAAAAAGTCAAAATCGTATCTCAAATTTATCAGCAATACTAACGGAAATTGTCAGCGGTATCCGTATAGTACAAGCCTTTGCAGCAGAAAACTACGAAATTGCTAGATTTAGCCGAGAAGCCGAACGCACAATGAGCGCAAAATACTCAGTGGAACGGCTCAAAGCCATTCAAATTCCCATTGTTGGATTTTTAGAAGCTGTGAGTGCTTTAATATTACTATTCGTTGGCGCGTGGCAAATTGCGAATGGTAACTTGACGGTACCAAAGTTTGTTAGCTACCTTGCAGCAGCAGGGTTGTTAATTGATCCGATTGGTCATGTAACTAACAATTACAATGAGTTCAAACAGGGTGAGGCTTCTGTTGACCGAGTTTTTGAGTTGTTGGCAATTGCGCCAACTGTGGTGGAAAAACCAGATGCTCGTTTTCTTCCCTCAGTGACTGGTAAGGTGGAATATAATCATGTATCTTTTGCCTACCAACCAGGTGAACCTGTCTTAAAAGATATCAGTTTGTTGGCACAGCCAGGAGAAGCGATCGCTCTTGTGGGTGCTTCGGGTGCAGGTAAAACGACTTTTGTAAATCTTCTGCCTCGCTTTTATGATGTAGGTACTGGTCAAATCTTAATTGACGGTGTCGATATTCAAGATGTCACGCTTGACAGCCTGCGGCGACAAATTGGAATTGTTCCTCAAGAAACTATTATGTTTTCTGGGACAATTGCCCAAAATATTGCTTTCGGACAAGACTCTTTTGATATGGAAGCGGTGGAGAAAGCAGCTTCAATTGCAAATGCTCACCAGTTTATTAGCCAATTGCCAGATGGTTATTATACATGGGTGGGAGAACGAGGGGTAAATTTATCTGGTGGACAGCGACAAAGAATTGCGATCGCACGTGCTGTTCTATTAAACCCCAGAATTCTTATCTTAGATGAAGCCACATCTGCTTTAGATTCAGAGTCGGAAGCTTTGGTACAACAAGCACTCGAAAGACTTATGGAGGGGCGAACTGTGTTTATTATTGCTCATCGCTTGAGTACTGTGAGGCGGTGCGATCGCATTTTAGTTCTGGAACGTGGGCAAATTGTCGAATCAGGAACTCATGAAGAACTGTTAACGCTTGGACGTCGCTATGCTAAATTCTACGCGCAGCAGTTTAGTTGAAATCAAAGTGACTTGATGGAATCGCAAATTTTAGAGGGGTGTAGGGGATTAACAAGGCAAAAGAAAAAATTCTTTCTTTTTACTTTTTATATCATGTCCGGTTGATTAGTTGTGATTCCCGCAATATCTGCACCGTTAGTAAGGGGAGGGGCGGTTTTGGCGCAAGACAAAACCGGGGTGGGGTTGTGCGGGATTTATAAGCAATTAACCGGACATGATATGACTTGTTAATCCCCTAGCTTTTGTAATAATGCATGTATGGAAGAGCATTATTCTCTACATCTTCCTATCCCCCCTACTTTCTGTTATTAACGATTAAGATTGGGAACTAAACGCCGAAAGAACCTGATAAGCGGTGATTCTATCTTAAGTTTAAAAGCAAGTATCTGTGTTCTCTGAAGGGGATTAAAGTTGTTATCGCTCACAAGGATTAATGAAAGCTGACCATCCGGTAGTTTAGGACCGAGAGTTAAACCTTCGATATTGTCTAGCGCCACATTTAGTTTCCTCAAATCCAAAAGCAGCTTTTTCTGAGTAGGTTTTATCTTGTTAAGGTCAACAGCTAAAAGACTGTCAATATTATGAATGTCATCAACGCCTTTTAACGAAATTTGAAACAGTGCAACAGAAAACCCAAAACCAGTAAAAGTCCGCTCTAAACTTAGGAAATGACCTTGATTATCAAGAGCAAATAAATCAGTTAAACCGCTTGAAAATCGAGGAGAAATATTCAAAATTGGTGTGACTGCTTCAGTCTGATAAATAAATTCTTTATCGGGTTGCTGAGTGAGCAAATTGTACTGTAAAATGCGGCAAGGACTACTGATTTTTGGTTTTGCTTCTGGACCATCTTGAATCAGAGCGTTTTCTGTGGCTGTAAACAGATACTTTTTATTAGGTGTGATAGTCAGAGATTCAAACGCTAGATTGTTACGGATACCTTGTTGACCACTCTTATCTGGCAAAAATTTGTTGGGAATTGGCAGTGTTCTTAATTCCTTTCCAGAAGATACTGAAAATTCTTTTATAAAAGGTCTTATCTTTTTACGATTATCGCCTTCAGAAGAAATATATATAGTTTCTTTGTCAGTTAAGGTTATCCCTTCTGGATCGATACTACCAGTAGGAAAAACTTGATTACTTTTATTGAAGAGTGTAGTAACATCAACAGGTACAACTCCACCATCTGTTAGTGTTGCATTGCTCAGATCAATTTTCAGGGTGTAGAAGCGAGCAGCACCCTTTTCGCTACGGTCATCAGATATCGTGTAATAAAGTTGTTTTTTGGCATCATAGGTTATTCCAGAAAACCCTCCCATTGGGGTTTTTTGGAAAGAAAAGCTAGTAGGAAAAGTTGCAGAACCTATAAAATCTATTCCAGTTATTGGAAAAGTTGGGGAAGATACATTGATGAAAAAGATGAAAATAATAAGAATCGGGAGCAAAAAGAACAGAATTCGTGGAAGCTTCAAAATCTTTCTGGTGAACTGCATTGGGAGTTATTGTGAATACTAATTGGAAAAAAGATTGCAAGAGATGAGAGAAACTGTCACATAGCAGAATTCAGGAGTCGTGACGTCAGTCGTCAGAATGAACTCCTGCGCGACGCTTGGTTGAATAATGGTGCGGAATGTGGGCTATATTTACGCCTATTCAGGTGAAATGAGCCTAACGTTGGGAAAGTAGGTGCGATAGCGATTGACATCGCGGGTAATGAGAGGCAAATTAGCAATGCAAGCATGGGCACCAATGTAGAAATCAGGCAATGGGGAGGTTCTTGCGCCACCACGACGGCGGTAGTTAAGAAAACTTTGACCTGCTTGGAATGCCGCATCCCAAGGTAAAGAGAGACGTTGAAATAGATCTTCCGGCAATGCAGTGATGAGTTCTTGTTCTCTGGGAAAGCCGACGGCAATTTCAGCGTAGATAATGGGATTGATGGCAAGTTGGTCTTGACGGGCATAGGTTGTCAGTTGAAGGGCTGACCAATCAAACCAGTTGGGATCGTTGGTAAGAATGTCGAGGATAACGTTGCTGTCTACCAAGACGGTCATTGATTATCGTCACTGCGGGTGAGGGTCATGATTTGGTCAGTGGTGAGGTTTCCAGCAGCACAACCCCGCACGGTGTCAATCCAGGTTAAGATTTTATCGGCAGGTTGTATTTTCTTGAGGTAAAGACGATCGCCTTCGATTTCAAACGCTAATTCTACGTCGCCAGAAATGCTTAGCGCCTCTCGGATTTCAGGAGGGATGGTAATCTGACCGTCAGGTGTAATCCGCATCGTGTGTTTGTTGTTCAAGCGTTCTTATGTCCTCATATTAATGTTGAGATCGCTTAAGTGCATTTCTATTTTCTATATTTCCACTATTTTAACCACAGGGATTGCCAATCGCAGTTCCACAACAAGCTGTCGTAACGTCACAATAAGTTGTCGTTAGATCCGAATAATACGAAGTTGCCAAACGATAGTAAGAAATCGTTGCAGTGGTGTGGATACTTTCAGTAGTCCACACCTAATTTCTTAGTGACACCATCGACAACGGAACACTTACAGCTGTTTTCACACAAATGAACCTCTTTCGGTGACGCGGGAGTTCTCTGCACCCAGCGTGTTATCGGGAGTGATTTGCGCTGTTGCTATGGTGGTAGATGCAAGGCTGCCTATAGTGCTTAGGGGTAAGGTTATTAAAAGGAGCGTGTGACGCACCTGTTTTATTCTCAGCATTTTACAAGTTTTAAATAATAGGATTGGGAACAGTACTGTCATTAGAACGAGTAAAATTGTTGTAGCTGAGAGTACTAATATCAGGTTTGTAAGCTCTAGTACTTGTTTGTAAACTTTTTTGACAAAACGTTATCATTTTTACTCGAATTCTGGTCTTTTTCTATCACAAAACTGTCTTTTGTCAAGCTCACAGAATATCATTTGCTGATGTCGCATGAACCCCCCCCGGTTTTGTCTTGCGCCAAAACCGCCCCTCCTCGCAAGGCGTAGCCTTGCGTTCCTACACCCAACTAGAATGTAAGCTAGATACAGGCAAGCTAATCCATGACTTCAACTGTTTCCCATAAAACTCGCAAATTTCCAACTCAAGCACTAGGAGCCAAGATTTTTCACTGGATTAACCTTATTAGTTTGTTTATTATGCTGACCAGTGGACTGCAAATTTACAACGCTAATCCTGTTTTTGGTGGACGAGCAGGTTTGCAGGTTCCCCCTATATTTACTTTAGGAGGCTGGCTTGCTGGAGGTAGACACTGGCATTTTGCTGCTATGTGGCTATTTTCGCTTAATCTTTTGTGGTATGGAATTTATATTTTTATCAGTCGGCGCTGGCGACATCGATTTGTAGGTGTCAACGACATCAAAGCATTGGAAAAAAGTAAAAATCCTAAACGCCTCATTTATGCTTGGCATCGCATTGTATATACAGCCATTATTCCTATTTTGCTACTAGCTATATTAACAGGTCTAGGAATGTATAAACCCGCTCAATTTCCTTGGATTGTGGATATGTTTGGCAGTTGGCAAGCACTGCGAATCGTTCACTTTTCTTCAGTTCCAATAGTTATTTTATTTGTCGTGATTCACTTTTTATTAGGACGTCAAGCTGGAGGTGAGGAATTAACTGAATCAATGTTTTGGTAAATGAACTGTAGAGTCATAGATAATTTCGAGATAGAGGAGAGTAAGAGAAATAGTCACTAATAACTCATGATTAATCCTATGAATTTAATTCGCCGTCCTCAATTATCACGCCGTCAATTTCTAAAAATTACTGGACTGTCTAGCATGAGTTTTCTTCTTGGTGGATGTGGGACACCATTGTTTGAAGGTGTTGTAGGCAAACTTTCCGAACCACTGAATGAGAAAGTTGAAGCTTTCATCTTCAATCCACAAAAGCCAGTACCAGAATTTTCCTACCGTGAAATTCAACCAGAAGCTTTGCTCATTAATACCTTCAGGTATACTCCAATTATTGACCATCAACAATATCGTTTAACTGTTGATGGTGAAGTTAATAATCAGGATTGTTGTAACAAATCTATTTTTGAAAATCAACTATGAACTTCTTTGATAAGTTAAATCAGGCAACTTTACAAAATCAAAGTATACTATTTGTAGGATTAGACCCTAATCCAGAAATGATGCCTGCCTCCTACAAATCTCAAAATATCATTTCTGGTTTGCAGAATTGGTTGCAATTTATTATTTCTGAAACAGTCGATAAAGTGTGTGCTTATAAGCCTACACTGGGATTTTATGAAGCTTTAGGTGTTCCAGGTTTAGAACTACTTCACACAACTCTAGAAGCTATCCCCGCTCAGATTCCGATTATTTTAGATGCCAAACATAGTGATTTAAATACAAGTACTATCTTTGCTCAAACTGTGTTTACCCAATGGGGTGTAGATGCCATAACTTTGAGTCCATACATAGGACAAGACCATGTAGCCCCTTTTTTGGTTTACCCAGATAAGGCTGTTTTCATTTTGTGTTGTACTTCTAATCCCACTGCTATTAACTTACAGCAATATCCTTCAATTGAGTCACCTCTTTATTTGCAGGTAGTCAAGGAATCAAAAAATTGGGGAACTCCAGAACAACTAGGTTTAGAAGTGGGAACTACAAATCCTGATGTTTTGGCACGTATTCGTGCAGTTTCTCCCGAACGAATTATCATGACTCGTAGCATTTGGGCAGATGGTAACAATCTTTCTAAAATTTTAGCAGCTGGT
Organism: Iphinoe sp. HA4291-MV1; assembly: GCA_019359415.1. Classification (GTDB taxonomy): domain Bacteria; phylum Cyanobacteriota; class Cyanobacteriia; order Cyanobacteriales; family Nostocaceae; genus Brasilonema. Next base: position 34,658 of record JAHHHH010000005.1, on the reverse strand, counting down.
CTAAATGCTTATGGTGATGGTCTGCTAATTCCTGTTCCTCTAGATATGTTGACGCAGGAATGTTTATCTGAGCAGATCCAGTCTTTGCAAGCAGAAGTTAATCAGGCAAAAACTGAAATTATTCATGATGCTTCCAGTTGTTCTGTGTGGTTACCTGATGTTTGTTTCTTAGAACAACATCCCCAACAAGATTTGATTTTGCAACTTTATGATCTTGGTTGCATTATGTTCGGTGATTATGTGCAAGCATCAGGTAATACATTTCCTTATTATGTCGATTTACGTACAATCATTTCCAATCCGCAAGTTTTTAATCAAGTTCTCAATGCTTATGCAGAAATTTTGAAAAGCTTAAAATTTAATAGAGTAGCAGGTATTCCTTACGGCTCTTTACCCACAGCTACTGGTTTAGCTTTACGTCTCAACTGTCCAATGATTTTCCCTCGCAAAGAAGTCAAAGCACACGGAACTCGAAGGTTAATTGAGGGTGAGTTTTATCCAGGAGAGACGGTTGTAGTCGTTGATGATATTCTTATCAGTGGTAAAAGTGCAATGGAAGGAGCAGAAAAGTTAAAATCTGTAGGATTAAATGTCAATGATATTGTCGTCTTTATCGACCATGAACAAGGGGTAAAAAACCGATTACAAGAAAATGGTTATCGAGGTCATTCTGTTTTAACAATGTCAGAAATCACAGAAACGTTATATCAAGCTGGACGAATTAATCAGGAGCAATTTTCTGCTTTAAGTGAACGATCAGATACGTAATACGATATTTCTCTGTAGTCATAAAATAGATCTGCCTGACTCTCACACTCCTGTTCTCCCCTGCGGTGGATGTTGATGATACGCTCTTTCTATACGGTCTTATGTAGTGTTGCCTACTATAGGGGGTTATACTTATGTATTTTTTGATGGAAGCAGCAGCGCAAGCAGTCAAAGAACCATACCAATTTCCTTGGGCTTTTACAGGTGTGTATGTGATTGGCTTTATCGCCGCTGTCGCCATTGGCTCAATTGCTTGGTACAACTCTAAGCGTCCCGTGGGTTGGGAAGACAAAGAGCGTCCTGATTTTGTACCGAAAGTTGAGAAAAACCCAACTCCAGAAGTGGCTGAGCCGAAAGTTGAGAAAAACCCAACTCCAGAAGTGGCTGAGCCGAAAGTTGAGAAAAACCCAACTCCAGAAGTGGCTGAGCCAAAAGTTGAGAAAGCCCCAACTCCAGAAGTGGCTGAGCCAAAAGCTGAGAAAAACCCAACTCCAGAAGTGGCTGAGCCGAAGTCCTAGATAGTGCTGATCTGTGAGTGCTGAGGAGCCAGCGCTCTCCGGAGGTTCCCTCTCAGTAGCCCAGACGCTGCTTTGTTGGCGCAAGCCTCCGCAGGACTTACCGCAGACGACTGGCGTTGCTTAGTATCATAATCTTCTGAATTTTTGATTTTGATAAAAAAATTAAGTAACAGAAAGACCAGTACTTACTCAGGACTCATGACTCAGAACTCACGACTCTGTTGGACTTTTTCAGTTTTGAACCTCAACCCAACGACGGTAAAGCTTCTGAATTTGTTTAAGGATGGCGCTATACTTAGGTTGGGTTGAATCATTTGTGTCTGATAATTGTTGCAGTTTCGTTAGGAGTCTGGCTTCTTCGATCGCAACTTCACCATCACTGTAAATTAAGCCGCTAATGGCTTCAATGAGATTTTGGCATTCTTCTGCACTGGGGCGATCGCCTAAATATTCCTTCACCCAATCGTAAAATTGTTCTGGCTGCACAGCAACCAATTCGTACAGCAAAGGCTGAATGTCTGGCTCGTTCGCCACACCCTTTTCTTGAGCTATTTTGCGAAGATATTGTCTCTCTTCTGGCTGAATTCTGCCATCAATCCAAGCTGCTCCAATCAGGATTTTCACCAAGTTTTTCACACTGGAATTATTAACCATGATTTTTTGTTAAGAAATTGGGAATTGGTCTTGTTACTTATTTTCCCTGTTCTCCATTCCCTATTTCCTCTTTACTGAAAAATCTTACGATTTTAATATTTTTTGTTTCGCGCAGAGTCGCAGAGGGCGCACCAGGCGCACCAGAAGAGCGCAAGAGGTCGTAGCAGCTCTAATAACTTAACCTAAATTGTTGGTTTTCCTTAAGCGCACCATAAAAAAGCCATCCATGTCTTGTTCGTGAGGCAAGACTTTGATCCACCCTTGTGGAGTAGAGTAGGTAATAGCAGGAGAATCAGCACTGGGAGGTTCTATTTCCCAATTTGGATTCTCAGCTAGGAAAGATGAAACGACGTCTTCATTCTCTTTTGGCTGCAATGTACAGGTGGAGTAAACGAGTACACCACTTTGCTTGACAAACGTAGATGTATGTGCTAAAAGTTGTTTTTGAAGCACCGAGAGTTCTTCCACTGTTTCTGGTGTTTGTCGCCAACGAGCATCAGCATGGCGGTGCAAGGTTCCTAACCCAGAGCATGGTGCATCTAGTAGTACACGGTGAGCAGTATTTTGAAACTGGGGCATATTACGACTGTCACCAGTACAAATTTCAATAGATTTGAACTTCAGCCGTTGAGCATTTTTTTGAAGCTTTACCAGACGAGAGGGAGTGCGATCTCTTCTCCTGTCGGAGACGCGCAAGGGACGAGAGGCTGCGCCAACGCCAACGCGATCGCAAGCAAAAATCTTGCCTTCATCCCTCATCAACTCTGCAATGTGAGTTGTTTTACCTCCGGGTGCAGCACAAGCATCAATCACCACCTCACCCGGTTGAGGGTCGAGTAAATGACTGACTAATTGGGCGCTACTATCTTGTACACTCCACCAACCCTCGTTATAACCAGGTAGATTTTGAATAGGACCAGCGTTACTCATCAATCGTAAAGCTTGTGGTAGATGGGGAACACGTTGAAACGTAACACCAGTAGATGTCAACGCCGCTTCCACTTCTTCTGTTGAGGTACAAAGAGGATTGACTCGCAAGTCAATAGCTGGAGTTTTATTCATCCATAAGCAAAGTTGTTCCGTTTGTGCTAAACCAAATTGTTCCACCCAAACTTGAATAATCCAGTCGGGAAAACTATATAAAATACCTAAGCGTTCTACGGAGTCAGAAGATTGAAGAGAGAAGAAATCCTTCTTTGTTCCATCTTCTTTCTTTTCTAAACGGATATACTGTCGTAATAGACCATTGACAAAACCCGTTAATCCAGAAAAGCCATTGTCTCTGGCAAGTTGAACAGTCGTATTCACAGCAGCACTTTCAGGAATTCGTTCTTGATAGCATAATTGATACAAGCCCAAATGTAGAATCGTGCGGAGGTCTTTTGGCTGTTGGTGGGATTTCTTTTTGCCTAATTGGTCGATGAGAGCGTCAAGAGTACGCTGTCTTCTGGTGCAGCCATAAACTAATTCTGTGACAAGGCGGCGATCGCTATCCTGTAGATTTGCTTTTTGCAGCACTCTGTCTAGGGCAATATCAGCATAAGCCCCCTTGTGAACGTTTCGCAAGGCAATAAAAGCTAGCTGACGGGAGGACGTGAGTAATTCAAAATTCACGCATTCAAAGTTCAAAATTTAAGATTCAAGATTGGACAAGCTAATGGTAGCAAGTATCCTAACGGTTTTGCTGGTGTACAACTTCAATTCAACATTACCCCACCGCAAACTCTGTGTACTGTCGCACATGAGGCGCATGATATGCTAGCACAATATCTTGCTTCGGAACTCCTCGCGCCACAAGTTGAGTTGCGATCGCATCCTCTGTTCCGTCATGCTGCACCCAAATTTTTCCATCCTTAATATCTACATGTAGCACACAGCCATAGATCCGAGTGCTACTATTTTTCCAACCTACATTCACAAGCTGATAGCGATCGCTCATAGTGTCAAATATCGTCTCGCTTTCTATCGGATCATTGGACGTTAGCGTAGCGGCTCCTTTGGAGCATCGCAGTTTCGCCCGTTCAGTGAGCAACTCCTGAATATATTGACGATATAAACTTACTTTATCCATTGTGCAATCTCCTTTTTTTCTGTGTCATAGACTAACAGCGGAATTTGATTACGTTGAATAACCGTTTGAATAAATGAGTATTTAAAAAAGCGCTAGCTGTGAGACTGCCCAATAGAACAACGGCATGTCCCCTGAGATTGTGGTCAATCAGAAAGTTCATGCCCTTGACTCAAGTTTGGCTTTTGCTGCCTGAAGTTTTGCTCGGATAGCTTCTGTACCTGGTTTCGGGGGCTTTGCAGCAATGCGGGCAAATAACTCACGATTTTGTTCTTCCCAATACTGCCGGAGTTCTTCCGCTTCCTGGAGAATTGTTTGATATTCTGCTTCAACCTCAGCACGATGTGCCTCAATGTAAGATAGAGCAGCATTCACTTGCTCATCGCTCAGGCTGAGCATGGCACGAATAAACTTTGGCGGATACTGGGCACTCACATAGTCCATCACGTCATACAGAGTGATACGAGTGCCTGCGATCGTCAGTCCACGCTCTGTCCGAATAATAATTGCCTGCCCATTGGATACTGGAGTCATATCCATAGCCTTTTAGAAGTCGTCTCCATCATATCTCACGAATAAATCAGCTATAGGATTTTGGCTACTCATTAAAATTTCCTTTACGTTGATACAGCAACCAAATAAACAGAGGCGATCCAAAAAGTGCAGTGACAGCACCAACTGGTAACTCCACAGCACCCAAGCGAGACAGCAAATCAGCACCTGTGAGGACTAAAGCACCGCCAACAGCGCTCAATGGCAAAACAACTCGATAATCTGTACCAACGAACAAGCGGATACCGTGAGGAACGATTAAGCCGACAAAACCAATTAATCCCGCAACACTGACAGCACCTGCGGCTAAAAGTGTCGCTATAGCGCCGATAAAAATGCGCGATCGCACTAAGGAAACCCCTAATCCAACAGCCAAATCATCTCCCAAATTTAGCAAGTTGACACTACGACCTAAGAAACATCCCAGTATCAAGGATAAACAAATATATGGTCCTGCAATAACTACCAGATTCCATCCTCTTCCATTTAAGCTGCCAATCAGCCAACTTAATGCTGTTTGTACTCGTCCATCATCCGCCAACAGCAACAATACCGATTGAATTGCTCCAAATAATGAGCTAATCGCCACTCCACCCAAGATGAGCCGCTCAATTGAAATCCCATCTCCACTCCTCGCAAGCAGATAAACAAAAAGAGTTGTTAATAAGCCGCCAATCCAAGCAGCCAAAGGAACCCAACTTTGCAACACCCCCAAGGTGAATATTGGCACAACTACCAAACCTGCACCAGCAGAGATACCGAGTAAGAATGGATCTGCGAGTCCGTTCCGCAACATTCCTTGAAGCAGTGCGCCAGACATTCCCAAAGCTGCACCCACCAGGATTGCTGCTAGGGTGCGAGGTAGTCGTAAATCCCAGATAATTGTTTGAGGGAGTGTGTCGCCTTGACGAAGTATTGCTTGCCACAATTGAGATGGAGTCATCCCTACTGCCCCAAATGACAGGGAAAGCCCTATCATAAAAAATAGCGCCATACTCAATAATAGAGTTGCCACCAGCACACGGTTGCTTGAGATTATTTTCTGCACTCGAACTGTAGATTGCTACTTTTAATACTTAACTTTCAACATAAATACGGTTACTCTATATTTCATTTAATAGAAACTTCATACGATCATCGCTACTCTTTGTTTAAAAATTAAATAATAAAGAGTGATAAATGTTACGTTGGCTGTCAGTTAGTTAAAATTAGTAGCAATGAACCATAAGCTTGTATCGTATCACTCTTATGACCTTACAGGTCTGTAGATTATTGATTATTGCACATTAACTTATAGATAGTAACTCATACAGCAGATTGTTCGTGCGTGAAGTACAAAGAGTAAGGTCTAAAAGCCAGATATAAAGCCCTTTTTACTTCTGACTCCTGACTCCTGACTTCGCTGTATGTCATCACATACAACTCATGACTATTATTCGTCCTGCCCAAATTACTAAAGTACTACCAGATTCCATTGCTGCTGAAATTGGATTTGAACCGGGAGATGCAATTGTCAGTATCAACGGCACACATCCTCGTGATTTGATAGATTATCAGTTTTTGTGCGCTGATGAGGTATTAGAACTAGAAGTTTTAGACGTTGCTGGTAAAACCCATTGTTTTGAAATCGAAAAAGACTATGACGAAGATTTAGGGCTAGAATTTGAAACAGCTCTATTTGATGGTTTGATTCAGTGCAATAACCGTTGCCCATTTTGCTTTATAGATCAACAACCACCAGGTAAGCGCTCAAGCTTGTATCTGAAAGATGATGATTATCGCTTGAGTTTTTTGTACGGCTCCTACTTAACTCTCACCAATTTAACAGAACGAGAATGGCAGCGAATTGAAAAAATGCGGTTGTCTCCTTTGTATGTGTCTGTTCATACGACTGAACCTGAAGTTAGAATGAAACTGCTGAAAAATCCGCGTGCAGGACAAATATTGCAGCAAATCAAGTGGTTTCAAAAAAGAAGACTGCAAATTCACGCACAGGTAGTGGTCTGTCCTGGTATCAATGATGGTATTCACTTGGAACAAACATTAAGAGATTTAGCATCTTTTCATACTGGAGAAGTACCTGCTGTTGCCTCTGTGGCAGTGGTGCCAGTTGGTTTGACGCGGTTTCGTCCGCAACAAGATGAATTGATACCTGTCACTAGAGAAAAAGCACAAGAAGTCATTTCCCAAGTGCGATTATTACAGCAGGAATTGGATCAGAAAAAACAAAACTGTGTTTGGCTTGCTGATGAGTGGTTTTTGATTACTGGTGAGGATTTGCCATGTGAATCTGAATATGAAGACTATCCTCAAATAGATAACGGTGTTGGTTCTATTCGTTTGTTTCTGAAACAATTTACAGAAGCTGCCGACAAATTGCTACCGCCAAAAGTTCAACAAAGAAAATTAACTTGGGTTGTTGGCAATGCAGTAGAACAAGCATTTCAACCTATCTTGAAGCGATTGAATTCTGTTGAGGGTTTAGAGATTACAATGCGTGCTTTGTCAAGCGATTACTGGGGACAAAGTATTAGCGTTACTGGCTTGCTGACTGGTCATGATTTGCTTTTGAAGTTACAGAGGCAAGATTTAGGAGATGGAATTTTGCTACCAAATGTTATGCTGAAACATGGTGAATTGATATTTTTAGATGATATAAGTATTGAGGATGTGGCTTGTAAGCTGGATACAAAAATATTTCCAGTTGCAGGAGTTGAAGAATTCATTCAAACCTGCATTCAACCACTTAATAGACTTCTTGCATAAATAATTTTTTCTCGCGCAGAGGACGCACCAGGCGCAGAGAACACCAAGAAAACGAATGAGTGCAAGTAGTCTAATGTAAACAACAGTTAAGACTATACAGTTTTGATTCAAAAACTAATAACTAAGTTTTTGAATTTTGAACTTTGAAGAATGAGCAAATTTTGAATTGCTAAAGTGAGGGTGTATAGTGAGCAATCAGAAAAGACGAAGTAAAAAGATAAAATTGAAAATTCAAAAATTAGGATTATTTTTTATATTAAATTTAAATTATTTAATATTTAATTTAGGAAACATTCTCCCAGCCACTGCAACAACTTCAGAACCAGTGTTGAGCATAGTCCACAGTGAAGAAAATGCAAATCAGTGGACAGGAATAACAAACCGCTTGCAGGCGGCTGGGGTGAAGTATTGCGTGATTCCTCTATCTAGTGTGAAGAATGCAGCAGATTGGGGCGATCGCATAATTTTATTTTTGCCAAATGTCGAGTCATTAACGCCAGCACAAGCGATCGCTCTTGAAGAATGGATGAGCAAAGGAGGGCGTTTAATTGCAAGCGGTCCTGTAGGGAGTTTATCAGCATCGGGAGTGCGGCAGCTACTGCGAACTCTTCTGGGCGGTTATTGGGGATTCAGTCTTGATAAACCACAAAAGCTGGAACCATCACCAAAAGCAAAATTCTTAGAATGGGCAAACCAAAATGGACTCTTTGGTGAGGTTAGGGGTGGCGTCGTCATTGCTGATAACTTCACAACTCAAACTGCTGCTGTTTGGGGTGCCAAAGATAATCCAGCAGCAGTAGTCGCTAATGAGCGTTCCACCTTATTTGGCTGGCGCTGGGGTGTAGATGCTGCTTCACCAGTAGGGATAGATAGTGCTTGGTTACAAACTACCGTCAACCGTTTTTTAAAAAGGTCTTCGACTGCGCCAACTAAAGTAGCAGGAGGTTCTCAAACCTGCTCTACCACTGTGGCTAAAGCTCCAGCGACGGGGACAAGAGGACAAGACAATTCAAAATTCAAAATTCAAAATTCAAAATTAGAAGTCTCTCCCTCATCTTCCCCATCCCCCTCATCCCCCAAAATTGCCACAGCTCCTCAACCCAGACCTGTTCCTAATATCACACCTCCAAAATCAGATGAAGCTATTGACCAACTTGAACAAGCAGTGCGGTTTGATGTTGTACCTAATTCACAAGCACCGATTAGCCGAGATGAAGCGCTTACCTTTCAGCACGAGCTAGAAAATCTTATTGGTAGAGTCGAGAGTGCCAATTTAGCAGCACGAGTTCTTGCGGAAAATGCTGATAATCGACCGTTAACAAAGACGCAACAGACACAGGTGGCATCAACAAGACCTGGGGCAGCAGTTCTTAGCGCAGAACAAGCTTTAGATGGTGCTCGTGAAGTTGTGAAAAACTTGCCGCAATTGATTGCACAAAAAAACTATGCTCAAGCTCGTCAGCAATGGTTGATGGCAAGAGCGAATTTGTGGAACCAGTTTCCTCTGAATCAGAGATTGGCTCAACCGGAAATCAGGGCAATATGGCTCGACCGAGGAACAATTATCCGCGCGAGGAACGAGCAGGGACTCGCTCTGATTTTTGATCGGATAGCGCAAGCTGGTATTAATACTATATTTTTTGAAACGGTTAATGCTGGCTACACCATTTATCCCAGCAAAATTACGCCTCAGCAAAACCCTTTAGTTCGCGGTTGGGACCCACTAGCATCTGCGGTGAAGTTAGCCCATGAGCGAGGTATAGAATTACACGCTTGGGTTTGGGCTTTTGCTGCTGGCAATCGACGTCACAATCAACTGCTCAATATCAATCTTAATTACCCAGGACCAGTGCTTGCTGCTCATCCTGATTGGACAGGCTACGATAATCGTGGTCAAATGATTCTTTCTGGACAAAATAAACCATTTTTTGATCCGGCAAATCCTCAGGTACGGCAATATTTGCTCGACTTGTACGAGGAAATTGTTAGTCGCTATGACGTGGATGGTCTACAACTAGATTACATTCGCTACCCCTTCCAAGACCCAGCTGCTAACCGGACTTATGGTTATGGCGAAGCGGCTAGAGAGCAGTTTCAGCAGATGACTGGCACAGATCCAGTAAAGATTTCTCCAAGGGAACGGCAACTGTGGCAAAAGTGGACAGAATTTCGCACTCAGCAAATTGATAGCTTTGTTGCTCAAATGTCACAGCGACTGCGAAAAAAGCGACCTAACTTGATTTTGTCGGCTGCTGTGTTTCCCCTTCCAGAACAAGAACGCGTTCAAAAGCTGCAACAGCACTGGGAAGTTTGGGCAAGGCGTGGCGATATCGATTTAATTGTCCCTATGACTTATGCTCAGGATACACCGCGCTTTGAACGACTGGCACAACCTTGGATAACAACTGCTACACAACTGGGTTCTTCTCTGTTGGTGCCAGGAATTCGCCTGCTTTCTTTGCAAACAGTCGGAGCATTTGATCAAATTCAAATGCTCAGAGATTTGCCTGTTATGGGTTATGCCTTGTTTGCTGCAGAGAATTTCACTAACGACCTCAACAAAGTCTTTAATCGTACTCAAGGTAGCACTCAACACGCACAAAAAGAACCCATTCCGCACCGCCAACCTTTTCAAGCTGCTTTTGTCCGTTACACTGCCTTACAAAGCGAGTGGAAGTTGGCACAGCAAAATAACAAGCTGCGAATACCTTCCACAACGCTTTCAACTTTTAACTCCCAAGCAGATGTTGTCCAAAGTGCTTTAAATCAGCTGGCTATTGACCCAAATAACAGTAAGTTGGAAACAGCGAGAACGTCGCTTTTGAAGTTACAGTCTCGATTTAGAGAATGGATGCGTTTACAAGCCCTGGAAAATCCGTATCAAGTTAGAGTTTGGGAAAATCGTCTTGCGACGATAGAAAAGTTATTGCGTTACGGAGAACGAGTACAGTTGCATCCCTAGAACACCGATTCACTAATCCCAAAAACCCGGTTTCTGTTACCACCGAAGACCGAAATTTTGTTGGCTCAACTAGAAGAAACCGGGTTTTTTAGTCACAATTGGTGAATACTGAATCGGTGTTCTAAGGAGTGATGGGGAGAAAAGAGTCTGCTGTCGCTACGCCTAGTCTCATTAATATGTAGTCGGATAAAAATTAGTATAAATTTCAACTACTTTCAGAAAATTTACGCAAGAAATTACTGATATACTACGTAAGAATAAGGATAACAGAAGATAGTTCGACACATGACTTCATAGATATAGAACAATTTTGTGCTACTAGATATTGCAAACATTTATGCACGCCCTTGCTCAATTTATCTCACTACCATCTTTAGATTCTGCAATTGAATTTTTTCCTCTGAGTGTTGCACCTGACACACCATTATTAGATGTTATTGCTCTAATGAGGAAGCGTCAACCGCAGGCAAGGTGTGTGTTGATAGCTGAGAATCTACAGATACTAGGGTGGTTTACAGAGCATGATGCATCGCAGCTTCTATTTTCAGACGTTAACCTACAGACTGCTAAAGTGTCTGAAGTCATGGAAACTTCAGTACTCACTCTCAAACGCTCTAATGTTTATAGTGTAGTATCTGTACTGTCATTTTTACGCCAATATCATTTGTGTTCTGTACCACTAGTTGATGAGCAAGATCAACTCATTGGACTAATCACTTATGAAAGTATTTGTCAAGCTCTAGAACAACAAGCAGGCGATCTCACCAAAACTGAGGTACAACGGGGGTTGCTGGAGGTAGCTGTTGCCAATGCCAACGACGCGATCGCCATCATTGAAACTCATGAACTGCATGATTTCTTTGGTTGGCATATAGTCTATGTTAACGAAGCCTTGACCCGCATGAGCGGTTGGTCAGCTTGTGAAATTATTGGTAAAGATATATCTATTTTATATGATGAGAAAACCTCTGGCAGCGAGATAGAGAGAATTCGCGCCGCGCTTGGGAATGGCTCGTCAATTAGAACTGAATTCATTAATGACCACAAAGACGGCTCTACCTATTGGGTTGAGGTCAACATATCCCCAATTGCCTATTCAGAAGGCAAAATCACTCATTTTGTTTGCATACAAAGGGACATTACTGAGCGCAAACTAGCAGAAGAAGCGCTACGGTCAAGTGAAGAACTCTTCAGACAACTGGCAGAAAACATTCACCAAGTTTTGTTTGTGCGAGACCTCAAGCAGAACAAAATTATTTATATAAATCAAGCATACGAAGAAATTTGGGGACGTAGCCGCGATCGCCTCTATGAAGAGTCCTTTGACTTTTTAGAGGCTATCCATCCCCTAGATCGCGATGGCTTCGCCGGCCCTACGCCCCAATCCTCCAAAGGAGGATTGGGGCGTGACACGGGCGATTGCCCAAGGGGCAGTGGCAAAGCCAATCGCACCATAGCAACAAGATCGACTTTTGAAAATGGTCATCTTTACAGCCAAGAATATCGTATTGTCCGCCCTGACGGTGAGGAGCGCTGGATTTGGACGCGAGCCATTCCCCTAAAAAGTGAATTGGGAGAAGTTTACCGCCTCTTTGGGGTTAGCGAAGACATTACCGAGCGTAAAAGAGCGACTGAAGCATTGCGCGAAAGCGAGGAGCGGTTCCGTAAACTAGCAGACGAGGTACCAGTACTCATTTGGATGGATGATGCTAATGGCTTATGTACATTTCTCAACCAATACTGCTGGGAGTTTACAGGACGACCTTTTGAAGAGTTGCTAGGTGAAGGTTGGACACAAAGAATTCATCCTGAAGATAAACAGCACTGTTTGGAGATATATCTATCAGCATTCAAAAACCATCAGCGTTTCCAGTATGAATTTCGTTATTTGCGTGCGGATGGAGAATATCGTTGGCTTATCAACATAGGTGTTCCAAGGTTTGCATCTAATGGCAGCTTTATCGGTTACATTGGCTGCTGTATAGATATTACTGAACGTGTGCAGGCAGAAGCATCACTACAGCAGGTACAGGCAGAGTTAAAGCAGACAAACGCAGAGCTAGAAAGGCGATTTGAAGAACGAACAAGGGCTGTCAAAGAAATGAATCGGCAGCTGATTTTTGAAATGACTGATCGCTTGTACGCGGAAGAGCAACTGAGGCAATCGCAACAGATGTTGCAGCTCATCATGGACAATATTCCCCAAAGTATTTTCTGGAAAGATAAAGCTTGCGTGTACTTGGGTTGTAATCGCATCTTTGCCAAAATGGTTGGTCTTGAGAGTCCAGAAAATGTTGTGGGCAAGACTGACTATGATTTAGCAGTTCACAAACAAGAAGCAGACTTCTATCATGAATCTGACCTCAGAGTCATGCAAACCGATACTCCCGAATATCGCCTTATCGTTCCTCACCTCCAAAAGGATGGCAAACAAGTTTGGCTGGAGATCAGTAAAATTCCACTTCATGATCATGAAGGAAATGTGATGGGGGTTCTTGGCACTTTTGAAGACATCACAGAGCGCAAACTAGCTGAGGAGTTACTTGTGCGCTTTCGCAAAGCTATAGAAAGTACCTGTGATGCTATAGGTATGACTGACAGCACAGGTGAGGTTATTTACCTTAATCCAGCATTTGTCGAATTATTCGAGTACAGCTTGGAGGAGTTACGCTACTCTGGGGGACTATCAGCTATTTATACCAGTATGGTAGAGCATGAACGAGTCTTTGCCATTGTCAATAGAGGAGATTCTTGGCGTGGTGAAACGACAATGAAAAGTCTCAGCGGTCGCATTCTTCAAGTAGAACTGCGTGGTAATGCGATTAAAGATGCCACTGGCAAAATTATAGGGTCGCTGGGTATCTATACTGACATTACTGAACGCAAACAAGCAGAAGAAAGTTTACAACTGCGCGATCGCGCGATCGCAGCTAGCAGTAATGGCATCATGATTGCTGATGTCACGATGCCAGACTCGCCAATCATATATGCTAACCCAGCCTTGGAGCAAATCACTGGTTATTCAGTCGCGGAAGTGATTGGAAAAAACTGGCGTTTTCTCCACGGCTCTGATATCAATCAACTGGGTATGACCGAGCTACACCATGCTATGACCCAAGGAAAAAGCTGCAACGTAGTTTTACGTAACTACCGTAAAGATGGCACTCTGTTTTGGAATGAGATAAGTATTTCTCCAGTTTATGACAATAATGGTTTATTCACTCATTACATTGGTATTCAAACTGACATTACAGAGCGCAAGCAGGCAGAGGTGGCGCTATTAGTCTCGCAAGAACGGTTACAATATTTACTTTCTTCTAGTCCTGGTGTCATTTATAGCCGTAAAATTTACGGTGACCTTAGCATTACCTTTATCAGCGCAAACGTAATCGCCATGCTGGGGTATGAAGCACAGGAATTTATCGAAAATCTCAGCTTTTGGGAGAGCCATGTCCACCCAGAAGACCGACAGCAGACGTTTGTTGCAGTATCAAAACTCATTGATCAAGGGCAAAATAGCCACGAGTACCGCTTTTTGCATAAGGATGGCACATATCGATGGATGTACGACCAAGCAAAGCTTGTGCATGATGACGCTGGTAATCCATTGGAAGTTGTCGGTTACTGGCTAGATATCACAGAACGCAAGCAACTAGAAGAGGAAATAAAAGCTGCACTGCACAAAGAAAAAGAACTTAATGAACTGAAATCTCGCTTTGTCTCGATGACTTCACATGAATTCCGTACACCTTTAAGTACTATTCTTTCCTCATCAGAGTTGTTAGAACACTACCGTCATAGGTGGACAGAGGAAAAACAACTATCTCACCTACGTCGCATTCAATCTGCTGTCAAACATATGACTGAAATGTTAAACGATATCTTAACTATTGGCAAAGCTGAGGCAGGAAAATTAGATTTTATACCCGCACTCTTCGATTTAGTCGAATACTGCCATTATCTGGTGGAAGAATTACAACTGAATGTTAACAATCAACACCCAATCAACTTTAGTAGTCAATATGATTCCATGCCATGCTGTATGGATGAAAAATTGCTCGGGCATATTCTTAGTAATTTACTCTCGAATGCAATTAAGTATTCTCCAACTGGTAGTACTGTCAGATTTACTCTAGCGCTTCAGGAGCGGTTAGCAGTATTTACAATTCAAGACCAAGGAATAGGCATACCACCAGAAGACTTACCTCACTTATTTGAGTCTTTTCATAGAGCGACAAATGTGGGTACCATCCAAGGCACGGGCTTAGGATTAGCAATTGTAAAAAAGTGCGTGGAGACCCATAGTGGTGAAATCACAGTCAAAAGTGAAGTCGGTGTGGGAACAATATTTACTGTAACTTTGCCATTAAACAATCACGTATAATCACCAGACAAACCATGACCAAAATTTTAGTCATTGAAGACGAAGAATTAGTACGAGAAAATATTCTAGATTTGTTGGCAGCAGAAGATTTTGATACTATTGCTGCTACTAATGGACGCATTGGGGTAGAGCTAGCAGTTTCTGAAACTCCCGATTTAATTCTATGCGACTTAATGATGCCAGAAATTGATGGTTATGGCGTACTAACAGCATTACGTGAAGAATCAGTCACAGCAACTATTCCATTTATTTTTCTCACAGCCAAATCTGCTAGGGGGGATTTTCGCCAAGCCATGGATTTAGGTGCTGATGACTATCTTACTAAACCATTTACTCGTACTGAACTATTAAGTGCGATCGCCAGCCGCTTAGCGAAGCAAGCAATTTTGGCAAAGCAAGTCTGTACTAAATTTGAGGCGCAGATTTTCTCTCCTAAATTCCATATGATGGAAGTGTATTTGCGTCGTACTATAGAAGAGAGAGATTTTCAACAATTTCTGGTTTACTATCAACCTATAGTCGATATTCATTCTGGTAGAATCATCGCTGCTGAAAGTTTATTACGTTGGCAGCATCCCAAGTTAGGGATGGTTGCTCCCACAGAATTGATTCCTTTAGCAGAATCGACTGGTTTAATTTTGCCTATTAGTGATTGGGTTTTAAACAAGGTTTGTCAACAAACTAAACTCTGGTACAATGCAGGATTTACAGATTTACGTGTAGCTGTTAACCTATCGGCACATCAGTTAATTCAACCTAATTTTAGTCAAAAAATAGTTAATCTTTTATTATCGAACAATTTAGTTCCAGATTGTTTAGAATTAGAGCTAACAGAAAACATCATTATGCAAGATATCAATAGAGCTATTTCTACTATGAAAGAAGTCAATTCTTTCGGTGTAAAAATTGCTATTGATGATTTTGGTGCCGGATATTCTTCTTTAATTTATTTAAAGCAATTACCGATTCATACTTTAAAAATAGACCGATACTTTATTCAAGATATTGCAAATGACTCACAGAAAGCAGTCATTACAACAGCATTGATTCAAATGGCACATAATCTCAATCTTCAAACAGTTGCTGAAGGCGTGGAAACGGAACAAGAACTTGCTTTTTTGCGCCAATATAAATGTGATGCTATGCAAGGCTTTCTCTTTAGCTGTCCGTTACCAGTGGCAGAATTTGAAAAGATTTTATTTGCTAAAAAACGATTGAATGTGTAGCTCTAAAGTCCCACTATCCACTTGTACTGTTAGCCATGCGGGAGGGTAGAAAGCCAGGGTAGCATTCCAAACGGAGTTTATTGCGTTTTTCGATCTGTTTTTCCACCACTTCTAGACGCTCCTGCAAGCCGATAAGAACATCAATGGCTCGTGGATCTTGAAAACTATTCACGCCGAAATCTGTAAATGCCTTGGGATCGCGCTTGGTGCCAATCCCTACCATGAGATTGACCTGAGCGAAGGTTGGCTCAACGCCAGGTAGGAAACTAGTTAGGCTGGAGTCGGTAACCATCCCTTTGACTGTGGGAATGTTCCGATAAATTGCTCCAGGCATATTAGGAATAAAAGACATATACTGATATTGAATCCAGGCAATGGCTGAATGTTGTGGACCGGCAGTGAAAATAATTTGTGTCAGCAGGTCAATCAACTGGTCACGGTTAGTCAGACGAGGTGGCAGGGAAACTATACCAAAGCCTCCATCACTAATGGGTGTCCGTAAAGCTTGTAGCCAATTTTGCAGTTCGAAATCCTCACGGACATCTCGATTTGATCTGTAGTAAATTCCGACATATCGACTGACATAGTCTTCTAGGGCATCCCAGACAAGCAACCCGTCATCCCGATAGGGAAAATCTCGCAATACAGAACGGTCATCAACACCGCGCTTTCGTAAATTGTTTGGCAAAGCAAAGTTGCTGAAGTTGTTGAAACACTCTGAGACACCAAGATTTGTAAGGTTGAGTGAGCTTTCAAGAGTGCTTCCCAAAATGATATCCACAAATCCTCCCGGATTGATCAGTACCTGATCACCAAGGGCATTGATTGCCATTGTGAACTCAAAATGGGGCTTTAAGAGCACATTCACGGGATGGCGAGCAGCTAGTTCGCGTACAGTAGCTAATGCGATTGGTTCTAGAACAACATGAGTCTGACCTAAGTGACGTACCAACTCATGGACAGAAAAATCAGCCATCTGAGTGATAAGCTTCGCGAGAGTCCAGTCCACACCATCCACAGGCGTACAAAGCAGACTTTCATTAGGCACCTGTCCCAGTTGGATGGCAATAGGAATTAAGCGCCAACCGCCGCGACTGCGATCGGCAAAATAGAGCGCGATCGGGGCAGTTAGAAATCGGTTCTCTTTCGCAGTAACGGTATTGGTACCGAGTATTGCATAATCGGTGACGAACAGACTGCCATCCTGAGTAGCACTGTTGAGAGTTTCGCTAACGTATCCTCCGGGACGTGCAGCATTCAGCACCGTTTGAAAAATTTCATCTGTTATCCCAAATTTTTCCTCAAGAGTGTAATTGAGTGCTAAAACATTAGTGATTTCCATTGGATTGGGACCAGAAAGCCGCTGTAGCGCAAATGTAGTGTCGCTCATGTAGGTCTTGGCAACATCTGGTAAAGGCAGGACTTTAAAGACAGCAGCGTAGTCTTCTAGCGTTAGAAAGGGCTTAGGACTCCCAAAAAACGCTTGTTGATTCGCTGCAACTTTCTGGGCTAAGATGTCCCGATTATTGTTATACCCAACATCAAAAACCTCCTGGGGGGGTAAAGTCGCCACACGGACAGAGTTCGGTAGCCGAAAAACCAGCTGATATTCTTGGCGTGCTACCAATAGCTGCTGTTGACGCTCTTGTTGGGTCGCCAATGGATCTTTTTGAGGTAAAGTCGGGATGTGGGGATTGGCGGGCGGTCTGGGTTTTGAGGGTTGAGTGTCGCCTACTAGTAAGTTTTCTAAGCCGGGGGTACAAACTAGACCGATTAGCGCCAGCATAGTACGGCGCGATAGAACGTATCTCTCGACTAATTGTTGGCGTCGTTGCTTTCGAGCCGGCGATCGCATTACGTGTTTTCCCCAGAAAATCAGACTTTACGCTAACAGCAATAATAGGGGGTATGTCAGGGCAACCGCATCTAAATTTTACAAAAAGATATTGACAATCAAGCTAACTTATAGCTGTTGAATGAAATCATTAAATTGCTGGCGATCGCTGATTTTTCTTGTCAGCGCCCAAGGGGCGCGATTACATGTCCCCAATGAATGAAAGAAACCCTTCTTCCCTGTTCCCTGTGTTTCTTGTCAGTTTAACACTCCCTTGGTTGTCTAAAGTCAAAACTCATAACTCAGAATCGTTTCGATAAAATCGGACTTTGGAATGGTGACAGTTTTAGAACATCTGGTCTAACTTTAAGGGGCTGTGCATCATTATTGATATTCCTACCATGAAACATCTGCGTTGCTTGCTGCTTTTTCTGCTACTGACTACAGCAGCAGCCTGTAACCAGACTCGCGCCTCCCAAGAAGAATCTACACTCCAATCTTCACCTTCTGCTCAACTAGCACAGAATTCTACACAACCGGCAGATGCCATTCGTACAGAACCACTTTCACTCACACCCATCCGCATTAATGTTGCTGATTTGCCAAAACCCTTCGCCACTGAAAGTGCCTCGAAGCCACCTGAGGTAGTACCAATTCCAGATAACCCAACTCTGCGTGTACCTTCTGGCTTTGTGGTCAACGTTTTTGCTGATGGTTTGGATGCTCCTCGCGCTTTAGCTTTAACTCCCAACGGTGATGTGTTGGTCACTGAAACTAAGCAAAATCGTATTCGTTTACTGCGCGATACTAACGGTGATGGCGTGGCTGATGTCAAACAGACATTTGCAACTAAAGCCAACGGAGTGAATATTCCTTTTGGCATGACTTTTGCGGGTGATTCTTTCTTCCTTGGCAATACTAATGCTGTGCTGCGATTCCCCTATCAAAAAGGTCAACAGCAGCTGATTGGTACAGGTCAAAAAATTGCTGACCTTCCTGGCGGTGGTTACAATCAGCACTGGACACGCAACGTGGTAGTTTCACCCGATGGAAAGAAGCTATACGTTTCTGTTGGTTCTGAATCTAACGTAGACGAAGAACCATTGCCAAGGGCTTCAGTGCAGATGATGAACCTAGATGGTTCCCAGCAGCAGACTTTTGCCTCTGGCTTGCGTAACCCAATCGGTCTAGATTTTCACCCTGTGACTAAGGAACTTTATGCCACTGTGAATGAACGTGATGGTATAGGCGATGACTTGGTACCAGATTACTTGACACGCATTCAGCAAGGAGAATTCTATGGTTGGCCCTATGCCTACCTATCACCTAAAAACCTCGATCCACGACAGATGACGGGTGATGCCAGTAAACGAGCTGACCTAGCACGTCGCACCCGTACCCCAGATGTCCTATTTCAAGCGCACTCAGCCGCATTGGGATTACAGTTTTATGACGGTCAGACATTCCCTGAAAAATATCGTAATGGCGCTTTTGTTGCCTTTCGTGGTTCTTGGAACCGCGATCGCGGCACCGGATACAAAGTTGTTTTTGTACCATTTGACACTAAAGGACAACCGCAAGGTTACTATGAAGACTTTCTGACTGGATTTCTCCTAGATCCTGCTGTACCAACAACTTGGGGACGTCCTGTGGGTTTGCTTGTTTTGCCTGATGGTAGTCTTTTAGTCACTGAAGAAGCAAATAACCGCATTTATCGGATTCAGTATACGGGGAGTTAGTAGAGTGAACAGTGACCAGTAAACAGCTGTCAAATAACAAATAACTGATAACTGATAACTGATAACTGATAACTGATAACTGTTAAAACCATCCTTCTTGTTCCAGAGTTTCAATCAATTGAAGTCCACGGGGGTCGCCAACTCCCAAAAGGGCGGCTTTCGCGTCTTCTCGCACTCCCAAATCCTGGTCTTCGGCAAAGGCTTGAATCAGTGCATCAATGGCAGTGGCATAAACTACATTTGAAGGCAGTTCGCGACAGAGTTGTCCAATTGCCCAAGCGCAATTACTCCGTACTGGTGCTACGGGGTCTCGTACCAAGGCTTCAATCAAGGGGGGCATTGCTCCCACAACTGCCTCATATCCCACATCTACCATTTGTGCTAAGGCGCTAGCTGCCCACAGACGCACTGCGGAAATATCGGTTCTCAAAGCGTCTGCTAAAGGTGCTAAGCTGCGGCGATCGCGACAATTCCCCAATGCCCAAATGACTCCTTTACGCACATAGCCATTCCAATCTCGCTTTAACTGGGCAATCAAGGGTTCAACAGCATCTAAGCTTGGGTTGCGTCCGATACCATACGCTGCACTCACCCGTACCAAAGGACAGGTATCAGTCAACAAGCGAATCAGATGGGGGGTAGCTCTAGCATCTTCTATATCGCAAAAAGCACGCGCCGCCAGCATCCTTTGCTGCGGCTGAGGATGTTCTAGTAATACTAGCATCTGCTCTGGATTGGGCTTTGGCGTCTCTGTTTCGGCAGTGAGCGGTCCCATATGATCCAGAGGGCTTTCTAGCTCTGCTTCGATATCAAGTAGGCTTAGGTCGTCTTCGTCATACATAGTTTCAATCCCTATCAGGGATTAACATATAATCTCTCGTGCCAATAAGTCAAACTCTTAACACTAGTTTATTTCTCAATTTGAGAGTAAGAGAAATGAAAAGATTCAAAATTCAAAAATTCTTTTACACCCCTATTTTCCTGTAACATCAAGAGATTTTACCATCCACAGTGATTGGGTTTGATATCCTTGCTGATTGTAAAGATTCAATGCGGCTGTATTGTTTTGAAACACTTGTAATCCAATTTGATAGTCGCCTCTAGCCCTTGCCCAATCTTCTACATATCGTATCAAAGCTGTTGCGATACCTCGTCGTCGATGTTCTGGCACAACGTAGAGTAAAAAGATATGAGCATGGCGATCGCCTCGTACTTGATCTATGGCATTTCCCACCCAGAGACAGGCGATGGGGCATTGGGCATTGGGCATTGGGCAAAAATTATTCTTCTCTCCTACTCCCCCTACTCCCCCTGCTCCTCTGCTTATTTCCCCTTGTCCTCTTGTCCCCTTGTCTCCTTGTTCTAAAAAGTCTACCCACCAAAGGGGGGTTTCTCTGGAGAAGTATTGCTCGACTGTTCCTGCCAAATGGGAGAAATCTTGTCGTGGAAAGGCTTCTTGGTAAGTCTGCTGCATGAACTTCACTAGCAGTGCTCTATCCAAGGTAGAGCCACGGCGAATTTTGTAACCTGGGAGTAGTTCTTCAGACACTTAAAGAAGGGGAGCCAGCGCCGTGCGGGGGTTCCCCCCGTTGAGGCGACTGGCGTGACAAGGTGGACAATGTGGATAGTGGGGAATTGATTCCCTCCACTTCCCCTACTTCCCCATTCTCTTCTACAGATGCAGGCGCAGCCATATCAGACGGTAAAAAGATGCGGGCGCTCACTGCGACAAGGGCAATAATAAACATTAGCACCACGAGAAACGGTGCAATGTACTGACGAAATATAGCCATATTTTGCAATGATTAATGAAAATTTGACACTCTCCGCCCTGCAAGTGCGGAGATTCTTGGGCTGAACTTGCCTTTTTCTGGTTTCCCTTCTTATAGGTCTTATGGTTCATACTTATCCGAAACACAGTTTTTTACACTATGTTCCACTTTCGGACAACTCCCCAAGCGTTTACCCATTTCAAGGTACGTTCCCGTGTGCCCCACGGTACGCGGATTACTCCAAAAGCTTTTCAATTTTCGACAATCGTTTGAAAGTCTTAGCTGTTTATCGAGTTCTCGCTGCTCGTTGCCCCTAAAATTCCTAACTCAAAGTGTGTCTTAACTGTTTCACTTCGGTTAGAGGAGTTTCACCTCGGCGTCTCAATTCTAACACGTTTTGGCTAAAGCCGTCCTTCTAGGACGGGGCTTTAAACCCAATTTTTCGGTAAAAAAGATGCAAATCGAACAGACAGAGGTGATGATTCCCACGCCCGACGGACAGATGCCCGCCTTCTTGTGTACACCTGCTGAGCGCAGCCGCAAGCCAGCTGTCCTCCTGCTGATGGAGGCATTTGGCTTAACGCCGCATATCCGAGACGTCGCAACCCGGATTGCGAACGAAGGTTACGTGGTTCTCACGCCGGATCTGTACTACCGCGAATTGCCAAACAATAAGTTCGGATACGACGAGGTTGAGCAAGCGATGGCGATGATGTACCGCCTCGATTTCGGCAAGCCTATGGAGGAGGACATTTGGGCGGCGTTGGCTTATGTTAAGTCACAACCCGATGTGTACCCAGATAGGATCGGCGTGACTGGGTTCTGCTTGGGCGGCGGATTGACCTTTCTTACCGCCTGCAAGTTGTCGTCCGAGATCGCGGTGGCGGCTCCCTTCTACGGTATGGTTCCAGATGAGTGGATCGACGCAGTGACAAATATCACAGTGCCCGTATACTTATTTTTTGGTGGTGCCGATCCATTCATCCCTCTGGAACGCATTAAACAAATCGAGTCCCGGTTCAAGGAACTCGGCAAAGAGTACACGTTGAAGGTTTACAGTGATGCCGATCATGGATTTTTCTGCCACGAGCGTTCTTCCTACAACCGCTTGGCGGCGGAAGACTCTTGGCGCGAACTTACACAGTTCTTCCATAAACATTTGCACTTTGCCGTCTAACACAAACGCTCATGCTGAGCGCTTTGCGCTTAGACACTTCTACCTTCTTCAATCTCTTTGCTGGAAGTTCCTTCATCTTCTTTAAAGGGTAGCTTCAACAGAGTTTAGGCGCTTGGCGCTCACGGGCTATCGCTTTCCAAGTCAGCGATCGCTTTTTCCCAATACCAGTTTTCTGGCATACCAGGGTAGTCTTGCTTGACACGATCTACCAGCCGTTCGGCAATAGTAGCATCACCGGCTAAGGAGACGAGCCTGTTTTTGAGATGTGTATCAGGTCCACGCTGATCTCTTCGGGAGGGTGGCGTTCTTCCTGCTGGTACTGTCTGCGACTGCTGTCTTCTAAACTCCCAAAATAAAACGTAATAAAGTGTACCAAAAATTATAATGAGGCTGAAAGTTCCTAAAAGAGTTAGTAGGTTAGGCGTCAAAAATCCTAGAACTAACTGAGAGAGAACGTAGCCAAGTAAGACGCCAGTAATTAAGAGAATAGCCGTTGCGATAACAATAATTAGTTTCTGCCCCATAAATCCTCTTCATCATCGTTGAGTCCTGGTCTGGAAATTGCCGCAGGCTTTTGGTTCCAAGGGGCAAACAATGGTAATAGGAATAACCCCGGTAAAGCAGCGACGATACTAATGAGGAAAAACATCGACCAACCGATGCTTTTTGCCAATCCGCCAGCCGGAGCAACAAGAATATTATTACTAACAGCCATGAAGCTGGAAAGTAAAGCATATTGGCTAGCGGAAAAGCGTTGGTTACAAAGACTCATCATAAAGGCAACAAAGCCTGCTGTTGCTAACCCAGCACAAAAATTTTCCACATTA
Source organism: Iphinoe sp. HA4291-MV1 (assembly GCA_019359415.1). Lineage (GTDB taxonomy): Bacteria > Cyanobacteriota > Cyanobacteriia > Cyanobacteriales > Nostocaceae > Brasilonema. The sequence continues at coordinate 11,411 of JAHHHH010000005.1, read as the reverse complement.
ATAGTAATGATTAGAAATTGGTAGTTTTTGCCTACTTGTGAAAGTAAAAAGTAAAAAATATTACTTAAAGCTTGCAAAGCACCAAACACCCACAGTGAACGATTAATACCAATTTTGCTTAAGATAGAACCACCAGCCAAGGTGCCTACAATGGTAGCAAGTAGTCCCATCCCGTTTCGGATATCACCAATTTCAGTTAGAGTGAACTCAGTTTGCAAAAAGGGTATAGACATATTGTTAACCAAGGCATCGCCTAGTCTATAAAGGACGATGAATATCAGAATGGAAAAGCCCTGGAGTAAACCCAAGCGCTGGAAAAATTCCCCAAACGGTAATATGACTGCATCGGCTAACGATTCTGGTGGGCTAATTTCCTTTGGTTGCGGTGCTAACAGAGTACCAAGAATTCCAATCACCATGAAACCTGCCATGATCAAGTAAACTGATGACCACCGAATCTGATCTGCTAGTCTAAACGCCAACCAACCTGTTGTTAACAGCGCTACTCGATAACCCAAGACAAAAACCGCCGCACCAGCCCCCATCTCAAGTTTTTGAAGGACATCAGTACGATAAGCATCAGCGACAATATCTTGAGTCGCACTGAAAATGGCAATAACAAAAGCGTTGATGGCTAATAGTTGTAATGCTTGCTTGGGTTGTTGCAAAGCCATAAAGGCGATCGCTACTAACAACCCAATCTGCACCGCAATTAACCAACCCTGCCGCCGTCCTAAAAATGGCAGCGAAAATCGATCCAACAAAGGCGACCAGATAAACTTTAATGAGTAAGGTAAACCGACTAGGCTAAACAACCCAATGGCTGCCAAATCGACTTTTTCTACAGTCATCCAAGCTTGTAACGTCTGAGTTGTTAAATACAAGGGTAAGCCGGATGAAAAACCTAGTAACGACAAAGCCACCATCTTTCGGCTTTTAAAAACTTGCAGTAGTGATAAAATTGTTTTCACTGTTTTTATTTATTTCTCCTAACCAGGATGAATTTCATATCTTGCCACACTTACTGTGTCATGTCAGGCAAAGATGCCAACCTATAACGCGAAGTTCCACATACTTACGCACTTAGCGTTTTTTATTTTTTGGTTGAATCCTTACCTTTTGTTAACCAGGTAAATTTGATGTCCTCTGATTTCTACCCCGTGTTCTGCAAGACATTTTGCCCAACCTTCACGGGTTCCGATGTCACTTTTATGCTTGAGTAGTCCTAATTCTTGTTCTTGCTGGGTGAGTTGAGCAAATTCTTCGTAGAGAGGGTAGTTGCTGGTAACAAATGTTTCTTTACGGTGGAGAATTGGCGGATTTGCCCTTTGTTCATAGTCTCGGTGAGTAATGCACAACGTTTTTAAGTCAATCGTGATACTCGCCTTTAATCCTGGATGAGGATCAGTATCGAATTCGGGGTAGAACAGGTAGGAAATTCGCGGTTCATCTGTACAAAATTTTATCAGTGTTGCGCCATCAACACGCCCAATAGTACGACTGGCGCAGCCTTCGTAAATGCGTAGCAAGGGGTCGAGTTCACCAAGGGCAGAAACATGGATGTAAAGAGCGCTACGAGTGTGTTTGCCAATTTTACTTTTTTCGCAAGCAGTTTGAACAACTCCGGTTTTCCCCAAACTGAAAAGCTTGGCGTCAGCAACTTGGCAAGCTTCTTCATAACTCCCAAAAAAGGCTTTGATGTCATGACGCATTTCTCGTGATAGCTTTTGCCAAGCGGGACGTTTATCGAAGTGGGTGAGAGCAAGATAAACTTGAATATCAAGAGAACGACGGTAGGCGATCGCATCCCATTCTGCTTCATCAGTCGCTTGTAAAACCACAGCAAAAGCACGGCAGAAGTTCCTAAATTCACTCAGCAATTCCTGTTCGCTATCCAATTCGCCTTTTACCGGAAGTCTGCCACGTTGAGTAAAAAAAGCCATCAGTGGTTCCAACTTCTCTTTGTAGTCCTCAAACCGTTTCGTAGGAATGCGTACCTTCGGTGTTGAGGTTCTAGAGAAAAAGCGTATTGCCTTGAATCCTTCTTTTTCAGCCTCATCCCGAAAAACAAAATAGACACCCAGTGCGACTGGTACCGCATCGACATTCAGGGTTTCCTCAATGTATCTTTTGAGTTCTTCTTGCTCGTAATATTTCTGAAAGGTATTGCGACTCGTGACGATACCATCGCCGTAAGCAAGTTGAGTTTTACTGGGAGCATTTATCAGGACTTGAGTCGCAACAATTAAGACTTTATGGGCAAGTTCCCAGGCTTGGCAAAGAGCTTGGCGGCGTTCCTCTGGATCTTCAATCACGTTCAAGACGTAGCCCAAATTCACGATATCAGCCCGAATGCACAGGGTATCAGGGTAGTAGTATGGGTCCCAGCCTGAACTGTTGTAGCCTAGGTTTGCTACTCTAAGCACATCGCCACCGTGTCCGCAACCGTAGTCAAAAAACGTGGTATCGTTATTTATAATCGACCATTCTATTGCCAGTCGCACAGGTCGAGATAAGTCAGTGCGAACAATCGCGGCTCTATGGCGTTCTATTTCTATGTAACTCTCTGACGACATAAAGATATTGAGAGGAACCACAGATGAACAAGAGATGCACACAGATAATTTATCTGCACGACAGTTGCTTCTCCCAAAGGGAGACGCAATCATGCGAACAACGGGGGAACCCCCCGAAGCTTTGAGCGGAGGTTTCCTCCGCTCAAACTTCTCTCCGCAACGCACTGCCTCGTTTATCCGCGTGCATCTGCGGTTTATTAATCTTTATATCTTTTTGGTCGCTAATTCAACTAAATCTTCAATCTTCTTGATATTTGGATCACCTGCTAGGTAACCGATACCGCGATGTAGGTGGAGGCGAAATTGTGTCGCCAGGATTTCTTTATCAGTTCCGAAGCCGTCGTTGTAGCAGCGTTGCTTGAGGGCGAGTAGCAAGATGTCAGATATTTCGCCGCCAAAGACGCGCCATGTCATCTCAACGTTGCTATCTTGGGGAATTGGTACGGGTGAGGGTGGAGTTGATTCGGCGAGGGAACGACAAAACGCCCAACGACACAGGATATTCCATTGGTCGATTTTGGTATTGCGTCTGAGTTTGAGGAGTTGGTCTTTGGCTGTTTGGGAGAGTTTGATACGATCTATAGGGGGTTCCATAAAGAGTAGGTGTAAAAAATAAGGCTGCATAGAATAGGAAATCACTTCCCAGTGATTACCCTTAATTTATTAGCATCTTAAAGTTTTAACATTACTGTGCAAAATCAATGTAATTTGATATGAGGTGGACGAGCAATTGACCACTTTCCTCATGAGGTACGATGAAAGCAGCTTCTAGAGGGCTGTAAAGATGGCTTCAGTATCTAATCAACAAGCAGGAGTTAACCGTACAGAGCGCGGACTTGTGATCGCAGGTACTCGCATTACGCTGTACCAACTCATGGACTATCTCCATGCTGGTCATCCACTTGAGATGATCCGGCAACATTTCCCCCAGATTACAGATGAACAATTTGAAGCAGCGATGTCTTACATTGAGGCAAAGCGTGCTGAAGTCGAAGCAGAGTATCAAATCATTGTGAAAGAAGACGAAGAAATTCGACGGTACTGGGAAGAGCAAAATCGTGAACGCTTTGCTCAAATTGCGAAACTACCGCCACCACCTGGTCGAGAAGCAGCTTGGGCAAAACTTCAGGCACAGAAGGCAAAGCTTGAGTCTGAGTCATGAAGTTTCTTGTTGACCACAATATTAGAGGACAGGCAAAGCTTCTATTGGACGCGATCGCTAACCAAGGTTGGCTTAATGTTATTGAGATTCACTTTGTAACGTTTGAAGAAATAGCATTGACAATTGATAGTAGCGACAGAGTGGTTTGGCGATCAGCACAAGCGAATCATATGATTTTACTGACAGCAAATCGAAGTGCGAAAGGAGAAGATTCGTTAGAACTGGTGCTGTGCGAAGAAAATACGCTTGATTCCTTACCCGTGATTACGATTGGAAACGTTGATCGAGTTTGTGAATCTGAATACCGAGAACGTTGCGTTAATCGATTGGTTGAGATTGCGCTTTACGTTGATAACTATCTGGGGGCAAGGCGAATTTTCATTCCATGAGGTATTGCGTCTGAGTTTGAGAAGTTGGTTTTTGCCTGTTTGGGAGAGTTTGATACGGTCTATAGGTGGTTCCATCGCTTTTATACGTCCTCTTAGTTAGATTTGTTCGCAAGCCCAAATCAGATGCGAGATATTCTGATACGCGTACCCTTGAGACAATCCTTTATCTTCTAATAGAGACAGGACATTCCTCAGTTCATTTTCAAGTTGCTGCTGGCGACGCAACTCGGTTAATAGCATTTTTTGAATGGGTTTAAGAGGATGTTTGAAAAGTTCTTGACGGTAAGATTTTATGCCAATCGCCTTACCATAATCCGAATCATAGCAATGTAGATAAATGTCTCTGCGGTTTCAGGTAATAGCTCGTAGTCTTTGTTCAATCTCCGACACCCTTCGGGTATGCCTTCGGCACGCCAAGGGCGAACGCCAGTCGCTACAACGGGGGGAACCCCCAAGGGCGCGCTGGCTCACCAAGTTAGCCAACCCAAGGTTCGCTCGACTACCCAGCGCTTAGGTAACAATACAAACTTCTTGCTTTCCTTTGGTCGTATAACTACCTGTATAATCCAACGGCAGAAATCCATTACCCAGTGCATGAATGGGTTACCGTCAAAACCAGCATCTACCCATATTGTATGTAGTCGCGATACAGAAGGTTCCATTTGTTTGACCTTTTTGAGTACTTGTTTACCACCTTCACGCTCACCGACACTAGCCGCAGTAATTAATACTCGTAGTACTAAGCCTAAAGTATCTACTGTTACGAACCGTTTGCGTCCCTTGACCTTTTTACCCGCATCATAACCGACTGCTTCACTCACCATTGCTGCAATGAGTGATACTTTGGCTGTCCACAATAGCTTCAGAGGGACTTGGCGATAGCGAAGCGCTGCTGCGAAGCGCAGATCGCTCCGAAGCAACCCTAGTCCACTCCCGTAATCTGTCATGCATTCTTACCCACGTTCCATCCTTGCGCCAGTTACGAAAGTATGTGTAAACGGTTTGCCAGTTTGGAAAGTCGCCAGGTAATGCTCGCCACCGACATCCCTCATACAGAACATAAAAAATGGCATTCATCACCTCCCAAATATTCGTTTCTCTTGGACGACCACCAGGTAATGGTGCTGGAATCAAAGGTTTAATAAGTTCCCATTGGTCTTGGGTAAGGTTGGTAGAGTATGATTTACTCATTGCTCTCAGTGGTGCTGTTGTATTTACTTATTAACCGCGATTAGCCCTGAGAGTTTTTTTACTCAATTGCCGACTTTTCAAACATCCTCTCAGTGTTAAATTGATATCTCTGTGCTGAGCTACACTTCAAGGCTTACCATTAATGCAAATATGAGTTCAAGGCTCAGTTTTGTGCTCAGACAATGGTTCACAGAAAAGTTCATTTAACGCTCACAGAAAAGTTCAGTTAAGCTACCACCTTCTACTAATAGCTGATACCTAAATTGCAGAGCTACCAGTAGAGACGTTACATGCAACGTCTCTACATCTACATCTACATCTCTACATCTACATCTCTACATCTACAAAGGTTATAAATCCACTCCTGCTCCCAATTGATTACCAAAAATATCCCGGTTGAACTGTTGTCTGGCGGGTGGATGAGTCGTATTTGAGGAGATATTCGCGAGCGATCGCATTGTTTTCTTGTAACATTTTGACTTCTTTTTCTCCTATCTCTGTGTCGGTGGAAAGCAGAATGACTTGATGGCTGGCTGATGGAAAGTAACGTTCAACTAGGTTACTGCGGTGAGAAGAATCAAGTCTGCCCAATGGTGTATCAATTGCTACTGGTAAATAGCGTCCGGAAACACGGGCTAATCCCCAAAGGAAAGCGATCGCTAGGAGTTGTTTCTCGCCTGCGGAAAGGCGATGTTTAGGAACGGGTTTTCCTTGTAAATCGTACAGCGAGAGGCTGAAGGTGTGAGTGTCAATTGCCACGCGATGCACTAAATCTGATTTGTGCAGGAGGTAGCGGAAACACTCGGTGACTTCGACTTCTAGTTTATTGAGTTTTCGTAGGGTTAATTTTTCGCGAAAAAGCTTAAGTGTTTGTTGAACTTTAGCGGATGCGGCTATGATATGTTCGTAGTTTTTGCAGTCAATATTTTGCTTAGTATATTCTTGTAAATCCTTCTTGATATTTTTTATTTCAGCCTCTAATTCATCACAGTAGCGTTTTGTTATTTCGCTGGCTGCTTTCATTTCGGAAACTTTATTTTGTGCTGCTTCCAGTGCCTCAACGAACTGTTTATAAGCTTCTGGTTCTGCTGCAGTTTGTATTTGTCTTTCCAGAGTGACAATTTCTTCTTCCTTATTTTTGAGAAGAGCGATTTGCTGCTTGGCGATATTCTTGTCATTTTGCAAGTAGTAGAAAACATTGCCCAATTGACTCAAAGTTTCAGCATCAACCAATAGCCAAGATTCTTCTGCTTGTATCAAACTTGCTCGCAATGCCTCTTCATCTTGTTCTAAAAATGCTTTTATTTTTTCAAATTGTTCTTCAGAAATTCCTACTTGAGTAATCCAATTTAGTAAACGTTTATCGCGCTCAAACAAGATATCTCTTGCTATTTGTGCCTGTTGAATGCGAAATTCTTTTTCCCCTTGGCGTTGCGCTTGAGTCAGTAGAGGTTCAATCAACGCTAGTGGCAGAAAATTAGCTGCTAATTGACACATCCCCTGACGTGTTTGTTCTACCTCAGTAGTCTTTTGCTTCTGCTGTAGTTCTAACTGATTTCGTTCTGCCGCGATTTTACCACCTTCAGAAACAAATTTATCAAATGCTTCTTGCTTTTCTTTCTCTGATTCTTGTAATTCTGTTGTTAATGTTTCTAGCTGATTCTTGTTTTTTTCGTATTCTGTTTGTTGCTGTTTTAGTCTTTGCTCAATTTCCTCTATATTTACCAAATCTTTCGTATCGGCTATTTCCTTGCGTTTGCGGTTGACTACCATTTCTAGATCAACTGCTAAACGTTCTGCCAATTCTAGCCCCAAAAGTCCGCGAATTGCATCAACGACAATAGGTGGTGGTACTTCCTGTTCTGCAAGTTCCTTAACTTGTTCTCCATCAAAGAGAAATAAATTAGAAATTCCTAAAGGTAGTAGATTTTCAATATAATCGTCCCAAGTATTAACTAATTCTTCTCTGAGCCAATCATCTTGTCTAGCAATGCCTAATTCTAATATGCCTAAGTGGTCTTTACCATCCTTTGGATTTTTTTCCCAAGTTCTGACAATACGGTAAATAACTGGTTTGTCATTTTCAATGTGTTCAAACAGCAGTTCAACTCGTGTTTTTTCAATGGCTGGAGTATGGCTGTTAACGCATTGGCTGAGAAAATCGCTATAGCTTAAATTACCACGGGTAGAACATTGAGCACGAGATCCATAAAGCGCGAGGCGAATGGCGTCCATCAAAGTTGTTTTGCCCCCGCCATTCATTCCACCTAATAAGATAATAGGACGAGAATCGTCTTTTTCCTTTGGGTTAAGATTGATAACTTGGCGTCCATTGTAGGGACCAAAGTTTTCTAGTACAAGTTCAAGGAATATCATGTGATGATAAAAAAAATATACTAGGCGAATGGAATTCGCGTCTACACAGGCAAAGAGTATCATGTGATCATACTAATACACCAGGCGAATGGAATAATGGAATTCGCCTGGTTTCTAGTTTTTTGTATCTAGCAATTTTATTCACCTAAATTTCCATCAACCGAATCCCTGTTTTTAAATTTGATATTTGCCCAACTTTGCGGTTTGGCTGTTTCGTCATTTTCAGAAACAGCAACATCCCCTAAAGTCAATTGCTTTACCTTTGTAACGTCACCTTGAGTCACTGCTTCTTTCAAATCGCGTGTTAAACGGGCGTTATCAATTGCTTCTTTTTGCGAACGCGAACTTGTCTTGAAACATTTCTCCAGTGCATCGTAAATTCCTACGCGACGTGCCATCTTGCGATACTGGCGTTCTGTGTCCAAAAGCTTCGCCATGAGTTCTAAATGCATGACGTCTTCATCACAAATTTCCTCCAACACCGCCCATTCATCACTACCTAATAGACTATAACCAGCACCGGGACGTGGATCTATGAAAGGTTCATCTGTCACTTCTTCATAAATGCGGGGTAAACTATCATCAAATTCGTGTTTTTCTTCTAGCCAAATACGGCGAATTTCGCTGAGTTCTTCTGTAGTCATTAGGATGATATCACGCATATTTTCTGGTGCTGTGCGACGGATTTGTGTTTGTGCTTCTATAACTTTTCTTAGCCAATATTCACGCCAATATTTAGTATAGGGACCAGGAATTGGTTCAACAGACATTTCTCCATCTTTATTGCGTTCAAAGAGCTGAACATCCCCCCAAATTCTTCTAAAATCTCTTTTATCCCGATCATCTTCAGCATCCAATTCATTGCGGATATCAAGTAAAGGCTGCATCCATTCTTTCTCTTCATCGTTCTGGATCATCGCCTCCATTGACTTATCCTGATTGACTAGTGTGCAAACCCAGCACCCAAATCTGGAATCTCCACAACTAGGAGTGGAAGTATCAACAACTAGGGGACATTCATTATCTGCTGTTGCACCTCTATACATATTGAATAATTCTTTATTGCTTTTTCCCCAAGAATTTTCACATTGATTAAGGTAAATCCAAACATCATTGTTACTCCAATCTTCAATGGGGGTGTAAATTAAGGAGTTAGGCAAACTAGCATTGGGACTAAGGCGATCGCGCACTCTACCAATTTGATGCTTTTTCATTGTGGCAGCACGTTTGCTGCTCTCAGCTTTGCGAGTCCCTAAGACAAGAATTGTTTCACCGTTTGCTCGAACCATCTCACGAATGAAGTGGTTCGCAGGATTAATTTTCAAGCGTTGGGTACACCAGCGAAACTGATTGCGTGGTGCTGGGTAGCCTTTGCCAATGAGGTTCACCCAGAATGTGTCTTGAACGACTGGTTGAAGCAGATGTGTTTCCATCGGCATTTCCTGTTCTTTCGCAGCAGACTTCAGCTGCTGTAAAGATTTGCGAACCCAAGCAGAAACTATAGGATTCTCTACTTGAGTATCTGTTGTAATGACATGGATAGTTTTCGTTCTTTTTTCTGGAGCAAGAGCAGCGATCGCACTCCAGACAAGCTGCAATACTGTACTAGAATCTTTACCCCAGGATACACCTATAATCCAAGGTATTTGGTCTTGACAGTACAACTGTTGGATTTCATTTAAGAGAGCTTTGATATCATCTACTAACTCTGCTACAGTACTCCTCTGCTGACCTTTATTCTCTATCTGTTGTGCTGTAGTCATTTTTCTCTACCTTTGGAAACATGAATGTTACCTCATTTCTATAATCCTGGCGAATGAAATTCGTTGCTACACTGGCAAAACTCCCTAGGCGAGTTTCAAATCGTACGAAATTTCAGTATGATTCAGTGTAAACTTTTTAAAAACTTTACTATAAGTACCCAAATTTATAGAAAATCAGGCTATAGTATACCATTTAGTTTTTAAAAACTACCATGAGTGATCATATATCTAACCAAACCATTGAAATCGCTAGAGAATACCTAGAACGGGAAAACAAGGAGAAGCAAGTACTCGCCTTACTACTGGAGAAGTTCCTGGAAAAAAAGGATCAGATTCTCGTTCAAAAAACAGAGATGGGTGGTACTGAGGCGTATGTTGGCTCTGTGACACTGGAATGGTTTGCAGGTCGTGTTCACTTCGCCTCTAGCTTACCACTGCTTCAGAAAAAGTATAATCCAGAAACTGATAACATTGAAATTGACGCAGATAGCATTGATGAAATTCAGCAGCGTTCCCTTGATTGGTCACGTCAAGCACCTTTAGTACAGTACTTGACAGCTCGGAAAAATCATAAGTTTCCACCGGTTCTTGTGGTGATTAACCAACCGTGGGTGGATAATCCCAAAGCGCCGGAGTGGGATAGCAAGGGACGAGCCAAAAAATCTACCACCGATTTCACACCTCTAGATAAAGATGGTAAAGTAGGTTTACTCAACATTTCTGAAGATAATGTCACTATTTATGCACTGGATGGTCAACATCGACTGATGGGAGTGCAAGGGCTGATGGAGTTGCTCAAAACTGGGAAACTCCAGCGCTACAAAAAAGATAAAACTGCTGACGACACTTTTATCACAGTGCCTAACTTGATAGAGCAGTACCAAGTAGATCCTGCTTACTTGCAAAGCTTGCCCAAGGAAAAAATTGGTATTGAGTTCATCTGTGCTGTGGCTGCTTTTGAAACCCGTATCCAGGCAAGACGAAGGGTGAGATCCATTTTTGTTCATGTCAACTTGATGGCTGCACCCTTGACGAAAGGTCAGTTAGCACAGTTGAATGAGGATGATGGTTTTGCGATCGTTGCTAGAAAAATCGCCACCTCCCATCCACTTTTGGAACAACGGCAAGATCGTAACCCTCGCGTCAATTGGAATAGTGCGACGGTTGCAGCAAATTCTACGGTTTTGACGACGCTGCAAGCTCTTCAAGATATGTCTGAGCGATACTTGGGACAAAAATTTCCTCACTGGAAACCCTTGGAAAAAGGTTTAATTCCCATGCGCCCAGAGAATGATGAACTTGAAGCCGGGATTGAGGAATTCACAAAACTATTTGATTATTTGGCAAACCTTCCCAGTTATCAACTTCTTGAAGAAGAGGATACTCCTGGGTTGCGACGGTTTAGCTTTGAGAAGGATGGAGGTGAAGGAAATATGCTTTTCCGCCCTGTGGCTCAAGTGGCATTAGCTCAAGCTCTGGGAATTTTGGTTTTCAAAAAAGAGTTCTTGCTAGCAGATATCTTTAAGAAGCTGCGGAAGTTCGATCAGCAAGGTGGCTTCAGTGGTATGGAGTACCCACAATCTCTCTGGTATGGCGTTTTGTACGATCCAAACAAGAAGCGGGTGCAGGTTGCTGGAAGAGATCTGGCTGCGAGGTTACTGATTTACATCCTGGGTGGAATTCAAGATCAGATGGAGCGTGCTGAACTTCGCAAGGCTTTAGCTGATGCCAGAACTATCGAAAAACAAACTATGGGCTTTGATGGTAAGTTTGTTGAACCTAAGCAAGTAGGACTTCCACCCGTTTTGTAGTTGCTAAGGGACTTTTAATTGACGCTCCCACGCACTCCGCTTTCGCTACGTGCGGGGATTCTTGTTTGACTGAGCAACCTTGCCTAGACTTGTCGCCAAATCTGGGTAGAGGGTCATCTCTCCACAAGCGTTAAAAGTTTCCA
>JAHHHH010000114.1 GCA_019359415.1 Iphinoe sp. HA4291-MV1 | reverse complement strand
TCAATCCCATCCAAAAATTCCGCCGACATTACCCAATCGCAAGCGGCTCACCTGCGTCAAATTATCTGATCATTTCATCCAATCCTATGTGGTGTCTAACCCCTCACTAATTCGCCAACAACATCATGAATTCGGGGGTTTCGGTAAAGTTGCTTCGCCCATCGCCCTTCGCCCAAGGGGCGACGCCAAGGGCGTTGGCGCAAGCCTGTCCGCAGGACTTACAAAGCAGCGTCTCCCTTAGGAGAAGGGGCGACGCCAGAGGCGAACGCTTTTCTTTTTTTTCCACGAATAAATTCGGGGGCGCTATACCATTAGACTGGAACTCTTAACAGAGGAGAACAGAACGTCATAAAATCTCACTTTTGCAAGAGGTCTATTATTCAACCAAGCGTCGCGCAGGAGTTCATTCTGACTCCTGGACTCCTGACTCCTGAATTCTTATTCGGTAAAATTCATTCTTAATTCATAATGACATAGATTACAAATTACGAATTAAGTAAATATTCGGAACCTTCTACTGCCTAAAATAGTCTTTAGAATCAAATATTGTTGGCTAAATAAAAATACATTAAGTAACTGTATATAAGCAAGCTAAACCCTAAGTAAAAACTCCTAAAAAGTTAAATATAGTCTGACCTCTGGAGGAATTATCTATGAGGCGCAACCTATTTATGCTCTCTATGCTAATTATTGTTCTAGTTTCTGGGCTAGCAACAATAGGCGTAGTGTTAATGCAACAGCGAGTTCGCACAGCTTCTAGTGGTATCGCTAATTTGGAATCGACTTCCAATGCCAAAGATTCTATAAAGACAATAACACAACAAATTGTGAAACTAGAGATACAGCGTGCGATGCTAGAGCCTGTATTTGGACCAGGATCCTCAGTCATGAACAAAATTGAATCTCAGATTGGAAGCTTGCAGCAACGCCTTTCACAAATACAATCAGATGGTAAGGGAGCAGTTGTTAATCGTGCTGTATTTGAAGCTATCAAAGCTAAGATTGCAGAACTAGAAGTCAAGCGAGCATTGCTAGAGCCTGTATTTACGCCAGAAGCCCCAGTTATGCAAAAAATCGAATCTCAGTTGAAAAGCTTACGGCAACGCATTGCACAAATACAACCAAATAACCAAGTTGCTGTCAATCATGCTATATCTGAGGCAATCAAAGCCAAGATTGCAGAACTTAAGGCAGAGCGTTCCTTGCAAGAAACTCAAGACTCCCCGACATCTCCAACCTTGTCTTCAATAGACTCTAAGCTTAAAAGCTTGGAGAAACGTCTTGTTCTTCAATAAATTTGATTGTGGAAGACTTGAGTGTTAATGCTTTAACGCTTCCCACAGTTGGGAACCAGGAGGATTCTTGCGTCTTTGAGACAGCAATGTGTTTACCCGAAGCCGCGCATTGTCATCAAACAAAAAAACTAAGAACAGCATCTTTAGCAGACAAACCTCTAGACAGATATTTTCTGAATCGAACCTCATGTCTAAAGTTATCTTATATAAAGATACATAATAATCTAATATAAAGATACAATTCACCTACGTGTGTCATTTTGTATTTGTGAAATATACTAAAACTTGTCTATTTTATAAGTGAAATATAAAAATATTTATCAAAATCATTAGAAAAATGAGATTCAGGGTAAAAACAACTGGATGGCTTTTAGTTCTTCTGGTGCTTGTTGGTCTGATATTGGGGTTGCTTATTGGAAATATAGAGTTTTTGCAGAAGAAGGCAACGTCAAATCCACAAAACACCATCTCTAGTCACCATTGGGACTTTCAACCAGATATTAGGGCAGTAACAGCAAATCCACAGACAGATTTCTCTCATCAAAATTCAAAATCACAGTCCGAGGTCAAAACTCCAGCGTTTATTCCGGAAACAGCTCTTTCTCCTCAAGCTCCAAAATCTCAACCTCAACAGCAGACAAACCCAAAGAGCCAACCCATAGCTAAGACAAAAATGCCAAATCCAAAGACGGCTCTGTCTAGTCAAAATTCAAAATCTCAACCTCAACAGAAGACAAACCTAAAGAGCAAATCCCAAAAGACTCGCATTTCCCCAGTTAAGACTACTGCGGCTTTTAAGGCTTACAAACCTGGATATGAAATTGCTTGGGCAAACCCAACTAACTTTGGAGAGCGGTTTGCTAAAGATGTTGATGGTACACTTGTCAACAATTTACCAATCATAGTACTTCATGAAACCGCTGCACCTGCGTCCAGTGCCATTAATTTTTTTCAGACTCCTCACGATGATAATAATGTTCAAGCAAGTTACCACACTATGATTAAGCTAGATGGGACAGTTGTTTACATAGTCCCTCCAGAAAAGCGAGCGTTTGGTGCAGCTAATTCAGTCTTTGATGGACCGCTTGGTTCAGAAACTGTGAAGACAAATCCTCAGCTACCTCCATCTGTGAATAACTTTGCTTATCACGTTGGTTTAGAAACACCGCTATCTGGTGTCATGAATAACGAACCCACTCACACCGGCTATACAGAAGCCCAATACCAATCTCTGGCTTGGCTCATTGCTCAAAGTAATGTTCCAGATGAAAGAATTACGACCCATCGAGATGTGGATCGTTCGGGTCAAAGAATTGACCCGAGAAGTTTTGATTTCAATAAGTTTTTTAACATACTTCATTCCTTTCGTGGGGTGGTTTCTATTAATTGATGAGTAGGCTTAGTGTCAATACCTCTCGGTTAGGCTGTCCTAGTTCTTGAAGATCCTCCTAAACGCGAGGTGGAGCCTCGATAACTGTATTCCCCCCAGTCTGAGACTGGGAACAAGTCTGTGGGAGCATATTGTAATTCCTGTAGGACTTACGCACTGTACAAATTTACTATTATGTGTATTAACGTAAAGCTCGCCGCTTGGGTTGCTTCCTCCGGCAGACTTTACGAAATTGCGTCGTTTCAGGCTTTTGGGGATGAAGTTTATATAAATAGCGATTGCGATTCGGGGCAGTGCGCGGAGCGCGATCGCTCAAACATCAGCGAAAAATCACGTTTCAATGCCTGAAACCCATACTTCATATTTGGTATCTTCTGTCAATGCGTAAGTCCTATTAATCGTAAAGTAGACTATTCTTGGTTTCCACTGCGCTGCACTTGGGAAGTGGTAACTCTCTTTTGTCACTTTCGGTAGAGAATAATCTGGAATGCTTACAGCATAAGACTTTTACCAAAAGCCATGATTTCAGACATTGTGTTAGAAAATAAACGCTCAAATGCCCGTTCTATCTACAGTTCAAAGTTTGGCTTTAATTTTTATTTTCCGAGAGTGACAAAACAGGGTTATCAATGTTAAAAGCGCTGCGAACGTTACCTGTTAAATCACAGTTTTCAATTGTACCCGCGCCCTTGTCGTGTATATACACGGCATTCTCCTTATTCTGATTAATTTTGCACTGCCGAATGATGGGGTTGCCACCCTTCCTGATTTCCACTCCTGAATAGGCGTTGCTAAAGATGTCGCAATCTTCCACTGTCCCCTGACCGTTCTCGGATACTAAAACGCCACTTGCCTTCCCATTGTGGATTTTACACCGTTGGATGACGGGGTTGGCATCATTAAATTTTTGTGACGAAATCGGTCATTAGTTTCGTGTACTCAAGCGTTTACATATTTAAAATGGCTGTATCTACCTGTTTCAGCAACGCTTCAAGAGTAGAGGAATTATCCAACACAACATCTGCACGGGCTACTTTCTCTACTATCGACATTTGACTTTTGATACGAGCTTTGGCTTGCTCTAAAGTTAAATGATTCCGCTGCATCAATCTTTGCAGTTGCTTTTCCTCAGAACAACTGACTACCCAAATTTCTGTCACTAAATCTGTCATTCTCGCTTCAAACAGCAAAGGTATAACTAATACCAATGTTTGTGCAGGCGATACGGTAATTTCTTCTAGAAAGCGATCGCCTACATAAGGATGAATCAAATGTTCTACCCAGTGGCGTTCTTCTTGATTGTTAAAAATAATCTCACCCAGCTTTTTGCGGTTGAGGTTCCCATTTGGGAGTAAAATTTGTTCTCCGTAGCGTTGAGCAGTTTCTTGCAAAATCGGTGAACCTACAGATACAGCTTCCCTTGCATAGATGTCTGCATCTAAAATGGGCAAATTGTAAGCACTAGCTAAATAATTAGCAACAGTTGTTTTTCCTGTAGCAATGCCTCCAGTTAACCCGATAATACGTTTTGTCATGAGTCATTTTCAATTTTTTGAATATGAAACCGCAGATGTAGCTTGCTTCCCCAAAGGGGTACGCGGATGCACGCGGATAATGTATCTGCGTTTATCTGCGTGCATCTGCGGTTATAATTATAATGTTGCCCATTTTATCAGCGCTTGAGTCAATCCATCTAAAGTATATTCCTCAGCCTCTATATCCACACGCCCAAATATAGAACGACAAGTTTTAGAAGTTTGGGGACCGATGGAAGCAATACAAACTCCCTCCAACATATCAGTAACCGAAGATTGATTGTCTTGAGAATTTTTAGAGAATATCCTTTCTGCTAGTTGATAGAAAAATTGTACTGTTTTGGAACTGGCAAAGGTAATTACATCCACATTTCCACTTTTGAGGGCTAACTCTGCTGAGGAAGGTACATTTTTAGGACAGCAAGATTGATAAGCCGCTACTTCTATTACTTCTGCTCCTTTTGCAGTTAATTGTTGAACTAAAATTTCCCGTCCGCCGCTTTCTACTCTGGGAAACAAAACCTTTTTACCTGTAAGTTCTTCAGGAAAGTTTTCCACTAAGGAGTCTGCAACAAAGTTAGGAGGAATAAAGTCTGCTTGTACACAGCGTTGATTGAGACGTTGAGCTGTTTTCTCACCGACAACGGCAATTTTGATTCCAGCTAAAGTGCGTGCATCTTTACCCTGTGCGAAGAGTCTTTCAAAGAAGTAATCTACACCATTGGTGGAAGTGAGAATTAACCAGTGGAAGTCCGATAAATTAGCGATCGCACTATCCAAACCTTCCCAACTCGAAGGCGAACCAATTTCTAATGTTGGCATTTCAATGACATTTGCGCCAAATGAAGCGAGGACTTGGGTAAACTGGCTTGATTGTCCAGCTGCTCGTGTCACTACAATTGTTTTACCAGTCAAAGGGCGCGTGGAGGAGGAGAGGGGGAGATTAGTGTGCATGGTTTGGGAGTGTAAAGTGTTAGCTACTGAAAAATTCTCTAATGATATTTTCTCAGGTTGCAAATAACTGCGTAGTCCTACAACCTCACCAATCACAATAACCACTGGCGACAACGACACACCCGATGTTTGCTCAAGTATATCTTCTAATGTACCTGTCCAGATTTCTTGTTGCACAGTTCCAGCCCATTTGATAATGGCAATGGGAGTTGAGCGCGATCGCCCTTGTCGCACTAGCCGATGTAAAATTTCAGCTAGATGCTGTCCTCCCATTAAAATAACTAATGTCTCCAACCGTGATAGAGTTTCCCAATCCAAAGCATCTGGTTCATGAGCAGTAAATACAGCAAAACATCGACTCATGACTGGATCTGTGAGAGGAATTCCTGCTAGCAACGGTGCTGCTAAAACTGAGGAAATTCCTGGGACAACTTCAAACTCACAACCAGCCGCTTTCAACGTCTCAATTTCAGAGGTACAGCGACCAAAAATAAATGGATCACCAGACTTCAGGCGAACAACTTGCTTTAGGCGCTGACAATACTTTACCAGCAATTCGTTAATTTCTCCTTGGGGTGTACTCGGTTGACCACCACGTTTTCCCACATTCAGCTTCAAGCAATCAGACGGTACGCATTGCAACAACTCAGTATCTACCAAAGCATCGTAAACCAAAACTTCAGCACTTGATAACAGCTTATAACCCTTTAGTGTTAAGTATGCTATATCTCCAGGTCCAGCACCTACGATGTAGATTTTGCCCCTTTGTTCAGCCATGAGCTACGAATTATTTTTACTAATTTTCTGAAGAATACGATTAATTTGTTCTGCTTTTTCTGGTTGACGCTGTGCTTGGCATAAATCTCTAGCTTTTTCCAGAGTTGCTATTGCTTCCTCTTTCTTTTCTTGTCGCATGAAAGCATTTGACAAACGCAAATAAGCATCAACTTTTTTGGGAGCGCGGTGAATAACTTCTCGAAACTGTTGGATTGCTTCTTCTAGTTTACCTTGCTGCATCAAAGTTTCTCCTAGCAGCAAGTGAACGACATCATTCGTAGAATTCAAAGAAATGACTCGACGAAAAGCTGCCTCTGCACCTTTATAATCTTCTTGCTGATAAAGATCGATTCCTTTTTGAAAAACATCTGAGGTTATCAAAGTTTTCCAGGAAAAATAACCGAGAAGTGCCATACTAGAAACAACAGCAGTTATGGCAATAATATATGTTGGTTGAAAATTGTCAAACATAGTTCATTTCTAAAATAGAATTTTTACCAAGAAAGAACTCAGCAATTCCTGACTTCTGGCTCAGGAGTTGCTGAGTTCTTTTTCGGTTACTACGAGTTTACGGTGAGCAGAATTAGTTGGCGGTTTTGGAGCGATCGCACTCCTTGGAGATCCATCCCCGTATTCTGGATTAATGTCCGAACTGTTTGCTGATCCTGAGCTTTGTCGCACGCATCCAAAAAGGCATATTCTGCTTCGCTCAATTTGGCGACTTGATAGTTATAGTCTAGGATGACTTGACTTGGCCACCCTTCTATGCATGGACTGCGTTCGGGAATGGAATTGAGGAGGGTGGTGTCATCCGACCAGTCCATGTGAGATATAGGAGACTGACCGAGGAAGAATTCGTAGTGGCTAATCTCTGGGTCAAGAAGTTCACTCAAGCGGTAGCGTTGGCGATCGCTCAATTGCGCAGCCCGTTCCATCAAGTCAGGTTGTTGACCAATCAACCGTTCCAATTGCCAATACGAGGGATTCGAGAAGCCAATAAACTCTAATCCGGAGGCATCGATCAACTCAAACAAAGTATCGATGGTATAATCTATTTCTTGGGGATGGACATACATATCGGCAAAGTAACCATCTCGCTGATTTTCTAGCGACCAACGCTCCTTTTCCCGCTTCAACAGCCGATTATTTTCCGGCAGATTAGCAAAGATTTGCCGACCGACTTTCACACCATCTTGGTAGTCTCCTCGGCGATCGCCTTGGAGGAGTGCGATCGCTTTCTGCATTAGGGTAATTTCCCACCGTCCCAATTCGGCATAGACAAAAATATGGATCAGTCCGCCCGGAGCCAGCTTTGATGCTAGACTTTGTATACCCTTGATGGGGTTGGGCAGATGGTGTAGAACGCCAACACAATTGATGTAGTCGAATTGACCAGGAATCTGATCCACATCATAAATGCTAACGTTGTGAAATTCTACACCGTTAGCTCCGGAACGCTGACAACGTTCGCGGGCGACTGCGATCGCTCCTGCACTCAAATCAATCCCGACCACTTGCGCATGGGGATTTAGGTGTACTAGATACTCTGTCCCTGCTCCCGTCCCGCATCCTGCATCTAGGATGCGAATATTTTCCCGATCAGGTTTGCGCCCTGTGCAGAAGTTATAAGCGCTCACCCAATTCCAGCGCCAATTGTATCCTGGTGGAGGTTCGTCTAGAAGGGGATCTGGAGGAAAGGGATAGGTGTTGTAAAGTTTGGCAACTGCTGAGGTGATTGCGTGAGATGTGTCCATGTGTAATTTTAAATGTGGCAAGGCTATTATTTGAATGCCGAATTACCGTGGTTACGTTGGTGGGATAACGAAGGTAATTTGTTGTTGACCGGAGATGAGCGAGCAGAAGCCGAACGCCAACGAGCAGAGCAAGCTGAACAGGAAAATGCCCATTTGCGTGAACAATTGCGCTCGTTGGGCGTGAATCCAAATTCGTAACTGGAGTTTTGCAACTACCCATCCTTCGATTCTTTCGTGAAGGATTTGAGTTGAGTAATGAGGTGGTCAAAATAGGGAGCGAGGGCAGCTTGCTGGTTAAAGTTTATCTGCTTCAAACTAGCAATTTTAATGTTTTCCAAGCCAACCACCATTGCATCAAGAGGCACTTGTAATTCTTGATACAGCAAATTCATGTAATGAAGTCCGGCAGAGCTTGTATATTGAGTATTTTGACCGGCAATCCCGTAAGTTATACAACGTAAAAAGTGCCAAAAGTCACGCCAACAGGCTTCGGCACGCTCTGGTGGGTAAAGACCGCCTCCGGCTTGAGTAATATTAGGAAAGGTGATTAGCACTTGTTCCCTAGCTTCATTCACAATTTCGCCAGAGCGATCGCGCAGCAGCTGTGCTACTGGAATGAATTCTGAGGTTTGGGGACAGAGGGTCTGGATCTGCTGTAAATCTTCATCAGTGAGATAACGTCCCTCATCATCAGCCGCCTGGAACAGGGGAATGATCGCTGCTGGGTGCGTCGTCTCCCAGCAGGAAAAACTAACAATTCTT
The DNA here is from genome assembly GCA_019359415.1 of Iphinoe sp. HA4291-MV1. Lineage (GTDB taxonomy): Bacteria > Cyanobacteriota > Cyanobacteriia > Cyanobacteriales > Nostocaceae > Brasilonema. The sequence goes on along the minus strand of JAHHHH010000114.1, from coordinate 9,719 downwards.
GCTTTTTGAATGAGTTCTTTGACCGCTTCGCTGAGTTCAAGCTTCATCTTTCTTCCAGTTTAAATTTCCTAATCCCAGTCGTCTTGCTCTGAGTGTTTCTCAATTTGAGAAATCGCCAACTTGATCGCTTGCTGAACCGTTGTTTCGCTTTCCTGGGCTAATGCTGCTTGTAGGGGTTCTAACACCGTGCGAACCTCTTTTGAAGGAGCAACGCTTACGCCAATTTTCATCAATGCCAATGCTGCTGCTTTGCGGCTTTCCCAATCAGGATGATGCAGTAACTGAGTGAGGTTGGCAACTGCTGGTCGATAGGTCAAGTTGCCCAAAGCTGCTGCTGCTTCGCAGCGTACGATTGTCTCTGGATCGCTGAGGGCATTAATCAGGATATTGAATGCTTCCGGCTCAGGTTCTTCCTGAATAGTTTTGGCGATCGCCCCAACCACAGCAGCGCGAACGTCAGGCGAGTCAGAGTCAATTTCCTTATAAATATACTCCTTTGCCTGTGCACCGATAAATGCCAGTGCCCATGCAGCATGACCCTTGGTATTTTCAGAGGAATCTGGTGACGCTAAGATTTCTAGCAAGGCTGGTACGGCTGCTTCACCTGTCCTAGCTAATGCACCGACTGACGAACCCTGAACAACTGTGTCCTCATCATTTAGGAAGGAGTAAACCAGGGTTGGAACTGCCTTTGGATCGGCGATGATTGTCAGAGTTTTGGCACTGGCGCGACGCACAACCACATTAGGGTGATCTACCAGCGCTTCTAGTAAGACCGGGGTTGCCAACTCACCAATTTGACCGAGTGTCTCCGCGACTCGCATCCTGACTAACCCCCGCGAATCTCCCAGACACTCAACCATGCGCTTGAGAAGTGCTTGGTCATTGGGATTAAAAGTGTCCAGATCCATTTGCTCCTTGACTGCTTCTAGCAAAGTATCAGTCTGGTCCTGAGACGGCGGCATTAAATTACCCTCGGATTGAGTTTCACATGAGTTGAGCATATTACTCAAAGATTTTTGACTTTTGACTTCTAAAGTAGCGATACTAATGACTCGTCATCAGAACAGCTTGGCGATCGCGGAGTTCTTTAAGTACGGCATCAATCTTGGCAAGTTCCGGCTCAAGTTGGGCGAGAGCAGTTGCCTTCATCACTTTAGCCTTTTGCGCCGTTGCTAGGGTTTCGCTAATTAACCTTTGGCGATATTCCTCAAATTCTGCAATGATCTCGCTCAGGTCTTGAGGGGAAGTCAGATCTGTTGGTGTGTGTTCTGAAGTTTCAACCATTTTTAGTGTTTCCTAAACTTGTATTTATATAAAGTCTACGCTCGATTTTCTCAGATCGCGTCACCACCAAGCAAACCTTTTTGATTAGACCTCTTGGAAAATTATTTTATGGTACAATGACGGCTTTTCTACCCTGAATTAACTCACCTAGTTCTCTCATCAACTCTTAATCCCACTTTCAGCACAATATAGGGTTAATAGCCGATACTCCAGATATCGATCCCAAGGAAGTGTGTAGACTTATGTGTATTGAATTTGGGCGGGAAATCTGCGGTAATCTCAACATTGCAGAGTCGCGGGAATGGTTAGTCACCAACGGCATTGGTGGTTACGCTTCTGGCACTGTAGCAGGTTTACTGACTCGCCGCTATCACGGCTTACTGGTAGCAGCATTGAAACCCCCTCTGGGGCGCACTTTGCTGCTGACAAAACTGGATGAAACTACCCTGTACGATGCTCGCTCTTTCCCTCTCCACACCAACCGTTGGGCGGATGGGACCGTCAGTCCCAACGGCTACCAGCACATCGAACGCTTTTCCTTGGAAGGCACAATTCCTGTTTGGCATTTTGCCTTTGCCGATGCTTTGTTAGAAAAACGGGTGTGGATGCAGCAGGGAGCTAATACAACCTATGTCCAATATGCTCTGCGTCGCGCCACTCAACCGCTAAAGCTGATGCTCAAAGCAATGGTCAACTACCGCGATTATCATGGTAGCACCCAAAGCAACGGTTGGCAGATGAGCGTTGAGCCAGTTACAAAAGGGATTTGTGTGACTGCTTATCCGGGTGCTGTACCCCTATATCTGCTGAGTGACCACGGCAGTGCATCCCTTGTTCATAATTGGTACTATGGTTTTGACTTAGCAGTTGAACGCTACCGAGGACTGAGCGACAAAGAAGACCACCTCCACACCGCCACCTTTGAAGCGACACTCAATCCTGGAGAATCGCTCACGTTTGTTGCTAGCACTCTTGAGCAACCAGACTTGAATGGTGAAGCCGCACTCCAACACCGTCACGCTCAAGAGCAGAAGTTAATCGGACTCTGGAAATCTAACCGACCCCTCAATGCTAAAGATTTTCCTGCTTGGGTCAATCAGCTGGTATTGGCTGCTGACCAGTTTATCGTTGACCGTTCTGTACCAGAAGATCCTCACGGTAAAACTATCATCGCTGGTTATCACTGGTTTGGCGACTGGGGACGTGATACGATGATTAGCCTGCCTGGTTTGACCCTTGCCACTGGACGCCCGGAGATAGCACGTTCAATTCTCCGCACCTTTGCCAAGTATGTAGACCAAGGAATGTTACCCAATCGTTTCCCTGATGCGGGCGAGACACCCGAATACAATACAGTCGATGCGACTCTCTGGTATTTTGAAGCAGTCCGCGCTTACTACAATACCACTGAGGATGATGATTTGTTACATGAACTCTTTGGGGTGCTTGCAGACATCATCAACTGGCACTGTCGCGGCACACGTTACAATATCCACCTCGATTCTACGGATGGTTTACTTTATGCAGGGGAAACGGGTGTGCAACTCACCTGGATGGATGCCAAAGTTGGTGATTGGGTTGTGACACCGCGTATTGGCAAACCAGTTGAAGTCAATGCTCTGTGGTATAATGCTTTGCGAACAATGGCAGAGTTTGCTCGGCATATTGGTAAGCCATATCAGGAGTATGAAGCGATCGCTAACCGCGCCCAAGTCAGATTTTCTCGCTTCTGGAATCAGGAGACAGGCTACTGCTATGACGTGCTAGATGCTCCCGATGGAGATGACGCATCTCTGCGCCCCAACCAAATTTTTACCGTATCCTTACCCGAAAGTCCGCTCACACCAGCCCAACAAAGAGGAGTGGTAGATGCTTGTGGGCGGATGCTGCTGACTTCCCATGGGTTGCGATCGCGTAGCGTGTCCGTTGGCTCACCTGTTCCGACAGGAGAAGGACTCTCGCTTGCCCCCAACCATCCCCAGTATCAGGGAACCTACGGAGGCAATCAGTATCAACGTGATGGAGCTTATCATCAAGGAACAGTCTGGGGTTGGTTGTTGGGTCCGTTTGTCTTGGCACATATGCGTGTTTATAAAAATCCGGCTATTGCTCGTCAGTTCCTAGAGCCAATGGCGAACCATCTCGCTGCTCACGGTGTCGGTAGTCTCAGCGAAATTTTTGATGGCGATGCACCCATGACTCCACGGGGATGTATTGCCCAAGCGTGGACAGTAGCAGAAGTATTGCGTGCAAGGTTTGCGATAGAAAATTCTTGATAATTACAAAGTTTGAAGGTCTTTACAGTTTGTTGACCGGAAGTATTTAGTGTGAATCCTAAAAACCTGCTCAGTAGCAGGTTCTAAAATTTTAGATGAAAATTACCTTTTGTCTAAAGTTAAGATGCCTGCCATGAAATGGTTAGGTGTCCTTTGTTCTGAGGATAAGTTCCTGATGGAGCATTTATTACTAAAGTAAATTTACCGTTTGCTCTTAAAATCACACTACGGCTTTTACCTATCAAAAATACATCATTGTCATCGCTGTTGTTTACACCGACTAGGGACAATGGCGCTAGCAGAGGGTATTTCAGCTTTTGTCGATCACCGATCCAAGCTACATTTCCCTCCGCTTCTACGTTGCTATTTAATTCATTACTCCATTCACCCTCTGCCTGAATACTAAGATTGTTAATTTCGCTACCAGTTTGATTAATCAGAGCAACACCAGATTCGTCATCAGTCGAAAGTTCAAACTGTCCTGATCTATTGTCTTCGGTAATTTTTATTGAAGAACCCATGATAGCCTCTGTTCTGGATGTTAAACGTTAGCAATATTTGACATTACCATAGTCTTGCACTGATTATCATTTTTACAGAGCGCTATTTAGATATATTAACTTCTTGACAAAAGATACACTCTTTTAACGGGAGCATCCCAATTTTTTTCAAAACGCAAAACAAAGTAGCTCTGATTCACGCTCTGTGTTCCTTTGCGCTAACCCACCGAAGTTTGCTCAACGGGGGGAACCCCCGCACCGCAACTTCTCTCTGCGATCCTTTGCGTTTAAAAATAAACTCAAACATTTGGGATGCTCCCCTTTTAACCTGTCACAAATGTTTTGCACGTTTATTGCAACTTCCGTAACACCTACACCAATGTTGAATGCTCAAAGATGAGTTTTTCCTGAGTCTATGCTGCATTTTGATTTAGCCATTTTCCCATTAATTTTTAATCAGAACTTCAGCGCCATTTAGGGTAAAAACGGGATACTTCAGATAACAAATGAATTCACTCAAGGAACGTGTTTAAAAGCACGGGGTGGTACTTATTATGACAACTCCAACCCAAGAAGAAATCAGATTAGAAGCAGCCCGGAATAATCAAGCAAAATGGCGCAAGTGGGGACCATATTTGAGCGATCGCCAATGGGGAACGGTGCGAGAAGACTACAGTCTCAATGGGACGGCTTGGGACTACTTCACCCATGACCAGGCTCGTTCCCGTGCCTACCGTTGGGGCGAAGATGGTATTGCGGGAATTTCTGATCATCATCAGCGGCTTTGTTTTGCAGTGACTCTCTGGAATGGCGAAGACCCAATTCTCAAAGAAAGACTCTTTGGTCTAACTGGAAGTGAAGGAAATCATGGGGAAGATGTTAAAGAATATTACTTCTATCTTGACAACACCCCAACTCATTCTTATATGAAAGCGCTTTACAAATATCCACAAAAAGCCTTTCCTTACTCCCAATTAGTTGTAGAAAATCAACGCAGAAGTCGTCAAGAACCAGAATTTGAACTACTAGATACAGGTGTATTTGATGAAAGCCGCTACTTTGATGTATTTGTTGAATATGCCAAAAATTCTGCTGAAGATATTCTGATTCAAATTCAAGTTGTCAATCAGGGACCAGAAGCAAAAACGCTACATCTATTACCTACCCTCTGGTTTAGGAATACTTGGTCTTGGAATGGAGATGAAAGTAAACCTGAGGTTCAAGAAATTAATTTAGGTAATTCCCTAAATATTATCGGAGCTTTCCATCCATCTTTGGGAAAAAGGTGGATGTACTGCGAGGGAGAAACAGAGTTTTTATTTACAGAAAACGAGACCAACTCCGAAAAGCTGTTTGGCGTTCCCAATGCTTCTGCCTATGTGAAAGATGGAATTAACGATTACATCGTGCATGGTAAAAAAGAAGCAGTTAATTCAGATAAAATAGGTACAAAAGTAGCGGCGCACTATTTGTTAAACATTGGTGCTGGTGAAACTAAAACTATCCGCTTGCGATTGAGCGATACCACCCCTCAGTCCCGCCCTTACCAAGGAAGGGAAGGGGAGTTTAAACCTTTTGGCGAAGATTTCGATACAATCTTTTCTGCTCGAAAGCAAGAAGCAGATGAATTTTATCAACGCATTACTTCCTTCTCACTCAGTGAAGATATGCTTCGGGTGCAGCGACAAGCATTTGCCGGAATGCTGTGGACCAAGCAATTTTATTATTACGACGTGGAAAAATGGTTGAAAGGCGATTCGGCTGCACCTATGTCACCTCCAGAACGTAAACAAGGCAGAAATCGCGAGTGGTTTCACCTCAACAATGAGGATATTCTTTCAATGCCTGACAATTGGGAATATCCTTGGTTTGCTGCGTGGGATTTGGCATTTCACTGCATTCCTTTAGCGATGATTGACCCGGATTTTGCCAAAAATCAATTGGATGTTTTAACGCGGGAATGGTATATGCATCCTAATGGGCAGATTCCCGCCTATGAATGGGCATTTGGTGATGTCAATCCCCCTGTTCATGCTTGGGCAACCTGGCGCGTCTACAAGATTGAACAGAAGATTTATGGACGCGCAGATAAGCAGTTTTTAGAGCGTGTTTTTCAGAAGCTATTGCTTAATTTTACTTGGTGGGTAAATCGTAAGGATGCTGAAGGTAAAAACGTATTTCAAGGAGGATTTTTAGGTTTAGATAATATTGGTGTATTTGACCGCAGCGCAACTCTACCCACAGGCGGACACATCGACCAGTCTGATGGTACAAGTTGGATGGGAATGTATTGCCTGAATATGTTAGCAATTGCCTTGGAACTAGCAAAAACGAATCCAGTTTATGAAGACATTGCTACCAAATTCTTTGAGCATTTCCTTTACATTGCTGATGCCATGAATCATATTGGCGAAGAGGAAACTAGTTTATGGAATCAGGAAGATGGATTTTTCTATGATGTGCTGCATCTGCCAGAACGACAGATTAGCCTAAAAGTCCGGTCAATGGTGGGACTAATTCCTTTGTTTGCTATTGAAATCATTGAACCAGAGACATTAAAGGTGCTTCCAGGCTTTAAACAGAGATTAGAATGGTTTATTAAAAATCGTCCTGACTTGCGGCGAAATGTAGCTTGTATGGAGACACAAGGGATAGGAGCTAGGAGATTATTGGCGATTGTTTCTAGAGAGAAATTACGACGTATTCTGCAAAAAATGCTGGATGAAACCGAGTTCTTTGGACTATATGGCATCAGGGCGGTTTCTAGATTTCATGCCGAATATCCCTATATTTTTGATGTTAATGGCTCTCATTTTCGGGTAGATTATGAACCTGCTGAATCCAGCATTGGTTTGTTTGGCGGTAATTCCAACTGGCGCGGTCCTGTTTGGTTTCCAGTAAACTTTCTCCTCATTGAATCTCTACAAAAGTTTCATTACTACTTGGGAGACGACTTCAAAGTTGAATGTCCAACTGGTTCAGGTCAAATGATGACGCTTTGGGAAGTCGCTTCGGAATTATCGCAACGACTCATCCGAATTTTTTTAAGAAATTCCTCTGATCAACGACCTGTTTATGGTGGAACTGAAAAGTTTCAAACTGATCCCGCTTGGCGAGATTTGATTTTGTTCTATGAATACTTCCACGGTGATAACGGAGCGGGAATTGGGGCAAGTCATCAAACTGGATGGACAGGTTTAGTCGCAAAACTCATTCAGCAATTTGGTGAGTATGAAGGACAAAATAGGGAATAGGGAATTGGGCAATGGGAATTGTCCCCCTTGTCGTCTCCCCATCCCCTGCTCCTTTCCCCTTGTCCTCCTTGTCCTACCTAAACTCGTCAATTCAAAGTTGACAGAGTACTAGCCCCCGTGCGCGACTCCGAGGGATGAGCTTGCTAAACCGCCTTGCCACCAAGTTTCTTCCCTTCTGCTACGCTAGGTGACGCTCTTGTGCACTCAATGAGAGAACCTCCAAGGGCGCACTGGCTCCTCTACCTTGCGCGTCCCGGAGGGAAGGGCTGATAAAAACTAGTTTCATTGCAGAAAGATAGGCTAGTTTGGCTAGCTCACAATCAAAAACTACATCTTGTATTTCATTGTGTAGGAATCCATCTTCATTATTGATGGAAGGGATGCAAATTCTGAATTTCAATAAAGCTGTCGATAAAGTTGTTTGTTCTCGAATAGCATATCCACAAGCTGTGATAAGTCCTGCTAGTTCCAGGTAACTAAACTCGTCAACAAAATCTGCAATTTTGTTTAACATAAGTGTGTTGACTCCATTCCATATGGATTTAGAAGCCGTAGAGCAATAGGGCGATTGCACCAGGAGCTAGTCTTAGTAGATGCGGGTGAGATTAACTTATGCACTCTTAGAGCGATCGCCTTTTTGGGATACACCCTCTTGTGTAAGCATAAAAAAGACCGCCCTTGCGGTACGCGATCGCCCGATCGCCCCAAGCGGCTCCTGTGGAGCATCACTTACAGCGGGAGCACCCCATGCGAAAGCGCTGACCAAATGTCAATCGCTAACCTTGTTTTCTCGTGACACAATTAATACCAACCCCAACCACATTCTGATGTGGTGTATGGCTTATATTCGTTGGGAACGATGTGTTTTTGACCACCAAATTTCCTTCCATAATAACCGTCATCAAAACCACGACTAAATTCTCCCCCAGCAGTACGCGGCTTGTACGTGTTTCCTCTTCTTGCATTCTCTTTTCCTTGACGGTATCCATCAGCATAAGCTTGAGGATGAAAGGCAGGGTCTTCGTCAACAAACCAGTTAGTCACAGGATAGCAGGAGCTTATTGGACGTCTATAGAACGGATAGTATCCATATGGGGGATAGTGATAGTAACGTCGAGGATGAGCTTGAACTGGCTGATTGTTGAGTAGAAATCCAGTAGCAGTGGCTAAAGCTATTAGACTAGCTGTAATAATCTTTTTCATAGTTCTAATCTAAAATGTTAATTAAATCTTTAAGTAGATAGGTAGAAATAAACAGAACTATGTTAAGAAAGGTAAAACCCTCTCAAACCCTTACTAATGACCAATGACTAATGACTAATGACTGCCTTAACTAGTTAACTTTATTTGTACCGACCTACTTATATCTTTACGATATCGTTCAAAATCTTTAGACAACATCACCTGATAGAATGACCGAATAAGGCAAAAGTTAAAAGTTAAAAGCAGGACTTACGCAAAGAAACCCGGTTTCTACCAAAAATCGTCTGTTTCGCAACCAAATACGAACGAAGAAACCGGGTTTCTTGCAGATGGTGCGTAAGTCCTAAAAAGTTAAAAGGCACTCATAAAGAAGAATAAAGTTGGTCCTGATCCGCCTGAATTTATTCATGATGATGAAGGCAAACGAAAATAAGAACAGATATTTGCGCTTGACTACCAAATGAATGTTTAAATCCCCAACTCAAACTGTCTTTAATGCGTGAATTTTGAATGAGCGAATTTTGAATTGTTAAGCCGAGTGGTCGTGCTAATCACAAAGGGACTTCTGATAAACCTAACGTTAACGCAGAAGGTCAAATTAATGTGTCTGCAGCAGACAAATCAGTAGAACCTGAAGATGCTTTGCTCGAAGGTGCTATAACAAATACAACTAGAATAGAAGAATTTGTTGATTATCCTCCTGCTACACAACGTCCAGGTAAGAAAGCACAAACTGGAAAATAAGAGAAATGATATGTCACTGTGTTACCTTGCTACCCTACTTGTTAGGTAAGATAGCAACAAGTTGACTAAAATTTTTTGGATTAGCCACTCAGCAAATAATCTAATTTAGCTACGGTAGCTATTTATCAAAGGCTGTTTGTGCAATCCTAGTAACTAAACACTACCTCTGGTAAGGTACAGGAGTTGACACTGTGAGTCGTCTTGGCAAAAAAAGATTAGAAGCTGTTTTGGCAGTTGCTACCTACGCTGTTGGTAGCGGTAGTGCGATCGCTGCGCCAACCCCCGGCGTAGAACTTCCTAAGCAACTCATACTAACTGCATCCGACGTTTTTAGAACTTACGCATTGACAGAACATTGATACTATGCAGTTAAGTTCAACTTCTGTGTTAGGTGTTCTAAAATAAAATCACGAGCCACTTGAAGAGATAAATTTCTTTGGAGTTCATACCAATTT
>JAHHHH010000113.1 GCA_019359415.1 Iphinoe sp. HA4291-MV1 | reverse complement strand
GCCAAAAGTCGAATCGAGCCGCAATGGATAATAATTATATGCTTACTATTCTTGCTGCTTGTTTATCCCTACATAATGATATCTCTAAATCCGCTTGTCAATAGCATTTGAGACGCGCTTACCCTGATTATCTGAATAGCAGTTTGCAGATACTTACCGAAGTATCTGCTGATTGTATAGCAATCCTATTTGATTTGTGTAGGCGTAGCCTGCGCAAAGCGCATAAATCGCGCATGCTCAGATTCCCGACTTCTTAAAGAAGTCGGGAATCTTGTTGTATACGAATGATTTAGGACTGCTATAGTTGTTGAATGATAAGAAGTGTCAATCAATTGCATCAGGGTTAACACCAAGGGAACGCAACCTTTCCTTCAACTGTCTCACCTGCAACTCTGCTTGTTCAGCGCGTTGGCGTTCTTGTTCAGCTTGTTCTTCTGCTTGCTGTCTTGTCAATACCTCTTGACGTAGTGCTTCTCGTAGTTCGTCGGGGATCATTAGCTTTTCCCCAGTATCCTCTCGATAAAACCCAATTAATCTGCCTTCAATTTGTAAGCGCAACTGTAACGGTTCGCTACGGTTATCTTGGATAGGTTCGTAAGTCTCTCCCCGCAGGCGATACCCGCGCAACTGTTCTTCCACCCACTCGCTTTTGGGATCAAATAGCCAGTATTCCTTTACGCCAAGTTGCTCATACAGTGTTTTTTTGAAAATTTGGTCTACTTTCCCGCTACGCCTTCAGAGTTGACCATCCATACTAGGAAGCCGAGAATCTGATCTACTGGTGGTAGCGGGTAATCTGCTAGGTCCATTGTTACCGTTTGTCTTTCGAGTTTCATGAACCGCCACTGAGTACCACTGCTGACAACACCATAAATGGTGAAGATTCTATTATCAGAAGTTTCGTTAAAACGTTGAGCAGCAACCATCTCCGCCAGACATTGTCCTAGTCCTTCGTTGAGATCAGCTTTTTTCGCCTCAGTTAGCATAACAACAGGAGCTTCAATAATGAGTTGTTCCGGTGAACGGCTGATCAAGAAGTCAACATAACCAGTCAAGTCACAAGTTGAATCTACATTAAACTCTCGACCAGAGAATAAGCTGATCTGACGATTGAGGATACGCCTGACTTCCTGAAGCACTGGATAAACAATGGCTTCAGAGCGAGCCTTTTCCGAGCCGACAGCGATAGTCCAAGGCAAATCTTCAAGTTCACTAGCTAATCTAGAGCTAGGGGAAATGGATTCAATCTCTGGGAAAAACCGAGTTCCTTCAACAATCGTGAGATTAAACGCCTTCTTTGCCTTACTGAGACTGAACTGACTATATGGCATGGAGTTTATCTGGTGATGGCATCGCAACTAATCATTAGTGTAACCAGATTCCAAAGTCTGCGAGTACTTCAGTCTTATCATTTCCCCCGGTTTCTAAACGGGTGATTCTAGAACACCGATTCAGTATTTACCAGTTATGACAAAAAACTAAGTTTCTTTGAGTCGCAACAAGGAAATTTTGGTTTTAAAGAACGTAGAAATCAGGTTTATCAGTCTCACATTATGGAAAACCTCAAATCCTTACTACGTAATAAAGATTGCTACTCAACTGCTGCTAGAATTTTTCTTATTCTCTGGAAACTTACATTTCACTTCAATTTCAAAATTGCCTTCACTAGAGCCTTCCACCAAGATAGGAATACCAACTTTGCTACCTAGCTTGATGCCAAATTTTATTGTGACTTCTTCAGCTTCAGGTAAATTTCTGAATGCTCCAAGAGCTAATTTGGTATAACCACGAAGCTTCGCGTGGAATTCTTGAATATTAACTGTGGGCAGAATATCACTAATACCACGATATACTTCTTCCTCATCATCTATTGCTGGTATCTCAGCGACGGTTTTGGACTGAATATAAAGCTCGTATTCTTCACCGTCATCTTTAATTATCAAGCGTTGTACTTCTGACATTGGTAGCCTCTAGTTATTGCAGATTACTATGTTAGTTAGAATACTCTAAAATGCCTCAATGCTTTGTTAGACAGTATGGCTCGATATGGCTTGGTGATTGGCATTGCTAACTATAATAATTTCAGAAATCTGCCAAAGGCTGTTACCGATGCAGAAAAAGTAGCGCTGGTACTCCGTGAACACGGTCGCTTTGAAGTTCAGCCGTTACCAGGTAAGCTAGTCGAGAGTGAAAATCGCTGGCGTGTCGCGCCGGACAAAAAGTTAACTGGTAAAGAACTGGGTTCAGCATTGAGGATGTTTCTGCTGGAAAAAGCAAAAAATCACGAAGCACTGATTTATTTTGCCGGACATGGATTTGAAGCACTAACCTTAACAGGTAAACAGAAAGGGTATTTGGCAACTTTCGATTGTACTAGCGATGGGCAGAATGCGATCGCATTTGATGACTTCAATGATTTAATCCGCGAATCTCAGCTGAGTAGTTTGGTGGTACTGCTTGATTGCTGCTATGCTGGTTCTTTTCTAGAAAAAAGTTTTCTCAGGTCAAGTTTCCCCGTTTTCAACAGCAAACAGGACTATTGCTTAATTACTTCCTCTCGTGAGTTTGAAAGAGCGCGGGAAGATGTCGTGGGAACGATTTGCTCAATGGCGTAAGGAAGGACGGGAACTGCGACGACTAATTCACAGAGTCGAAGATGCACTACGGATATGGCAGAAGCATCCTAAGGATGAAAATTTAATCATGGGCGGGTTGTTGACGCAAGTGCAGGGAAAATGGCAAGAATTGGAACTAGATTTAGATGCTGTAGTTAATGAATTTTACCAAAAAAGTGTTGCTTTTGAAGAACAACTGCAGCAGCTAATTAAAGCTGGTAGGGCTGTTGAAGTACAGCAGGCGCGGCAGCGAAGTGAAGCTATTGGCAAAGCAAACAGTCAGTTTTTAGCAAATATAAACTTGGCGAATATAAGTCATGAATTACGTACTCCATTGAATGCCATTATTGGTTTGAGTCAACTTCTACGAGATGATGCTTTAAATACCAGCCTCTCAGAAGATTTTATTGAAGACCTTGAATCAATCAACGGTGCAAGTAGGCATTTACTAACATTAATCAACACCATTCTTGACTTGTCGGACATAGCAGCAGGAAAAATTACTTTTTACCCAGAGGCATTTCATCTTACAACGCTTATTAATGATGTCGTTCTGACAGTGAAGCCTTTGGTGGAGAAAAATAGCAATGTCTTAGAAGTAGACTTTGATGAAAAACTTGCCATCATGTACACCGATCAAACAAAGCTACGACAGGTACTGTACAACTTGTTAAGCAATGCTGCCAAGTTTACCACTAACGGCAGAGTGGCACTCATAGTCAAGAAGGAGACGCCAGACTTAAATAATGGAAACTACGCTCCTGAAAGTATTACGTTTACTGTTGAGGATACAGGTATTGGTATGTCCTATCACCAACAGCAACAGCTATTTCAACCTTTTACTCAAGGAGATGCTTCAACAACGAAAAAGTATGGTGGTACCGGACTGGGGTTAGCAATTAGTCGTCACTTTTGTCATATGATGGGTGGTGAAATTTTTGTCAGAAGCGAAACTGGAGTAGGGTCTATTTTCACCGTTCGTCTACCATTGAATGTGACTGAATAAGCTAATAAGAGATATTGTTCGCCTACGCCACCATCCTATCTTCACAAATCCACAAACCGAAGAAGCAAAAGCCGCTTGTGAAACCTGCCGCAAATATGTTTGGAACCCCTAGGGGCGAACAATTGTATACTTCTACCATATGAGGGTACCGCATTGAGTTCTGATACTCGTTCACAAGTTTCAAATACTCGCCTGCGAGTTCCAAACACTAGCCCACGAGTCTCAAACACTCGCTCATGAGTCTCAAACACTCGCCCATGAGTCTCAAACACTTGCTCACAAGTCTCAAACACTCGCCCACGAATCTCAAACATTCGTCTGCGAGTATCAAACACTTGCTCACAAGTTCCAAATACTTGCTCACAAGTTCCAAATACTTGCTCACGAGTTCCAAATACTTGCTCACGAGTTAACAATCTTGTCCCCTCACTGTATGAGAATGAAAAATCTCAGGCGATAGCCTTTGACGGGCGCTCTGCGCCATCGCTCTTTTTATAGCGATTCTCATCCGGATGAAGTACACATTCATCTCTTGTCCATCCGCGTCGAGGGTGCGGTTTTTTAACTCTTTGATGTATTGCATTCTGGGTATTAGGTCTGAGTTTCAGCGAATAAGTACTTTATTGACTTAAATTCCTGAAACCCTTATTCGATAAGTACCTTACTTAGTTTACGAATTACCTTTCAGTTCTTCAACAAGTAGTGAGTATTCATCGATAGATTTTTTCGCAGGACTGACAAGAGTGCTACTATCATTTAGCATCAAGGAGCATTCTTGAGCAAGATTGTCTAGCATTAATTCCACGTCATCGTAAACACGTATTAAAGCACGAACTTTGTCTGACACAAATCCTTCTTTAACTGTGTGGTCAAGGTAGGTCAGTAACGGGTTAAAGAACCCTGCTATATTCAGTAAAACAACTGGTTTTTTGTGAATATCAAGCTGTGCCCAAGTCACAATTTCAAATAATTCATCGAGTGTCCCGATACCACCAGGAAGCGCAACAAAAGCATTTGATAATTTATACATCATGGCTTTGCGCTCGTGCATACTAGTCGTGTTTAAGAGTAAAGATAGTCCAGGATGAGCAATTTCATATGGGACTAAAATTTCTGGAAGAACACCTACAGCGTAGCCTCCAGCTTCCAGACATTCTGTAGCAATTGTACCCATCAGCCCAATGGAAGCACCACCATATACTAGCCCTATCTGCCGTTGTGCCATCTTCTTACCAAGGACACTGGCAATAGTTTGATACACAGGCTTAGTTCCAGATTGCGAGCCACAAAAAACACAAATATTAAACGTTGGACGCTGCATAGTAACTAATAATTCAAAACTTTACTTTTTTTGCTACAATTTGCGTTGTGGAACGTTTCCACATTCGTTATGGATGGCTATTCCATTGGTCCGTAATGCCTTTGTCGAACCCAATTAATACCTACTTTTGAGTAAGATAGATGGAATAGACAAAGCTTGAACAATGTTAGTAGCCATCATGAACTGCGTACACCAGAACGCATGAAAATGGGAATTGGGAATTGGGAATTGGGCTTTGTCCATTTTCAAGTCAGGTGGACGTTCAAGTGTGGCGGGACTCTATAGTGCCCGTTTGCCTCAAAGTCTAAATCTTTGTTCAGATTAACAAAGTTTTGGATAACCATTATGTCAGTCTCTGTTGATACATTGAGTTATGATACTCGTTTACAAGTTTCAAATACTCGCCTGCGAGTTCCAAACACTCGCTCACGAGTTAACAATCTTGTTCCTCACTGCATGAGAATGAAAAATATTAGGCGATAGCCTTTGGCGGGCGCTTTGCGCCATCGCTCTTTTTAAACAACAGCCTCCTCCACAACAGCACCCTGCATTTTCCCCAAAGCATCAATTAATGTTTGCAATTGTTGATCTGCCTTGAGAACTGCTAAACCCCGCACTGTCACTTTACCAGGAGAGTAAACAAAGCGCGACCTGAGGGTTTCCGACAAATTTTCTGCCAAGCTCTTCCAACCAGGTTCTTCCATCTGCGTTTCTAAAACGATGTGCTGCTTGTTTTCTGGTTTAATTCGGCTAAATCCTAGTTTCTTTGCCAATTGTTTCAATTCCATCACCCGCAACAGTTGAGTCGCTGATTTGGGAATTGCACCATATCGGTCATTCCACTCAGCAGTAATCTGCAATAATTCTTCTTTAGATTTTGCAGCCGCAACCGCACGGTAAGCACTCATCTTTTGATCCAAATCGGTGATGTAATCGGCTGGGACAAACGCTGTGAGGTTGAGATCAATTTGTGTATCATCAACTTTAGGAATTTCTTGTCCTCTAATTTCACGGATAGCTTCTTCTAGCATTTCCATATATAAATCAAATCCTATAGCTTCCATTTGCCCTGACTGTTCTGCACCCAGCAAGTTACCGACACCCCTGATTTCCATATCACGCATTGACAATTGATACCCGGAACCCAATTGTGTAAATTCCTGAATTGCTCGTAACCGCTGGCGTGCAGCATCGGATAACGTCCGCTGTTTGGGATAAAATAACCATGCATGAGCTTGAATTCCTGCACGACCAACACGACCCCGTAGTTGGTACAGCTGAGCTAATCCGAAGCGGTGAGCATCTTCAATTAGAATAGTGTTGACTCGCGGAATATCCAAACCAGATTCAATAATTGTGGTACATACGAGAATGTCTGCTTCCCCATTACTGAAAGTCAGCATTGTCGATTCTAACTGGTTTTCATCCATTTGACCGTGAGCGATCGCAATTCTTGCACTCGGTATCATCTCCCGCAATTCTCCTGCTATTTCCTCAATTCCCTCAACTCGCGGAACGACGTAAAACACTTGTCCGCCTCGATCAAGTTCTTGACGAATTGCACTGCGTATGGTATCAGGATTCATGGGTGACAAATGAGTTTGAATCGGTCGTCTGGATGGGGGTGGTGTAGCAATCAAACTCATCTCCCGAATCCCTGATAAGGACATATATAAGGTCCGGGGGATCGGAGTCGCAGAAAGAGTTAGCACATCAACCTGAGTTTTCAAGCTTTTGATTTTCTCTTTTTGGTTCACCCCAAACCGTTGTTCTTCATCTACCACCAAAAGTCCCAAGTCACGGAAGGTTAGGCTTTTACCTAAAAGTTGATGTGTTCCAACGACGACATCTAACTCTCCTGTCGCCAATCGTTTAAGAATATCACGGCGTTCTTCAGCAGTACGGAAGCGATTCAGTAACCCCACGTTAATGGGGTAAGGAGCAAAGCGTTCTTTGAGGGTGTGGTAGTGTTGTTGAGTAAGGATAGTCGTCGGCGCAAGTAGCGCGACTTGTTTTCCACCAGAGGTGACAGCTTTGAAAATGGCACGAATAGCGACTTCTGTTTTCCCAAAACCGACATCCCCACAAACTAAGCGATCCATCGGGCGATCGCTTTCCATATCTCGCTTCACATCCTGTACTGCTTTGAGCTGATCGGTTGTAGGTTGGTAGGGGAACGAGTCTTCCAATTCTTGCTGCCAAGGTGTATCGTGTGAGTAAGTAATGCCTTTTTGTTGCGATCGCGCTGCATATAGCTTGAGTAAGTCCACCGCCAATTTCTTGATCGCTTTACGGACTCTATTCTTGGTATTTTCCCAAGCCTTACCCGTCATTTTGTTGAGTTCTGGTGGTTTATCGTTTGTCGTACGTAACCGCGACAAAACACCCACTTGGTCAGCGGCGACACGCAATAAGCCGTCTGCATACTGTACCACCAAATACTCACGGGTTTCGTCGTTAAGTGTGAGACTTTCTAATTTGAGGAATTTACCTACCCCGTGGTTCTTATGAACGACAAAATCCCCCGGACGTAACTTATTGGGATCAACTTGTTTAGAAGCAGCTTTTCTCCGCTTACGGATGTAGCTAGGAGTCGCTAGAGAGTGCTGACCGTAGAATTCACGGTCAGTAATGACGACCAGCCGGAACGTAGGCAGAATGAAACCTTCTAGTTCCGCAAGACCGGAATATTTCAGGGCGACTGGTGTATGATTAATCTGTTGCTTTTCAATCGCTTGGTAGTCGCGGGGGTTAGGAATAAACTGGGCAGGACAGTCGTGTTCTTGCAAGAGGGATACAGAACGCGAAGGCTGGGCAGACATCAGCCAAATCGAGAACCTGCGATCGCGCTCTTGGCGAAGTGTTTCTGCAATTTTAGCAAATTGGTGTGGCATGACTGGCACTCTGCGACTGGCAAGATTAATACCACTGTTTTCCTCAGCCAGTTCTGATAAATTTAATTTTGGAAATCCTGCCGTATCAGCCAAACATTCTTCAAAAGAGCGATGGATTCTCGGTAACGAGGTAGAAATATCCCCTGCTTCCTCCGCTCCCCTGTTCCCCTGCTCCCCTGCTTCCTCCGCTTCCTCTGCTTCCCTGCTCCCCAAAAGTTCCCATTGCTCCTGTGCATTTTCTACCCAGCGATCGCTGTGGGCATGACATTGTTCTGGTTCATCAATAGTAATTAAGGTGTTTTTTGGTAAATAATCTAACAAGGAAGCAGGTTTTTCAAAAGCTAATCCTAAAAAGCGACGGCTACCCTCAAGCAGTTCTGATGCCTCAGTAGTGAATTCTGAGTCATCATTTAACTGATCACTCAGCACTTGGAACTCAGTACTATCCTTGAGTGCTGCCATGACAATAGGAGCAAAGCTTGTGGGAGTTAGAATAAGCTGGTCTATTTTGTCAAGGGCGGCGGAACGTTGGGTTGCTGGGTCAAATTCCCGTATCTGCTCAATTTCGTCACCAAACCATTCTAGTCGTACGGGTAACTCAGAGGACACTGGGAATACGTCAACAATATCGCCACGCCGACTCCATTGTCCTTCTGTTTCGACCAATGGAACTCTTTCATACCCCAATTTAGTGATTTCTTCACTGAAGGTATCCAAGTCAAATTCCATACCACGTCTCAAGGTAAAGCAGAAAGGTTTAAAAGCTTCTGCTGGTGGTAGGTGAGGTTGTAGCGCCGCAACAGTAGCGACAATCGCCATCTTGGGTGAAGGGAGAGTAGGCGATATAGAGGATGAGGAAGATTTTGCTCCCTCATCCCCCTCATCCCCCTCATCCCTTCCTCTCCCAAGTTGCACCAAATCTGCCAAAACCTGCATCTGTCCCCAGGTCATTTCGGTTTCGGGGTCAAATGGTTCATATGGGGACGCCTCCGAGGTTGGGTAGAAATGTACTGTTTGCCACCCCATTGCTTCGAGTTGTGTTGTCCAGCGTCCGGCTTCCTCCAGAGTTGCACAGACCACGAACAAATTTTTGCTCTCGGTTTGAGCCAACGCCGAAGCGACCAAACCTTTGGGCAAGCGAGGAATGCCACTTAACAGCAACTCTTGTTGCCGACTGAGCTTAGAGAGGAGTTCAGTGGTGAGCACAGACCGCCCTAAAGCGCGCACAATGGAAGAAAATGCCATAAGTCACAAAATAAAATTAAAAAATTACGAGGAAGTGCTTCTGGTGGGCAAGCATAATAGTAACGCTTACCTCAACTATTTTAAAAGTCTAGACAGAGGAAGAAGTCTAGCTATACAGTCATTAATATCTGGCAAGGTTTCAGGTGTCGGGTGTCAGGTATCAGGTATCAGTACCTGATACCTCCCTATACCTAATACCTAGTACCTAATGCCTGAGACATAATGAATGACTTTTCTATATTTAGAGTGTTTCGTCATCACAGCTTGGATACTAGATATTAAGAGGTTAAGGTTAAGCACAGTTTGCCGATGCTATAGGCAATTTTAAATATGTCTCCAACAATCGAAATTCTAATTATTTTTCTTTTAATTCTCATCAATGGTTTGTTTGTCATGTCAGAATTGGCGATTGTCTCAGCACGAAAGGTGCGTTTACAACAACTTGCCGAACGAGGTGATGCCAAAGCTCGCGCCGCTTTGGAACTGGCATCTTCCCCGAATCAGTTCCTAGGAACTCTTCAGATTGGGATCACGCTCCTCACCATCCTATCTGGTGCTTATGGTGAAGAAACTATCGCCAAGAGAGTAACGCCTATTCTAAGTTTTATTCCTTTGCAGGGACATTATAAGCAACAGTTGGCGAATGGATTAGCAATTTTAATTATTACTTATTTGACACTGATTCTTGGTGAACTGGTTCCTAAGCGGCTCGCTTTAAACCACCCGGAACCTATTGCTTCCGTTATCGCTATACCGATGCGGATGTTGGCTAAATTTAGCTCTCCCATAGTTTATTTATTGAGTCTGTCTACAGAAACGGTGCTGCGGCTGTTGGGTATCAGACCATCCACAGAGCCACTTGTGACAGAGGAAGAGATTAGAGTCTTGATCGAACAAGGTACTGAGGAGGGAACCTTTGAAGAAGCAGAACAAGATATGGTCGAGCGAGTGTTTCGTTTAGGCGATCGCCCTGTCAGTTCGTTCATGACACCCCGACCGGATATTGTCTGGCTGGACTTGGAAGACTCCACTGAAGAAAATCGCCGGAAGATAATTGATAGTGGCTATTCCCGGTATCCAGTTTGTCAGGGGGGACTTGACAATGTACTGGGCATTATCCCAGTCACTGACTTGTTAGCCCGGAGTTTCTGTGGTGAACAGTTGGATTTGACGGTGGGATTACGACAGCCCGTATACGTACCAGAAAGTACTCGAGGCTTAAAAGTTTTGGAGTTGTTCAAGCAAACTGTCACGCACATAGCGCTGGTGGTGGATGAATACGGCGTGATTCAGGGATTAGTCACTCTTAACGACGTGATGATAGAAATTGTTGGTGATGTTCCTTCTATTGATGATCAGGAAGACCCTCAAATTGTGCAACGAGATGATGGTTCCTGGTTATTGGATGGTATGTTATCTGTAGATGAGTTTTTTGAACTCTTCGATGTTGAGGAGTTGTCACCCGAAGGACGAGGAAGCTATCAAACATTAGGTGGTTTTGTCATGGCGCATCTGGGTCGCATACCCTCATCAGCAGATCACTTTGAATGGCAGGGTATGCGCTTAGAGGTCATGGACATGGATGGTAACCGTGTTGATAAAGTTCTCGTTGTGCCTCAGGGGGTGAAATCTCGTGATCATAAGAAACCAGATTAGCAATACATCGTGACGTACTCCCACACCGAATCACAGATTACGGTGTGGGCTTCTCTTGCAGGTTGCCCCACTTGAGCGTTTTTGAGTGAGGAAGACGCCCAGCCCACTTTTTTAATGTTGATAGCGGCGTTAACATCCCTATCCGCAATATAGCCGCAAGCACACTCGTGAACTCGTACAGACAAATCTTTGGGGACGTATGCATTACAACAAGAACAAATCTGGCTGGTGTTTTTCGGATTAACCTTAACAACTGACATACCAGCATTTGCAGCTTTGTGCGTCAAAATATCAACGAATTGACTCCAGCCATTATCTAGAATTGATTTTGTCAAACCTGATTTAGCAGCTTGGCCATTTGATAAATACTTGCCATTTTCGTCTTGTTTTACCTTATTCCGTTTGGTTAAACCTTTGGTATTCAAATCCTCTACGAAAATATGTTTTGCACCTTTGGATATCAAACGGTTAGCAGATTCATTATGGAATTGCTTGCGCTGACGGGCAATTTTTTGATAGATGTGGGGCTGCTGCCGGAAATAGCTCAAATTCAGTAGAGTGGGTATAAATCAGGTTGGTTTTGCCAATCAAGGACATTTCAATTGTTATTTCAAAAAACTGACTGGAGTAACACTGGGGCAATGCTGCGAAAATCATAAGATCAAAACAGCATAGCGGCTGACAAATGTCAAAATATGTTAGCTATAAACCGATGAGTGATGAATGAAAATGGCGCAAGCAGAACGTACTGCCGAAGAGACACGGGAACTGATTTTAGCAACGGCTGAGGTTCATCTACGGCGGTATGGCTACGCCCGCACTACTATCAGTGAAATTGCTCGTGCCTGTAAAATGTCGCACGCCAACGTTTATCGCTTCTTCAAAACCAAAGCTGATGTGATGGATGCCGTCGTAGAACGATGGTTCAGTGGTATAGAACAAGCCCTGCGAGATTGTGGTTAAGATTTGCTCTGCTTTAAGAGACTTGATAGCGAGCAATAAGCGTAAAACACTAATTTATAGCCAGATGGTACTCAAGATTTAGGCATATCAATAATCAGGAGTCAATTTCTTAACTGACGACTCATGGTTAATGACTGTCGCTTGTGAATCACGGGCTAAGATACCATCTTCCATTTCCACAATGCGATCAGCTATGTCTAAAATGCGGTTGTCATGAGTGACTAACAAAATGGATGTTCCTTGTTCTTTTGCAAGATGCTGCATCAATTCCACAACATCGCGTCCTGATTGTTTGTCCAAAGATGCTGTGGGTTCATCTGCTAGCAACAACGGCGGATGATTGACTAAAGCGCGAGCGATCGCAATCCTTTGTTTTTGTCCTCCAGAAAGATTCTCTGGGTAACAATCAACTAATTCCCCTAAACCAACTGCTTTGAGTATAGCTTCTGATTTAGCAATGGCTTGTTCATGGGAAATATATTTATTCAGTTCTACTGCCATCTGCACATTTTGCCTAGCAGTTAAAAACTCCAACAAGTTATGAGCTTGGAAAATGTAACCAATTTTTCGCCGGATATTAACCAGTTTTTTCTGGCTAGCTTTATAGAGTTCTACCCCTAAAAATTGTAGACTTCCTTCTTGTACAGACCGTAAACCACCAATCAAGCTCAGTAATGTTGTTTTACCTGAACCTGATGGTCCAGTCATAATAACAATTTCTCCTGGATATATTTCTAGACTAACATCAAATAGAATTTGTCTTTTCAGTAAGCCTTTTCCGTAATAATGGTTGAGATTTTTAATGGAAATAACAGGTTCTTTAGTCAACATAAATCAATGTTTAGATATTATTTTCTAGATGTTTTTGAAAGACAGAAAAGATGTATTCTACTTCCATTCTTTAAAAGATATCTGCTGGATCAGCAGAACGCAATTTTCGCATGGCGATAGTACCAGAAATAAAGCACATGATCATAGTCATAATAAGTACCATTACGGCTCGTCCAAGGCTCATAAAAACTGGTAGTAGTGTTGCTTCTCTTGCCCTATCATACAAAAACATAGTTATAGTCAGTCCTGGAATGTATCCTAAAACTGATAAAATCAAAGCTTCTTGTAGAAGAACTAGTAATAAATATTTTTGTGTATAACCTATTGCCTTTAGGGTTGCATATTCAGCCAAATGATCTGCCACTTCAGTGTAAAGTATTTGATATACAATGACAGTTCCTATAATAAAACCCATAATTGTACCTAAAGTGAAAATAAAACCTATTGCTGTACCACTTTCCCAGTAATGTCTTTCATAGTTAATAAACTCTTGTTTAGTTAAAACTTTGATATCTCTAGGTAAATAATTTTTCAAATTTTGAGCAACTACGGTTGCATCTCCTCCTGGTTTTAATCTAATCAGACCGATATTTATTAATCCTCGTTGACGATAGGGAAATATTCGCAAAAAGTTTACATCACTTGTAATTAAATTTCCATCTGCTCCAAATGAAGCACCTAAAGTAAAGAGTCCTCCCACTTTAATTCTCCGATTGTTGACTTCTGCTGCTACAGTTCTTCCTTGTTCAAACTCAGTAGCAATAGGTCCATATTCCTGTCTAGAAGAACGGTCATATAAAACAATATCTGGCAGTTTAATTTTCTCTAGATTTTCTTGAACTCCAGGTAACTCTAAAAGATTAACTGCTGGATTCATACCAATAATTAGGAGGTTACGAGAACGACCCGTTGAAGGATTTTTCCACGGAGTGTAGTCTAGATATATTGGATGCACACTTTGCACTGCTTGTAAATCTAAAGCTTTGTACAAGCGCCTTTGAGAAAAACTCTTCATTGATAGCAAAGCATTAGATTGATTGTTAATTAAAACAATATCACCTTGCAAACTAGTATGAAGTCGGACGTTACTATAATACAGAGAATCCCGAAAACCAAGCTGCATGAACATTAGGATGTCAGCAAAGGTAATTCCTGCCAGAGCAACAGCTAAACGAGTTTTTTCTCGCTTCAGTTGTAACCATGCCAGAGATATTTTGCCAATCATTTTTACCCTCAAAAATTAGTTATTATTATGACGTTTCAGCTAATCAAACTAATTGATTCTTCAAAGATTAATTTTAACAATTACCTTAGCATAAGTTAAGCCTGCAACTTTTTCACTATCTTGTGGAGTAAGGGCAATTTTTACTTCCACTACTCTAGCATCAACATCTGCTGCTGGGTCTGTATTAAGTACATCTTTTTTGCCAATTTTTCTGCCAATCTCGGCGACAGTTCCTTGTAATTCTCCACTAAAAGCTCCATTATCACTAGTTATGATGACACGTTGACCGAGACGCACCTTACTAATACTATCTTCAGGAACTTCAGCAATGACTATCATCTGATCAGTTCGTCCAATCTCGGCAATTCCATTTGTATTGATGCTTTCTCCCGCTTTAGTATGAATCTTTAAAATTTCGCCAGAGATTGGTGCTTTGACATAGCTCAAATTTAATTGAGCTTGTGCTTTTCTCATCACAGCAATTGCATTACTAACTTGTGCCTGTGCGACTAGCAAATCAATGGGACGAACTTCTTTAATTCTGTTAAATTTAGCTCTTTCCTCGTCAATTTGTCTTTGCAAAGTTAAGAGAATTTTATTCCGGTTTGCTCTAGCTTCAACCAGTTGTTGTTGTAAAACTGCTATAGTTTTTACTTGATTGGCTCTAGCTTCAGCAAGTTGCTGTCGCAAAGTTGCAACTGTTTGCCTTTGGTTTGCCTGGGCTTCTGCAAGCTGCTGAGTCGAAGTCTCTTTACCTAATTGCCTTTTATCGCGTTCTTGCTGAGAAATAGCACCTTCTTTGTATAACATCTCATAGCGTTGAGCATCGACTTGGGCATTACGTTGTTCAGCTCGTATACGAGAAACTGTCGCTCTAAAAGCATCCCTTTGCCCTTGCAGTTCAGCTTGGATACGATTAATCGTAGCTTGTAGGGCAGTTTTTTCCCCACCTAACTCTGCTTGCAAGCGAGCGATCGCTGCTTGTTGAGCATCTAGTTCTCCACGTAATTGTGCTTCCAGGCGAGCAATTACGGCTCCTTGAGCCTGAATGTCTCTTGGTGAACCTGCTTTGACATTTGCGAGATTGGCACGAGATTCTTGTAGTTTTGCTTTAGCCTCTTCCATTACGGCTTGGCTGCTTGAGAAGTTATCCAAAATTGCAATGATTTGATTTCTTTTTACCTGTTCCCCTTCTCTGACAAAAACTTGTTCTACTCGCGACGCCCCTTGCACTCCTGCGGGAGCAGAGAGTTTAAAAACTTCCCCTCGGGGTTCCAAACGCCCTAAAGCATTTATACTTGTGGCGATCGGCGCACTGGGTGGTGTGTTCAATTTTCTCAATTGCTCCATTTTGGCTATGCTTAAGACTCCAGTAGCAACTATGACTGGCAAAGATACAGCAATTAACCACCAAATCTGTGGTTTCTCATTCTCAAGTAACTGCTCCCTTTCACTTGACTGATCACTCACCCTTGACATGGTATTGTCCATTAATTGGAATTTTGCATATACAACGTAAAAAAGCGAGTTAGGCGCAATTGGATGAAATCAAAAAGGCTTTTTAACAAACTCAGATCTTGCACCTGAGTTAAAAACCGGGTTTCTTGAGAATGCTTGCTCGTATAAACCTTAATTTCTGGTTCAGAAACCCGGTTTTTTGGGTCTTGTTGAGAATGGTGCAAGATATCAGCAAACAGATATCTCTCTGTTTTTTTCAATACAGCTGTCGCCAGGTAGTTTAGGACATAGACTGAACATAAAACCCCGACACTAAGAGACTTTCAAGCCTGCTCCCGAGTTAAGAGTTCCCTACTATATTTTGCTGATTGCTTTGTGAGAATGCCCGTTTGCTTTCTCATTTGAGTAATTCACGCATTCATTTTGGTGTTTTCCGTAAGCAAAATGGCTAATTGCTTTGTGAGAATGCCCGTTTGCTTTCTCATTTGAGTAGTTCACGCATTCATTTTGGTGTTTTCCGTAAGCAAAATGGCTAATTGCTTTGTGAGAATGCCCGTTTGCTTTCTCATTTGAGTAGTTCACGCATTCATTTTAGTGTTTTCCATAAGCAAAATGGCTGATTGCTTTCTCAAAATGCTTGTTTGCTGTTTGCTTTCTCATTACGTAAGTTAGCTTTATGCTTTTTTAAGTAGATAAGTAGAAATTTTTTTGAAATACAGTGATAACAGTTCAGTTTGCTATCTATCAGATAGACAAACTAAATCGAGTGAAAACTGCATTGTGTTTTAGAAAAAAACTATGACTAACGGGGTAAGTCGATTGCCTTTGAGTTAACGGCGGCTAATTCTAACTTAACCTAGAACATCATAGACAAGCTCTTTGGAAATGAAGGTTACATTGAACGATTTTTTGACTCGATTTTGCTTGAGTTAAATGAATTCTACATTTGTAAGTTTCTGGAAAACGTAGCAGAACCTACAGTTGAACCTTTAAGACTAAACTTTGTGGGCTATGGTTTTAGATTCTGAAAGTCTTTTTCTCTGGCTGGACTATCTATCATTATGTAAGTTGTGAAAATATTTGCACCAGATGCAGCAAATGAACGGGCGATCGCTGCACCAATTCCAATGTGTCGGCTGACCCCAGTGCTAAGTACAGGCATTGCATAAGTTCGTAACTTTTTTAAACGCACCAGGTAGCGAAGGAACGCGCATAGGCGCTTCGCCTTCCCGCAGGGTAGGGACGCAGAGTCTCGCCAAATTTAATCCGCTACGAATTAATGAAATGCTGTACTAAGGCAACCTTACCCACCAAACCATAATCTATCATTTCTACCAAACCATGCAAGATAGTTTCTTAGTTATGAGAGGATAGCTGGCATATCAAACAAAACTGTAGTCATATATTGTTCCGCCCAATCTGAACCAAAGGCTTTTTCCAGTACGCGGCGGGTTTTGTCGTTTTGCTGCTGTTTGGTGCAATAGTTACGTTGTCCAGCGAAAATTTGCATCGCCTGTTCTGATGGAACGGATTCGGAGATGCTCGCTTGCGTGCAATGTATTTTTAAAAGTTCCTGAGTGCGAGAGAGAAAGAGATTTTCTTCTTCGGGAGAACTGGGGCGAACGAAAATGCAAAATTCTGAAAAAATATCTCCCCACTCAGGTAATTCTCGCGGCTGAGAAAAGTTCAACTTTGGTAGTGCGGCTAGTGCAGAAGTATATGATTCGCTTAGAGTGTGCTGGGAGGTGACTGGAGAAAGGTCTGCGATCGCCGCACTTATTTGACCCCGACCTCCAACTAAATCACAACCAAACATTGGTAGTTCATATTCTGGACGGGGAAACATAACGCAGTGCAATATATCCAGCATATTTCCCACCTTTGCCAGTTCCAGGTGCATTTTCCGGAATTGGGGTGTTTGATAGCAGCGGTTTTCTATCGTCAATTTCTCGCCTTCTAGCCGACCTTCCACATACCCAAATTCATTAGGTAAATGATAGGGCGATAAGTCCAGGTGCTTATGCCATGCTGCTTCTATACAATCTGCTAGTTGACGAATAAGCGGATGTTGTTGCTCGCGCAGTGATGGTAAAGGAGTCGTTGTCATGTTTTATGGGATTTATAACGGGGTAATGTGATTCAGTTATTAGTCTACCGTCCACAAAGTCTCCCCCGAGGTAGCTCGCAACACAACCAAACACTTGCAACCAATAAACGTAAAGTTATAAAACAGTGACTTTTCAAAAGTATAGATTATTTTGTATTATTGGTTACAGAAATATTTTTGTATTAGCCCATTTGCCAAGGCTAAGCAGAGCCATGAAATTAGATTTAAGTAGACCAGATTATGCCATAGAAGCCTTGTGTCACAATCTGGATTGGTCAATCAAGTCCTTCTCCACAGAGTCACCAGAGGATTTCCAGGCTTATAGTTGGGTAAAGCTATTGGAACTGCCTAACCCCTACAGTTTTGACGAAGCACTGCTACTGTGTCAGGTTTCTCAACAGGAGTGGTTAGTCTGGATTCCAGATCATGGGGAAGCACAACTGCACGTCAGCCAGTTTTTGAGTAACTAGTCGCATTTGAACCGCGATTGTTAAAGCTTGATTACCAATCCTCTTGGGACTTATCGCGCTCAGTGCAACACGTCATTAAAAACCCTACACCTGTAAGCCCCCTCCGACTCCTGCATCATACTGCTGGTTGAGGTTCTTTCTGAGCACTCAATGCTATCGGATCAACTGATTTTAGTTCACCGTGTTTGAGAGTCCAACAACGATCTGCTATTGCCAACAAATCTCCTGCGTCGTGTGTCACAACCAGCAGTGTCCAATCTTTTTTAAGTTTTGCTAATAAATTTACCAGTTGCCGACGCATTGACCAATCCAACCCAGCTGTGGGTTCGTCTAACAATAATAGATGTGGTTGGCGAATCAACTGCACCGCCAAAGCTAAACGCCGCTGCTGACCTCCACTCAAAGCATGAGGTGGTGTACTAAGCGATAAATGCTCTAATCCTACTTCTCCCAGTGCTTGCCTAACTCGCTCTATTCCTAACTCTGGGTGTCCCAAGCGCAATTCTTCTAAGAGAGTACTGCCGCAAAAATGCCTCTCAGGAAACTGAAAGACCAAGCCAGCCAGTTGTTGCAGCTGTTCGGCTATCAATTCTTGTTCGCGCCAGAAGACTGAACCTGATGTGGGTTCGGCGAGTCCAGACAAAATTTCGAGTAACGTACTTTTGCCAGAACCACTCGGTCCAATAATCAAACCCAGTTGTTGGGGTGCTAATTCCAAGTTGATTGATTTAAGAATAGCTGTTGGGGAAGCCGTGGGATGATAAATTAGGTTTCTGATATAGAGCATTTGTTAAGTTTACCAAAAAGTCACAGGGATCTTACACGTAAAAAAGAAGGAAATCGGGAATGGGGCATGAGGCATTGGGAATTAGGAATTGGGAACCGTTAAATAAATCCTGCGCATAACTACGCACAACTAGGCTTTTCTATACAACAAGATGACTGGCACTAGTCAAAGAGAATGCGTTTCGTTTACTTCCTTGCTTCATCCTGGCAACGTCGGCGTTAACCAGTCCACAGGCTCATACGGTCTAACTGACCGCGTTCTTCAAATTGATTGCGGCATTCAAGTCGCGGTCAAGAACAAAACCACAATGATCACATTCAAACACTCGCTCAT
>JAHHHH010000112.1 GCA_019359415.1 Iphinoe sp. HA4291-MV1 | reverse complement strand
AAACGATCGCTTGGGAGCAACGCAGAAACACTCAATCGCGAACAATCGATTGGCGCTTTACAACTGAAGATGCACGTATTAAGCTTAAACGACTCTATCCCTCATTTCAACCCTGACAGACTACTAGTATCTTCTTGAGTTGTTTGGAATCAGCACAGTTAGTCAGTCGTAGTACATATTTTTTGTATTCCTTAAACTTGAGTTCTTGCGGGTTCACTTGTTTTGTCTAACCTCTATCGTTCACATTTCTACTATAGCCTCTTATACTCGAATAGTCGAGTACTCTTTTATCAGATTATTTAGTGGTTAAGGTACAATAGCATAAGTAGCTCTAATAGTCGAATAGTCGAGTAGTATGCTAATCTAGTGGCAGAGGTAAAAAGATGGAGCTAAAAATGGTTTCCAACTTAAAAAAACTGATGGATTCAAAAAATATCAATATAGCCCAGCTATCTAGAGAGATAGGCGTAACTGAAAACGCTATTAGAGGTTACGTAAAAAACAGCTTCAGCCGTATTGATTGCGAGGTTGCAGCAAAAATTGGGGCGTATTTCAACGTATCAGTAGGCGAGTTATTTGAATTTGTGGAGGCAAAATGAAACCACTTTTTTAGATTTCTAAACTGGCATCACATAAAGACTGCTGCTTTGGTTTGGCTTGGCGTGAGCATACTTGCTCGTTGTTTCCAAAGAACGGTGTCCAAGGGAGTGTTGTACAAGCTGTGGAGGTGCTCCACGGTCTAAGCTGTGGCTAGCATGTGAATGCCTTAGCCAGTGAGGGCTGACACCTTTGATACCCGCTCTTTCTCCTGCCTTACGAATAATGTTTTCAATCTGCCTTATTTTTAGCGCTTCGCCCTTTTGCCTGCTAAGAAAGACAGGGGAATCACTAGGTGCATTATTGCGGAATACCTTTAAATCGTTGTAGAGAGCATTAGGAATAATCACCACGCGGGTTTTATCCCCTTTTCCAAACAATGTCACCTGTCCTTGCCCATCCCGATTGGGTCTAATATCTTTCCATCTTAGTGACTCCACCTCTCCTACTCTGGCTCCGGTGGCATAGAGAAAGCGTAGAAGTAGCTTGTCTCTGATGTTAGTAGTCAATGCAATCATAGTTGCAATCTCAAGCTCACTCAAAATTCGTTCAGCTAGGTCATTCTTCGGTACAGGTGCTTTGATTTTGATTGCTGCGTTGTACCGGAGATATTCAATCTCGTGCCCGAATCGGAGCAGGCTTTTGACAGCCAAGGTGCGGCGTTTGCGGGTATCAGCACTCAACGGCTTACCCGTGACCTGACTCACTGTAGTTTCTAAATAATCACAATACGCCTGCACGTCGTTCATGGTCACAGTTCGCAGATCTAAATCATTAAGCCTTACCGCGTCGGGCTTTTGACCCAGTAAGAACCCAACAAAATATCTAACATCTTTCTCATAAGTTTGTTGTGTTTGTTTGCTCTTACCGTGCAGCCATAGTGCTACAAGTTGAGCAGTCCCAGCCACATTAGCCATTTTTTGGATGGGTGCAATAGTGATTTCTGACATAATTAACCTTATATAGATGTCTCTACCCACATTAGATGTTCATCTGGTGTGGGTATATTTTGGGAGACGAGTTGCGAGTAACGTTGGTTCCCCGTAACTAAAATAGGCGTCGCGATAGTAAACGACAAAAAACAACGTTGAACGTATAATTGTATCAATTAACCCAGTTATCACAATTGCTACTGATGTGGACACTGATATCTAAGAAGCATGGCAAGATACAGGGTTCTGCCATGAGCTATGAGGTGTAGCATCGGCAGTAAAGACTACTTGCCCTTTTTCATTTATCACCCACCCAGTTGCTTCAACTATGGGTTCTGGTGTGGTGACTGTTGGGTTGGTAGAAATCTTTGTCCTGGAGTTTTTCTTTATTTCGGGGTTGAGAGTAACCCAGCCTACTTCAATGGCATCAGGCGTGAGAATGTCTTTGGGGTTAGGAGGTAAGCCGCCGCGTCCAGTGATAATAAAGGAACTGTCTCTATACTTGCTACCGGGATTGCATCTTGTGTCAATTTGCTGGGAGACATCAACAAACTTTGTGGGTAGTTGCACTAATCCTTTGCTGGGGTCGATATCTGGTATTTTTAATGTGACAATCCCAGTAGCAGTAATATCACTCTCTGGAGTGGGGTATTTCTGAAACTGAGTGCCAAAGATACCTTGGGCTGTGATTTGGATATTGCCGCCCGTGCCTGTGTACGCATTAGCCGTGATATCGCTATTTTCATTTGGGACGGCGACTAAAAAGCCAATATTAGCAGTAAAATTGCCTTGCGAACCACCAGCTTGGGTAGTACCAGCAGTGTTAGATATTGAGCTACCGCGACGTAATAGAAGTAAACCAGGTACCTGTAGTTTGATATTCCCATCTTTACCGGATATAGTCTCAGCTGTGAGTCTTGCTTGGTTATCTAACTTGATAGAGCGAGCAAAAATGTCTAAATCGCCTGCATTACCTGTTCCTCGACTACTCACATTCGCTTCCGCCCCATCTTGCAATAGCAAGGTATTAGTTCTAATTATCAAGTCTCCCGCATTTCCTGTCCCTGTACTTGCAGCAGACAAGCCACTGCGAGTGCGAGTTTGACCATTATTTGATGTGCCAATAAGTTCTACAGACTTTAGAGCATTGACAGTTAACTGCCCACCTTTTCCTGAGCCATTGGTACTAGCATCAACTTGTGCCCCATTCCGGACAAGTAACACAGGAGTTTCAATTGTCAAGCTACCTGCATCTCCTATCCCTCTAGTGTTAGTGAACAAGCCGCTGCTAAGACGACCGTTTGCTGAAGTTCCACTCAACTCCACAGACTCTTTTGCAGTTACAATCAAATCCCCTCCCTGACTTAAGCCAATTACTTGTACTCTATCCTTGGGATTGAAGAAAGTGTTACTTGATATTTGTGCTCCATCCTTGGGATTGAAGAAAGTGTTACTTGATATTTGTGCTCCATCTCGGACAAGTAACTTGCGTGTAGCAATTGTTATGTCTCCACTAGCTCCGGCATTTCCAGCTCCAGTAAATAGTCCACTGGGAAACTGACTATCAGCGCCTGTACCAATCAGTTGCACATCTTGGGCATCAACCCTCAAAGAACCCCCTTTGCCCGCACCAGATGTACTAGTACTTACCTGTGCCCCACCCAAAACTTGTAACGTATTAGCACTGATATTGACATCGCCTCCCTGTCCGCTTGCTTCTGGTAGCACCTCATTAGCAATTCGACTCCCATTGTTAAGATTAATTGCTCCAGTGGCATTAACCGAAATATTTCCCGCCTTACTATTATTAGAACCCAGCCCACTCTCTATGCCTGCACGCAGGAAACTCTCTCCCGTCATCTCTAAATTCCGCGCATTAACCGCGATACTTCCACCATCGCCAGCAGTTACATTTACTCCCGCGCCATTGCTCAGGAAAACATCGCTTCTTTCTACACTATCGGGAAAACTCAAGCTCAGATTATTCCCATCCCCATTCAACCCAACTGTTCCCGCACTTCGTAACCCACCTAACTCGACTCGCCCACCAAAAGCAAATAATCCTCCACCATTCATATTGATATCACCGCCTACCAACAGCAAACTCTTACCATCTGGTACGCGCAAACCCCTAGCAATGAACGCAGAAGATGGATTTAAGCCAGAGTCCGCTATTGAGTTATTTTGAATCGGGGCAGCAATTTGATTGAAGAAAAAAGCCGAAGGATTTACCGTTAGCAGTTCAGAGGTATTTGGATTCGTTGCACTGAAGAAACCTTGATTACCAAAAGCTAGAGCATTTGCTGTAGTCGCCACAAACGAACCACCAATATCCAACCGCGCATTAGGACCAAATATAATTCCATTCGGATTAATCAGAAACAAGTTTGCAGCGCCGTTTGCCTTGATTAACCCATCAATATTAGAAATAGACTTACCCGTTACTCTGCTAATAATGTTTTGAATATCAAGAGCATTGTTAAAATAAGCAGTGCCGTTAGTGGGAACAGAAAACTCCCGAAAGCTGTGGAACAAATTACTACCGGCTTTGGTTCCTCCTGTGATTATGCTGATCTTGCCCTGTTGTGTGACGATGGAATTATTAGGCAAAGTGCCATCTGGGGTAATTTGTTGAGCAAGAGCACAACTTGCGCTCCAAATACTCATTACAACTCCTAAAAGCCAGCCGAAACGAGTACTTATCCCAGACATTCCACTCCTCCACACTTTACAGCAATTACACTCGATTCTTGAGTAAACCACATAAAGGTGATACTCAAACTACCTCTGTCTACTTCTCGGCAAGAGACACAAGAGTTTTATGCAAAGCGTACTAATTCTTTACAAAAGTTTATAACAACTTAGAGTTTATGCGTTCAGTTGTGCAAATCTAAACGCGGTAAGCATATTTATGCGTCCGGCGTTGTTTTTTATCCGTTTACTATCGCAACGCCAAATAACGCTTTTTTAGCTGTTTGCACTGACATTTGTCCCGCAACGTGCCAGTCCTTTGATAAGATTTTGGCGAGGTTCGGATTTTGGCGAGATTTGTCGTGATATGAACAAGCAGGAAGCAGCAGATTTCCTTGGCGTAAGCGTTCGCGCCCTTGAGCGTTATGTTCAGCAAGGAAGAATCAGCGTCAGGTATGAGAAAGGGAAAACTCGCCCGACGGCTCATTTTGATTCTTCAGAACTTGAAGTGTTCAAAACAGAACTAGAGCAACCCAGCTATAAACCGGCTGTAGAATCTCGCCAAATTGCGACAGAACAACAGCCAGAAACAGATAAACCAGTACTTTACACTGGCGAGATTTCGGAAT
Source organism: Iphinoe sp. HA4291-MV1 (assembly GCA_019359415.1). Classification (GTDB taxonomy): domain Bacteria; phylum Cyanobacteriota; class Cyanobacteriia; order Cyanobacteriales; family Nostocaceae; genus Brasilonema. The sequence continues at coordinate 14,201 of JAHHHH010000112.1, read as the reverse complement.
TTGGCGAGATTAGCGTTGTAGATAAGCTGTCATCAATCATTGAAGCTTTGCTGGGTAAAACCGAGAATCAGCCCAGTGTACCAATAGGAGATAAGTTACTGTTAACGCTTGCTGAGGCACAGGCACTTACCGGGCTGTCCAAAGAAATTCTCCGTGATGCAATCGCACAGGGGAAACTGAAAGCCAAAATTATTGGTAGAAGTTGGAGGATTAAGCGTAGTGACCTGGAACAATATATTGCTACCTTGTTTTGATTCCTTAACCATTGGTTATTGAATCGTATTCATCGCTTAAAAGCCCTCAATGCGGGGTAAATTGCAACGCTTGATAAATACCATCAGGATTGGCGGCAATAACCTTGAGGTATGCTTTTGCTGTCTGATCTGGTTCGCTGCGCCCCTGTTCCCAGTCCCGCAACGTGCCAAGTGGAATATGGTAACGCGCTGCAAATTCCTCCTGCGTCAATCGCAACGCACGGCGCATGGTTTTAACGCGGGGAACACGTCTGGCGTTGCGTAATTCGGCTTCTGTCATGGGACGGGCATCAGGATCGCTAACAGCCGCTGCGTGAATTTCTTCTTCGGTCATGTCACGCATAAGCTGTTCGGGGAATGGTCTTTCGCTACCGTCAGGCAACACCTCAACCACCGTCCCATCCTTGTGCATTCTCGCGGTAATAATCGTTTCGTTCATGCTTCTCTGCCTTTCTGGCTGATATTAACCGGATACGCTCTCCCCGTTCGGTATAGGTTACATGCAGCAGTACCCCGTCACACATACCAATCAGGTTAATACGCTCCTCTCCATAGTTTTCACGCTCATCAAAGCGTTCTATGGCGAAGTGGTCATCAAACGCTTTGATTGCCTGAGAAAAGCTGACACCATGCTTTCGCCAATTGGCAATCGCTTTGTCATTATCCCATTCAAAGTTATCTGCACCATTCATAATATACGGGTTACCAGTAGTATTGTCAATTGTCTACTGGAAACGAAGCGTTATGACACGTTTATACTGAGTATCACTTAACAAGGGAAAGTGCTACAGGATTCCTTAAGTCATTCTTTAAATCTTCGATAGTACCAGTAATAGAAGGATCAGGATTAAACCAGTAACGCGCTTTTTTGCCGTCAATTCTTTTCTGCTTGTACTCCCACTTGTACTTTTTAAGAATATCAACAACTCTCATTTGATAATGTTTATCTGTCTCCGGAACATGCAGCAACTCTAGGATATGAGTCGTTTGCAAGTATGCAATATTAGCAATTTTAGGAAGCATTATCTCTTCAATGAAATCAATATTCATGTGTTCTTCATTGTTTTCATTGTTAAGTTGTTCGTCCTCTTCATCAAACCACCATTTAAAAGGAGATAAATCCGGATTTTCATTAGTTTTTAAGAATTCGACATGGCTTCTAAATTCAGCTACAGCAGCTTTGAAAATCCCATCACGTTCTTTTTGAAGCTGAAGTAAATCAATTTTCTGTGAAACGGGTATCACCCAGTATCGCCTATTTCCCTCTGTGTCTTGTAAAAACTGTTTCGGATTGACACTGCCAACTAAGATACTAGTTCTAGGAAATTCTTGAGGACTCCGAGCATAAGGGGGTCTAAAATTATCTGATTTACGAGTAATAAAAATTCTCATCCCAGAAATTTCTTTTTTCTTAAAAATGTTTTCAATTTCTGGGAATTCGATAATCCAGTATCGCTTAAGCTTCATAGCATCATCTTTCTCATTTGCTGCTGATACCCCGTCGTCGAACCAATCTCCAGCTAAAGTTTTCCAAAAAGTTGACTTTTTCAATCCCTGCACGCCTTGTAAAACACACACGGTATCCACTTGGCATCCAGGGCTGAAAACCCTGGCGACCGCTGCAACAAGAGTCTTTTTAAGCATCTTATTGTGCAGTGGGGAATCAGTACCTAGATATCTTGTCGCAAGCCGGTCTAAACAAATAGGCTTAATATCTGTGTTAGATTCCACAGCCTCTAAATAATCTTGAACCGGATGATAATTGCGTTGCTTGGCGAAATAAAGGAATAATTCTATAGCCTCCTCTTTGCTCATACCAATGCCAAACTTATCGGCAATCATCACAGTAATCGTGTCGAAATCAACTTCTACCCCGTCCAACTCTGGCTGTAAAGTCATGAGATTGTATCGAAGCTTATCACCCCATAACTTACGAAAGGCTTCTACACGTTGTTTTGCTTTTGATACTGTCCGGAAATCAAATCGAGGTGCGCCAAAGTGGTCGCATAAGTCATGAACGACTTCTATGAATGCGTCTTTTAAGCTTTTTCCAGCCCAAGGAGCATCCTTTCTTTGGTCGTACCAATATCTAAAAATGCTCCCCCCGTTCTTATCTAACCCTTGCTCTTTAAAATTGCCTGAGCCATCGTAGAAAACGGGAGCTAAACCATTGTCTTTTAGTGAGATTACAAACGATGTCCCAGTAGAATTTGTTGGGGAATATGGATTGCGACCTTTTACTTTTTGGATAGTGTCTGAGCCATCTTGAGGGAATTCTGGGTTTTTCCAATCATGAAGGTATAAGCAGTAAAGCCGTGTAATATCTCCAGCAAGAATCTTATCAACTATTTCAGTACGTACGTATCGAGATACTTGCAGGGTGATTGTTTCAGCAGCATCCTCACTTTTTTGCTGTCGATAATCTTCAAGATTGGCAATCTTACTTGGTTTCGATGGTTTCGATAAACATTGGTTACTGAAGGTTTTCGGCTGAGGGACAATAGACTGGTTGTATTTATCTAAAAACTCATCAGCGGGTAGCAGCTTTCCTCCAAAAATAATTGGTGTGTGTCGGCTACCAAAGCAGAGATTATTAGCCCCCTTCTTACTTTGGTCAATGGGTAAGCCAATTTCCTGACTACAAGCTTTCCAAACTGGTAGGTATTCATCAGGACTCATTTGTCTATCAGTCTGAATGAGCAGATGCCATTTCCGAGGGGCTTCAGGATCGGCAGAATAACTGGGTTGAATAATACCCCCGAACGTCTGCACAAAACGGTTAAGTTTAAGGGTTTCAGGGTTTATATCATCGTAATCGAAGAAAAGAAGCTGGCTAAACTCAATATTGGATTTACTAGACGACTTAGCGTCTTTTCTGAATACCCCAGAGTATATTGTGTGTCCCTCAGCTAAAAACTCTGCAAATTCTTTATGGTTCTGAAACTGCTGAAACCCTAAGTTCTGCTGGAAATTCTTCTGAGCTATACCTGTTTCTTTGTCAGTGGGCTTATGACCAAGCTCTAGGACGTTCAGTTTTTTGTTGTAACAAACGGTAAAAGCACGGACATTTGCAAATCCGTCGGAATTCGTTATAATTGAGTTAACCATTTTAAACTCCTTTGTTTTTGATTATGAAAAACAGTAAAAAACACGGGGGGTATCAGTATTTTGTTAGGGAGTAGTGAGGCAAACACTACTCCCAATTTTTATTTGTTTCTCTTTTAAGCAAAAAGAAGACGAAATAACTAAGTAATTATGCAGCTACCTTTTTGGGTAAAGGGATGCTTGTCATCCCAAAAGAGAAAGCAGAGTAGGCTCTTAAAGCGGAGCGAATCACACTAGCCTCATTAAGTCCGGTCCGTTCTGATAATTCTTTGAGTAGCTGCTTTTCCTCATCTGTTAACCATAAAGTTTTTTGATTCGGGCGAGGGGTTTTTTTTCTGTCAAATGGCATAACTCAAAGTGCAATTTTTTCTGTCACAATTACTACACATGTTAATCATAACATACCTGTAAAACAATGTCTGCATTTAATTGCAGATTTGTACATTTTATTTAAAACTGCTTCGGATGGAGCGCTTCAAATATGTCGTGAGGTGTTGGATTATTTTGTAACTGTTCATTGAGTTCTCGTAATTCTGCGAGTTCTTTTTCAACATCTTCAAAACCTTCAAAATCCTGTTCGTAACTAAAAGGAACTGTGTCAAGAAATTTTTTTACGGTGAACAATACTAGCTCCGACACAGTCATATCAAAAAATTTAGCTGCTTTTTGAATAACCCTTTTTCTTTTTGGTGAAATTCGGACTTCAAGTTTTTCTGTCCTGATTTTTTGGCGATTAGTGCAATCATACGACTTCCGAGGTGTCCCGTCTAAATTGAGCCGTTGACTTTTCTCAATATTGATACCCAACTCTCCTCCTCTTCGCTGTTGTTTTTTTTTGTCAGCAACATTCTAACGGAAAATTAGTGTCATGACAAGAATTTTTTTACAACAAATTTTTTCAATCGAAAAACATTGGTCATTCAATAATGAAGGAAGTATTAAGATTAGTTGACAAAAAAATTAAAGTATGTATTTAAGTACAAAAAAAGAGCAAAAAAATACCAAAAAAACATTTTTTTGTACGGATGGGACGGGGTTGGGACGGGGGGTTGGGACACCTCTGAAACCCAGACAGAAAGAGAGGTTTCAGAGATACTTAGCACGCAAAATAAAATTTTCCCACCATTTTTGAAACTTTTTTAGAGGGGTACTTTGTGATTCTGTATAGAGTTCTGATACAAAACAACAAACTATGTCTGGTATCTTTATATAGAAAAGGTTGGGACGGTTGGGACAGAGGTATCAATCTGAAACCTCTAACGCGCTCTCTGCAAGGTTTTCAGAGGTGTCCCAACCCCCTGTCCCATCCGTACAACAGGTTTTTTTAAAAGTCTTTTTTTTTACTTATATGCTAGAAAATATATTCAAAAGTTTTCTTCTTTAGTCTTTTTTTTTTACTTTAAAAAATTTTTTTGTACTTATGAGAAAAACTCGCATTTTTCTCAATAAAAACTCTTCTTGAGAACATTTTTGCTCAAAAAACTAACCCAGAGCGAAAGATGGAGTAATCCAGAGACAGTTAGAGCATCGTTGAGGTATCATTAAGCCGTCGGCTGTGTGAGCAATGAAACCCCTTTTTTTTGGACACCCCCTGGCGTTTTTGATTGGTGGTATTAATGAACGGTTTTTTGGGCAATATAAGCTAGAGCAACTGGATAAAAAGAATGAAAGACAAGAACCTTGCCCTGATAGAATTTCCAAATAAAAAGAAAATTGTAGAGATTCGCGGATTGCTAGGACAGTTGAAAGTTATTGGGGCTTGGTATCTCTGGAGTGCTCTACACCAAATACTTTTTGATATCGCAAGTGCAGTACTTGTTTTTTCTCTTTATTCGGGTTTCCCACCAGGTTATAAAGATATTTCAAATACCAGCAGATACCTTAACCACCGTCCAGATAACAGCAGTAGTCTTTATATTCCTGCTGTTTAGATATTTTGGAAAGTAACTTTCCAAAATAGACACGTCCGAAAATTTGCAAAGCGGTCTGCGTCTGGCTTTCCATAGTGTTAACATTCAGCCAGAGCCAACGTAAGAATAAGGGCTGGAAATAGTTACTGATAGCAACTATCCATGAAAATATTGATAACTAATTCATAACAAAACCCATGTTTACAACTTTTATAAAAATGGTAAAACTAGCGCACCAATTCTTAACCTAACCAATCCACAGATGGTAAAAATTACCTGCTCGTCAGTTCGAGAATTAAGTGGAAATCTTTGTCGTGCTATCTGGAATATTTTGACAAGTCTAATTACGTGTTCGACAAAGATACGTTTACTGGAAAACTCTTTGTTTTCTGTTTTTTGTTGTGTCGTTAATTCTCTGTTACGTGGTTTCTTATAAGGAGTCTTTATATTCTTTGCTCCCTGATATGCTTTATCCCCTTCAAACAATCTTCTTTCCCTTGTATTTTCTTCAATGAACCTCTCTGACTCCGACAAGCCTCAAAACCTTGATTTTTCGTTCTCAAAACCTGTACAAAATAACTTACAGGTAAACAGGTACACGTTTATTTATTGGGTAAAATTAAGATATATTAAGCCTGAGAATGCTTGTCCTGTCTAAGTTTCAGCCAAGCGCGTTAGTTTCTGCACGATTGCTACAAAAACGCCAGTAGCAACAATTGAACCTTCTGGTCTTCGTCCTGACTGACAAGCTTTAACAAACACAGCTTCTGGCTTCTGGACTCTCTTCCACGTCCGCAATGCTTCTCTAAGGTATGCGATTGCCCAAGGGGCAGTGCGCTGCGCGCAATCGCTCCTGGTATGTTCTGCCAGTACTCAACTACCACTTTCAACTAGTTTTATGGCTAATCTGGCATGATTATAAACTTTTGTAAAGAATTAGCGGTGTTTGCATAAAACTTTGCGCTCTTAAGCGAGAAGTAAGCAGAGGTGACTTTGATGACCAATGAATACAACATCTTTGACCGACTTCGTCGGAAGGCAGTCCCTATGAAAAAATTTCACGCCAAGCATGAAAATATTCCTCCTCCTGCTCCCCCTGCTTCCCCTGCTATTTTCAAGACAGAACCCACACGGCGATCACACCCACAATGAGGGCATGAAAATATTTTTTTATGGAGAAAAATGTTCCTCAAGACAACGAGATCTTGTATGCCTCTGTGCAAAGCTTAGGATTAGCTAAAATTGAGCGACACATTCTTATCTGTGCTAATCAGACAGCCGCTAAATGCTGCTCAAAAGAAGCTAGTCTAAAATCTTGGGAATACCTGAAAAAGCGGCTCAAAGAGCTAAAACTTGACAGACCAACAAATGAGCGCTCTAGCTGCATCTTTAGAACACAAGCTAATTGCTTGCGAGTTTGTTGCTCTGGGCCGATTCTGGTCGTTTATCCCGATGGTGTTTGGTATCGTAAGGTAACGCCAGAGGTGATTGAGCGAATTATTCAAGAGCATCTGATAGGCAATCAGGTGCTAGAAGAATACGCTTTTTTAATCCATCCTTTACCAGAAACTCTGTTACCTACTACGGAAAACTTAATTGGAATTGAGCGAGAACTGGTGACGGGGTGACAAGCGATCGCATGCAGAGATTCAGGTACTCGCTACTGTTTTGGATTTAGTTATTGATCGAGAACTGATGTTCAATTTTGTTCATCTTTTCTTTAGCAAACCGTAGGAGAGAACCATGACATTAGAATTGCAGTCTTCCACACAGTCAAACAAGCTTATGCTTCCGGGACCGCCTGGGTTCCCGATCGTCGGAAACTTGCCCTTCCTAGGTAAGTACATACATCTGACATTGTTTAAACTCGCTAAAGAGTACGGTAATGTCTTCCAGATTCGCCTGGGTACCCGAACTATGGTTGTACTCAACGGACTTGAAACCCTGGTAGAAACTTTGATGAAGCAGCAGGAGACTTTTTCTGCTAGAGCGAATTTTGATACCTTGGGAGTACCAGCTGACGGTGGGTTAATGGAGCCTAAAAGTGGGGAGCCGTGGAGAAGACACCGTGGAATTGCAGCTAAAGCCATGCATACCTTCGTCGTTAGCAGGTCAGACCTCGTTGAACACTATCTTCTGGAAGAATCAGCTGAACTGGCAAAAGTCTTCCTCAACTATAGAGGTCAACCTTTTGACCCAGACATACCTATGGCTCTGGCTGTTGGAAGTATTATCCACAGGCTATTATTTGGCAAAAGAGGTACTCCTGAAGATCCGGACTTTGTTGCGACTGCCACTGGTCTCAAGGATTTTCCTAGCGCTACCAATATCAGTATAGTCACCGAGCTAGTCCCGGCAATCTTCGTGCCGACAATCCGAGCTGTTTATCGAAAGTCATTCCAAAATTTTCATAACGTTCTTAATTCAATAGACAAATTGATTGCCAAGAACGTAAAGCAGCATCGGGACTCGTTCGACCCAGAAAATCTACGGGACATGACAGATGCATTTTTGAAAGCTGCCAACGAGCTAAAGGAGTCAGATAGAAAAGACTTGGGGCTGAGTGAAAACGATATTATCAGAGGAACAGTGATGCAGTTAACGGGGGCAGGGTCGGAGCCTGTTTTGATCCAATTACTGTGGGCTGTGCTTTACATGATTGCTTATCCAGATGTTCAGGCTAAAATCCAGCAAGAACTGGATGAAGTCATTGGCAGAGAACAACAACCGCGCTCAAGTCATCGTGGGAAATTGCAATTTACAGAAGCTTGCATCAATGAGATCCTTCGCCACTCTTCTATTATTCCCTTCCCCCTCCCCCAAGCTACCACGACTGACACTACTATCAACGGTTACTTCATTCCCAAAAATACTTCCCTGTTTGCTAATCTGTATAGCTTGTCCCGTGACGAAGGCTATTGGAAAGAACCTGAACAATTTAACCCGTATCGATTTCTAGATGCAAACGGTAAACTCAGAGATGACCTTCTCAATAAGTTCTATCCGTTTGGACTTGGACCGCGTAGGTGCCTTGGAGAATATCTAGGACGTCTTGAAATCTTTATGTTCTTCACGAATCTAATGCATAAGTTCAAATTTGAAAAGGTGCCTGGAGAAAAGTTGAGTTTTGTCCCCCAACCAGGATTCATATTACGTCCACAGAAATACAAAGTTATAGTCAAACCTAGACTTTAGCTTGAAAGGTGGCGGTTTAACCAAAACTTAGAAACTGCTCGCATGATCTCATATCTAAAAATTCTTTGCCCACAACTGATTGGTAGACTCCAGATTGTGAGCGACTATTCAGAGTGAATCAAAGTGAATGAAATAGTATCAGTTTAGGAGGAAAACGATGAAAGCTATTCTGCAGTTAATTCAAGACAAAAGACGAGAATTTGAAGAGCTACCGTACTTTAAATTTGTTCAAGATGAGACAATTTCTCCCGAGGAACGTCTAATTGCTTATCCATGTATTGCGGCCTTCGCTTTGAATTTTCGTGACCTAAATCGATATGATTATCGTGATGAGACGTCGAGCGACAGATTTCAGAAAATTATCAATATTCATACTCAAGAGGATGCTCGACACTGGGAGTGGTTTCTGAACGATTTCGAGAAACTTGGATTTGATAAAACCATGCGTTTTTCAGAGACTTTGCGCTTCATTTGGAGTGACAATCTGTTGCACGCACGCAGGTTGTGCCATAACATTGCGATTCTCTCGCATGGGCTGGATCCCGTTTTGAAAATGGTTGTAATTGAAGCAATGGAGACGGTCGGCCTTGTTGTTTTTAGAGCTTTGGCGAAGCCAGGAGAGCAAATAGCCAAGGCAACTCGACAGAAATATATGTACGTGACTGACTCGCATGTGGCAGTCGAAACCGGTCACGCTGTGGGCACTGAGAACATCGAAGCAATCTTAAAGCAAACTGAGCTTTCAAGTGAGCAACGGGAAAAGGCTGTAGAGATCGTGGACAAGGTATTCAGATGGTCTACTGACACAATGAGAGACTTTGAGCAATACGCTAAAGCTCATCGCGGCGAGAAAGCACAGCCGCTTACAGTTTAGCAAGCTGTTGCAGATCTAGTTTGCATTGTCAGTAGACCGAAAACTTTTGTCAGTCAACGCAAGAATGAGGGTTTGGGGCGATGTTTTGGGCACAGGGTCGAGCGATCGCTTACCTTAGCAGGAGAACTCATCTACAACCCTATTGCTCAAAACGCAGATGATACGGGCATTCTGGCGGATTGTATACAATCCGCCAGAATGCCCCAATGGTAAGCCTTCTAGAAATCTTTTCGGTCTACTGATTGTGAGAAGTCGGGTAGATAGTAGGTGGTAGGTAGTAGATGGACTCATTGGTGTCAACAATAACGTTCAAACTCTTATCCCGTGTTGATTTGACCCCACCCCTTTATCTCCTCCCCTTAGCAAGGGGAACTCGGGGTTCCCTCTGGGGATTAGGGGCAGGGAGATTTATCGTGCATCCCTGCAGTGCTTGCTAGCTATGACTTCTCACCCATAAGCAAAATGGCGTTGCATATTTGCGGGATGAATTGAGATTTTTGACCAAAGCTAAATGCATATTCTTCGCGACGCCAGTCGCTACAACGGGACGGCAGTTCCTTCAACGGGGGGAACCCCCCTTTTCACCAGTCGCCTACGGTTCGCGTAGCGTCTCCGTCAGGAGAGGGAAACCCTCCTGCAGCGCTGGATTCACCGCAACGGACTGCCTCGGGAACCCCAACGCCAGATGCCGTGACAGTGGGAAAGCCGTCATTCGCACTGGACCCCTCACGCGCTGGCTCGCCTTTGCGTGAAACAAAATTCATCCCATCAATCAGCAACGCCAAAAATTCAACTAACTCTGTTGTAAACATTCGGCAGAACTTCGTCGAAACACTGTGGAACTGGAGGAGATGGTGCTTCAACCTTCAAAGGAGATCTAACAAGTGTGCAACTCAGAGTTCTTGGATTTATCTTGGTTGATTTTTTTAACGTTTTCGTAAGTTGACAATCAATACCTAATAACAGAATTTCGGAGAAATTTTACTATGTCACAGCAAATCAAGAACATCGTAATCGTTGGCGGTGGTTCTGCTGGTTGGATGACTGCAGCCTACTTGAGCAAAGCTTTGGACAGAAATGTTCAAATTTCCCTAGTCGAATCTTCTAACATCACAACAATTGGAGTTGGTGAGGCAACTTTTAGTACTATCAAGCTATTCTTCGATTTTCTCGGCTTACAAGAGCACGAGTGGATGCCAAAATGCAATGCCAGTTACAAGATGGCAATTAAGTTCGTCAACTGGAACGCACAAGGACAACACTTCTACCATCCTTTCCAAAGATATGAAACAGTAGATGGTTTCGATATGGCAGAATGGTGGCTGAAAATGAAGCGAGGCTCTGAGCCATTCGATTATGCCTGCTTCCTCATCCCATTGCTGTGCGACAATAAGCGCTCTCCCAGATATTTTGATGGCACTGTTTTTGACGATAAGGTTCAAAACTTATTCTCCCGCCAGTTGACGCCCGAGAAAAATGTATTGTCAGACCTCAAAGTTCAATACCCCTACGCCTATCACTTTGACGCTAATCTACTGGCAAGATTCTTAAAAGACTATGCCAAGCAAAGAGGCGTGAAACAGATTGTTGATGACGTGATAGACGTCAAATTAGCAGACAATGGCAGCATCGATCGCATCATCACCAAAGAACATGGCAATATCGGTAGCGACCTGTTTATAGACTGTACTGGTTTTCGTGGTCTTTTGATTAACAAGGCTCTTGGTGAGCCATTCATTTCTTTTTCCGAGTCCTTGTTGTGCGATCGCGCGATCGCAATGCAAGTACCAACTGACATCAACAAGGATGGTATGAATCCTTATACAACAGCCACTGCGTTGAGTTCCGGTTGGGTTTGGAACATACCTCTATACGGCAGAATTGGTACAGGGTATGTTTACTGTAGTGAGTTCCTCTCAGAAGAACAAGCAGAACAAGAATTTCGCCAGCACTTAGGACCAGCTGCACAAAACTGCAAGGCGTCACACATTAAAATTCGGGTGGGACGAAACCGCAACTCATGGGTGAAAAATTGTGTCGCGATTGGTCTATCGAGTGGATTTGTCGAACCATTGGAGTCTACCGGCATATTCTTTATCCAACACGGTATTGAAGAGTTGGTCAGCCACTTCCCAGACAAAACCTTCAATGAGGAGTTAATTAAAAGCTACAACAAAACTATCGCTGGGTGCATAGATGGTGTTCGCAACTTCTTGACGCTCCATTACTGTGCTAGTGACAGAGAAGACACACCGTTCTGGAAAGCAACTAAGCACGAGATTGTCGTTCCGGAAGAATTGCGCGAAAGATTGCGGTTGTGGAAAAATCGACTGCCAAACAGCAAGAACATTTATCAGAATTATCATGGTTTCGAGTCTTACTCTTATTCTGTGATGTTGTTGGGACTCAATTACAGACCACAAAGCAATTTACCTGCTCTGGATCATATCGATGAACGAAATGCGATCGCTGCATTTGATTCCATTAAGGAACGAGCTCATTACCTGAATACTACCTTACCATCTCAATATGAATACTTAACGCACGTCATCAAGTCGCAAGAGCGCTCAGAGTATCTCAGCGAAAGTGACCTTGCTCGCTCACTCGTGACAACTTAAGCCAAGCAGGTTCCTTTACAGAAACTAGCAATACTCAGTAGACCGAAAACTTTTGTCAGTCAACGCAAGAATGAGGGTTTGGGGCGATGTTTTGGGCACAGGGTCGAGCGATCGCTTACCTTAGCAGGAGAACTCATCTACAACCCTATTGCTCAAAACGCAGATGATACGGGCATTCTGGCGGATTGTATACAATCCGCCAGAATGCCCCAATGGTAAGCCTTCTAGAAATCTTTTCGGTCTACTGAAGGTGCTTAAAGAATAAGTCAAAGCAACTATACCATGTAATACACGGTTGACAACTATTTCAAAGATTTTTCAAATTACCGTGTAATACATGGTAGGCAGATCCTATGAAAAAGATGAAAAGGGATATTCAGGGGAAGTTTGCGATTAAAAACTCGGACTACTCAGATCTTGCACCTCTCCGTATAAGCCTGGGCTTAGTCAAAAGCAGAGCAATAAAGTTACATCACTTTTATGGGCTTTTCTCTGTAAAATAAAGGCTTTAGTTTTCATACTGAGTGTTAAAATAACATAAATTTTTCTTGGTGCAAGATGTAAGACTACCGCCTTGTGCGTTCTTTACGACTAACAGACGATACCTGGAAGGCGTTAGGTATCGCCTCTGAATGCTTGGGATTAACCAGGGCTGACTATCTAGAGGAAATAGTTAGAAGTAACCTGACTCCATGTATTACACGGGAGAATTCAAATATTTCTACTTCTAATACACAGAATTTTTCTGAACCATTGCCGAGTATTACACGGTACGAGCAGGAGATGGAGAGGCTCATCGCCCAAGTACAGAATCTTCAAAAAGAAAATTTAGAGCTTAAGGAACGGTCAGCCATTAACTTTGTACATGACGTTGTAGATTTTGAGGCGATACGCGATCGCATTTTATTTGAATTGAAGTTGGGACGGCAAGCTTCAGCTTACAAAGCATCACAGAAAGCACTTAATCGATTTATTCAAGAAATAAAACTTATAGTTGACAGTTTCTGATTGGTGTCAAAACTGCTGCAAGAAGTCACTCACGATTTCTCCAGATTGATTGGTTTTTATCACTTTTTAATGTGAAGAAATATTTCGCCAACAGTGTCTTCCAATAACAGTACTTATCAGCAGGTTTCTGGAAGTAACTTTCCCTTAGCGTCACTTTTTGTTCTACTGCTACAAAAACGCCGTTAAGTTCAGAGGGAAAGACGATAGGGACATGACCTTTGTTAACTTCTTAAGTGACAAAAAAATTAACGCTGAGGCAAGAGATGAATTTTTTCAGGAGTTAGTAAAGGCAGAAAAAATTGAGATTAGCCCAGACGGTAATCAATTAAAACTTGTGTAATTTGTTAAACAATGATACCCCTACTAGAGGTCTAGTAGAGGTATCATCATATTTTGGACTTATGCTACTTTCTTGGGTGGTCGTCCTCTCTTCTTAGGCGCGGTCGCTGTGGTTGATACCCCTACTTCTTGGCTAGGTTTCGCTAAACATTGTTTACTGGACTTTTTACCAGGCTTTTTTTGCTTCTTGTCAGTGTCTTTAGCTGGAGGCAAAGCAAGGTCTACAGGGGATTGAATGTGTTTCTGTGTGGGTGTCATTTGGATATCATCTATAAGAGTGTTCCAAGGGTCTTCTATAGGCTCGTAGGGGTCTTTAGGTAAAGGAGGAGTAATCTCAGGTTGAACAAGGCTTGTAGGCGATTCTAGAGGGTTCTGAATGAATCTTTCTACAGTGCGCCCTCTAGAATCACTTTCGATGGTGATTAATTGGGTAATTCCTATGGTGAAATCAGAAAAAACTAAGAAAACAAATAAAAAAACAACAGCGTAAATCAGGTACAACAATGTGTCTTGCATGAGTCTTATCCTTGCAATATATGGTGTGTATGTGCAGTGGTTGAAATTTTTTTATGAAGCGAGAGCAGCGCGTGACTTAGCGTTCATTTCAGCCGAAAACTTGTAAGTGTTACGAGCATTTTCAGCGTAGCCATAAATGCGATATTCCTTGGGGTTAACTTGCTTTTTGCGCTCTACTCTTATCCGCGTACTATAGGTCTTGTCTATAGTCTTCCAGCTATCTTTGTAACGTAAATCTAGCTTGATTCCCAGAGAGACTAGTAGTCTGTCAGCCTTGAATTGAGGGGTGACTCGGTTAATAATTTGAGTAATCCCCGAATACGCAATTGTGTCATGGCGAAAAAGAAATACATTGTCTCTCTAACAAGCTTTGAGCGAGAAG
>JAHHHH010000110.1 GCA_019359415.1 Iphinoe sp. HA4291-MV1 | reverse complement strand
ATCATCCCAGAAACATTCAGATCCTCAATCCGAATTGTGTAAGCTTTACGACTTAAGTCTGTTGTCATCTTTTGCGTAGTATCTTGCCGAATATTAGCAATTCGCGCATGTTGACGAGCAGTTGCGTTGTAATACTTACAAGCGTTTTTAGATGCCGAAATCTTCAATTTCTTGCTACCTAGAGTCTTGTTTCGATTACGCCATTGAAGCTTGCCGAGCTTGGTTTTCGCCCGAGTCGTGGCAGCAGGCATATCGTATTTTGACCCGTCAGAGCATGTTGCTAGCGCTTTCACGCCTAAGTCAACACCAATCCTTTCAATTGGATGAATAATTGGTGGAACTTTTTCGGCATCTAAAGCAAACGAGACGAACCATTTATCAGCAGTTCTAGAAACAGTAAACGTCTGGGAACTGCAATAAAAATCGATTCGTTCTTTTAGTCGAAATTCTCTCAAACCTGGCAGCTTAATTCGCGATCCTGGATTAACGACAACTCGATTTGTGAAAGGTATCGGCGGTTGCCCAATCGATGGATAAACGCCAGCCGTTTTATAAACAGTAAAAGAGTCGCCTTTCTTTTTCGACTTCTTTACAGGAAACTCAGATAAGCCTTCACGCCAACGAGAAAAAGCTTTTTTCAAATCAATAAACGCAGACTGATAAACGGTAGATGGATATTTCTTCATCCATGCGTTTTCAGGTTTGCGCATTGTGAGTTGAGTAAAGACTTTTTTGATAGCATCAATTCGTTTTGCGTCAGATGCTTGTATACCCGCGAAATTCCAACTTGCTTGAATCAAGTCTAAACCGTAGTTGTAAACCCAACGCTTGAAGCCAGCATTGCCACGAAAAAGCGAAGTCTCGACCTTATTCAGCTTTAACTCTCGCTTAATGGCGTACATTGCTAAACTTTTTTAAACTTAACTATGCAAACAAGTATAACCTATTTTAGACAAGGATCAATCCCGTCTACAATCTTTTTCACCTTATTTTTATACTTTCGCAAACCGTATAACCGCGACGAAAAACAATGGATAATAGACAGCAGGTCTTGTACCAGTTCCTCTTGTGGGGACAAGGTTTCAGCGTTGGCAACAATAATTGAACCGCCACCAGACTGTACGATATGTTCAACCAACTCAAAACCAAAACGGCACAACCTATCTTTGTGCGCTATATACAGTGACTTCACCTCACCCTCAATAGCCCACTGAATAATTTCCAAGAATTTAGGGCGCTTAAAATTCAATCCACCGCCAATCTCTTGAACCGAATCAGTGATTACGACTCCTTGAGATAAACAGAATCGCTCCATCGCTTCAACTTGACTTTGTAGGTCGTCTTTTTGTCCACTTGAGGAGACACGACAGTAGACAACAACTCGGCTTGGTATTTTACCACCTTTCAAGTTTCGAGCAATACTAAGATGCTCTTCAGTATAAATGCGTTGATTCCCCAGCGTCCGTTCTGGGATTAATTTTTTCTCCTTTTCCCAACGTCGTAAAGTGGAAGGGGAAATTCCAACAAGTTCTCCAAACTCTGCAACTTTCCACATTAAACTCACCCATACTGACTAGCTATGGAGAAGTTTAGCAAACTATATTAGAACTAAGTCAAACTCTATATCTTAAAGATGTATCAGGGACAGGGTATTGGAAGCCGCTTGACGCTAACTCTTGTCAAAAAGCTTTATGAGTTAGGGTTTCACTCGATGTTGGTATGGGTTTTGGCAGATAATCCAGCGTGTGGGTTCTACGAAGCTCTTGGGGGACATAAGATTTATGAAAAGCAGGATGAGATAGGTGGGATTATACTCAATGAAATTGCTTATGGGTGGAGGGATACTTTAGCGCTAATAACTGGGAGATAGTCATTATTTGTTTCACGCAGAGGCGCAAAGGCGCAAAGAAGAGCGCGAAAAGATTAAGAGTGTCAATATATTTTCGAGATAAGGAATTATTTATAAATGTCACCTCTCGTATCAGTTATTGTTAATTGTTTTAACCAAGGTTGTTATCTGGAGCGTTCAGTTAGTAGTGTTTTATCACAAAGTTTTGCTGAGCTTGAATGTTTGATTATAGATGATGGTTCTACTGACAATACTCGTCAGGTGGCTGAGGGGTTGATGAATCGAGATAAGCGAGTTAAATATTACTATAAAGAGAATGGGGGGCTTCCTTCTTCTCGTAATTTTGGTATTCAAAAAGCACAGGGAGAATGGATTCAATGTCTCGATGCAGATGATTGGATTCATGAAGATAAAATTAGATTTCAGATCAGTTATTTAGAACAAGTTGATGTCAATGACGATATTGTCTTTTACTGCGATTATGAACGGGTGTTTATAGGTGAAAACCAAAATATTTTGAATACTCAGGAAAATGTGATTGGCTCACTGACTAAAGATGAGCTTATTCAACGTTTACTCATTCCCGACTTTCTTGCAGATTCACCTCATCCCGCTCTTCAGCAAGCTATGCTGATGAAAAAAAGTATCTTGAGTCAGACAAAGTTTCCTGAACACCTTAAAGCACTGGGAGATAGATATTTTGCTGTAGCTATTTTAATGGCAGGTGCGAATTTCATTTACACCCCGATGATTGGTGCTTACTACACAAAGCATCAGTCAAATCGAACCAATAGTTGGAATTACATGAAAAACTACTATATTCTTTTTTACGAAAGTATGAAAAAAAATTATCCAGGACTAAACAACCTTTATCAAATAGGTCTGGAATTTTTCTTAGACGAAGCCATTATGGAGAAAGAAGAAGAAGAATTTGAAAGATTACTAAAAATAGTTTCTATGCCAGTTCGTTTACTTGATAAAAGAATCCAGATCAATCATAAAAAACAACTCATTTTTTTCAAAAATATCAGAAAAATATTACCAAGCTTTCTACTCTATGAGAAATATCGTGGTCACCGCACTAAGAAATTAATATCCATAATTTTTAGAAACTAAAATTTGTCAACGTGGTATTCTAATTATAATAGTGAAGATTTTTACATAAACATCTGGAAAAAAGAAAATAATGCCTGCAATTTCTACAATTCAGCTTCAACTTTTACAAAACGTAAAAAGAATACTTACTAGACATGCTTATATTATACCTTATACTCGTTCTTATATAAAATTTTTAATGAGTCAATGGCAAAATAAGTCATCTCCAATCGATAATTCAGAACAGTATGACTTGGTTTTTGTAGTCTTGGATTTGGCGAAGGGCTGGATACTTGAAGCTATATGTAGAGAAATTGCAACTTACTTTCCCGGTAAATATTGCTTTCATTATTCAGAGTCTTCCTTACCTTCATCTCAAGCTTACTTTTTTGCTCATTACTCTTTTCTGCCAATTTGTTTAAAACTAAATCCATCTATTTGGGGAAGTAAAAGACTTGTTTGGCACACTCATCCTAGATCAGATCTTGGTATTAGTGATGATGAACTCATTTACGCACTCAATAAAGCTAGCAAGGTTATATGTATGTGCTCGCAATTTGCTAGACTTCTTATCTCACAAGGAGTGAATTCTCAAAAAGTGACTTATGTTTTGGGTGCGGCTGATCCCGAAATTTTCCAACCGCATCAACGTGAGAATGGTACTGTTGGTTTCTGCACAGCTTTTTATTACCGGAAAGAACCTGAACGCATTTTTAATATTATCAAAATGATGCCTCACAGAAAGTTTATTTTGTTGGGTAAAGGATGGGAGGATTACCAGAAATTTCCAGAAATGAAAGCTTTCCCAAACTTTTCTTATCTTGAAGCTCCTTACTCAGATTATCCCAAGTATTATGCGTTAATGGACGTTTTTGTTTCACCTGCAAAGCTAGAAGGAGGACCAATTCCTTTAGTTGAGGCAATGATGTGCAATGTCGTTCCGGTTGCTAGTAAAACTGGATTTGCACCCGACTTAATTATCCACGGTAAGAACGGCTTTTTATTTGATGTTGATAGCTCTGCTGAGGAAATATGCCAACTCATTGATAAAGCATTTGAAGTGAAAACTGATGTGAGAAAAACAGTTGAGCATTTAAACTGGAATTATTTGTCTTTAGAAATTCAAAAGTTTTTAAAATAAGCTTTTGTAACTAGTAGTCCACCACAGCAAATTTGATGGTTAGTGAGAGCTAGAAACAGGTTTGGTGATAACCTGTCAAAACTTGTGTGGTCGAGTACTAGTAAAAATACGTTATACAATGAGAGGATGAATCTAAATACCCATTTTTTCTCTGCGTCTTTACGACTCTGCACGAAACTCTTCATTCCATAAATATGCAATACTAGTAAAAAACATAAAAGCAAGATTGACACCATGTCAGAGTTAAGTATGAAGGTTTCATTAGTTGTTAGTGACCTAAGCGGTGGTGGTAGTGTTCGAGCATTTTTACTAGCACAAGTCCTGAAAAAGCTTAACTATGAAGTAGAAATTGTCGGCTTTCTTTTTGGAAAAGAACTTTATGCAATTCCTCCCAATGGTATCAAAGTTGTGTCCATTCCTGGAAAAAACTATCCTGAGTTTTTGAGCGACAGTCGGCAAGTTTTGCAAAAAATAGATGGAGATATTATTTATGCAGTAAAACCGAAGGTTACAAGTTTTGGTTTGTCTCTACTGAAAAAATTTAGTAGCCGTCGTCCTTTGCTTTTAGATATGGATGACTGGGAACTCAGCTGGTATGGAGGAATGAAGTGGAAGTATCGCCCTAGTCTTAAACAATTTGCTAGGGATATTCTCAAGAAAGATGGTGCATTGAGATTTCCCGATCATCCACTTTATATACAGTGGATGGAAAGCTTAGTGCAAAAGGCAGATGCGATAACTATAGATACTCAATTTCTCAAAGAACGTTTTGGTGGTGTTTATCTACCTAATGGTAAAGATACTGCCATGTTCAACCCTAGTATATACAATTCACAGGCAAGCCGAATTCGTTATGGTCTTTCTGACTATCGAATTTTAATGTTTCCAGGGGCACCGCGATCGCATAAGGGTGTTGAAGATGTCTTGATGGCGTTGGATCGATTAAATAAGTCAGATTTAAGACTGGTGATTGTCGGTGGCAACCCTTATGATGACTATGATGATAAACTCATTCAAAAATGGGGACGTTGGATTATCAAGTTACCCAAATGTCCTGTTGAGATTATGCCTGAGGTTGTAGCAGCTGCTCATGTTGTGGTTGTTCCCCAGCGAGATACAATCATCGCTCAAGCACAATTCCCCCTAAAGTTGACAGATGGAATGGCAATGGCTAAACCTGTATTATCGACTAAAGTTGGAGACATTCCAGAAATTTTAGGTGAAACTGGTTATTTAGTTGATCCTGATTCTCCCGAACAAATTGCAGATCAAATTGATTTTATATTTCAGAATTTAGAATCAGCAAATGAGCGAGGTTTAAAGGCAAGAGAAAGATGTATAGAAAATTATAGCATTGAGACTATGGCATCTACCTTAGAGTCTGTCATTGCTGGATTGTGAGTATTTATGTGTGTGAGCTTCATCTCCCAGAGTCGCGCACGGGGGCTAGTACCGCTACGTGTTCGTCATGGTAGCTTTATTTTTGCCGCGCTGTACTAGAGTGGGAATTGGAAATTGGAAATTGGAAAGATGTATCCATTGCCCATTGCCCATTGCCCATTGCCCAGTCAATTGTGAAACAAATCCCAAATGTCTACAAGCAAACTACTACTAAGATTTGCTAAACCATATCCAGGTTTGATTATCCTGACGATATTGTTGGGATTTTCTGGAGCTTTATTTAATGGTGTTAGCACTGCTTTAATTGTGCCAGTGATTTTAAGAATAGTAGGACAAGAAGTCGATTTAAGCAATGCTCCTGCCATTCTCCAAAAAATCATGTCTCCCTTTGAAAGTATTCCAGAAAATTACCGCCTAGGGGTGATGGCTGGGGTAATTATATTCACCATTCTATTAAAAAATCTAGCTAGTTACACTAGTACGTTAGCATCTAGTACTTTAACGCGCAAAATAACTTCGGATATGCGCGAAGCTGGCTTGAAGTTATTGCTAGAAATTGACTTATCTTATTATGCCAAGATGAAGGTAGGTGACATAATTAACAGTCTTGGTGGAGAAGTTAGCCGTGCAGCAAGTGCAGTAGGAAATACAATTAAGTTAATTATATTGGGGATTACAATTCTAGTTTTCGTCGGGGTACTGCTATCAATTTCCTGGCAATTGACGATTGCTGCTACGGTTTTGCTGTCTTTAGTAACGTTAATAAATCAGTATGCTATTACCCGTTCAAAACAGTTTGGGAAGCATCTCAGTGATATGTCTAGAGCGTATTCAATCACTATACTAGAAACTTTAAACGGAATTCGTCTAGTCAAGGCAACGGGTAATGAAGAAAGAGAATATCAACGTATTAGGAAACTTATTCGCGATCGCGAACAAGCTGATTTTGAATCTCAAGTGAATTCTGAAGCGATCGCACCACTCAGTGAGTTAATGGGTATTACAGCCTTAATTCTCATTGTCTTTCTGAGTCGTACTTTCTTTGCAAACCAAATTGCCTCGCTTTCAGCAGTACTACTCACATATTTAGTGGTGTTACTACGACTGCTACCGTTTATTTCTCAGTTAAATACTCTTCGCAGTAGCTTTGCCAGTACCGCTACCAGTGTGGATATTGTTGCTGACTTTTTACGTCGGGATAATCAGCCAATCATGAGTAGTGGTAAAATTTTCTACACAAAATTAAAGAAGGGAGTGCATTTTAAGTGGGTTTGTTTTGCCTACCCCGGTTATGAGAAGTTGGTACTCAAAGATGTAGATTTATATTTACCGCACGGTAGGACACTGGCTTTGGTAGGTGGTTCTGGTGCGGGAAAATCAACATTGGCAGACCTTTTACCCAGATTTTATGACCCTATATCTGGTTATATTACCATCGATGACATTGATTTGCGTGATTTTGACTTGATTTCGCTGCGAAAGGCGATGGGAATTGTCTCTCAAGATACCTTTCTGTTCAATGACTCGGTACGCAATAACATCGCATATGCACGTCCGGAGGCTAGCGAAGAGGAAATTATCACCGCAGCAAAGCAGGCAAATGCCTATGAGTTTATCAGCAAATTGCCGCAGGGATTTAACACTATCATTGGCGATCGCGGTGTGATGTTGTCTGGGGGACAAAGACAACGTCTTGCTATAGCGCGTGCTTTGCTACAAGATCCAGAAATTTTGATTTTAGATGAAGCCACGAGTGCTTTAGATACCGTTTCCGAACGTTTAGTGCAATCGGCGTTAGAAAATCTCAGTCGCGATCGCACAACCTTGGTGATTGCTCACCGCCTTTCCACGGTGCAAAAAGCTGATCAAATAGCCGTATTGGATCAAGGGAGTGTGGTAGAGGTGGGAACCCATGAAGAACTCTTACAAAAGGGTGGTTACTACTCGCGCCTGTATGCAATGCAATTTGCTGATAAGGCGGAAACAGCCACCAAATGCCAGCAAAGCTTCATCCGTATCTCTGGTGAAATGCGCACACCGCTTAACTCTATGATTGATTCTTTACGCTTACTACTTGATGATAGGGAAGATAATCCTCAACAGCGACAGAAATTAATAGAAGAATCTTACAAATCAGCTTTGAAAGTTCATAACACTATTGATATTTTTGAAGATATTGTTAACCTGCAAACGAATTGGCTCTTGTCAGCTGCAGAGCGAAATCACAGTATAGCTACCCTGAATCAAATTTTAATAATTATCTGCAATCAGTTTCGGATAACTCTCGATCCTATACTTAGCTCTCTAGGCTCCCTAGCTAATGATTTGATAGACACGCCTCAAAAGCAACATGAATTAATCCAGGAAGCTTATCAAGCTGCTATGCGTCTGCTAGATAAATTAGATCATTTTGAGGATAGCGTTAAATTGTGACGTACCTACACCAACTATGAAAAATACTACTCTTCTGAAAAACTATGTCTTCTTTTTAACAGAAGAGATACCCAAGAGCGAAGCTCACATTGTACAGTCTACCAATGCAGCAAACGCCGCAGCAAACTTGGGTTACTCATCAGTTTTGGTATACCCTCGCAAAGGGTTAGCAGCTTTCAACCCAATTCATTTAGCTCGTCCATTTCAACCAAGGAAAACACCAGAAATACTCGTCAAATACTACAACATCCAGCAAAAGCTCAAAGTTGCTCCTCTACCGATGCCTTGGCCTATCGATTATATCAAAAGCAAATTCACTGACTCTAACACCATTGCCACAAAATATTATTTTCCATTCCATATCCTTTCAACGACTAAACTTGTCCACGCTTGGAACTGGAATTTCATAAAAGTAGCAATTAAAAATGGTGTACCAGCGATTTACGAACACCACCACCACGAAGATAAGCAATTTGAGCCAGAAATTGTCAATCATCCATTGTTTCAAGTTGCTGTCACAGTCGCCGATACAGTCCAAGAAACCATGATACAACATGGAATGCCGTCAGAAAAATTGATTAAGTTACACAATGGCTATAATTCCTCATTTATGATTAGACAGCCAGAGAAAGCAGCCGAATGGCGGAAAAAACTTCTCAAAAATAAACGTTCACATTTGGTAGTTTATTCAGGAGCGTTAAGGAAATTTAAAGGTATTGATATCCTTATTGATGTTGCTGCACTCATGCCAAATATTCAAATTGTCTGTGCAGGTGGTAATGAGAAAGAGGTTGGATATTATCAGCAATTAGCGAAAGAAAAGCAGGTCAGCAACATAACATTTTTGGGATACATTTTGCATCAGGATTTACCATCTTTGCTACAAGCCGCTGATATCCTGGCTCATCCTCATTGTTCGGGAAAAGCTGCAACATTCACATCTCCCATGAAGCTGTTTGAATATTTCACTTCTGGGAATCCCATTGTTGCAACAGAGATTCCATCTTTAATGGAGTTTAAGAAGACTCATGCGTACGCCGGAGGCGTCAGCGAAGTGATCGCTGCTTGGTGCGAACCAGATAATCCTGTCAAATTTGCCGAAGCGATCGCGCGGGTTTTAAAAACTCATCCTAGGAAAGTCGAAGGCTATCAAGATATTATCAATTTTGTGAGGCAGTTTTCTTGGGAAAATCGAGCCGCCAAAATTTTGAGTTACGTTGATGAATCTCTTCGTCCTCCTATTATTGCTTGACATAAAGCATTTACGCATGTTTAAAATAGTGACCATTCAACAGTCAACAGTGAACAATGAACAGTGAACAGTGATAACTAATAACTGATAACTGATAAAAATGATTATGAAAACTGTTGGTATGATTAGTAGCTATCAAAATCTTGATAAAAGATGCGACTGGCTATGGCAACAAACACCACATCAATTTGGTATTTGGGGAAATATCCAAATGCAAGCACTTGCACCCAAGCCAGATTTTCTACTTCTGTATCAATTTGATTTTCCACAACCTATAAAGCAGAAATTTCGGTTAAATTGGTTTCGCCAACAACAGCAAAAATCCCAATTCAATATTAATTCTTTACTACGAGGTATCAGCAAAGAACGGATAATTTATTTGCTACGAGAACCACCATTAGATGAAGTGGTTGAAAGAAACAAACAGAATTATCAACAAGCACAGAAATATTGTGGTTACATTTCTGGACCTGATGATTTTGCTCCCCATCCTGATTATATGCCTGCAATATGGTATCACAGCAACTCATTTCGTGAATTAAATGAAATGCCATCCCCACAAAAGGTTGCATTTTGTAGTTGGGTTACCTCCGGAATTAACCGCACAGCTAACCATCACCAACGCTTGGAGTTTTTAAAATCCTTACAAGCCAGTGAAGTGAAGTTTGATTTGTATGGACGTAACTTACCTGCATGGACAATAACACGAAAAGAGTTAGGTAACAAATGGTATGGCATGGCACCTTACTATTACAATCTGGCAATTGAAAACTATACTGACAATGATTGGTATGTGAGTGAGAAACTTTGGGATGCCATACTCGCATGGTGTCTACCAATTTACTATGGTGGACCAGCTGCTGATAAACTATTGCCATCAGGAAGTTTTTTGCGCTTACCCAGCTTAGATGAAAAAGGCATTGCTTACATAAAAGAGGTAACTGCAACCCCCGATGCTTGGTATGCAGCAAAAGAAGCGATCACAGAAGCCAGACAAATTATCCTCCACAAACTCAATTTACTCAACTGGCTTTCGGAATTTGTTGCTAAGTTCTCATAATGAATTTTAGAAGTTACGTACTGTACAAATTAGCCATAATGTGCATTACGAAATTTTGTTGTTTCAGGCACTTCACATAACCTGATTTGTTGTGTCATCCTTAACATCAAACGTTGGAATAAACTTCAAGCTGCCAAAATTCAAGCGGAATTTGATGAGAATGCTGGAGACAGCTTTTCTTTAGAAGAACTGAGCGTTCGCCCGCAAGGGCTAGGCTCCCCTTGGGAGCATCGCTGCTATATCTGAACCCGAATCTGGTTCCCCAGCTTGTAGACGCAAAGCGGCGTATCCGTTGGTAGCATCTGCCGTCCCATTACCTGAAGTACAGATGTGTCTTCCTGTGTCAACCACATTTTCAAGGGTTTTTAGCCAGCCATTCTTATAATAACAATCCGAAAAGCAGCAACTTCAGTTTGTAGTTCAGTATATATAGCAGTCCTATTTGATTAGTGAAATCATCATAAGGGTTGTCAATAGTCACTTTTGACTATTCATTGTTGACTCTTGACTGCCGATAATTTCACAATTCATTCAGCATTGCTGTATCTAAAAAAGTGAGCCGCATCCAATTTTAGCATGAATTCGACGGGTGGTCTGTACAAAACTTCCACTGGTAGAACAATCAATGCTGATACCAATGGAAGCATGAATATAGCTCGCAAAGTAATCCCAAACTTTATGGATGGGATAGTGGGATTGCCGTTTATCCCAGTAGTTTTAGGACTTTGGACGCTTGTTTACAAACGTAGTTGTCTAACATTGACTACCTTTGGGTAGTTTTGTCCAGATTTCTATGAGCGGTAAATTAACCTGTCAATACCTCTTGACCTGAATCCTTACTGTACATCTATGTCCTCCAACTCCCCCTCTCAACACAAACGCAATCGGGGTGTCATTCTTACACCTGTGGGATGGCGCAAGCTGGAACAGGCTGAGAAAAAAAGCGGTCAGCACTTTACTAAAGAGCAAATTCGCGATCGCACAGGTCTATCAATACAGACTATTTCTCGTATCCGCAAGCGCAAAGTCGCGGTTGACAAGGATTCACTAGAGTGCTATATCAAAGCCTTTGGTTTAGAGTTAACCGACAAAGATTATACCCATGTCCGACAGGAAAACCAACGGCAAGATTGGGGGGACGCACCGAATGTATCTGTATTTTATGATCGCTGTGAGGAAATGGCACAGCTACAGCAGTGGGTATTGGAAGAAAATTGTCGTTTAGTCGCACTGCTAGGAATGGGTGGAATTGGCAAAACTGCACTAGCTACAAAGTTCGCGCAGAACTTTAAAACTGAGTTTGACATAGTGGTGTGGCGATCGCTTCAAAATGCCCCAACCTTGGAGGAGTTATTGGAAAGCGTCTTGCAATCAATAATGCAGATGCTTCAAGAAGAACCAGTTGTGCCTACTAGTTTGAATGGGAAGTTGTCCAAGCTAATGGAGTACTTTCGGGATAAGCACTGTCTACTGATTTTAGATAATGCTGAGACAATCTTAAGCGCTGGTGGTGGAGCTGGACATTGTCTGGCAAAGTATGAAGGATACGGTCAATTGTTCAAGCGCATTGGAGAGGTATCCCATCAGAGTTGCTTACTCGTAACCAGTCGGGAAAAGCCCAAAGATATTGTAGCGCTGGAAGGAGAGGAGAAAAAAATGCGGTCGCTGCAACTGGGAGGGTTGAAACCAGAAGATGGGCGAAAGCTGTTCCAAGATAGAGGGCAATTTACAGGTACGGACGCAGAATGGATTAGACTGATCGAACATTACGGGGGAAACCCGTTCGCGCTGAAGATGGTAGCAGCAGGAATTCAACAGTTGTTTGACGGCTCGATTGCGGAGTTGTTGGAATATATAGGACAAGGAGTACTAGTTTTTAATGATATCCGCGATCTGCTTGAGCGCCAGTTTAGTCGCTTGTCGCCAGTAGAACAAGAGGTGATGTTGTGGTTGGCAATTAATCGGGAACCCTTGTCTGAGCAAGGAGTCTTCAACCGAAGCGCGATCGCCCTTGGCGGGCACTCTGTGCCATCGCGCTAAGCGCAGTTTCCGGAGGCGATCACACACTTAACCCCATCACCGAAGCCAGACATCGCCCACATCAACCCCATCATCACAAGTACGATTTTTCTCCTAAAGCTTAAATGCTTTCTCATTTCAGTAGATTCAGCAAGCAAAGTGCAGTTTGTTTTCTCCTAAAGCTTAAATGCTTTCTCATTTCAGTAGATTCAGCAAGCAAAGTGCAGTTTATTTTCTCTTAAAGCTTAAATTCTTTCTCATTTCAGTAGATTCAGCAAGCAAAGTGCAGTTTGTTTTCTCATTTTGGTGTTTTGGGCAAGCAAACCGCAGTTTGCTTTCTCCTAAAGCTTAAATTCTTTCTCATTTCAGTAGTTCGCGCATTTATGACAACTATCGCTTGTAGCAAAAGCCATTGTAAATTTGCCAGAATTCTTTCAGGCTGATCGGTACGGGTATTCTTTAAGGTAAAGAATATTAACCGTACTATTTTACAAGGTGCGTATCATGAGTCGCAGAAAAAGAAGCTCTCCAGTGTTACAAAAAGCAGTGCGTCGTGCAGCTGGTATGAAGTCAGTTGATCCGAATTTAGATCTGGGCAATGGACTCACTCTATCTGCCTTCTCAACTCTAATTGAGACAATGCGAACTAAAGAAAACGCATACAACAGCGCCCTTGCCAACCTGGATAAATTGTACCGTGAAATGCTTCAAACAGAGCGTGAGTTAGGAGATATGACAGAGCACATGCTGATGGGAGTTGGTGCTCGATATGGTAAAAGCAGTGTAGAGTATGGCATGGCGGGAGGAGTTCCTAAAAATCAACGCCGCAAGGGACTGCGAGGTGAGTCACCAACTTCTAGTGCATAGCAACTGTCATTTGTTGCCAGTACAGACGCCTTCTTACGCAATTGGTGATGTCTACGACGGGCTATGCCTACGCAGGAATTAGCAGCTATTGACTTGATGTGAAATCGCCCTATCATCACAAATGCGTAGGAGCTACGCTTCTTGCCACCAGACATTGCTGATTTGACGCAGTTGCTCAAAGTGTGATCGCCCTTGGCGGGCACTCCGTGCCCTTTGGGCAATCGCTTTTGAGTTTTTTGACTAAGAAATATCATGACAGTATATATGCTATCATAAAGATTTCCAAAATGCTGAATTGTTATTTCCTAATTTTCAAGTCAGGTCGGTGTTAAAAATTGTCGTTATGACAAGTTCCTTTGTTAAGAAAAACATGGATGGCATTTGTACCCTCGCCAATGACCGAGTTTACGACCAACTCATTGCTCTACTCAATAGTATAGAAGCAATTTATGGGCAAGACATGCCTGTCTGCGTTTATCCTTACGACAACAATACAGCTAAAATTGCTACAGAAATTGCTCGCCGTCCCAACGTACAACTTTACGACAATCAAGATTCAATTCAGCAATGGGATGAGTTTGTCCGCAATGTTTGGGATGCTCATCCTACAGCGCAAGGGCATTGGCAGCAAATTGGTAGTAACAAATATCATCGAGTTGGCACTCATAGACGTTACTGTGCATTTGATGCTCCTTTTGACCGCTTCGTGTATATGGATGCTGACACTTTATTAATGAGTCCTTTAGAGCACATTTTTGCTCGACTTAATCAATATGACTGGGTGGTATATGACTTTCAATTCAAAGATTTCTCTCATGTTTATAATACCTCATCAGCTAAATTAAGGGAATTATTTACAATAGAAAAACTGCAAAAAGAAATATTTTGTTCTGGGTTTTATGCCTCTAAAAAAGATATATTTGACAGACAAAAGCGTTCATGGTTGCTGGATAAACTCCAGCAAGGAGAAGCAAAAGTTCTCTATGATATGGCTCCTGACCAAACAATTCTTAACTACATGGTCATGAGGTCGGGCATATCTAGCTATAATTTTGCTCATCAGCTTCCTGAAAATGAAAGAACTGGTTGTTGCGTAACATCTCCTCATTTTGAAGTCAGAGACAATATCTTATATGATAAAGGTCATCAATTAACTTATATTCACTATATCGGTTTATCGTCTCAGTTGTTTTCTCGCGTTTGTTCTGGAGAAAATATTGATTTTCCTTATCGGGATATTTTTTTGCATTATCGCTATCTACATGAACCAGACAAGCGACCAAAGTTCAAGGGTAAACCGAAACCTTACAATGTATCACCGAGTTTAGCAACGCGCATTTTACGAAAGTTAGGATTAGCAAGTTGATACTGATTGTGGATCTTAACCACAGATAAACGTAGATAATTATCTAATATGGTTCACGTGGGTGCGTGGCATTCGGTTTCTAATTTCAGCTTTAGGAGGAGCAGCGATGTCTTCCATTAAGGACAACAAAATAATTGCTCAACGGTGGTTCGAACTCATGAACGAGCAGAGGATCGAGGAGATCTACGAGATGACCGCCCCGACTTGGAGGATGCACGGTGGTCCGCCAGGGCTTCCCCCTGGACCGGACGGGGTCCGCGAGCTATTTCGGCAAATCGGACCTATCGATCAGAAATGGACGATTGAAGACGTAATTGCTGAGGGTGACAAAGTTGTTGTGCGCGCGACCAACACCTGCATCCAGGAGAGTTTCCTTGGAATACCCGGTCGTGGTCGAAAGCAGACGTTCACGGCTACGTTCATTCATTGTATTGCTGACGGGAAGATAATTGAAACCTGGCGAAACGCTGATGATCTCGGACGGGTTCTCCAGCTTGGCGCACGGATTGAGCCGGGAAGTTTTGAGGATTAATAAATGAATCGTGGAATTTATATTATTGCTAATGATAAGGTCACTGACCATGCGATCGCACTACTCAACAGCATCCGATCGCATGATCTAAAAACACCAATTGTCATGATTCCTTATGATGGTAATTATCACGGAATTGCAGATACACTCACCAATTATTATGGAGTACAAATCTATGAAGATTTAGATTTTATCGATAGATTATCAAAAAAATTACATGAAGCTTTTGGAAATCAGTTTTTTGCTCGCCCGAATCAATTTCGTAAGCAAGCTTGTTGGTTTGGACCTTTCGATGAATTTCTGTACATAGATACAGATATAGTCGTCTTTGAAAAAATTATTGACAATTTAAATTATCTGACTAAATACGATTTTATTTGTTGTGATTATCAGCATGTAGGTGGTATGACGAATGTCTTCACACCGAAAGTTCTAGAAGAAAAAGTCTTTACCGAAGATGAAGTCAAAGATATTTTCAATGGTGGTTTTTGGGGTTCAAAGAAAAACCTCATCTCGGAACAGGATTTGTATGAAACTTTCGCCGAGTGTGCTGCACATACAGAATACTTCGATTTCTCCCAAAAAACTTCTGACCAACCAATTACCAATTATATGCTCTTGAAGCGAATTTCCCGTCGCTTTAACATTGTTCGTAGAGAGGGTAAAGCGCCAGGAAATTGGGCAGGAACTCACCATTTTCAAATTCAGGGAAATAGACTGATTGACCCTTGTGTTAATCAACCTCTACAATATCTTCACTGGGCTGGGATTCGGATTGAACCTGGTTGTCCCTATTGGAAGATTTGGAAATATTATCGTAATCTTAATTCTGCACTTCCACCAGCAGTTTTTCCACCAAAACCAAAGAAAAGTCAGTGGCAGCAAACATTGGATAATATGAAGAATCAATTAAGGAAAATCAAAGCTAATTCGTAAAAATCAACTTGCATGATCCCAATCACTCAGCAGTTCATGCTCTTGTTGTTTTGTCTGACGTGGGCGCAAAGGTGTTAAAGGAGTACCAATATTTGTCGTGTAGCGAAAAGACTTTTGTTTTTTCTTAGCGGATTTGTTATCTTGTTTCTTGGAGTTGATTTCTAGGGTAGTCATTGCATTCACCTGTGTGTTGTCGTTTCGGGATTTGTGGTTTTTGAGGCATCGATAAATTTGCAATCATTGTTTGTACCTTCATCTATATGCCTAAATCTCTATTTAGATCATCACTCCATCAGGAGTAATTTCCGGAAAAAGAAAAAATGATAAAGACAGACTCCCACAGAAGAGTTCACTAAAGTGGATTAATTAGTCGTCTCAAAGCAAGAGTTTCAGCAACTCTTGCTTTGAAGCTATTATTATAAGCGGTTACGTGAGCGACTATCCGCTAGATTGCGTTCGTGTTCTCGCAGTTCTACAACACTGGGTGTTTTGAATCCAAAATAGGCGGCTATGATTGCTGTTATCGCATGTAGCCAAACGTCGTTACCAAAGATCGGAATTAGACCAAATACCGTATTGAGAACTGGTAACAATCCCATAATTGCTAGCACTCCGTAAAAGATTGCTAAACCGCGTCCATAACTCCGCGCTTTCATGTAGCTGCGGTACGAAACCAATCCCCAAATGCCGACAGCTATATACATAATGTTATCGAGAACATTGATGGGGAAAGCTTTTAGCAGGTAACCATATCCAGCCTTAACAACAACTTCAGGTCCACCAGTACCGGGCGTTGCAACCATACCTGGTATAAAGCCAAAAAGACCAATTAATATAAACACAATGCCGCTAATCAGGGCAAAGTAGCGCGCTCTCATAGTAATACTCCTTGTTATTATGAGAAATTTTGGGAAATCAGCGGGATTACTCCCGGATTTCTCATAAATCGAGAAAAAAGAGGGGTCAAAAACTACCAAAATTGTAGATTGAATAAGAATTTGAGCAGTTTAACAACATGATCCCGATAAGTAAGTCGGCACAATAAAACCAATGTATGTTGAGTTTTGTAAAAACTGTGAAATGACCTATTTCTAAGCAGTTTGCTAATTTGACATTTCGTTACATAGGTGGATTTTTTAACGCCGACTTACTTACCAACAAATTGTATACCAGAACAATTCAATTTTGGACAGGAAAAATCTCGGCAGGTAATTGTCAATAGGACTTATGCACGCGCTACGAAAAAGAGGTGCTTTAGTATCGCATGGACTCGCATCATTCCTGATGGTCGCGGCACAGTCAATGAAGAGGGCATTGATTTGTGCAAACGCTTGGTGGATTGTTTGCACGTCACATTGCTTTAGTAGATAACATCGCTGTCACAGTTCCCATCAACGAATCTCCTGTGAATATTGCAGCGGCAAAAAACGCCTTCCACACCTGTGGACAAAATGGCGGCATTATTATACCGTGAGACTTGAAGTCACATTGTTAGTAACTCCTAACAGTTTAAAAGAGCGAATTAAGGCGATCGCTCATCAATCCCGTGGATTTATTTACCTCGTTAGTGTCACAGATGTGACAGGTGTACCCTCCCAAATACAAACACGAGTCAAAGATGTACTCCATCAAATCCGCAGCATCACCAAAAAGCCAATTGCCATTGGTTCTGTTGGCATCTCCAACCCAGAACAAGCGCGTCAGATTAAAAACTGGGGCGCAGATGGAGCCATTGATAGGAAGCGCCTTTGTACCGAGGACTGCGAGCAATTAAAGATTTCTGTAGCGATTTAAAAGCAGCAATTACCCCCACCGTAGAAATTACAAACTAACAACTTAGGATTTATCGCGCTCTTGTGTGCGTCTTTACGTGAGAAAAAAATACTTATTTTCAGGAGATACCATGTTAGCAAACACCCAAAGCACTCATACTTCCACTCAGCAACCAGATATCCTCGGTCGGTTTGGTCAATTCGGCGGCAAATACGTACCCGAAACATTAATGCCGGCACTCAGTGAATTAGAAGCCGCGTATCAGAAATACCGCAACGACCCAGATTTTCAATCAGAACTACAGGCACTATTACGCGACTATGTTGGACGCGCTACTCCCCTCTACTTTGCTGAACGACTCACGGCACACTATGCCAAACCGGATGGTGTAGGACCGCAAATATACTTAAAACGAGAAGATTTAAACCATACAGGCGCTCACAAAATTAATAACGCCTTAGCTCAGGTGTTATTAGCCAAACGCATGGGCAAACAGCGAATCATTGCAGAAACCGGAGCTGGTCAGCATGGAGTTGCAACCGCGACAGTCTGCGCTCGTTTTGGCTTAACGTGCGTGATTTACATGGGCATCCATGATATGGAGCGACAAGCCCTCAATGTCTTTCGAATGCGATTGATGGGGGCAGAAGTTCGTCCTGTAGAGGCGGGAACAGGAACCCTCAAGGATGCGACTAGTGAGGCAATTCGGGATTGGGTGACGAATGTGGAAACGACTCATTACATTTTAGGTTCGGTTGCAGGTCCCCATCCCTACCCCATGATGGTGCGAGACTTCCAAGCGATAATTGGTCAGGAAACTCGCACTCAGTGCCAAGAAAAATGGGGCGGACTGCCAGATATTCTTCTTGCTTGTGTTGGCGGAGGTTCAAATGCGATCGGGCTTTTTCATGAATTTGTGAACGAACCATCTGTAAGGCTCATCGGAATTGAGGCGGCGGGTGAAGGGATTGATACTGATAAGCATGCGGCAACTTTGACACGAGGTCAAGTTGGTGTTTTGCACGGAGCAATGAGTTATGTTTTGCAAGATGAGGATGGTCAGATTATTGAAGCACATTCTATCAGTGCTGGGTTAGATTATCCCGGTGTTGGTCCAGAGCATAGTTATTTAAAGGATGTTCAACGTGCTGAATATTACAGCGTGACCGACCAACAGGCGTTGGAGGCATTTAAGCGTTTGTCGCAACTGGAAGGGATTATTCCCGCACTGGAAACATCCCACGCTATTGCTTTCCTAGAAACTCTTTGTCCACAGCTTACTGGTAGTCCCAGAATTGTTATCAACTGTTCAGGACGTGGCGACAAGGATGTGCAAACGGTTGCCAAATTTTTAAACCCTGCTTAGATCCTGCTTGCAAATTATGGCTATTCCCGATGAATTGGGAAGCCCACACGCTTACCAAAGGGAGCGTGTGTGGTAGTTCACAATAGTTTCAGCGATGAATCTGGAGTTGTTGAAAAAGGAGTCAGAAGCCAGAATTGGTGAAATCAGCAATCTTGAGCGTGGGGGATTGGTGACCCGCCACTAATTGTAGACTCTGAATATTTGTTGAGAGTTTATGCTTTTTGTGATACAATGATGTGCACAAAAAGTAGTTTTTTGTCGGAATCTGGAGTGCAAGTTCTTCCAAATCACAAATAACTACACCGTCTTTGAGTAAAGTCAGTGAAGGTGTTACCACCTCCACTGCTCTTCAAAACCGTGCTTGATAGTTTCCCATCACACGGCTCCTCAATGTTTTGGTGCTTGTTACGCACACCCCACGCTATCTCTAGCT
>JAHHHH010000109.1 GCA_019359415.1 Iphinoe sp. HA4291-MV1 | reverse complement strand
AAAATTGGTATGAACTCCAAAGAAATTTATCTCTTCAAGTGGCTCGTGATTTTATTTTAGAACACCTAACACAGAAGTTGAACTTAACTGCATAGTATCAATGTTCTGTCAATGCGTAAGTTCTACTAAATGAAGGATTAGCCTTGTTTATATTTTTCAGCTTCGTCTATCATTGGACTTTGGACAAAAGGTAAGTCGGCGGAAATAAACCTAACTATGTAACGGAAAGTAAAGTTCTTCAAACTCCTGCGATTGCTGAGTCCCAAAGGGACACGCTGCGCGAACGTTCCACTTCGTTTCACTCGCAATGACATAGTATGAATTATTTATGCCGTTCTACTTAAAGATGCAGAACGTATTTGCCTGCAACTGTATCGCGCAGAGTTTGAACCTTAATTCGTAACAAGCGATCGCCTGTTAAGCTCAACGGGCAATCCAATCACTTCTGAATCTTCTGAATTGCCCGTTGGGCTTGGATACTCACTTCTCTATCAGGATCATCTAACGCTTGCTGGAGTGCATGAATAGCATCAGGACTGCCTAAATTACCAAGAGCGATCACAACTTCTTTCCGTACATCTGCATATTCATCTGTTAATGCTTGAATTAACACTGGCATAACTTTTATATGTGGTATTTTTTGTAAAGTCTGTGCTGCTGATTTCCGCACTTGCCAATGCTCATCACCTAAAGCTATTTCTAATGCTGAAATTGCTTGCTCATTTTCATAAATAGCAAGAGATTTTGCTGCATTGCGACGAACTTGCCAATCGCTGTCACTTGTTAGTGCGTGAGTAAGTATTGAAATAACTTCTACGTCTTGTAAATACCCTAAAGTCAAAGCAGTAGCGCGACGCACAGTCACATTAGAATCGGATATTAACGCTAAAGCTTGGGGACACTTTTCAACTTGATTGAGATAGCGGAGTGTTGCGATCGCGGCTTCTCTTAAATCCGCATTTTCTGAATTTAAAAATTGTATAATATATGGTAAAGACCGAATATCATGAATTTTGCGGAGAAGAATTAGGATATTCAATTGTAAGTAGATGTTGTTGTGACTGAGATGATTTAGCAACAATGATAAATGTGTAGGTGAAACTAAGTCATTTAAAGCTGATAATGCTTCAGTGCGAATTTCTGCATCGGGTGAACCAAGGCATTTTAGTAAAGCTGGTACAGCAACAGGGTTCGCAATTTCCCAAAGAGCGAAGATGGCTATTTTTTGAACATTCAAGTTTTCATCTTGTAGAGCATAAATTAAGGGATCTATTGCCTCTTCATCACCAAGATGCTGTAAAGCTTTAACAGCAACTAGGCGCTCATCAACTTCTGGCGATGCAGCATTTCTAGCCATTGGTTTAATTCAGGCTCAGTCTCAGCATTCATTATTTTTCTAAATTGTTTATTCTTCTTTGGCTACTAACTACACCAACAAAAAGCCAATCAATAAAGATATAATTCCATAAATCATCTATCATTGCTAAAGTTAGCGCAACAAAAATGGAATCTGGACAGTAATGGCATTCGTTGGACATTCTTTTTCACAAGGCAGACAGAACCAGCACTCGTCATATTTCATATAAGCTTTGCCTGTCTCTGGATTTTTTGCTAGTACGTCGAGTGGACAAACTTCAATGCAGGCTGTGCATTTTTCTAAGCATTTTGATTCATCAACGATGACGGGAACATCAACTCTTTGATTGATTAAAGCCATAAAACTTATCTATCCTTTTATCATTAATTCAATTATTTTACTGGAGCATTTAAGCGATAGAAAACATGAGGTAAATTTGCGTGAATGATATCACGCTCATATTGAAATCCCAGCTTTTGCATAACTCGTTGAGATGCCAGATTGGTTGTCATGGTGAAGCAAACCACCTTTGGTAAAGCCAGTTGCTCAAAACCTACTTTCAAAATTGTCTCGCCCATCTCAGTCGCTAACCCTTTACCCCAAAATTCAGACATCAACGCGTAGGCTAACTCTACCTCGTTTTTACCTCCTATATAAGTATTCTTTAGACCACCACGACCCACAAATCGACCGTCTGCTTTGTCTCGAAATACCCATAACCCAAATCCATAATCTTGCCAATGTTTCAAGTTATTTTGGAGAAACTGCCGTGTTTGCTCATCAGAACGAATACCACCTAAAGTTGCCATGATTTTAGGATCTCGATGCATAATACAGAGCTTTTCCAGATGTTCAAATTGCAAGCGATCGGCTAGCAGACGATGAGTGGAAAAAGTTGTTTTTAATAGCATAGACTTATAAATAGTTTTATATTTCTATCGTTGCACGTAGGAAACGATAACCTATATCCATTTCTGTTAATTGGCGAATGTTTCCATATTTTACATCCCATTTACCACTATTTAAATCTGCTGTCAGTGTCTTTACTCCTTGCTTAACTAAACTTTGATCAGCTAAAGCAAAAGAAGATATTCCTGCACGCACTTCCGGCTGTATATATAACTCAGGTCGTCTCCAAGCTGCTCCTGCAAATAAATCAGATAAATCATAGGGTAACAAAAAAGGTATAGCTTCTACATACCTTTTGGTATTAGCTTTAATTAAATTAATAAGCTCGTTCAGTGGTAAAAATCTGAGGGCATCTTCCCATAAAAATGGAAAGTAATCATAAAGCCATATTTTCTCAGCGAATCTAATATCAAATGTTAGCAACACTATTGCCCTATCTCTGCTGACTCGCTGCATTTCCTGAAAAGCTTTTTCAAGATGAGAAAAGTGATGAATTGTTAGGATACTTATAACTCCATCAACAGAGTTATCTGCTAAAGGTAAAGCTTCTGCATAGCCAGTGAACCACTTAACTTGTGGATGCTCTACCGCTTGTTTTTGCATCACCGCAGAAGGTTCAATAGCATTCACAGAAAATCCTTGGTTAGCTAGTGCTAAACTGTAACTACCAGTCCCTGCTCCAATATCAGCAATAATGCTATCTTTGGGTAAATTGAGTAGATCAATTAATGTATTAACAATACGAGGATCAGGAACGCGAGTTTTGGAGTATTGTTGACCAATTGAATTGTAAATAGGCATTGGTTTTGAGCAATCAAGTTGAATATTTAGAATTAAAATCTACATAACCTCTTGAAAGGTCACAACCCCATACAGTTGCAGAAGCTTCACCAATGTTGAGGCTAACGTCAATATTTACTTTCTCCTTTGACATAATTTGCCGTAGATATTCAAGATTTTCATCATTGGAACTACTAGGATAAACTTGAATATCACCAAATTTAATTATAGCATTTTCTGGATTTATTTCCCTATCATTTTCACATTTACCTATTGCCATAACGACTCTTCCCCAATTGGGATCTGCTCCATGCACGGCAGTTTTCACCAATGGTGAATTAACAATTGTTTTAGCAACTCTTTTGGCTTGTGCATAGTTAATAGCTGAATCTACAGTCACTTCAATAACTTTAGTAACACCTTCTCCATCTCGTGCGATCGCTAACACTAACTCATGTGCAATTTCTTGTAATGCACTAGTAAATTCTTGTTTTTCGACTTCACCAGCTAAACCATTAGCAAGAATAATAGCAGAATCACTAGTAGAAGTGTCAGTGTCTATACTCAGGCAGTTAAAGGTTTTATCTATAGTAGGTCGAAAAATTGAAGGAAGCACATCTTTTGGAATTGATGCGTCAGTAAAAAAGAAAGCTAGCAGCGTCGCCATATTAGGCTCAATCATGCCAACGCCTTTGGCAATTCCTACCAGTTTGGCATTTCCAACTTGTCGTGCAGCAAGCTTAGGTACGGTATCAGTCGTCATAATGCCACGAGCAACTCTATTAAAATCAGCAGTAGTCAATTTTTTCATAAAAACGATGAGCCTCTTTGCGTTTAATATTGGAACGTATGAGAATTCCTTGACAGCTAACAATAGAAGCCCATTGCTCAATGTGTTGCATCAAAACTCGCCCAATTCCACTGTGACGATAACCCTCATCCACAACTAACCCAAGAAGAATTGCTTCGAGCGGCTCAAAGACTCAACCACAGTGAAACTTGGGTTCACGTTTACTGTTTTACCTCCTACTTTGATGGAAAAGCCTTCCATCAATAGCTGTAAGTCCTATAAAAATAAGTGCCATACCTGCAAAAGCAGTCCAATCTAATCTTTCACCCAGGATAAATACACCGAGTAGGAGCGCACTAATGGGAATCAAGAAAGTTACCAGTGAGAGGTTGGTTGCACCTGCGACAGAAAGTATACGGAAATAGATTAAGTAGGCGATCGCGGTATTAAACAGCCCTAATGCTAATAAAGCTCCCCAAGTAATAGGACTCGGTCTTGAAGCCCACGGTTGTTCTAAGATAAGTGCTAGCGGCAGTATCATTACTGTCGTACTAGCGAGTATTCCTGCTGAAATCACGACGGGTGACAATCCCTGGAAACGTCGCCCGTAGATCCCAGCACAGCTATAGCAAAAAGCAGCACCAATAATCGCAAACAGTCCAAGACTTCGTAATTTTATTCCATGTAGGACTTCTGGTCCAACCAACACAACTACACCACATAACCCAATTAGCACTCCGAACAAGCGATTAGTTGTCAAACGTTCATCATGGGTGAGCAGATGTGCAAGCAGCACTGTAAACAATGGAGTTGTGGCATTGAGAATAGCAGCAAGACTGCTATCGATCTGCGTTTGCCCCCAGACGATCAAACTAAACGGAATAAGATTGTTGAGAGCACCCATCACTAAAAACGCTCTCCACATTCGAGGCGAAATTGGTATTCGCCGTCCGCTGAGGTAAACGAAGGAAATAAGGGCGATCGCTGCAAAGCTAACACGACCTAACACCACTGTAAACGGCTGGAGATCCCTTAGAACAATCTTGGTGAAAAAGAAAGAACCACCCCACAACAAAGATAGAATCAACAGAAGTATCCATTCTTTCGCCCTCATTCTTGGGTTCTTCATAGGTAAGGTACTTTTCCCAAATCAAGTTCAGCGAACTGCTACATTATAAACTTCTTTTGCGACATCAACCTCCACTACATAAGGCTCGATAGGACACTTAAACAGTACCATTTCCCCTGATTTATCTTTCTTTAAATTGACATGACAAAACCACTCATCATCGTTCTTGTCTGGATAATCTAATCGATAATGATAAAGACCCCAACGACTTTCTTGACGATATAATGATGCTCTGGCTGCCATTTCTGCACAATCACGAATAAAATGAACTTCCATACAGCGCATCAATTCATGGGGATCGCGAGCACCCATGAAATCTAATGTTTCTTGATAGTGGACAAAATGTCTCAAACCAATTTCTATTTTGTTTCCTACCTTTGGTGGTTGCAGATAATCATTAACTAAGCGCCGTAATTTATATTCAACCTGGGTGTGAGGAATACCATTTGATCGAGTTAAAGGCGCATAAATTCGTAATTTTTCAGCTTCTAAAAAATCTGCATCTGGTTCAATAAAATCTAAATTTTGGATATATTCAATGGCATGAGTTCCTGCTAGACGACCAAAGACAAATGCCCCAATCATATAGTTATGAGGAACGCTTGCCATGTCTCCGGCTGCATACAAACCTGGGACAGTTGTTTCAGCTTTTTCATTCACCCAAACACCAGAAGCACTATGCCCGCTACACAAGCCAATTTCTGATATATTCATTTCAACGCCGTGGGTGCGATAATCTTCGCCTCTACCTTGATGAAAGCGTTCGCGGCTTGGTCGTTCATTTGACCAAAGTATGGATTCAATTTCAGAAATCGTATCTTCATCAAGATGGGTCATTTTGAGTTGAATTGGTCCTTTGCCGGAGTTTAATTCTTTCCAAATTTCCAGCATCATTTGACCACTCCAGTAATCGCAACTGATGAAGCGATTCCCTTCAGCGTTAGCAGTATGGGCACCGAAAGGTCCAGCAACATAAGCACAAGCAGGACCGTTATAATCTTTAATTAAAGGGTTAATTTGAAAGCACTCAATGTTACTGAGTTCTGCTCCAGCATGATAAGCCATTGAGTAGCCATCTCCGGCATTGGTAGGATTTTCGTAAGTGCCGTAGAGATAACCAGAAGCAGGTAATCCTAAACGTCCACACGCTCCTGTACATAGGATAACTGCTTTGGCTTGAATGACAATATAATCACCGTTTCTCACATCAAATCCCACAGCACCAATTGCACGTCCTTCTCTAACTAAAACGCGGGTTGCCATAACACGATTGGTGACTTTGACTTTGTGGCGTCTGACTTGTCGAGTCAGAATTGGTTTGAGGTCTTTTCCTTCCGGCATGGGCAGAACATATTTGCCAACGGGATGCACTTGTTTTAAGTCATAGTTACCTTGAGCATCTTTTTGAAATTTGACACCCCAGCTTTCTAGTTCTTGGATGACTTCGTAGCCTAATTTGCCAGTTTGATAAACGGCTTTTTGATTGAGAATACCATCATTGGCAAGGGTGACTTCACGAACGTATTTTTCTGGAGTGGAATGTCCGGGAATGACAGCAGTATTTACGCCATCCATACCCATTGCGATCGCACCACTTCGACGAATGTTAGCCTTTTCTAAAATCAGCACTTCGGCATCGGGATTTGCTTGTTTGGCTTTAATAGCAGCCATTGTTCCTGCTGTCCCGCCACCGATGACAAGCACATCAGTCTTTATCCACTGAGTATTCACATTCGTTACCATTTTCCTTCATCCTTCACTTATTGCCTTTCCAAACGATTTCTTTCACCTGGATTTCCTTGGGAATCAGCTTAATTTTCTGGAAAGTATCAGCAACCTCTTGTTGTTTGACAATCACTTCCTCTGTCAAGGGCAAAACACCATATTCTCGCCGTTTCTCTGCAACTTCTAGCGCCGCCGCTTTGATGCCTAGTTGTGGTTCCAGAAACTTCGCAACTTCTGCTGGATTACTTCTAGCCCATTTGTCTACTTTGCTGACTTCATCCAAAATTCTTTTCAAAACATCAGGATGTTCTTCCACAAATGATTTGCGGGCAAGGTAATAACCACGATTTGGTGCTAAATTCGTTGCATCTGTTAGGGTTCTAGCTCCCGTTGCTTCTTGGGCTGCTGCTAGATAAGGGTCCCAAATTGCCCAAGCATCCATGTTACCACCTTCAAAAGCAGCACGAGCATCGGCTGGTGTGAGAAAGGCTGGCTTGATGTCACTGTACTTTAATCTGGCAGATTCTAAAGCTTTGACGACGAGATAGTTGGTGTTTGAACCTTTGGCAAAGCCAACTTTTTTGCCTTT
The DNA here is from genome assembly GCA_019359415.1 of Iphinoe sp. HA4291-MV1. Taxonomy (GTDB): domain Bacteria; phylum Cyanobacteriota; class Cyanobacteriia; order Cyanobacteriales; family Nostocaceae; genus Brasilonema. Next base: position 12,394 of record JAHHHH010000109.1, on the reverse strand, counting down.
AAGGTCAGCTACAGTTTTAATTGGTGAATTTTTCTGTACAACAATTGCTTCTGCCTTCGGTCCCCAAGGATCATAGGCAACATAAACTAAAGGATTACCTGCGGCTTGAGCAAAGATGGGCGGTGATTCACCTGTATAACCAAAGTCAATACTACCCGCGTTCATAGCTTCCAGCATGGGTGGACCTGCTGGGAATTCCGTCCACTTTACAGTTCCACCAGAAGGTGCTAAAGCTTGCTCTAGGCTGCTTTTGCTTTTTAAGGCATTGAGGATAGTTGCTGCCTTTTGAAAGCCAATGTTAACTGTAACACTGCTAGTCGCATTTTGATTGCTAGTAGGTGAAGTGATTGCTTCTGGTTTGGTGGCATTGGAAGAACACGCTGACACGACTAGGCTTAGGAACAGCCCCACAGCAAATAACACAGATAAGGAACGGATTTTCCGTTGCCGGAAATTTGAGTATAAAAGTTGCCAAATACACAAAATCCTAGTTTTTAAGAATTTCATCGACATAGATGCATATAATCAGGGTTTTCTGGAATAGTCTTACTGCTGATAACACTATATTTTTAAGTATTTTTGTTGAAAATTTATATAAAATAGTGTTATATTTTACTAATAGCCAAGAAATAAAACTTGTACTCAAATTTGATTTTCCAATTCCGATCTAAATTGTTCTATATCTTACTCTATTTCATATTAACTACCATTATCTTATAGATTTACCGTATTTAATACTTGTATCGGTTGATAATGACATAGATTGCTGCAATAGGCAAGCCAAATATACGGTTATTTTGTAACAATCGTTTACTTGCTTTTGACAGTTGTTTGTGAGATATTGTTGATTTAACAGCTAAAATATACGGTTACACGATAAATACACAGTACATTTGCTGAGTTTTGAAAGATAGCGGCTTTAGCTGTGCCATCTTTTGAAAAAACGATGTCGAATGATTTTTTGCTACTCAAAATCAGCACTGACAGATCAACAGCGGTAAATGCTATCTATGCTTTGTTGATGAATTACGAGAGCATTGAGAACGACACTCTAAGTCATTCTCACTCATAGTTAAAGCAAGTCCAATTTGTACGTAAAAATGCACAATTACTTACTGTTAGATATTGCTACGATTTATACAATTGCTTTCATATGTATAGGCATAACTAGCATGTAGTAAAGCATTAAAGTCCTTCCTACCTAAGTTGTCTTGCAATAGTACAACTCTCTATTCACTTTCTAGTTGTGGAGAAAATCTCATGTCATCTGAACCAACTTCTCATCAAGCTTCCCAAAAGAATATACAGGAGCAAAGCGAAAAGACAAATCCCAATCAAAATATCGCTAGTGCCAGCAGCAGACGTCAATTGTTTAGTCGAGTCGGTAGACGCGCATTTCTTGGTCGTGCTGGTTTGTTGACTGCTACTGCCACTGGTGTTGTTACGGGAGTCATAGGTTCACCCTTCTCCTCTAAAAAAAGAAGAGATATTGTCCAAGCACAGGATATTGTTGGTCAGTTCAACTTTGACTATACAGGGTTTAGCCAAAAAGCCTATCAAGTGCGTGTTCAAGCCGCGCAACTTGAGTTGGAGTTAGGCGTTCCGCCTCATCCGACTAATGGCGATGAAGAACGCTACCCTAACAAAATCGCCACCGACACCAGGGGATTACCACACGATGAGCGAGGCGAAGTCAAGCTAGAAGCTTATAAATCCTTGATAAAAGCACTGTCATCACGTAATCCTGATGACTTTGAAAAAATTATCTTGGGTGGCGGACGGCAATTGATTAATCCTCAAGGACCATTGGCAATTAGTTTGGAAGGAATTAATGCAGTTCAAATAGGAACTCCACCACCACCAACTCTAGATAGTGCAGAACAGGCTGGCGAAGCAGTTGAACTCTACTGGCAGGCTTTACTGCGGGAAGTTCCTCTTAACAAATTACAGGACAACACTGACGATCAAAAAGTCGTAGCAGCTATTGAAGACCTGAACAAACTTTCAGAATTTCGAGGACCAAAACAGGGTGGTGTTATCACCCCCCAAACTCTGTTTCGTGGTAGCGTTACTTATGTCGATAAGAATGACGGCAGGACAGCACAACACTTTATTCCACCTGGAGTAACAGATGGTCCTTACATTTCACAGTTTCTGTTGCTGGATATTCCCTTCAACACCCAGTTTATCTCGCCTCTGATTCGTACTGCTCTACCTGGCAACGACTTCCTCACTGATTACCAGGAATGGTTGACCGTCCAAAATGGAGGCAGTTCTGGCAAGTCCCTCAAATACGATCCAACACGCCGTTACATATCTACTGTTCGCGATCTAAGTGAGTATGCACATATTGGTGGGGCTTTGTTTTTTGGAGCTTTCTTAATTCTAAGTGGTGGTATTAACGCTCCCTTGAATCCAGGCAATCCCTATGTCAACTCGAAGACTCAATTAGGTTCTGCTGCGACGTTTGCAGCAGCACCTAATTGAGTCTTACTCCTGTTGGCTCCCTCGCGGGCAATCAGAGCCTCCTATTGGCAGAAGTATTATGTACACCGTCGTCTACGACCGGAAGCATATGGTGGACTGATCTATAACAACCTTGTTAACAAAACTGACTATCCAATCAATTCCGAGGTCTTAAATTCCGCAGCTTTAGCTCAGACTCATAGCACCTTTGGAACCTATTTGTTGCCTCATGCGTATCCAGAAGCGGCACCGTTGCATTCCTCTTACACTGGTGGTGCTGCTTCTATTGCGGGTGTCCAAGCCACATTATTGAAAGCGTTCTTTGACGAGAACTTTGTCATCCCCAATCCTGTGGTACCTGACCCCAATGATCCCACAAAAGTGATTCCCTATAGTGGCGAGCAACTGACAGTGGGCGGAGAATTGAATAAACTAGCAACCAATTATGCTATTGGTCGCAGCCTTGGTGGCATTCATTGGCGTTCGGATGTTGAACAGCAAAAGCAAGCTAAGCAGGAGTTGTATAATCATTTGCAATTTATTGAATCTGAAGGTTTAAGTAAGTTATCAGAAAATGGTCCCTACTGGTTTGGGAAATCTGTCAGTTTGGTTGATTTAACTTTTTACCCCTGGTTTGAGCGTTGGGCTGTCATTGAAGAGTATCGGGGATTTAAGTTACCGTCTGAGTTTATCCGCATACAACGCTGGTGGGATGCAGTCAGTCAACGGGAGTCAGTGAAGGCGATCGCCAATTCCAAAGAGTTATATCTAGAGCGCTATGCTCGATTCATACATACTCCTGTCAGTGTGAACTAAACTGAAAGTTACCATCAAACAACGAGACATTGTAAACTTTATGGCAGACATCAAAAAAATTAGTGAACAGTTTAGCACTGCTGGACAAGTTTCTCCTGAAGATCTAGAGCAAGCAGCGCAAGCAGGATTTAAATCGGTGTTAAATTTGCGTTCTCCAACAGAGGTAGGTTTTCACAATGATGAACAGGAACAAGCAAAAGCCGCAGGGTTGGAATATGCCAATATCCCCCTAAATCCGACAGAAGCAAATCAGGAATCAGTCAATCAAGCAATTCAGGAAATTGAGAATTTACCCAAGCCAATTTTAGTTCACTGTGCAGCTGGTGCAAGGGCGAGTGCCATTGCATTCATTGCTACAGCAACTCATGAGGATTGGACTCTTGAGCAAATCAAGCAAAAGGCTGAAGAACTTAACCTTAAGTTAGAACAACCTCATTTACAGCAATTTCTTCAAAACAAGCAAATCCAGACTTCAGGCGAGAAAGAATCTGTTCTGTAGTCAGCGGTTTTGTCGTGATTTATGATACGTATTCACGAACAAAGAAGTAGCAAGTCATTGCAAAACCAGTTATCGTCACAAAATACCTAACAATATTGGATGGAAGTTGACGGGCATAGTATGCGCTACTGTAACCACCAATAACTGCGCCAATTGCCATTAAAAATGCTGGTTGCCATACTATAACTTGTGCGATCGCATAAGTAACCGCAGCAAAGCCAGTTATGCAACTCATCAGTAGCATCTTCAAAGCATTCATTTCGTGAATCTCCTTCATTCCTATCATTTCCAGCGTTGCTAATATCAAAATTGCTACACCTGCACCGTGAAAACCTCCGTAAATGGCAATGCAAAATTGAACGAACGATGCTATGACGAGGAGATGCCAAGAGTTGTTACTAACCTGTTTCAGATAATTATGCAAACAAGATGTCATCTTGCTACCAAAGGTAAATAAAAGTGTTGATAAAAGTAAAAGGTAAGGAACAAGACGATCAAAGGTAACAATCGGGGTATGCAATAACAAAAAAGCACCTATAGTTCCGCCTACCAGGCTAGTACTGCCAAAAATAAAAGATATCCGTCGCTGTGCTCTTAACTCATGACGATAGGCACCCAAACTCACAAGACACCCCAACCATCCTGCTACCATACTGGTGGCATTGGCATGAATGGAGGGTAAACCAATAAAAATGAGTGCTGGAAAAAGAATAAAACCGCCTCCACCAGCGATTGAAGTCAATGCTCCGCCTAAGATAGCAATGACGAAGAGAAAACAAGCTTGTACGAGTGTTAAACTCAACATTCAAATAAGACGCCTTCTGGAAATTCTGAAGAGAGGAAAGCCATATCGCATCTCTACAACTACCACAAATTGAAAAACCAAAATCGGTAGAACTTTTTCTTTAGAGCATCGTCATTATGTTCTTTTTTTGGCAATTCCCATGTATCTCGTCTTTTCTGCTGTTGCTCCACTAGTAACTGAAGATGAAGTGGTAATTTGGACTCTTGTCTAGATAACCAAGGTTCTCCATCAAATAATTCTCTTTCAAATGGTTGATTAAACATATTACATTTTTCATTCCTAGTACTGATTTCTCTTTTTGTAGAATGTATCCACTACCTTTTGCTGAATGGCAAATAAACGATAATTACAGTAGTGTCATACGGCATATTGAGCTTGGGGAAAATTGTAAATTTTAGTAGCCAGCATTTTTATTCACGACATTACGTAGGGGTTTACCGTTACGATAGCGTGTTAAATTATCAAGAAATAACGCGACGATGCGGTCGTAAAGTTGTGGTGTAAGTGCTGAACAGTGAGGCGTTATAAACACGTTCGGTAAAGACCAAAAGGGACTTTCTGGCGGTAGTGGTTCAATAGCAAAAGTGTCTAATCCAGCACCTGCAATCCATCCATCACGTAAAGCAGTTAGTAAGGCATTTTCATCGACGATCGCACCACGAGCAATATTAATCAAGTAAGCACTAGGACGCATCAACCGCAATGCCTCTGCATCAATTAAACCTTTGGTTTCGGCTGTTAGAGGTATGGCAATGACTACATAGTCAGCCTCTGGAAGAAGCGATCGCCATTCATCCGCACCTACTATTTTGTCAAAATTTGGTAATGGTTCCGGGTGGCGACGACTTCCAAAAACATTCATGCCAAAGGCTTTAGCACGAATGGCAATTTCTTGACCAATATTTCCTGTACCAATAATCAGTAAAGTCTTATTGTATAACTCTTGTAGCTCAAACCACTTGAGCCAATAATGGTCAGCTTGTAAATTCTGCAATTTATGAACATTTTTGGCGTGAGAAAGCATGAAGTTCAATACAAATTCCGCTATTGGAATGGCATGAACTCCTGAGCCGCTAGTGAGAAGTATATCGTGTTCTAAAAAAATGGGTGTAAGAATGTGATTCACACCAGAACTTGGTGTATGTTGCCAACGAATTTTAGGTGCTGCTGCTAGTACTTTATGAAGGGTTGTATTTTTTAATTTAAACCCATTGAGATAAATTTCAGCATCACTTGCATTGCCGTCACAATTACCCTCACTATCTACACGTACAAATGTAGTGTTTGGTGGTAAAAGCGGCTCGATATTAGCAGCAAGTTCTACAGGTAGAATTAGTTTCATGCTAGTTATGCAAGATACTTAAATAAAACCTAACAGTTAAGGTAAAAGAACTTGCTTAGAGTGCAACAATTTGTTATTTAGGATATTTAAATCGCTCATATCATGTCCTACTATTGTTGTTTTTGAGCCACAATCCAATCAGTTAATGGAAAATCCGACTTTGCTAATTTCTGGGACACCAAAAACTGCTTCGTTCCTTTCAACAGTTGTAATCCTTTTGCTGGAACTGATTCTTCTGGAAACTGTTCCATAGGGAAAGATGCTTTCACCACATTAATAGGATATCCCGATACTTGGGAATGGAATTTGTAATACGCCTCTGGCTTTGCTTTGATATCTCTAACAGCAGCTTGTTTAATCTCATTCCATTTTTGCGGCAAGTCAGGATGTTTTGCTAAGAAAGCTTCTGTGACGACAGTTACACTTGTTCCTGGTAAGTCTGGATGTTTGATAGCCTCATCAATGACAGGAAAACCTTTGGATTGCAATAATGGACCTGTACCTGTCGATGCTGCGATCGCTGCTACATCACCCCGTTCTAGTGCGGCTTGGGCTTCATTAGGTAGCAAGTGAACTACGGTCACTTGATCTGCAATACCCGACTTTTGCAATAACCCTATTAAGTAGCGGTGCATATAAGATCCTCTGGATGTAGCTACCTTTTGTCCTTTGAGTTCTGCTACAGAACGTGGTCCGTTTTTCTTTGCCAATAACCAAGCATTCATTCCCACTTGTTCTTGACTAATTAAGCGGGTAGGAGTGCCGTTTGCTCTAGCAACTAAGGCGGGTGTATCCCCGTAAATGCCCACATCTAATTTACCTGCGACTAAGGCTTCATTCAAGTTGGGACCGTTAGGAAACGAGAGCGTTTGTACTTCTTTGATTCCCAGTTTTTGCAGTTCTGGCAGAAATTTACCTTGATGCATTGCCCAACCAATTGCTCCTGTAGGAATTTTGCTACTTTTGACACTGATAATGCCTAAGCGCAGGGTGGAGGTATTTACTTCTACTTGAGGTTTGGGACTTGGACTTGATACTGCTTGCGAGATGGTTTGACTAGAACTACACCCCGTACTAAAAAGGAGGAGGAATGTGGTTAAGAGAGGAAGTTTAGGAAGGAGAGGTTTTAACAGAGCAGGATGAGTCATGATAAATGAACCACACCAGGCAAGAGAGTATGCACCACCAAAGAGAGAAGAAGAGGTAAATTGTTCTATTTCATGTGTTTGAGTAATTGATAAGTCGAATCTTCTTGGGCTGCGTTAGTTTGTCCGCGTCCCCAACCAATATTTCTGCGATAGCTTCCTAAAAGTCCAGCTTCAGTGAGAGACTTTTCGTCTACCTCTTTTCGCGGTTCGACTTGCGGCGCTACGTACAGAGCATCTACTGGACAGTACAATTCGCACATGAAGCAGGTTTGACAATCGCTCTGTCTGGCAATGGTGGGCGGTGCGTCTGATACTTTATCAAAAACGTTTGTTGGGCAAACATTAACGCAGATATTACACTGAATACAGCGAGATTCACTGACTAACTCAATCATGTCAAGTTGTTTTGAATACTTATCGTTTTTTTAGTCTCACGCAAAGTCGAGCCAGCGCCGTGGGCGGGTCTCCCGACTTGAGGCGACTGGCGTCGCAAAGAGTAACTCTGTATTCTGGCGACTTTGCGTGAGCTTTTCATTTTGATATCATCATGCCGCCACTTCTACTTTGACTCCTGTCTCTTGTACAGGGGCGGTTTTCACCCAGACACGATTCAAACCACCACTAATTAAGTAATGTTGCTGATTGACATCCTGTTGCGGATAGTCTGAATGTTTGTGCATTCCTCGAGTTTCTTTACGTTCCAAGGCGCTGCTATACATCCACCGAGCTGTAGCTACCATTGCGGCGGCTTCCCGTATATGGAGAATATTGTTATCATCAGCTTGACTAGTGCGAATCTCTTGCCAGAGGTGATTTAATCTCTGTAATGATTCGGTTAATCCTGTTTCACTGCGGAAGTAATTGCGATCATAGGGGAAAATTTCTGCCTGGGTGGCTTGGATGATTTCTTCAGCTTTGAGTGGACGTTGACCACTAGATGTAAATCCTGCCTCACCTATAGCTTCGACTCGCCGTTGGCTTGCTTGTGTGCCTAAATCACGGGCATATTCAGCAGCAGATAGTCCTGCCCAGTAACCTGAAGACAGTGCCCAAGCTGCATTGTGACTACCGCCGCCCGTGAACCCGCCGCAGATGAGTTCTCGCGTAGCGGCATCGCCAGCGGCGTATAATCCTGGTACGGAAGTAGCGCAAGTATTATCGACAATTCGGATGCCACCTGTACCGCGTACAGTTCCCTCTAAGCGGAGGGTGACGGGGAAATGTTGTGTAAAGGGGTCTATACCTGCACGATCAAAGGGTAAGAAGAAATTGGGTTGCGCTTTTCGCATATGTACCCGCATTTCTTCTGTAGCTTTATCCAAGATGGCGTAAACAGGTTGCGTTAACAAAGTTTTGGCAATGACGGAACGCCCTCTTTGCGAACCAGCTCCAGGAATTGGTGTGCCATCTTCGTAAGTGAAGGTTGCCCAGTTGTAAAATAGAGTTTTGGTTACAGAGGAAAAGGCGGGAGAGATGCCGTAGGCGTTGGAAAACTCCATCCCCGACATCTCGGCACCCGCTTCGGCAGCCATTAAGTAACCATCCCCTGTGAGCACATTGCAACCAAGCGCTTTACTTAAGAAAGCACAGCCACCTGTTGCAATGATGACTGCACTTGCACGCACAAGCCATTTGTTTCCAGTTTGGCGGTTGACTCCCGTCGCGCCTGCAACTCTTTGGTCCCTATCTACTAGCAGTTGCAAAGCTGGACTATGGTCTAATATTTTTACCCCCGCCCGTTTGACTTGCTTTCGCATCAAGTGCATATACTCTGGACCTTGCAGACTGCGTTTGTAAGGTTTGCCCTCGTCGTCTGTTGGGAAGGGATAACCCCACTGAGCCAACAAATTAACATTGGCATAGGTTTGATTTAGAACCCGTTGCATCCAGTTGCGGTTGGCTAAAAATCCTCCTAGAGTTTCCCGATAAGCCATTGCCGCTTCCCGCGCTTGCGCATCAGGTGGTACGTACCACACACCGTTACCCGATGCCGCTGCACAGCCACTCGTACCACAGTATCCTTTATCAACAAGAACGACATTCGCACCCCTACTAGCCGCACTCCAAGCCGCCCAAGTGCCAGCTGGTCCACCCCCTATAACCAGTACATCACAAAGCAAGTTTGGTTCAAATTCAGTGGTAGATACTTCCCCTGTCCACAATAGATTCTTACTCATGAGAAGCCCCGCTTCAATAGTTTAGAACTTATGTACAAACAAAGACACAAGATGAGCGACAACACAAAAATGCCAGTTGCTTGTCAAACGAAGTTAAGATAATGAAAAATTACGAAAACTGCGTCAAACTATAGCTTGTGACCAAAGTTGTTTGATAAACTCTTATTCTTTAAATCTAAACTACGGTAAACTGGTAAAATAACAGTACTATCGAGTCTGTCAATATAATTGCACAGTTTGTTAAAAAAATCAAGAACAAATTTTATAAGCAAAAAATATCTGGAACACAAACACACTGTAATGTTTTTCTGGATGCGATACGCATGCCGGCGTCTCTTGCTTTCTTGCGATCGCTCATCCCTACAGTTCCGAAGTTATTTAGCCTTGATACAGTGTCTATCGTTTTTAAAAAACTATGTAGTGATTAAAATTACTAAAAATCTATCAATTTACCGGAGCTAATATTAACATTTACATTATTAGACATTTATTATATTAAGTAGACAATATAGTTAAATTAACAAAAATTCTAGAAAAATGTAATCAAAAATACTTTATTGCTTGCAGTTTTTGTGGAATGCTCCTATCTAGTAGAATAAAACTACTTAAAATAGACAAAAATACAGTACTTTTTTCTAAAAGTCATTTTGTTCGTTCAAAATGAGTAGTTTTTACTGTGAATTGCAGCATGATAGCCTCTATCAAGTGTAGTGGTTGGTAGCTTGACAATCACAAATTGAGAAATTCTCAAACGATTAACTGAATATTTGGTTAACTTAGAAGATTTCCATTGCATTTGGCTGGTTTCTGTGGAAGTACAGAGCATACTGTGCCAGATCGACTTGTGTGGCTATAACAAAATGAGAAGAACTGTGTGAAATTTATTACTCACTTTACCGATATTTCTGGTACTGCTTTTATTAGTAGCAAGCGTACAGGATAAATTCTGACTCCTGAATTCGCTTATTCAAGTGATTATTGCTGGCTTTGTTCTTTGGAATTTATACCTCTCTAGCAAGCAAAGTTATTACTAAGCGCTTTCTCTGACGATTTAGCAGAAGCATTGCATTAAGTGATTCTGCCAATTTTCTCTATTAATTTAGAGCAAATTCATTCACTTTTTAGGTTGAGGAGTCATGTCGAAATTTCGTTGGAATTCTAGATTGATAATGTTTTTGGTTTCCCTGCTAGATATGCAGATTATCCTAGTTCTTAATCCTGCAAAAAGCTGGGCAAATACACTTGAATCTCCTCCATCTACCACTTTATCAATTTCATCTGCCGTGAGGAGTAATACTATTGCTCAGAAGTTGGAGCAATATAAAGCATCTGTTTCCCAAAGCAGCGATTTTGTAACAAATCGGGTTACGCTTGTCTCACAAGTACCCTCATCAGTACCTGAGCGATCGCCTACTTCTGTCCCTGCTAACCCTTCACTCCGCGATGCAGCGGTAAGCCAAAATACTTCTGTCTCTGAGCTATCGGATGTAAAGCGATCGCCTACTTCTATACCTCTTCACCCTTCACTCTCGCGTGATTCGTCCAAGTCATCAAACGGCGATCCAACGATAGGGCAGGTTAATTCCGTCTCCCAGCTATCCGATGTGAAACCGACCGACTGGGCATTTCAAGCATTGCAATCGTTAGTAGAACGGTATGGTGTGATTGCGGGTTATCCTAACCAGACCTTTCGAGGTAATCGAGCAATGACCCGTTACGAGTTTGCAGCAGGGCTAAATGCAGCACTAAATCGAATTAGTGAGCTGCTTGCTGCAGGAACAAGCGATCTAGTCAGAAAAGAGGATTTAGTTACTCTGCAAACACTACAAAATCAATTTGCGGCAGAACTGGCACAACTACGCGGACGAGTAGATGCACTAGAGGTACAGACAACAAGCCTTCAACAACATCAGTTTTCCACCACAACTAAACTCACGGGTGAAGTTGAGACTGTTATTGGAGGAATTCTGGCGGGCAATAACGTCGTCACCAAGACACCTGCACCTCGTATCATCACATTTCAAGACCGGGTTCGCCTAATTTTAAGCACCAGTTTTAGCGGTACTGATCAACTACGGATGACACTTCAAGCTGGAAATATTGCCTCTTTAGGAGGAACAAGAAGTGGATTATTCGGAACCACTGACGGGAGAACCTCTGATAATGCCAGTCCTCTTTTTCCAAACAATGACGTTTATCTCTCTGGACTTCGTTATCAGTTTAAACCTTTTAAAGATACCCAAGTCAACATTTTTTCCCAGTCCGATGGAGCTTTTGAGATCGGCTTGAGTGGTCCGATCAACCCATATTTTGAAGGGTCTGCTGCTAATGCGATCTCACGATATGCACGGCGGAATATGGTCTATGATTATGGAGATACTGGTCCCGGAATTGCGGTACTCCAGCAATTCGGTAAACAGTGGCAATTAGGGTTAGCGTACACCGCGATTAATGGTGACAGACCTACACCTGATAATGGCTTATTTTCAGGCAGGTATGTAGCTCTGGGACAGTTATCATACTATAGCCCCAGTAAGGATTTTCGGGTGGCTTTAACCTACGCTAATACCTATAGCCCACCGAACACCACGGGTCAAACTGGGACAAACTTCGGTCCAGTAATTGGGAGTAACCTGGCAAACAGTACCGTGGCTGGAACGGGAACTGTGGGTAATCTTTACGGCGTACAAGCTTTGTATAAAATTAGTCCCAAGTTTGCAGTCAATGGATGGGTAGGTTATTCAGCACATCGCTATCTGGGGCGTGGAGATGCTCAAGTCTGGGATTGGGGGATAGGACTGGCATTTCCCGATCTTTTTAAAGAAGGTAGTCTAGGCGGTATTTTCGTCGGTATGGAGCCGAAACTGACTGCTTTGAGTAAGAATGTAGATTTGGGAGCAGGTCTTGGACAAGTAGATAAGGATACATCCCTGCACGTTGAGGGGTTTTACCAATATCAACTCAACGATAATATTGCGATTACGCCAGGTTTCATCTGGATCACCGCACCAGACTCTAAGAGGCTGTTTGAAAAGTCGGAGAAATAGTAAAAAAGCTCTCTCAGTATACGCTGTTAATAGATAATAGACAGCACTGAGAGAGCAACATGAGTAAAGCATACCCTAGCAATCTGACCCGTGT
>JAHHHH010000004.1 GCA_019359415.1 Iphinoe sp. HA4291-MV1 | reverse complement strand
TCAATCCCATCCAAAAATTCCGCCGACATTACCCAATCGCAAGCGGCTCACCTGCGTCAAATTATCTGATCATTTCATCCAATCCTATGTGGTGTCTAACCCCTCACTAATTCGCCAACAACATCATAAATTTAGGGGCTTGTACCCAATATTTCGGGCAGGTTTTTCTTGCTGTTCCCTGTTAAGAGTTCCCTGTTCCCTTACCTCCATGAGTAAGTTCACAACTCAAATAGGACTGCTATAACACCGGGAAGTGCTGTATGAAATCAAATAATCTTCCAGCAAAGATACAATAGCCTCTGGATGAAGATTTTTATATTCTTTTGTACCAATTTGCAAAATAAAATTAGGTGCGTTTTTACAACATTTTAAACAGCTAGTACGCTCAATGATGACTTGCTCAGATAGACCGCGATCACACAAAATCTTTTCTAATTCTGACAATACACTTTTTCCACCTCGCTTCATGCAACCAGATTTTTGACAAACCAAAATCCTGGCTTTGGGAAGGGACTTCTGTTGTTGAAGAGGTATTTTTTGAGTGGGACAAAAACCAAGTTGTGTTATCCTAAGGGCTTTTAATTTGATTTCGCCTGTGTGCGTGTCTAGCTTGCTGATACCAAACACACGAATTTGCTCACCAGGAATTAGAGATAAACTGAGAAATTGACGTAATTCTTTAGGAATTTTAATTTGCATCTCCTCTGATTCTAACGCCAATTGCAGGTATTTAAATTTGCCTGAGGTTTCACCAACAAAGCTAAGGAATTGTCCTTCAAGGTTAAATTCAGATAATTTCAAGTAATGATGACCCATGTTTTTTTATGAGCGATTTTTTTACGTGATATCAGGTTCGGTTGAATACTTACAGCAGCAATACAGCCGTCAGAAGTCAGGAGTCAGAAGTAAAAAGGTCTTTCTGTCTGGCTTTTAGACCTTACTCTTTGTACTTCACGCACGAACAATGTGCTGTATTATTTTATTCTCTGGCGAACCCCTTTCCCCCTCGCCCCTAATCCCCACTCCGTGGGGATTAGGGGCGAGGGCGGTTTTGGCGTCAGACAAAATCGGGGTGGGGTTCTTGGGAGTGGAAATGGAGCATTTGTTAATACGGGAAATAATCGGCGGTTTTGGCGTCAGACAAAACTGGGGTGGGGTTGGTGCGGGATTTATAAGCAATTAAGCGAACTTGATATAACTTTGAATTTTGAATTCCCCCAAAGGGGGGTAACGAAAGTATTAATGAAAAAAAAGTGCAATTTAGACGAGCGTTGGCTTACGAGAGCCGTTTCGCCTCTACAGTTTGAGGTAATTGTAGTGGATCGGGCAAATCAGGAAATGCTAATTCCCAACCATTTGCTAAAGTAAAAATCTTGCCTTCTGCTCCTTCAGTTTGTTTAACAACTTCTTCTTCAAGGTCTTTTTTAGCAACGTAGACAACCAAATTCCCAGCATCATTCTGACGCAGCATGACTTTCATAGGAGTTTTCCTGCTTTCTAGTGGAGATTATTGATGTATTTGTGAAATGTCAATTTCCTTTCACAAAAAAAGTTTACGAAGCTTCCTCAGTGAGTTTCTGTTCCTTGTCAACAAGTTCTAATTCTTTTTTGAGACAACCTACGATAAATCCTCTATCCAAAAAGTGGACTGCATAAATATAGGATCTTTGTAAATATGTGCCTATACTCGCTACGTAGCCGATATCTCCCTTCTTCGCTAATATAACTCCAATATCTTGACCAGGAAAAGTGCCATCGTTCTTAATGACTTTACGAAGTCGGACTTTATCACCGATGTTAAAAGTAGGTGGTTGATCTAGCTCTAATTCATCTGAGCGCATGAGAATACCTCTGTTGTTCTTGTGCCAAATTCAACAGTTCTTGCACGGTTAAGCTGCGTTTTTTCTGTACTGATTCTTGTCGTACCGCATCTAAAACAGACTGGGTTTCTTGCGAACTCAGAAAAATACCATGCTCTTGTAGAACACTAGACAATAAATGCCGGCCAGAATGCTTACCCACAACCAAACGCCGCTCCCACCCTACCTCCTGGGGAGGAAACGGCTCGTAAGTCATAGGGTTTTGCAATACGCCATGAGCATGAATACCAGCTTCGTGAGCAAAGGCATTTTCACCCACAATTGCCTTCCAAGGTGGTATGTTGCATCCGGATGCAGCCGCAACAAGTCGAGACAGTTCTAACAAACGAGGCGTGTTAATACCCACATTAACGCCGTATATACGTTTAAGAGCCATGACAACTTCCTCCAAAGCTGCATTTCCCGCTCTTTCACCCAACCCATTCACCGTAGTATTCACCGATGAGGCTCCAGCTTTGATACCAGCAAGAGCGTTAGCAGTTGCTAGACCAAAATCATTGTGGGTGTGGATCTCTACGGGAATGACTAAAGCCATCACCAATTTTTTGATTTTGGCGTATGTGGTGAAGGAGTCGAGAACACCTACTGTGTCACAGAAACGAAACCGCGAAGCACCCCATTCTTGAGCATATTGCGCCACATCAAGGAGGAAGTTTTCGTCAGATCTAGAAGAATCTTCTCCTCCTACAGCAACCCAAAGACCTTTATCAACAGCAAAGCTAATGCTATCTCTCAGTTGTTGCAGAGTCACCCGCCACTGACCTTGAAATTTAGCAGCAATGTGGATTCCAGAGACGGGAACAGCGATATGCACTCGCTTCAAACCGCAAGCTATGGAAGCCTGAATATCAGATATGACAGCACGGTTCCAGCCAAGCAGTTTTGCTTGCAAATCTAACTGAGTCATTGCTGATATCGCTCGTGTTTCTTGCTCACCCATCGCCGGAATACCGACTTCTAATTCATGAACGCCGATGGTATCGAGAAACTTGGCGATCGCAACTTTCTCTTCGAAACTAAAAGCGACTCCTGCTGCTTGTTCGCCGTCGCGTAGTGTTGTGTCATTTATAAGGACTTGATCCATTTTAAAAACCTCTTGGACAATGATGAACAAGAAAGAACTCAGCAAGTCAGGAGGAGCCAGCACTGCAGGAGGGTTTCCCTCCGTAAGTGTCTGGCGTTCAGGAGACAAAATAGCTGTTGTGTGGCTGGCGCGTGTGAATCAATCGGTCTGTTCCCGGAGTGAAGGCGTTAGCTTCTGTAATATTCTTTAAAGAAAAAATACTTTTTCCTTGTTGAAATCCCATTCGCTACGCTCAAACTCACGCATTCAAAATTCAAACAAGTCTTTAATGATAAATTAATAATTTTGAATTTTGAATTAAACTAAAGGGTATGGGGTTCTCCTGAGTTCTGAATCCTGTCTCCTGACTCTTTTTCATCATTCATATTATTCATAATTGATAATTCTTGATCCATCTGTATGACAGGAAACAAGAACTTGGTATCAACTATAAATTGTTATTGTCAGATGGAGCTTCTTTCTCATCAAATAGCATATGGCTGAGATAGGTGTTAGCTAGCCCTGAAAAAACTAAAATGCTCAATCCGGCAATTAAAGTAGAAATCATCGTGACATCCTCCCTTCACTTTCTCAAATTATTTCTCTAAGATTAATGTCGTGAAACAACTGCAATTTTTATTTTCAAACTAACGAGAATATTACTCTGTGAATTTACAGTTATTTATAATTATTTAGTCTTATAAAAATCATTATTACTATTGATGATTTTTATGTTGTATTTTACGTTATTTAAGCTTGGTCTTCTAGCCAATCAAATATCCGTTCAAGCTGTTCTATGTCAACTAAACCATACTGCCAAAGAAGCATTGCTAAGGGACCGTTATCGAACTCGTGTTTGCGTAGTGCTACAGCAATATCTCCAGTTGAAAGTGCAAGCTCATTTTGTAAAAAATCAATAAATTTTACATCATTCTGATGGTTTACCATAATACAAGATTTAACAAAAAGGACAAAGTATAAAGGTTTAAGGATGTAGACACCACGGACACTTTCTAAGAGTGGGGGAAGACTTACATAAAAGTGTCTTCTACAGAGCAGCTTCCCATAAGGTAGAAGAAAATTTTTAACATTTTAACTTCACACCTTACCCTTCATACTTCTTTTCACACTTCATACCCATTTTCAGGCTTCCTTCTTATTTCCTATTGACTTGAATCTTTACGTCAAAAATTCAAAGCTGCCAACATCTTTCTAGCCAATCGATTAATTCCTGGCGACTTCCCATAAATTGCAGTACGATACTGCGGACAAGAATCGCTGTTAGACAACTATTCACTTGCACCCGCAAAGAACCATCAGAGGCGCACCAACTCTTAATCCTCAACTCTTGCAGGCGGTGACAGATTTGCCAGCGATCGCTTACGGGAATCTGTACAATATGCTCGCCTGAGGCTTGAAAACTACAAGATTGCAACATAGTTAACGTTCCTTTGTCACTAATTCTTTTTCCTTGTTCTCTTTTGTGAGGGTTTGCAACTTTTGTTCGAGTTGCTCAATACGTTCTAATAAGGAGCGAATGACAGTCGCTTCTAAATCAGGTAATTTTCCGTGTTCTAAGGGCGAGAGGTGTTCGTTCTGCTTGCGGGAAATAATCCGCCCTGGAACTCCCACGACAGTGGAATCTGAAGGAACATTCCGTAAAACAATCGAACCTGCACCAATGCGGACGCGATCGCCAATTTGAATATTGCCCAAAACTTTTGCACCTGCTCCCACAACTACGTTTTTGCCCAGAGTGGGATGGCGCTTACCACTTTCTTTCCCTGTTCCACCAAGGGTAACACCTTGGTAAATCAGCGTGTTGTCTCCTACGATCGCGGTTTCGCCAATGACAACACCCATACCGTGGTCGATAAACACGCCTTTACCAATCTCCGCACCTGGGTGAATTTCGATTCCTGTCAGAAACCGTCCCAAGTGAGAAATGAAGCGGGGGATAAAAGCCACTCCACGACGATGCAACCAATGGGCAATGCGATGCAAACATAGTGCATGGAATCCAGGGTAACAAAACAGTACCTCCAGCCAATTGCGTGCTGCTGGATCTCGCTCAAATATGATGCGAAAATCAGTCAATAGCGGCTCAAGAGAAACACCAGAAAGTATTGCAAAAAACAGGTTAGAATGGTCGCCTGACATTTTTGCAATCTTTGGATTTCTGATATGGTCAAAGGGCTGTTGCATCGGTACTGCTTGGTAAAAATAAGCTGTCACGTATATTAGAATGCACACAGCTAGGGCTGGACAACTCGCTATCAACGGTTTTCTTCATTTTGAACGAGCGAATTTTGAATTGTTTCGCCGTGTGCTACGTTATCTGCTTATATCAGGTGTTTGCAAAGACGGCTATACGTCCAATGCCGATTGGATTTATTGGATTGATTAAGGCTGTACTCACCAGCCCGAAACCTTGATTTAATGCAAATTTAAAATTTTTGTTGGGGTAGGGGTGCTAGTATTTTCAGGATTGGGGTACTTGAATTTATGGGGGAGGGGGCTAAGTATTTCTGTACTCAATATAAATTTGCTTGCCTGTAAGGCTTTTATATGATTTAGGCAAGATATTTTTGCATAAATTAACAACTACTCACCTGTACTCAAGCATGAGACGAACGAATTCTGTGCAAAAATTCTGTATATCCAGTTACTATTTATTATTGTATTCCTATAATTGAAAAAAGACAAGTCTTGCTATTTTGTTTAATGGTTTTTATCTGTAAGCGTAAATACTATTTTATATATTGGTAATTGTAGTTTGATTTACTATATATATTTATTTTATATTCTTGGATAAAAAATTTGCTCATCTCACATGAAGAAAATACAAAAATATTATGCATAGGATGCATATAAAAGGAATGAAAAAGCCTGCGTTTACAGGCTTGATTGGTTTAATCTCAGACTTTTATTCTGATAATTCTTACCGTTAACTCACAACAGAGATGGCAATTTTGCCGACTGTTCTCTCTGTTTCGCTATATGCATGAGCACCGGTTAGTTCTTGTAGAGGATAGCTGCGGTCAATTACCGAGTGAATTTTACCAGCCTCAATCAACTCTCTTAGGAAAACTAAATCCTGAGTGTTAGGCGTTTCAAAGAGGAACTTAGCTTTTTTACCAGGAATAAGCGCAGTCAAGATATTCTGCACAAAGCTTTCAAGAGTGGGGAGTGTCGTCACGTAAATTCCATTCGGTTTTAGAGTTTGTTTACAACGAGAAAAGGACTGCTTAGCAACTGAATCGAAAATGATATCGTACTGCTGTGATTCTTGAGTGAAGTCTTGTTGTGTATAGTCGATAATGCGGTCTGCTCCTAAAGATTTCACCAAATCAATGTTTTTTGTACTGCAAACTGCTGTTACTTGTGCACCTAAAATTTTAGCGATTTGCACTGCAAAAGTGCCCACACCTCCAGAGGCTCCATTAATCAGGACACTTTGCCCTGACTGAATGTTCCCCTTGTCTCGCAGCGCTTGCAGTGCAGTGAGTGCTGCTACGGGGACAGAGGCTGCTTCTTCATAGCTCATGTTTGTCGGTTTGGGAGCAGCATTCTTTTCTGGAACGGCGGCAAATTCTGCATAAGCACCCCCAGCAGTTGGGTTAAGGCTGGCGTAGATAAAGTCTCCTGGCTTGAAGTGCGTAACTTGAGAACCAACTTCTACCACATCTCCCGACAAATCAAACCCCAGAATCATCGGGAATTTGTTACCTGTAATCAACCTCAACATTCCCTTGCGGATTTTCCAATCCACGGGATTAACGCAAGTAGCACGAACTTTGACGAGTAACTGATTGGGCTTAATTTTTGGTGGTTCCACATCTTCGTACTGCAACACCTCAGGGGAGCCATATTGACGGATAACGACTGCTTTCATAGTCTTCCTCCTGGTATCGGTGATTCTTTGGTTGAATGAGGACAATATTTTTTATCAGTGTAGCGACTAGGAGAATGATTGTTACAGAAAGTTTAAGATTTTCATTTTTGGGAAAAGAAAATGAATGACTTCTATGCCTAAAATGGCTTGAAGTTGACGGGAAAGGGTAGATTTACCTGCACCTCCACAACCAATAATCATGATTTTCTTCACTTGAGACCAAGTTACGTTCAAAGACATCTTTTTCCACCTATGAAAACTCAGTTAATTGAGATAAAATTCTATTAAATAGCGAACTCAACTGGGTTAAAAATCTTAATTTTCCTTGTTTACGCCTGAAAGCCAGCCAAAATTAATGAGAAAAATGCTATCAAAATTTGGCAAATATGAGGATACCAACAAAATATTAAAAAAACTTGAATGGCATTTTTTTGAGAGAAAAAATGATATATTGTATACAGAATTGAATTTCGCTAATTTCTGGAGTAGTGCTCCGTAACCTACTCCAGATTTCCAAAACCAAAATCTCTCTTGAAGCGGTGCTTCAAACGGTACTCAATTAGTTTTGAGTACAAGCTCAAGAAGATAAAAAAAGCTAAGATTTTGCTCAAACCTTTACAGGGATTGAGTCCTATTTGAGTACATAAATACTTGTCCCCATTTCCATAAATACTCAAACCCCAACCTAAAAATTCTAGTACCCCTACCCATAAAAAAATTTTGCGAGTCCTCAAAAGCCCAAAGGGTAAGGGTTTTTCATATTGAGTACAAGCTTAATCAATCCAATAAATTCTATCCATAGCACAAGCGCTGCTCACATTTAAGACGACTGATATAAAACTTATATCGCCAACACTTAAAGCGCAAACAAAAACAGCGCGATAAGTGAGTGGAGGGATGAGATAGCACCATGCCCCTGTGAACAGAAGTCGCGCCTTTACGCGCAAATTTCTCCAAGTCTCTAGCGTTGACACACACCAGCCTTTGAAAATTTGGGTTTGCAGCGCGAGTACAAGACGCGGCTTCCATTCTTAGTTCAACAGAGTGGCTATGGCATCTTCCACGGTGGCAACGTTAGTACCTGATTTTTGCGAAATTCAATGACACAGTCTACAGGACTCGTTACCCCTCTAGTTACGGAATCCACTCCAACCAAAGCAAAATCCAGTAATTGCGGCGGATGCAGCAGTGATAGCAGTGCCACTGTGGAAATGGACGAAAAACTTAAACAACGTATTGCCCAGCATCCCTGCTACAGTGAAGAAGCCCATCACCACTACGCGAGGTTGCACGTTGCTGTCGCCCCTGCTTGCAATATTCAATGCAACTACTGCAATCGCAAATACGACTGCGCTAATGAGAGTCGTCCTGGGGTGGTCAGTGAATTGCTGACTCCAGAAGAAGCAGCACACAAAGCTTTGGTGATTGCAGGTAAGATTCCTCAATTAACGGTGTTGGGAATTGCAGGTCCTGGAGATCCACTGGCAAATCCAGAAAAAACTTTCCGCACTTTTGAGTTGATTGCAGAACAAGCACCAGATATCAAGCTTTGTCTGTCAACTAACGGTTTAATGCTGCCTGAGTATATTGACCGCATCAAACAACTCAACATAGATCACGTTACTATCACTATTAATATGGTGGACCCAGAAATTGGGGCAAAGATTTACCCTTGGGTTCACTACAAGCGCAAGCGTTACAAAGGCATTGAAGGGGTAAAAATTCTGCACGAAAAGCAGATGGAAGGATTACAAGCCCTGAAGGAAGCCGATATTTTGTGCAAAGTCAACTCGGTGATGATTCCGGGAATTAATGACGAGCACCTACAGGAAGTTAATAAGGTTATTCGCTCCAAAGGTGCATTCCTTCACAACATTATGCCGCTGATTTCTGCACCAGAACACGGCACTCACTTTGGATTGACAGGTCAGCGCGGTCCCACACCAAAAGAACTAAAGGTTGTGCAAGATAACTGCGCTGGTAACATGAAGATGATGCGTCATTGTCGTCAGTGTCGTGCCGATGCAGTCGGTTTGTTGGGTGAAGACCGCAGCCAGGAATTTACTAAGGCTAAATTCATGGAAATGACTCCAGAATATGACCTACAACAACGCAAAGAAGTTCATGCAGGCATTGAGAAGTTTAAAGAAGAACTGAAAATAGCCAAAGAAAAGGCTCTCACTGCTGTAGAAACGACCAATGGCGCATCTGTACAAAACAGTCCAAAAATCCTAGTTGCAATAGCGACTAAAGGTGGTGGATTAGTTAACCAGCACTTTGGTCATGCCAAGGAATTCCAGATTTACGAAGTTGATGCCAATGGTGTTCAATTTATTGGACATCGCAAGGTTGACCACTATTGCCAAGGCGGATACGGCGAGAAAGCCACTCTAGAAAATATCATCCAAACGATCGCTGACTGCAAAGCGGTGTTGGTTTCCAAAATTGGTGACAGTCCCAAGGAAAAATTGCATAAACTCGGAATTCAGACGGTTGAATCCTACGATGTGATTGAAACGGTTGCTTTGGAATTTTACCAACAATACGTGCAGGAACAAGGGAAGTAAAAGTAAAAAGTCAGAAGTCAAAAGTTAAAAATTCGTTTGATTTTTAACTTTTAACTTTTAACTTTTTTCTTCTCCTTAATACCCAATTTCCATTGCCCATTGCCCATTGCCCAATTCCCAATTCCCAATCCACAATCTCCAAAATAGTAAGGGGGATAATTATGGCTTACAAAATTACCAGCAAGTGCATTTCCTGTAAATTATGTCTTTCTGCATGTCCCACTGGCGCAATCAAGATAGTTGACGGTAGCTACTGGATTGACCCCAACCTCTGTACAAACTGTGGTGGCACTGCTTACAGTGTCGCTCAGTGTGTAGCTAGTTGTCCAACCTACGATGGTTGTGTTCAAGAGCCTAAGGATTACTGGGAGTCTTGGTTTACCACTTACAATAAACTCATAGCGAAATTAACAAAAAAACAAGATTATTGGGACAACTGGTATAACTTTTATTCCCAAAAATTCTCTCTTGCCATGCAGAAGCATCAAGCATCGAGAGTAGAAGCTTAAATCAGTGAACAGTTATCAGTTATCAATTGTTCACTGATAACTGATAACCGATAACTGTTAAACCTATACCCAGTTTCAAAAATTCTTGATTGTCGTCAAATAAAATTGGAAGCTATGCAACAAGACTGCATATATTTAGACAATAACGCCACCACTAAGGTAGATCCAGCAGTTGTAGAGGCGATGCTGCCCTACTTGAGCAATTATTACGGTAATCCCTCCAGTATGCACACCTTTGGCGGGCAAGTCGGTAAGGCAGTTAGACACGCACAAGAACAACTTGCTGCTCTTCTAGGTGCTGATGAATCAGAAATTATCTTTACTAGTGGAGGAACTGAGGGAGATAACGCCGCTATTCGCGCAGCACTGTTAGCACAACCAGAAAAGCGACACATCATCACTACGCAAGTCGAACACCCAGCAGTGCTGAATGTCTGCAAACAGTTGGAAACCCAAGGTTATTATGTCACTTATCTTTCAGTAAATCGTCAGGGGCAATTGGATTTAAATGAACTGGAAGCCTCATTGACAGGCAATACGGCTCTAGTAACGATTATGTATGCCAATAACGAAACCGGCGCGGTTTTCCCAATTGAACAGATTGGGTTGCGCGTCAAAGAAAGTGGCGCACTCTTCCATGTTGACGGGGTGCAAGCAGTCGGGAAAATCCCCATGAATATGAAGACGAGCACAATTGATATGCTGACTCTGTCCGGTCATAAAATTCATGCACCTAAAGGGATTGGTGCATTGTATGTGCGGCGTGGAGTTCGGTTCCGTCCTATGATTATAGGAGGAGGACAGCAACGCGGGCGTCGGGGAGGAACAGAAAATGTTCCTGGAGTCGTTGCCTTGGGCAAGGCGGCTGAACTAGAATTATCACATCTAGAAGAAGCGACAACCAGAGAAAAGCGTTTACGCGATCGCCTGGAGCAAACTCTCATCACCACAATTGGCGACTGCGAAGTCAATGGTGATTCAACACAAAGATTACCGAACACCACTAACATTGGTTTCAAATATATTGAAGGTGAAGCCATTCTCCTCCACCTAAACAAACACAACATTTGTGCCTCATCTGGTTCTGCTTGCAGTTCTGGCTCTCTGGAACCCTCTCACGTTCTGCGAGCAATGGGCTTACCCTACACCATCTTGCATGGTTCCATCCGCTTCAGCCTTTGCCGTTACACCACAGAAGCCGAAATTGATACTGTTCTGGCAGTGATGCCCCCAATTGTAGAACGTCTGCGTGCTCTCTCACCCTTCAAGAGTGATGAAGCAAATTGGCTGCAACAACAAGAAAAAGTAGTGCTTGGCGCAGGAAGATGAGGAGTGGGCAAGGGGCAATGCTCGATTAAGAGTTCCCAGTTCCTAGTTCCCAGTTCCTAGTTCCCAATTCCCAATTCCCAATGCCCGATGCCCATTGCCCAATTCCCAATTTCCAATGTGACCTATCGAAAATTCAAAATCTTGAATCTAAAATCGACTATGTGGGACTATACAGATAAAGTTATGGATCTCTTCTACAATCCCAAAAATCAAGGGATGTTGGAAGATTCTCATGAACCTGGAATTAAAATTACTGTTGGAGAAGTTGGTAGCATTGCTTGTGGAGATGCTCTGAGACTGCACCTGAAAGTTGAGGAAGAAACTGAAAAAATCCTTGATGCTCGCTATCAAACTTTTGGCTGTACCAGTGCGATCGCATCTTCAGAGGCTTTGGTAGACTTAATCAAGGGTTTCACCCTAGACGAAGCTCTCAAGGTCAGCAATAAAGATATTGCCAATTATCTTGGCGGATTGCCACAAGCAAAGATGCATTGCTCGGTAATGGGACAAGAAGCCCTAGAAGCAGCTATTTATAATTACCGAGGCATTGCTCACGATGTCCATGAAGATGATGATGAAGGAGCTCTAGTTTGCACTTGTTTTGGCATTAGCGATGCAAAAATCCGGCGTGTGATTGTAGAAAATAATCTCACCACTGCCGAAGAAGTCACAAATTATGTGAAAGCGGGTGGCGGATGCGGTTCTTGTCTAGCAACGATTGATGATATCATTGCAGCTGTGTATAAAGAATCTGCTGTCCCTGTAACTGTTTCCTCTAAAAAGAATACGGCGCTTCTGCAAGTCGAAAAACCGTTGACGCCTGTGCAAAAGATTGCACTGATTCAAAAAGTCTTAGATGAAGAAGTCAGACCTGTTCTCATCGCCGACGGGGGAGATGTGGAACTGTACGATGTAGAAGGAGAACACGTGAAAGTTCTGCTACAAGGTGCTTGTGGTTCATGTTCTGCTAGCACAGCAACGCTCAAGATTGCGATTGAATCTAGATTGCGCGATCGCGTAAGCAAAGACCTTGTCGTAGAAGCGGTTGAGCTATCATTGCTTTAAGACTTACGCGCTTTACAAATATCCCGTAATATGCATTGCCCTGAAACACCAAGTAGGATTTGACTCATATCATTGTCTTCCTTATTAATGCTTGAGTTCTACTAAAAACCGAGAGCTAAATTCACTGGCTAAGAGCACGCAAGTGAAGGTTTTTAGCTAAGAGCGCAAATTTCAGTATCCAACCAACTGGCTTCAAAGGAAAAAGATATGAGCACATTATTCGACAGACTTGGTGGACACCAGGGTCTTGAGCAAATAGTGGATGATTTCTACAAAAGCATCATGGCTGACAACACCCTTAATCACTTTTTCGCTCATACGGATATCGACAAGCAGCGTCAAAAACAAGTGGCTTTCTTCGCCAAGATTTTTGATGGTCCAGACCAATACAAAGGTCGCTCCATGGACACAACACACACTGGTATGAATCTACAGCAACAACACTTCGATGCGATTGCGAAGCACCTTAGTAAAGCAGTTGCTGTGCATGGAGTGTCGCCAGAGGACGCAAACGCTGCACTTGCTCGCGTCTCAAGTTTGAAGGACGCTATTTTGAACAAGTGATGTAGGAGCTACGCACCCACTTGGGGAATTCAAAATTCAAATTTCCTTTTTTAATTTTGAATTTGAGTCGTAGCAAGGGTTAAGTCTTACTTGGTGTTTCAGGTTTATGCACATTATGACGTATTTGTAAAGTCTATAATTCCCAAGAAATTTAATGAGGAAACTAATGTTTTTGCTTTCAATAGTTTTGACGGTAGAGCGATCGCCTCCGGCGGGCACATAGTGCCAACGCCACCTGATTCGTTCTACAAGCAGTCACCGCTGTAATTCTACAAACGTGACTCACAAAACGCAAAGACCCACCAAACCAACCAATCAATTGCAGGAGAAAAACTCATCATGTCCGACGAAAAAATCAGACAGATAGCATTTTACGGTAAAGGCGGTATCGGTAAATCTACCACCTCCCAAAACACCCTCGCTGCTATGGCAGAAATGGGTCAGCGCATTATGATTGTGGGTTGCGACCCAAAAGCTGACTCCACCCGTTTGATGCTGCACAGTAAAGCTCAAACGACTGTGTTACACCTCGCCGCTGAGCGCGGCGCAGTAGAAGATTTAGAAATTGAAGAAGTGTTGCTCACCGGCTTCCGTGGTGTTAAGTGCGTGGAATCTGGTGGTCCTGAGCCTGGTGTAGGTTGCGCCGGTCGAGGTATTATCACCGCTATCAACTTCTTGGAAGAAAACGGTGCTTACCAAGATCTAGACTTCGTATCCTACGACGTGTTGGGTGACGTTGTCTGCGGTGGTTTCGCTATGCCTATCCGTGAAGGTAAAGCACAAGAAATCTACATCGTGACTTCTGGTGAAATGATGGCGATGTATGCTGCTAACAACATCGCTCGCGGTATTCTCAAGTACGCTCACTCCGGTGGCGTGCGCTTGGCTGGTCTGATTTGTAATAGCCGTAAAGTTGACCGGGAAATTGAACTCATCGAAACCCTGGCAGAACGTTTGAACACCCAAATGATTCACTTTGTACCTCGTGACAACATCGTTCAACACGCAGAATTGCGTCGGATGACAGTGAACGAGTACGCACCTGACAGCGACCAAGGTAACGAATACCGCGCATTAGCTAAGAAAATCATCAACAACACCAAGCTCACCATTCCTACACCTATTGAAATGGACGAGTTAGAAGCCCTACTGGTAGAGTTCGGTATCCTCGACGACGATACCAAGCACGCAGAAATCATTGGCAAGCCCGCAGAAGCTACTGCCAAGTAAGCCCTAGGGTGGGCAAGCAGCCCACCTTTGAAGACAGAAGAATAAAGAATGAAATATTAATGCTTCACTCTTCACTCTTCATCTTCCCCTACCCAGCATCCCACCAGCGATTCACTACCGAGGAACACCATGACATATACAGATGACAAAGAAACGCCTGAACAAGACAAACAAGCAATTGTAGAAGAAAGAAAACAACTCATTAAAGAAGTCTTAGATGCTTATCCCGATAAAGCTAAGAAAAAACGGGAAAAGCACCTAAACGTATACGAAGAAGGCAAGAGCGACTGCGGCGTTAAGTCTAATATCAAATCCCTTCCTGGTGTGATGACCGCTCGTGGTTGTGCTTACGCTGGTTCTAAGGGTGTGGTTTGGGGTCCAATTAAGGACATGATCCACATCAGCCACGGTCCTGTAGGTTGCGGTTACTGGTCTTGGTCTGGTCGTCGTAACTACTACATTGGCACCACAGGTGTTGACACCTTTGGCACCATGCACTTCACCTCCGACTTCCAAGAACGGGATATCGTCTTTGGCGGTGACAAAAAACTCTTAAAGCTGATTCAGGAACTCGAAGTACTCTTCCCCCTCAACCGTGGTGTCTCAATTCAATCTGAATGTCCTGTCGGTCTCATTGGGGATGACATTGAAGCCGTCGCCAGAAAATCATCAAAAGAGATTGACAAGCCCGTTGTTCCTGTGCGCTGCGAAGGCTTCCGGGGTGTTTCTCAGTCTCTTGGTCACCACATTGCGAACGACATGGTTCGTGACTGGGTGTTTAGCAGATCCGATAAGGAGAGAAAAGAAGGCAAGCTGCAATTCGAGTCTACTCCCTACGATGTCGCAATTATCGGTGACTACAACATCGGTGGTGATGCTTGGGCTAGCCGCATCCTGCTAGAAGAACTCGGCTTGCGCGTAGTCGCCCAGTGGTCAGGTGATGGCACTATCAACGAGATGATGCAGACACCGAACGTGAAGATGAACCTGATTCACTGCTACCGTTCGATGAACTACATCAGCCGTCATATGGAAGAAGCTTACGGTATACCCTGGATGGAATACAACTTCTTCGGTCCTACCAAGATTGCTGCATCTTTACGAGAAATTGCTTCTAAATTTGACTCTAAGATCCAAGAAAACGCTGAGAAGATTATCGCCAAGTATCAGCCGGTCATGGATGAAATCGTTGCTAAGTATCGTCCACGGTTGGAAGGCAAGACTGTCGCCATGATGGTTGGTGGTCTGCGTCCTCGCCACGTCGTCCCTGCATTCCAAGATTTAGGAATGAGGATGATTGGTACAGGTTATGAGTTCGCTCATAATGACGACTACAAGCGCACCACTAACTACATTGAACACGGTACTGTCGTTTTCGATGACGTGACTGCTTACGAGTTCGAGGAATTTGTTAAAGCACTCAAGCCCGACCTCATCGCCTCTGGTGTGAAAGAGAAGTACGTCTTCCAAAAGATGGGTCTACCCTTCCGTCAAATGCACTCTTGGGATTACTCCGGTCCTTATCACGGTTATGATGGCTTCGCTATCTTTGCTCGCGACATGGATCTGGCTCTCAACAGCCCCACCTGGGGATTAATCGGCGCTCCCTGGAGTCAGAAAGCTAAAGCTAAAGCTGAGGCAAAGGCTGTTGCCTAAACAGATGAGGAGTCCCTCGTTACCAGGCTGAGCCTGGTAACGCATTAGGAGAGGGCTGCTCTGCCTCCTCTCTAGGAAACAAAATTCGTGAGGCGGAGCCTCAGGATAGGCATTCCCAGGCTGAGCCTGGGAACGAGATAAGTAAACCACAAGTAACGAATCCAGCAAGCTTGGAGATAGAGAAATGCCTCAGAATCCGGAAAAAATTCAAGATCACGTCGAACTATTCCACCAGCCAGAATATCAGCAGCTATTTGAGAACAAAAAGCAATTTGAAAACGGACACGACCCTGAAGAAGTAAAAAGGGTTGCAGAATGGACGAAGAGTTGGGAGTATCGTGAAAAGAACTTCGCCCGTGAAGCATTAACTGTTAACCCTGCTAAAGGTTGCCAACCATTAGGGGCAATGTTTGCTGCTGTCGGTTTTGAAGGCACTCTACCTTTTGTCCAAGGTTCCCAAGGTTGCGTAGCTTACTTCCGCACCCACTTAACTCGTCACTACAAAGAACCGTTTTCTGGCGTATCTTCTTCCATGACAGAAGACGCAGCGGTATTTGGTGGACTGCAAAACATGATTGACGGCTTGACAAACTCCTATCAACTCTACAAGCCTAAGATGATTGCTGTCTGCACCACCTGCATGGCAGAAGTTATCGGTGATGACTTGCAGGCTTTCATCGGCAACGCCAAGCAAGCTGGTGCAGTTCCTCAAGATTTCCCAGTGCCCTTTGCTCACACTCCTAGCTTTGTTGGTTCTCACATCACAGGCTACGACAATATGATGAAGGGTATTCTTTCTAACCTAACTGCAGGTAAAAAGAAAGAAACCAGCAATGGCAAGATTAACTTTATCCCTGGTTTTGACACTTATGTTGGCAATAACCGGGAAATCAAGCGGATTTGTAATCTGATGGGTATCGATTACACGATACTGGCAGATAACAGTGACTATCTGGATTCACCCAACACAGGTGAGTTTGATATGTACCCAGGCGGTACTCCCCTGGAAGAAGCTGCAGATTCAATTAATGCTAAAGCTACTGTTTCTCTACAAGCACACTCTACTCCCAAAACCCGTGATTACATCGCTAAAGAGTGGAAACAAGAGGTTGTCGTTTCTCGTCCTTGGGGTATTAAGGGTACTGATGAGTTCTTGATGAAACTCAGTGAGTTAACTGGTAAACCCATTCCTGAAGAACTGGAAATTGAACGCGGTCGAGCAGTAGATGCGATGACTGACTCTCATGCATGGGTTCACGGTAAGCGCTTCGCTATCTACGGTGATCCAGATCTCGTGTACAGTGTGGTGGGCTTCATGCTGGAAATGGGTGCTGAACCCGTGCATATCCTTGTCCACAACTCCAACGACGAGTTTGCGAAAGAACTCAAAGAGTTGTTAGATTCTAGCCCTTATGGCAAGAGCGCAACCCTGTGGGCTGGTAAAGATTTGTGGCATATGCGTTCTTTGTTGTTCACCGAACCCGTAGACTTGCTCATCGGTAACACCTACGGTAAGTACTTGTGGCGCGACACCAAAATTCCCCTCGTGAGAATTGGCTATCCCATCATGGATCGCCATCACCTGCACCGCTATGCCACCATCGGCTATGAAGGTGCGATCAACTTGCTCAACTGGATAGTGAATACCATCTTTGAGGAAATTGATCGCAACACCAACATTCCTTCTAAGACAGATATTTCCTACGACTTGATTCGTTAGGAATTGCATTCACCTGCGACGTGCCAACAAAGGAAAAGGAAAAGGCAGAAAGATTAAGGCATTGGTTAGTAGTTAGTAGTTAGTAGTTAGCGGTTAGTTTTGAGAAAAATGAATTAACAATTAACAACTAAAAACTAACATTTTCTCTACGACACATCCTTAATTTCACTTCCTAATTCCTTTTACCTTTTTCTTGAGTTTTTGAGTTATCTACCATGAAAACTATAACTCACACTCACACTCACCCGAATCACCATCCACCTACTTATAAAAAATCAGGTTCATTTGATATTTTATATCCTTTGCGCCGTCTGGTGGATGGAATTCAAGTAAAAAATGCTCGACTTGCTCATCTGATTTGCCAAATAATTCCTTGCTGTTGCCCCTTTGAACGAAGTCTGAAATTATTTGGACATACCTTCCATATTCCTCCACTGTGTAAACTCAATCCCTTGTACGACAATTTTGTAGGATTACGTTTTCGAGCATTATCTTATTTAACTGATGAGTGTGGAGAGGATGTTACGAAATATATTTGCTAGTTATTAGATTTCTTACAGAAATATTATTTTGTGTCGCGCACCAGACGCAGAGGCACAGAGAAGAATACAAAGTTTTTGCAAGAAGTCTAGTAATTATTCGTTAGCTGTTAGTGAAGACTCGAAAATCTGAGAGGAATTAATAATTTAACTAACAAATAACGAATATAAGCTAACAATTAATCTTCTCTATCCTGTATGAGGAAATAAATGAAAATCACCCAAAGTAAAATTAACGAGTTGCTCACTCAGCCTGGGTGTGAACACAATAAAAGCAAGCATGGAGATAAGAAAAACAAGTCTTGCTCGCAATTACCTAAGCCGGGAGCGGCTCAAGGGGGTTGTGCTTTTGATGGTGCAATGATTGCTCTAGTACCGATTACTGATGCTGCTCATTTAGTCCACGGACCGATCGCCTGCTCTGGTAATTCTTGGGGAAGTCGTGGTAGTCTTTCTTCTGGTCCTGTGCTGTACAAAACAGGTTTTACCACTGATTTGGATGAGACTGATGTCATCTTCGGTGGCGAAAAAAAGCTATACAAAGCGATTCTGGAAGTAGAAAATCGCTACAAACCGACTGCGGTTTTTGTCTACTCCACCTGTGTCACTGCTTTAATTGGTGATGATATAGATGCTGTTTGTAAAGCTGCTGCTAAGAAAACAGGAATTCCTGTGATCCCTGTCAATGCTCCTGGATTCATTGGTAGCAAGAATTTTGGTAACCGCCTTGCTGGTGAAGCTTTGTTGGATTATGTTGTGGGAACAGCCGAGCCGGAATTTACTACACCATATGATATTAACCTCATTGGTGAGTACAATGTTGCTGGGGAAATGTGGAACGTTTTGCCACTGTTTGAGAAATTAGGGATTCGAGTTCTGGCAAAAATGACAGGTGATGCTCGCTACCAGGAAATCTGTCATGCTCACCGTGCTAAGCTCAACGTGATGATTTGCTCAAAAGCGCTCCTCAATATGGCGACAAAGATGGAAGAGCGCTATGGTATTCCTTATATTGAAGAGTCTTTCTATGGTGTAGAAGACATGAACCGCTGTTTGCGGAACGTTGCTGCAAAGTTGGGTGATCCCGATTTGCAAGAGCGTACAGAAAAGCTGATTGCTGAAGAAACTGCTGCTCTGGATGTGGCTTTGGCTCCGTATCGCGAGAAACTCAAAGGTAAGCGTGTTGTTCTTTATACCGGAGGTGTGAAGAGTTGGTCGATTATCTCGGCAGCTAAAGACTTGGGAATGGAAGTGGTTGCTACCAGTAGCAGGAAAAGTACTGAGGAGGATAAAGCCCGAATCAAGAAGTTGCTTAGTCAGGATGGCATCATGCTAGAACAAGAAAGTCCTAAGGAACTTCTGCGAGTCATCAAGGAAAAGAAAGCTGATATGTTGATTGCCGGTGGTCGCAATCAATACACCGCCCTGAAAGCTCGGATTCCTTTCCTACACATCAACCAAGAACGCCATCATCCGTATGCAGGCTATGAAGGAATGCTGGAAATGGCACGAGAACTGTACGAAGCCCTCTATAGTCCTGTGTGGGAGCAAGTACGCAAACCTGCACCGTGGGAAATTGCTGAAGCAGGGGAGCAGGGAAGCAGAGGAGCAGGAGAGCAGAGGAGCAGAGGAGCAGGGGAGCAAGCAATTTCTTCCTCATATCTTCTACAGGAGGTGAGGTGATGGCGATTGTGACTGTGACAAATTCATCAGTTGCAGTGAATCCTTTCAAGCTTAGTCAACCTTTGGGTGCTGCTTTGGCTTTGTTGGGATTGAAGGGAATGATACCTCTATTTCACGGTTCCCAAGGCTGTACTGCTTTTGCCAAATCTATGTTGGTGAAGCATTTCTGTGAGTCGATTCCCCTTTCTACCACAGCAATGACGGAAGTTAGCACCATCTTGGGTGGGGAGGAGAATGTTGAACAGGCTATTGTCACCTTAGCCGAGAGGACAAAGCCAGAAATCATTGGTTTGTGTACGACTGCATTGACAGAAACCAGAGGGGATGACATGGGGCGATTTCTTAAAGAAATTCGCGATCGCCACCCGGAACTAGATCATCTACCGATTGTGTTAGTCTCGTCTCCTGATTTTAAGGGTACATTACAGGATGGGTATGCTGCTGCTGTCGAGAGCATCGTTAAGGAACTGGCTCAAAAAAGTGAGAAGAAAGACCTGCATCCCATGCAAGTCGTGATTTTGCCAAGTTCTGCTTTCACGCCTGGAGATGTCGAGGAGATAAAAGAGATTGTCAGCGCTTTTGGATTGAAGGCGATCGCCGTCCCTGATCTTTCTGCTTCACTTGATGGTCACTTAGAAGATTCTTACAGCCCCATAACAGCTTGTGGGACAAGCCTGACAGAACTTCGGGAGATTGGTAATTCTGTATTCACCATAGCTCTGGGTGAAAGTATGCGCTCTTGCGCGCAAATCTTGCATAAGCGCTTTGGCATTTCCTACGAGGTGTTTGGTGAACTAACTGGATTAGAACCAGTGGACAACTTCTTGCAAACATTGGCAGACCTTAGTGGTACTAGCGTACCAGAAAAATACCGCCGCCAACGCCGTCAGTTGCAAGATGCCATGCTAGATACTCATTTTTACTTTGGTTGCAAACGCGTATCCATAGCACTGGAACCAGATTTACTCTGGTCAACAGTTCATTTCCTAAAATCAATGGGTGCTGAAATTCATGCAGCGGTGACGACGACTCGCTCTGCTCAACTGGAAAAACTCCCTATCAGTTTTGTGACCATAGGCGATTTGGAAGACTTCGAGCAACTTGCACCTACATCTGATTTGCTAATTGGTAACTCCCACACAGTTGCTGTCGCTCATCGATTAGGAATTCCTCTTTATCGTCAGGGTTTTCCTATTTTTGACCGCTTAGGTAATGGTCTATTTACTAAAGTTGGCTACCGAGGCACAATGCAGATTTTGTTTGATATTGGGAACATTTTTTTGCAGGCTGAGGAAGCGAAGATTCAGCATTCTGGAAGTTTCAAAGTTTTGAATTCTGAAATTTAAGTTTTCGATTATGAGTTATGAATTATGAGTTGTTGTAAATGCTTTTTTACGACTCATAACTCATCACTCATAACTTGAGGAGAGGAGAATTAAGTATGAAGATTGCCTTTACAACAAGTGACCGAGTTCATATTAATGCTCACTTTGGAGGGGCGACAGAAATTGATGTGTATGAAATTTCTGCAGAAGGTTACGAGTTTTTAGAAACTCTTTCTTTTGATGGTGACCTTAAGCAAGATGGTAATGAAAGTAAACTTGCACCAAAACTTGAAGCACTGACTGACTGCAAGATTGTTTATGTTGCAGCAATTGGAGGTAGTGCAGCAGCTCGGTTAATTAAGAAGGGTGTGACTCCAGTTAAAGCACGTTCTGAACAAGAAGAAATTGCTGAAATTCTCAACAAGTTAGTGAAAACTCTTAAAGGAAACCCTCCGCCTTGGCTGCGTAAAGCTTTACAGGCAAAACCTCAAAATTTTGAAGATGAATTGGAAGAGGAAGCAACGGTATGAGTGTCACTAATAGTGTTAACGGAACACCATCAACCGAAACCTTAAACTCACCTTTTCTTAAAGCTTTAGTGCAACAATTCAGAGGTCAAGATAGTTATGGAACTTACCGTACTTGGACAGACGAATTACTGCTGAAACAATTTATTGTAAGCAAACAGAAGAAACGGGAAATTTCGGTTGAGGGTGAAGTTGAGCCGTTCACTCAGGCAAGAATTATGGTGTTTTATCGTGCTGTGGCTGCCTGCATTGAAAAAGAAACAGGTCTTTTATCTCAAGTTGTGATTAATTTGAGTCATGAAGGATTTGGCTGGGCGCTTATCTTTTCTGGTCGTCTTTTATTAGTTGTAAAGACTTTACGAGATGCTCATCGCTTTGGCTTTGACTCATTGGAAAAATTAGCAGAAGAGGGAGAAAATTTTGTACAAACTGGTGTTGATTTGGCTAAGCGTTTCCCTGAAGTGGGTAGGATTTAAATAATGAATCACTAGTCGTTGGTCATGAGTAGACCTTTTGCATAAATATTTTTTGTATCACGCAGAGAGCGCACCAGGCGCAAAGAAGAGCGCAAAAATCTAATATAAAACCACAGATGAAAACAGATAAATTATCTGTATTTATCTGCGTCTATCTGCGGTTCCAAACACTCTGAAATCTGATTTTGTGCGAGAAATCAAATAAATATCAATGACAAAGGATAAATAACCAATGACAGTTGAGGAACTGAAAACTCAGATAAAACGCCTCAATAGTAAAGCAGGTCAAATGAAAATGGATCTGCATGATTTGGCAGAGGGATTACCAACAAATTATCAACAGCTTATGGATGTTGCCTCTCAAACTTATGAAATTTATCGTCAGTTAGACGAACTTAAGCAACAGCTAAAAAAACTGGAGCAAGTCAAATGACATGGGATTATGAGAAATTCAAAAAACTTGAAGATGCAGAGGAGTATTTTGAGTTTTTTCAACTCCCTTACGACCAAAAGGTTGTGAATGTAAATCGTCTGCATATTTTGAAAAAGTTTTCTCAATTTATCAAGGAAATTGATGAAAATTATACTGACCTTAGTATCTCAGATAGGTTAAGTAAATATTGTGAGGCTTTGGAACAAGCCTATCAGGTCTTTCTTGAATCTACACCCCAGGAAGAGAAGCTGTTCAAAGTGTTTAATCAGAAGCCGAAAAATGTAGTCACGCTCACAGAAATCACGTCGGATTAGGAGGTAAAAAGTGGTAGACTTAACGCCTACCGAGTTGGAACGTTATCGTCGCCAAATGATGCTTCCTAATTTTGGCGAAACAGCACAGAAGCGCCTCAAGTCAGCAACGGTTCTGGTGACAGGTGTAGGAGGATTGGGTGGTACGGCTGCGCTGTACCTTGCGGTAGCTGGCGTTGGGCGGCTGATTCTAGTTCGTGGTGGTGATTTGCGGCTTGATGATATGAATCGTCAGATTCTGATGACGCACGATTGGGTAGACAAGCCCAGAGTATTCAAAGCAAAAGAAACACTGGAAGCTATCAATCCTGATGTTCAAGTGGAAGCAGTTCATGAATATGTCACTCCGGAAAATGTGGACTCCTTAGTGCAATCAGCTGATATGGCTCTTGACTGCGCTCATAATTTTACAGAGCGCGATTTGTTAAATGAAGCTTGCGTGCGTTGGCGTAAGCCTATGGTGGAAGCAGCAATGGACGGGATGGAGGCTTATTTGACCACGATTATTCCTGGTGTGACTCCTTGTTTATCTTGCTTATTTCCGGAAAAGCCTGATTGGGATAGGCGTGGCTTTGCTGTTCTGGGTGCTGTTTCTGGAACACTAGCTTGTCTCTCGGCGCTGGAAGCTATCAAGCTCATCACTGGGTTGAGTCAACCTCTGTTGTCGCAGCTTTTGACAATTGATCTGACCCGGATGGAATTTGTCAAGCGCCGTTCTCACCGCGATCGCTCTTGTCCTGTATGCGGTAACACTGCACCCTGGAGATACTCGCAATCTCAACCTATGGAAACCACCAGTATTGCAAATAAATAATTGTTATGTTGGTGTCCTCATTGATTTCTCTAGGATTTGCCATAGCTTTGTTTCTAGTCAGTGCAAAAATCGCAAATCAAATTTGGCAGCTTTTGGTTGCATTGACTGCTTTGTTCTGCGTCTGCTCAAGCCTTTTTTTTTCACCTGTACCTATAGAAGTGCTGATTGTAATTGCTTTACTCATCACCACTAAACAAATTCACACTTTGAATCACAACAACTAATTTCTACCACTTAGGTTAGGAGGTTTGATGACGGTTACTTTGACGGAAAAAGCAGAATTTCACCTGCGGACGTTGCTACGAGGTGCTGCTTCCGAAACCAATACGCCAACTAAAGGTATCCGTATCTCTGTCAAAGATGGTGGTTGCAGTGGCTATGAGTATGCAATGGAAGTCACGAGTAAGCCACAACCAGATGATTTAATCAGCCAGCAAGGTAAGGTGCTTGTTTACGTTCATGCTAAAAGTGCGCCGTTATTGGAAGGATTGGTTATCGATTTTGTAGAGGGAGTGATGGAAAGCGGGTTTAAGTTCATCAACCCCAAAGCTACTGATACCTGCGGTTGTGGCAAGTCATTTAGAACGGCTGACTGTTCTTCTGCGGGTATACCTTGTAGCTAAACCAAGTAAAAAGTTAAAAGTCAAAAGAAATTTTTTTACTTTTTACTTTCTTACAGCCCCACATTCTTGAAGTCATAAAACCTAACTGTACCGCGTCGTGTGAGAAGAATCAAAAAATGACTACATACCAAGTTAGATTAATCAGCAAAAAAGAAGGTCTAGATACCACGATTGAAGTTGATGAGGAGACAACTATTCTAGATGCAGCTGAAGAAAAAGGTATTGATTTGCCTTTTTCTTGTCAATCAGGTGCTTGCTCTAGTTGTGTCGGTAAAGTGGTTGAAGGCGAAATTGACCAATCAGATCAAACCTTCTTGGATGACGAACAGGTTTCTAAGGGTTTTGCTCTCCTTTGCGTGACTTATCCACGTTCTGATTGCACAGTTAAAACTCACCAAGAACCATATTTGGTCTAGTTCATATCTTGTTGTAGTGTTTTCAACCGTAAGGAAATCAATTTCCTTATTTATGTAGAGACGTAGTATACTACGTCTCTAAAACCCTAATCACTATCGAGGTTGTCGCTTCAGAAAAAGCTACTATTTGAAAATTAAACCACAGATAAACACAGATGTTCACCGATAAATTATCTGCGTGCAAAGCTCGTGCATCTGCAGTTCAAAATAACTCAAAAAAACAGAAAACTTATAAAAATTTTGTAAGAAAACACAATTCTTTTATTAATGTTTACTAAATTTAGTATCACTGGCTCCTCACTAGAAATGCTAAAAAAGGGAGAACAAGGCATCATCAAATTCTGCAACATTAAGGACGAAAAATCTCTTCAAAAACTGATATCAATGGGGATAACACCAGGAACTTTCATTGCTGTAGAACAGAGGTTTCCTTGTTTTGTCATCAGAGTAGGAGAAAGACGATTGACATTAACTCGAGAACTTGCTCAAAGAATTTATGTCCGCATTGATGATGAGTGAAAAAATGAGGAATTTGTCAAATCATGATTGAGAACACCGCCACACGCCACCATCAAAATTTTCTACAAGTCATTCACAGTTACTATCAGTTCACAAAGCCTTGGATTATCCCCCTCCTACTCATGACGTACTCGATTTTCTATATGATTAGGACTTACGCACCATCTGCTGTGAAACCCGGTTTCTTCGTTCGTATTTGGTTGCGAAACAGACGATTTTTGGTAGAAACCGGGTTTCTTTGCCTAAGTCCTGATGGTGTTGCTCTGCATTGGAATGGTGATTGATAGTTCGCCTTTAACTCATCAATTAACAAGAGCAATTTTAGATTTGATATTTTAGATTGGATATGACACAGAAAACAGAAAAAGGAAAAAGGTAAAGTATTTCTTACCCTTTTCCTTACACATTTACCTACTTGCTCATCTCACATCCAAAACTAAACTAAGAAATTTTCTGCTTTAGATGAGGTGTTGCAAGAGAAAGCCAGCCTCTTTCTCAAACAACAGCAAACATAGTGTTAATAGTAGTCCTTTATAAGATTATCGTCTTCAGTAAATTTACTAATATACTGATAACATTTCTTATATCCTTACCTCAATCATGATTGAGTTTAAAGAGGACAATATTTGTTAGTTTTCTAGAAAAGGATTAGTGAACAGCAACCATCAAATGTGTGATCTTAATCACTGCTTAGACTTGTCTACCTTCTATGAATCCGAGTTTTTTTATGAACTTTCTTTATATTTTTAATGAATTATCTGGTGCCATTAAATATACATATACATTTTAGTACTTTTTCCATCAAATAATAGAGATGTATAGATAACATCAACTTTTATCTGTTATAAACTCAGTAGTTCAAACTCCAACTTGTATACGTTATGTCAGAGTTAAGTAATGATCAATCTGAAGGTCAAGTTTTCGAGCGCGATTGGTCTGCGTATTATAACGCTGTTGTGAGTCGTCCGCCACGAGACACCTTACTTGAAGCTTTAGCGCGTTTTGACACTGAAAATCCTAACCAACACGAGATATCTGTCCCACCCTCACGGTTTGCAGTTGATTTGGGCTGCGGTGAAGGGCGAGATACAGTAGAACTATTACGTAGAGGTTGGCGAGTCTTGGCTATTGATGGTGAAGCTGAGGCGATCGCGCGTTTACTAAAACGTCCAGATATTAATCGCCAACTTCTAGTAGAAACTCGCGTTGTTCTTTTTCAAGACATAGTGCTACCAGAATCAGTAGATTTAGTAAACGCCAGCTTTTCACTACCATTTTGTCCACCGAAGTCTTTCCCGAGTTTATGGGAAAAAATTATTTCATCATTGCGTTCTGGCGGTCGTTTC
The DNA here is from genome assembly GCA_019359415.1 of Iphinoe sp. HA4291-MV1. Classification (GTDB taxonomy): domain Bacteria; phylum Cyanobacteriota; class Cyanobacteriia; order Cyanobacteriales; family Nostocaceae; genus Brasilonema. The sequence continues at coordinate 149,604 of JAHHHH010000004.1, read as the reverse complement.
TGTGGACAATTGTTTGGAGAGCATGATTCTTGGGCAATTTATACTTCCATGAATCACCATACACGTCAACAAGTAGAAATGCTGCTGCAACCTTTTGAAATAGAAACGTTACAAGAAGAAGACCATCCTGGAAAAACAGCTATAGGTGAAGAGAAACACTGGCATATTTTTCATATTGTTGCTCGGAAGAAATAAGGTTTTCATGATAAAAAAACCTTGGCGGAAGCAAATCAGTACAATAGGCACTGCCTACTCATTCATCATTAATTGACAGTACCTACCGTATCCTTACTACTGGTTAACGTCTTGTACCAGAAGTTCCTGAACTGGAAGTTCCCAGACTAGGAGTACCTGTGCTAGAAGTTCCTACGTCTCCTGTCTTTTTTCGTTTCTTTTTTGATAACAGACAAGAATTTTACTCAAAAGCTCATAACCTAATTTCAGGTCTACCAAGTTCAGAGGAAGAGAGGGGATAGTAAATGGTATCTAGAAGTAGCAAATAATTGTTTATTATCAATTAATTTATAGATAATAGTATAGAGAATTCTATCTTATAGAAGAATAGTATCATCGAATTCATTTTTTTTATTAGTTGCGTTTATTATAAGTCTAGTTGGAAATAGAAAGAAAAGGAGTGTGAGGTATTGCTCTTTAGATAGCAGACATCATCTAGGTGCTATTGCTCCTCAACCAACTTATCTACACAATAGAAACTTACAATTAAATTTGATGTTGATAAACTCGCTCTCAAAGCCAATTTAGGCTTTGAGAATAAAGAGTTTATGGCTCTTGTGCCATTTGTGGTGAATTTCAAGAAAAGAAAGTCAGACGTTTAAGACCGAAAGTGTCTTTCGTTTGTGGAACTGATTATTTTGAAGTTCATTAATTTATTAAAAATGGCTACTAAGCTACGCAGCAAGTTCCCGTATCTATTCAGCAACTATTGGGGTATTCAGTGTAGTAGTATTAGTGCTTTCTATGATGATGAAACTCAGAAATTTTTAGAAAGATGTACTTTAGGCAATGGTCAATGGAAAGTAGTAAGAGTAATCAAAAGACAAGAAGATGAAGAGGAAGTATTTTTTACACGAAGAGGATTCACATCCTATCCAACTGACATCGGCAGATATTATCCTACGGCAGCAACTTGAGTATTCTATCTGTAGATACTTTTACGAAGGGTGCGATCGCAATATCCAAGATTTATTGTCTAATTGTCGGTGGTACGTAACCACCCACATGAGTACTTTGACTATGATCATTGAATGTGACGATCAAGTGACGAACTGGCGTGTGTTACAGAAACTTGTCACGATGGCTGCATTGCTATACAAAATTGTCAGCAGTGCAAAAATTCGTGTCTGTCCTCCCAAGAGTCAAGGAATGCCTTTTGAAATGAGAGTAGATGAACTATCAGTTTACCGAGATTTGGCTTGAGCTAGCAAAACAACCCGCAAATTCATGATGTTGTTGGCGAATTAACAGGGGGTGTTACCAGTCTGGTGATTATCTGTCACTGAGGTTACACTTTCTGACATTGGCGATCATAAACTCTATTAAGCAGAAGCAGTGGGAGCAAGTGCAGCAAAACGAGACTGACGCGTCTTGGTTTTAGGTACTCCCTTCAACCAACTAACTAATCGTGTCAAGTTCATGGCGACAGCGATTAAGATGTGTCGTAAGTGTGTTTTCGCTCTGCCCCTTCGGGTTCGCCACTTGCCTGCTGCGGGAAACCCTCCCGCAGCAGCGGACTCACAATGTATCGAGTGCGACGTAATTCCAATCTCAGACTTGCTTGAGAAAAGACGCCTTCGACCCCAGCTCGTTGTTGATATTGTCAACTTGTGTGTACACCATAGCCCCGCGAGGGGGTGGGGTTCTTCTGGATTTACAGCGGTTTGCATTTTTATTGAGGTACACCTTTTCAAGTCAAGAGCCAGATATAGAAGAACTTTTACTTCTGACTCGGTGACTCAATGACTCAGGAATTGCTGCTGTATAAGCAATTAACCGGACATGATATGAGAAGAGGTATTTCTGCTAACTACCAGAAAACAAGTTAGGAGCCTCGATAATCTTAAAATGAATTAAAACCAAGATAACAAAGGTGTATAAAGTTGAAGAGATTAAGCCTGTAAATAATTCTTTTCTGAGATTACGTTCTTTTGATTGCTTTTGCAAAACGTCTTTGACACCGACTTGCATCAAAAGAATACCGATAATATTGGATAGCCAGTAACCGATGATTGCACAAGGCATGAACAATTTAGGAGAGAATAGACTACAAATATATCCAAAAAAATAAGCGATCGGTAAATTGAATATCAAGTCATTCCACCAGGAGAAAGGTGAGAGTAGATATCCAATGATGAATAAAAATCCGCCTCTAAGTTTCTGTAATAGTGTTTTGGGTAAATGCTCTGCAGATGCTTGTGAAAACTGCTCATCACCGACTTTCTCTATGTTAATCATGATAAATCAGTAACCCTATCAACTTATCGTATTTTAAAATAAAAAATAAAAAAAGTCTAGAGCCAAACAGAAGTTTGAATCTAGCAAAGATGAATATCACGGGATTTATAAACGTATTATCAGATACGCATTATGACAGAATGACAGAAGCGATGGCTTCGCCAGCCCTATGCCCAGAGGGTTTCCTTCAGAAACCCTCTGGGCATATACGGGCATCGCACTCATAAAAACTAGTGAAGATGACTAGAAATATGCTCTCACAAAGCTACAAACCAGAGCAGTCATTACAAGTGTGGTAATCATCACGTAGTTCCAGTTACGTTGTTTAGCAAACACTAATAGAGAAACCAGTACGCGCAAAATTGGTGTTGCTACTAACAACAATAGCCCTAACTGAATTATCCCACGGCGACTACCGGACAAAGCTGCTGTCACGACACTAGTGGGAGAGCAAAACTCCGACGACTCACCGTGAAAAAAATGGTACTCAGCAGGTTCAGCACCGTGGCGAATTAAATATAAGATTCCACCAAGTAACACAATAGTGCTAGCAATGAAAACACCGTATTTCAGAAGATTACTTAGGAGGTTTTCCAGGAAATATTCATCCTGTAATATCTGTGATTGTGGAGTTTCTGTGTTAACTTCAGATAATGTATCAATGTCGGAGTTAGCATTTGCAGGCTGTAATGGAAAGGTAACAATTTGACTCTCTGACTGTGTGGAGGTAGACGACTGGTTAAAATTTGATTTAAACATACTCAAACATCCCCAAATTGCGATTGCTTTTGACACTGGGCTTTGTCCAATTGCCTATCTGCTAAGTAGTCATCATGAACTGCGTACACCAGAAGCATAAAAACGGGAATCGAGCATTGCCCATTGCCCATTGCCCACTGCCCATTGCCCCTTGCCCATTGCCCATTGCCCCTTGCCCATTGCCCGCTGCTAATATGAATTAGTCTCTACAGCAGCCCTCCACCCAGAGTTTGATACACCATCTTCGCAGCCATTAATACCAACACCAAGCTGAAAATTATTCTTAATATTTGCGTCTTTGCCCCAATAAGAAATCTTGCACCTAAAAAAGCACCAGGTAGTATCCCCAACATGACTGGCATAGATAACCCTGGATCGATGTAACCACGGGCGAGGTAAACCCCTGCAGATGCAGCGGCGGTGACACCAATCATAAAATTACTGGTGGTAGTAGATACTTTAAACGGGATACGCATAATTTGATCCATTGCCAACACTTTAAACGCACCCGAACCAATACCTAGTAACCCAGAAATGACACCCGCGACACACATCATTACAAAACCACCGGGTACAGCATGAACTTGATAAGACATGACACCTTCAGCAGTCGGGTGAGTGCCGTTGAGTTGGAGATAATGAGCTAGGGGATCAGCTGTGTCATTCTCTGGGTTCTCTAACTTGGGTTGTTGGAAAAGGTAAGCAGAATAGAGTAAGACAATTGCCAAGACAATAGTCAATGCTTTAACTGTAACGAATGTCGCGATTAAAGCACCAACAATTGCGCCAATAGTTGTGGCAACTTCTAAAAACATTCCTAAGCGTAAATTTGTTAAGCCCTTTTTAATGTAAGTAGAAGCTGCACCAGCACTGGTAGCGATGACAGAAACGAGAGAAGCGCCAATAGCGTAGCGAATATCAACACTAAATACCGAAGTTAATAGGGGAACAATCACGACTCCTCCCCCTAACCCTGTCAGCGCCCCGACAAAGCCAGCAGTGAACGAACCTAACCAAACAAGTAGAGAAAATTCCAGAATATTCAAATTATAGGTTTCTCCTAGTTAAATGGGCAATGGGCAATGGGCAATGGGCAATGGGAAATGGGCAAGGGGAAATAAGCTCTTCTGCTTTCTTGTACTACTTATCTACGGATTGCGTTGTACAGCAATGACAAAGAGGTAGCAAAATCACTATTAAATAGATTGAATAGAGATAGAGTACCACTTTTGACAAAAATAAAAGCACCTAGTCCTATTAGGACAAAAGGCATAAAACTGTTACCATAACGAGTGAGAATGTCCGCGATCGCTTGTTGATGGGTTAGCCTATACGCTGCATAACACAATACTCCTACAAGAGTGAAGAACACACTGAGAATCACTAAAAGACTCTCCCAGGTGCTACTAGCAAACAAAGGCACGTAAATACTGATGTTGTCTGTACCATTTGCAATGGTAATAGCTGCGACACTGTAGATTTGCAGATTGAGAAACTTAGTCAAGAGCAATTGATGTGACTGTGACTGTTCAGTAACGGTAGTCTCCTGATCGTCGTCATCTTGAGATAATAAGCACTTGATGCCGATGGCGATAGGTAATAAACTACATAATCCTAGCCAGGATTGAGGTAGGAATAAACCACTGAAAAAACCAGGTAAACTGGCAATGACTAAAACTGCAAAACCCAGGTACTGCCCTGTGATAATGTGCCAATGGCGAAGGGTTGCATTCACCTGAGAGAAAAACAACATCAGGATGATAATATCATCAATATTGGTGGCGCTAAATGCTGCCACTCCTGTAGAAATGGCAGTAATGAAACCAGTCATAGACAATTCAAAATTTAAAATTCACAGCCAGACAAGAATATTTGAGGAATGGAAATTAAAGTCTCACTTCCGAGGGCGCATCAGAGAAATTCTTTATTCCTCAGTACTTGTGAGAAGACTACAAATTTTCGACATCACTGAAACGTGCGTGAATTTCTTCAACTCTTTGCTGCATAACAGCTACGATTCGGGGAGAACGCAACCGTTTTGTCATGAACCAGCCGCAGGTGATGACGATGTATATCAAGAAGAGGTAGGGAAAAATATTGTAGGGTGCCTTTGGTACAGGAAACATAGTGCTTCCGGGGATGCCAATACTACCAAGAACCGGGATCATCATGAAGGCGATCGCTACCACGCTAAACACCATATCCCAAAGACGCAGTTTGCCAATTTTGCTGAGATAAACGGGAGCAGCGACAGATATTAGCACATAGACAGTCAAAAACCCATAGCTACAGATTGCCCCCAAGTAACCCATACTTGCAAACAGTGGTACGTGGAATATTGACATGATTGTGGGTACAAGGAAGATAATCAAAGAACACATTGTTACTGCTACATGGGGTGTTTTGTTCGCTGCATGAGCAGCACCCAACTTTGAGTGAAATAAACCATGACGCGCCATTAAAAAGAACACCCGTGCTGCCGGATTAATGCTACCTAGTATACAGGCAAAGAAGCTAAATAGTGCCCCCAGAGCAACTAACTCGCCTAAAAAACCAACTCCTGCTTGTTGTGATAGGAAGCCTAGAGGTTCCTCTGTTGTGGTAATTGATATCCCAGTGCCACTAAAACCTAGTACCTCAATATAAGTTGTGCCAATAAAAAACAAACCTGCAAGGATTGTACTTCCAATCAAAGCTCTAGGAATCGTTTTTAAGGGATTTTTTGCTTCATCACCCAAGGATGTAGCACTTTCAAACCCAGAGAAACCAAACAATACCAAAACTAAACCTGTTGCTACATTACCAGGAGTGACACCCTGCAAAGTCAATTGTGACATATCCAGTGCAAAACCCCGATGCGCCCAAATAATGATGCACAGTAGGACGATTAATACAATAGAGACTCCCTCCAACCACAGCATAGCGATCGCACTCAACTGGATATCTTTATATGCTGCATACCAGGAAATACCTGCACCAATCGCTAATAAGGTAATACTAGAAGGATGAATTCCCAAATGACCAATTAAAGAACCACTGAAATTAGCAAACCCACACAGCACAGACATCGCTGTAAATAAGTAGGCGAGTACCAAACTCCAACCGCAAATTACACCTGCTGTGGGACCTAATCCTTTAACAATATAAGAATAGAGTGAACCAGGAGAAGCAGAACGACTGGCAAACTGGTTGATGTTAATGCTAACAAATACCAACCCAATTAAGCCTATTAAGAAACTTAACCAGGTACCATTTCCAGAAAGAGCAATGATTAAACCAATATTCGATGCAGGTATAGTAGTCGGCGCAATCACAGCAAAAGATTGTGCTATAACTTCCCAAAAAGATAAACAGTCTGGCTTTAAACCGTGAATGCTAGGTAGATACGACGCTTTCTTCTGTTTCATTTGGTAATTCATTAACACGCGGCAAGGCACATATTCCAGTAGGATTTTCAGGAATTTTGATTGGGTTTAAAAAGCAGAATTGAAACTTCGCCCGAATCCAGAAACTTTTATCTCTGATGAGGAGACTGAAATCAAATCCTTACCCCAATTATTTAGTATTTAGTTTTTGTGTTCACAACAACAATTCACATCCTATTCTATGTATTTACCACATTCAAGTGTTAAATATATTTTTTTATATTTTTTAATACTTAAATAATCTCCACTAACTTCATTGGAATACTTGAGATTTATTTTTATAAGACTATGTATAAAAAATACCAATGTATTTAATTATAAAAAATACTAAAAACTAATATACGGTAAATGAGTTGGATTTATTCAATAATTCAAATAATCGAAAAAGATCTTATTGATAACTATTATTGATAAAATAGAACAAATTCAATATCTGCTATTAACCTAATTTTGACAAAATAGTAGAGATAGTCATAAACTGCAATTTTCCTCATAAGGGGCAAGAAAATGAAAAACTGGAAATATCTTTTTTTGGTGTTCGTATTTATAGGACAACTATTGTTTGCTCAACCTTCCTTTGCTGATGCACCAAAAATTACTAAAAATCCTGACTATATCGAGTTGACAAAAGAACTAAAACAACTACAACAAGCCAAAGAAAGTCAGACTCAACTCGAAAGCTATACACCCGAACAGATTGAACAAAGAATCAATGAATTAGAATTTCAAAAATACGCTCTAGAGTCAGGTCTCACCTGGGGACAGTGCGTTAACGGAACAGGTAAAACCCTTGCTGTCTATGGTCCTGAACCAGATTTAGATGATGATGAATACTACTCCTCCGGAGCTGCATTGTACTTTCTCGCCAATGGTCAAACAACCCAAAATAACTGGGACTGCAAAGGTGTCTATTTACCACGTGACGTGAAAGCTGTGGCTTTAAGTGCTTATGGACCAAACCAAGAGTTTACAGGTGGTGTTGTCATCAAAGTTCCGAACGGAACAAACGTTGTTTTTAGAACTAATGCAGATACTGGCGCAATTGAATTCAGTACAGCTGGGACGAAAATTTTAAAACCTGATGAGGTGAATTGGTTTATCCCCAACGTTTCTCAAGCAGTTGTTGATGCACGAGTAACCAATGCACCCACTAATAAGGCTTAATACGCAGTCAAGCTTTTAGCAACCTCCACTCTCATTCCCTCTTGTTCATCTATAAGGTGAAGAGGGAATGAAAGTAAATCAAAACGGAGATACTCAAGGGCTAATCTTCGCCAACCAACTGCTGTTCTTCAGGACGCAATGTCACTTCACTCGCCGGTTGAACTGCACTTGTTGGTTGCAAATTCGGCTTGATAATAAAATTAACACCAATTGCCCAAGCTACAGCCACCATCCAACCTGCAATAATATCACTGGGGAAATGCACTCCCAAATACAACCGCGTCCAGCCAATAGCTAATACATACAAGCTACCGAAAATCACAACCACCCAACGCCAAGCACTATCCCACGTTAATATCACTAAGATGGCAATGAGTGTCATACTAGTCATGGCATGACCACTAGGAAATGCGTAACTAAATTCTGGTGCAACAGAGTCCCACAGATGGGGACGGACTCGATGCCAAAATTCCTTGGCTGTGCGGTTAATGATGGCACTACCAAAAGTGGTTATGAGTATATAAGTGAGCGATCGCCACCTACGCCGCAGTAGTAAAATAAGTGCGATTATGCTAAGAGTGGGTAATACTGTCCGAAACGAACCCAGTTTGGTCAGTATCGCTGCGAATACATCTAACTGCAACTGTGCTACAGAGTGAACCGCTACTAGGATTGGTAAATCCCAAGGAAAGCCACCCTCATATTGTCGTACCTCTAACGCCAGCAACCCAAAAATTTGCAGTGGTAGATATACGCCAATGAACAGCAGCAACAGAGAACGCCAATGGACAATCAACAGTTTTTGCACAAAGCCTATGGACAACTGGGGCTTTTGCTGTGATGTTGCTGTTGGCTGATTTTTCTCGTTGACTTCTTTTAACTCTGTCATATAAAATACAGTATCTTGATAGAATTAGAGCAATTTTTTTATATACTGCCATATCTCCTACTACATTTCCTCTACTACAGGGGGGTAGATATATCCTCAAACCCGGTTTCCAGAAGTAACCGGGTTTTTACGTATATTTAAGTGTTTTGTATTACTTCATACTACTCTCTAGACTTTTTGCATTTTCCAATTTAAAATACGGTATATCAATCAGTTTTTAGTGCTTTACAAAAGCATAAAAATAATCACTCAAAAGTTGAGTTGGACGAGACAGTCTGCACAACAGCAGCACAACAAATCTTTTAGTTTCAGCTAAACAGCATCTACAAAACCCCGTTAGGGACAGGAGTATGAACTTTCTATTTCTACCGCTCTTCAGCTTCCTAGTAGGCATCATCGTTGGTTTAACGGGAGTTGGTGGTGCATCTCTCATCACCCCGATGTTGATTTTTGCTTTTGGGGTACCGCCTGCAGTGGCGGTGAGTTCCGATGTTGTAGCCGCCACGCTCATGAAAATCGTTGGCAGTATCAAGCATTGGCAACAACAAACTCTTGATGTGCAAGTGGTAAAATGGTTAGCAATGGGAAGCGTTTCTGGATCACTGTTTGGGGTGGGGATGTTGCACCTCATCAGGCAGACTGGAGAGCACAACATGAACGATATTATGCTCCGCTTACTGGGTGTCACAATTCTGTTGGTAACAGTCTTGGCGCTAGTGCAAATGCTACTGCTGACTTTCTTCCCAAAATTGCAATTACCTGAACTACCCAAATTTGACTTACAAACCAAACTAGGTTGCTTGCAGACGATGAGTATAGGCGCATTACTCGGTTGTTTGGTTGGTATGACTAGCGTCTCTTCTGGTTCGATTTTTGCTTTAGTACTGATTGCCTTTTTTCGCCTTGATGCACGCAAGTTAGTGGGTACAGATATTTCTCAAGCAGCAATTTTGTTGTTCTTTACTTCCCTCGGACATTTAACTTTGGGAACAGTTGATTGGAGTTTGGTATTACCGATTTGGTTGGGTTCAGTACCAGGAGTCTTACTAGGTGCAAAAATCTGCAACATAGCACCACAAAAACCATTGCGGTTTCTTATTTACTCTATCTTAATGATGGTAAGTTGGAAGTTAGTTTATTAGATACAATCCATAGTCTCATGTTATTCGTAGCCACACAGATAAATCTGCCTCAGAAGATGTCTGAAAAGTCCGTGTAACTACAGAAAATTTATTATATCCAAGGCAATAGGGCGAATGTATCTCTTTCATACATAATGTACAAACCCAAGCCAATTAATACAAAAGGTACAGCCACTTTACCATAGCGACTTAACATGTATGCTATTGTTGCTTGACGAGCTAATAGATACGCAATAGCACACCAAACCCCTACCATAATAAAAAATATCATGAGAATTACTAGTAAACTGGTAAAACTATTACCAGCAAATAAGGGAATATAGATACCGATATTATCACCACCATTGGCAAAAGTGACTGTTGCAACTTTATAAGTATGGGGACTAAGAATACTTAAAATAAAAGATAATATAGAATTACCAGTTGTAGATAGATTGAAATCACTATTAACAGTCTGAACTTCCATTTCTTCTGATTCTCGATTTAGTAATTGTTTGATACCAATGATGATTGGTAATATGCCTAATAATCCAGTCCAAGCGCGTGGTATAACTAAACCACCAAAGAAACCTGGTAAGCTAGCTGTAACAATAGCTGTAAAACCTAGATACTGACCGACAACAACATGTTGACGGCGGAAATTGTTATCTATTTGAGAGAAGAATAGTAGCAAGATAACAATGTCATCAATATTAGTGGCGGCGAAAGCAAGGAGTCCTTGTGTAATAAGTTTATTCATATATTGGGTTATCAACAATAATTAACTGATGGTAAAGTAACCCCAAATTAGTTCATCTAAGTTGATAGATCAATGAAGTATATCGAATTTATTAAGAATAAACATTGATAATTATACCAAATTAAATTATTGGTGTTATCTCTTGTATTAACAAGTTTTCAAAAGCCCTGACTAATCGTGTTTGAAATCGTTGACGGTGTTTCAACTTCCAAATAGATTGGACTATCTCTAGTTTTTTACCTGATGATGTTTTTGACTCGGTAATTCGCACGGCATTTAATGTTCCCAATTGTAATTCTTTTTTCACCATGAATTCGGGAATCGCAGCCGCACCAACACCGCTTTCTACTACTGCTTTCACCATTTCACTGGTGTTCATATTCAGAACAACATCCAGTTGATTGGGTTCAATTCCCCAACTTAGTAAGGCTTGAGCAAACATCTGCTGTGCGCCGGAACCAGATTCGCGCATCACCCAACTTGTGGTAAGTAATTCATCTAGAGAAATTTTGGTGCGCTGGAACCAAGGGTGAGATTTCCCGACTACAATTTGTAAGCGATCGCTCCCCACTTCTTCTTTTTCTAAACAGTGCTGCAATGATGGTTTGATGTCGCCTGTAACGAAGCCTAAATCATACATCCCTACAGCAGTTCCTTCGCAAATTTCCTCTGCATTACCTAGTGTACAATTAATAAAAATACCAGGATATTGCTGTTTAAACTGACTAATTTTTTCGGGTAACCAATAGTTACCAAGAGTTAGGCTCGTACCTAACTTCAATTCTCCTCGTTGTAGATCGTTTAATTCCCGTAAACCACGCTCAGTTAACTCTACTTGATCGAGAATTTTTTGCGCTTCACTTTGCAATAACTTACCAGCATCAGTAATTTCGATATGGCGTCCAATCCGATGAAATAACTTCACGCCGTATTCTGCTTCCAAACTTTGGATTGCTGCACTTACGGCTGGCTGAGTGATATAAAGTGCTTCCGCCGCACGAGTAAAGTGCAGCAATTCCGACACGGCTAAAAAAATTCGCAATTGCTCTAGCGTCATTTTGGCTACATGTAAGCTTATAGAGCGGTGATGATAACTAGGTTAGAGTTATTATACGGTAAATAGATTGAAAAACTGGAGATATATGCAAAAATTACGGCGTTGCTGATTCAAAGTATGAATTTAGCCTCACGCATTCGGCGGAGCCGTTCTCGCAGAGTAGACGCAAAGGCACAAAGGTAAGGGTTGTGAAAATAAAGAATGAAAATTTCATACCTCAATTCAGCAACGCCAAAATTACTGTGTGCCTAGATGCAGTGATGTCTGCATTATAACCCACTTTCCGCACTTCATCGTGTAATACGCGTAGATTTCCAAAATCTGGCTAACAATGGTTAAATAAACAGCACGAATTATCAATGATTTTCAATATTAATACTTAATACTTTGAGCATTATTAGAAATAATTTCTTGAAAATCAAGATAATACATACTGATTGAACTCTCTGCGCTCTAAAGAGACGCAGATTCACGCCACATCCTCGTCTAGCTTTTCGCTCGATATCGCTATCTGGCTAGAGGTTATTGGCTTACTGGAGACTCGCTCTGAGGGTGAATCAGACAGCCTGCGTTCAGACGCGCTTACTTGCTCGCGAGTTAAATGACGTTGCCACGCCTCCAGTAAGAGCAGTTCCGCCCTCGGATACTCGTTTTGAGCATCCCGCAATGACAACATATTTTCCTGATTAACATGTCTACTCAAAAAAGCACTAAACAAATCCCGTTGATGCTCTGGAATTCCTGTTACATCTCGATGAACCCGTTCTGACAAGGACTTCTTAACTCGTTCACCTGTCAAATGGGTCTGAGACAAAGCAGTTTTTTGAGTAGAGAACTTGATGAATTGCCCACCGGCACTTACAGCCTTGCGAGCTAATTCTGATTGTACAAAACCTGGAGATTTAGCAGAAATAGCTTTTCCGTAACGTTTCTGCCATCCTTTTACTGAGACGTTCTCAGTTTTTATGTGCTTACCATGTCTCAATATTTCGTTAACTATACAACGATTTTGAGATTTAGCATAAGCAGTTTTACGACGTTCTAATTCACGTTTCCTCTGTGCATTTTTACGGTAATTGTTAGACTTGTCCCATTTTTGTCTACCTTTTTTGACTTTCCCTTTTTTAACAGCAGTTTTACGTCCTACTTGCGCTTCGTAGTTAGGTTCGTAGTTATCGGGATTGCTAACACGTTGAGAACGTTGCATCTTGCGTTGCAAAGCGCTAATTTCGCGTTCAAATGTTGGTACATTTTTAGCAAAAGGTAGTAGTCCAGCTTTCTTGTCACCAACAAAAGCAATGTTAGAAATGTTTAGGTCAAGTCCAACCAAACCGTCACTAATGTAATTTTGATGTTTTTGATATGGTACACCTTCTAGTACAAGTTGTACAAACCATCTACGTTTACCATTCAAGATTCGCCGGATGAGACGACAATATTTAACAGGACTCGACAATCCATGTTTAATAACTTCGTTATCTGGGTCAATGATTACACTTAACTCTAATCCTGACCAAACGACGCGATTATCTTTCCACCTAATACCTTGCTTGTTGGTTTTGCCCTCAACAGAACGAAAACGAGACTCAACTTTAAATCTAACGTCTTTAGCTTTGCCAAACAAAACACGTTCAACTGCTTTAAACGCACGAGTCGCTAGTTTCTGTTGAACTTGAGCGTCTATTTTTTGAGCAATCCACTTTGAATCTTTGGCTGCACGATTGGCATAAGCTTGTAAATCGTAGTCACTAAATCGATAAGTTTCACGCGCTTTGCTGAAAGCTTCAATGCGATCTTTTTTCCGGTCACGAGAAATTTTCTTAGCTATTTGATATGCCTCTCCTGGCGGAGACGCTGCGCGAACAGAATTACGTACTAATTCCATCCTAGTCCTAGCTTCTCCAAGTACATTGTTGTACAACCTCATGGCTGCATTGAATCTCGCTTGCAGTTCTGAATCTTGCTTGCTGTCTACCTTTAATGGTAGTTCCAAAACAAATGATGGTTTCGTACTTCGTGGCATATCTTGTAATCACCTCCTGAATTTTTTAGACTATATTTAGTATAGCTAGCTGTTCTGTAAATGTCAGCAAAAAAGGGAATAAAAAGAATAAAGAATCAACCTGTTTTACACGAAGAATTAAAAAAGTGTCGAGGAATTTATTTAACTGATACTGCTTGGAAAGTTGCTCAAGAGAAAGCTAAAAATTTAAACATAAGTGCAAGCGAATATGTAGAGCAGTTGATTAGAGAATGTCACGGCAGTTAAAACTGCTTGAGCCGCCTTTCCACCCCGATATAAATACCGGATGAAGCGGTTTAAAATCTTAAACAGCCTCATCCTTCGGGGCTATCAGGCTTCCCAATCTTTTTACGTATACCCAACCGTTGTGTCCTTTACAGGTGAAAATTTCTTGTTTATTTGCAACTTCCCACAACTGAACTACGCCATTACTATCACCTATAGCCACAAGTTTGCCATCTGGACTAAATGCTAATGACAAAACACTGCCCAAGATCTTAGTAAAAACTGAATTAGTCAAATTCGCTTCAGTAAAATTAACACCACACAAGCTTGCCTCAGTAAAATCTGCTCCTTTAACCACAGTGCAACTGAGGTCTTTCCATTTTGTTGGTCAAAAACCTCACTGTTCAAGCGAATATTATGTTGTGTAAAAAAGAAACCTGCCAAAACGTTCTCAACATTCAGTGCTTTAGCATAGTCGCGCAAAGTAATTATCAAAGGAAGGCGGGGACGTTCAACGCCACGTCTTTGAGCATCTCGGTAGCGTTGCAGTGCAATCCAGGCGTGATGAAAAGCAAACCAAGTTTTACCAGTGCCAAACTCTCCTAAAATAGAGATATGCTCTTTTGCAGGGTCATCTAACCACATATCAAGGTAACCATCAATCCAGCCGTCGCGCTCATCGTAGCGACTGACTCCTATCCGACGCTTGCTAAGTGAGTCAAATTCTTCTTTGGTGCAAGCTAACGGTACGTATTTTTGGTCAATTTCCCGGTGTTTAACTTCCGCTTCTAGCCAGTCGAGATAATCACTGAAATCAGCATCCTGATCTATCAGTTCGTCAAAAGTATAACAATCAAGGTGACGATTTTCTTCTTTTTCCACTTCACCACGCGCCGCTCGTGAAATTCGCCTTGCTGTGACTAACCAACCTTCATCAGTTTTTTACTTTTCCACCGACTGGCGCAAAGCCATGACATCACCTAGTCCCGCCTCACCCTCAATTCCACGTACAAGAATGCGATCATATCGATGACGTCGTGCGGGAATGTCAATAATCCACTCAAAATAGTTGTCTTCCCAAACTTCATACTTTTCAAAACGGTAGCCCAAGGTTTCAAACCAGCCTTGCATCTGTTGAGCTAAAGCTATGGCTCTACATTTTTTTTGCGTTGATGCAGAAGCTGCTAGTGCTGGATCATTGTGCGCTGCTAACCGCGCTATCTCTGTTCTCATTCCTTCTTCCTTCCAGCGTCGGTAGCCTTTCCAACTGTTCTTGAATGCTGACTATTTTTTTATGTAATGAGCCTATCTGATGGCTCATCAAAATATCATTAGGTGTACGCGATCGATTGACAACTTCAATAAAGACAGTCGCAAAGACAGTAACTTCCCGCTTAACATCAATTCCCATTGCTCTAACTTGATCTCCCAAGGCATAAGCATCAAGAAAAGCTTCTATTTCAGATAAAAGAATTGAAATATTATTGTGATCATACGCTTTGCGGAAAGTCTGTTTGATTTCTTCTTGCCGAAAAAGTTCGAGAAATGGCTTGGGTTTACCAACGCCGTACTCTACCAAAGTGTAAGCGTAAACACCACTGAAATCAGCAGGCGGATGCTCAGGATCAAGGTGAAATTGCTTTAATAATGTGATGACAGTTTCATTGCGCTGAAACTTTTCTTTAATAATTGGGTTGGCAATACCAGTAATTGCGCTGATGAGCGAGTCAAAAGGAATCGGTATCACAGGGGCTTTTTGTATAAAAGGAAAATTTTTATCTTGCTTACCCTTATGTTAACGCTTGGTATTTTCCCTGGTTTGGAGAAACTCTAGTTCATTTGTTCTTCTCATTGAAGGGCGACGCTGCTGGTTTAATTAAATATGATATCATAACGAAACATCAATTATGACATCAAAATAGTCATCATATTATGAAAAACCACACTGTTCGCACGACATTAACGCTGCCAAGCGAACTGTTGGAAGCAACCGACAAGGTAGTGCAGGAAGGAAAAGCCAAGAGTCGTAATGAGTTTGTGGCGCAAGCGTTACGTCGAGAATTAGCAGCGCTCAAACGAGCAGAAATTGATGCTGCTTTGGCAGAGATGGCAAATGATCCTGAGTATCAGACAGAAGTATTAAAGATGGAAGCGGAGTTCGCCTCGGCTCAGTGGGAGGCTTTGCAGTTAGGTGAATCTCCAGAATGAAACGGGGTGAAGTCTATGATGCTCGTTTAGAGCCAACTGAGGGTTCCGAACAGAGGGGAACGCGTCCTGTTATTATTGTCAGTCGTGATGTGATTAATACATCTAGTCCTGTTGTGCTGGCAGTTCCCTGTACTACTTATCAATCAAGAAAGCGTGTTTATCCCACTCAAGTGTTAATTCAAGCACCAGATGGCGGACTCACTCAAGACTCTGTAGCAATGGCAGATCAGGTGAGGGTGTTGTCAAAAACCCGCTTGTTGCATTTACGAGGGGCGCTTTCTGATGATATAATGACGAAATTGGCTCAGGCGTTGTTGATCGCTTTAGATTTACCTGGGCAAAATGAAGATTAGATATCTAAAACATTAATTTAATCATTGCAAGCGTTGGGCTAGCCTACCGCCTCATCGTTAGAACCTGCAAGTGTTTCTAACAAACTCTTTAACATCAAATAAGACGAAGTCGCCCCTGGATCTTGATGTCCCATGCTACGTTCTCCCAAGTAGCTCGCCCGTCCTTTTTTGGCAATCATCGGTGTAGTCTCTTTCATCCCTTGTTCTGCTGCTGCTACAGCTCGTTGCATTGCTTCCAATGTACCCTTCCCCTCACTCACAGCTTGTTGAAAAGTGCTGACTGCGGGAGAGAGGACATCTACCATCGTTTTATCGCCAAGTTGTGCTTTACCACGCCCAAGGACTCCATCTAATCCTGCTTTGAGCATTCCAAGCATATCCTCAGCAGTAAGTTCTTGCTTACCAGCTACGGCTGTACTTGCTCGCAGAAATAAGGTTCCATAAAGAGGACCACTCGCACCGCCGATTGAGGAAATTAAGGTCATGCTCACCGTTTTCAAAATACTACCGATGTCTTTATCTGCAACAGTCGGTAACTGAGCGATCGCCTTTTTGAAACCGCGCTCCATATTGATCCCATGATCAGCATCACCGATCGCCGCATCTAATTCTGTTAAATAATCTTTATTTTGCTCTATCTGGGCTGCAAATGTTTGCAACCATCGCAAAATCTGCTCTTTCGTCACCATACATCAAACTCCCCACTGCAGGCTTGGCGTTTTCACAGGCGCATCCCATAACCGGATGAGTTCATCATCCAACTTCAACAGTGTAATCGAGCAACCTTGCATATCCAAAGAAGTGATGTAAGGACCAATCAGGTTTCGCACAATTTGCAGTCCCTTCTTTTCGCAGATTTCAGCTAGTTTGCGGTAGATGATATAAAGTTCGGAAATAGGAGTACCCCCCATACTGTTAACGAAAGCTAGTACTCTATCACCTTGCTGAAAAAGGGGATCAATCAGTTCCACATCCATCCACTCGCCTTGTTCTTCATCCCACTCGCGCACTGTCCGGGTGTAGGGTGAATCTTCAATAATTGATAGCGCTAACATTTCAGTTATCTCATCGGCTGAGGTCAAGGATTTACGCTGACGTCCTGGTTCACCGTGGATACCTATGCCCATTTCTATTTCGCGATCGCCTAATTCAAAGGTAGGGGTCATGCGGGCGGGTACCGTGCAGGAAGTCAGTGCCATTCCCATACTCCGACCATTTATATTGACAAAACGACACAAATCTGCAATTTTCTGTAAATCATACCCCTGCTGTGCCGCAGCACCACAAATTTTCTCTGCTAGCACTGTTGTGCCTACACCACGTCGTCCCTGAGTATACAGGCTGTCTTTCACCGCCACATCGTCATCTATCAAAATATTTAATACCCGAATACCTTCACTACGAGCTAACTCTGTTGCCATCTCAAAATTCATCACATCGCCGCTGTAGTTTTTAACGATACAAAGGATACCAGCACCACCATCTACTCTCTTTGCAGCTTCCAACATTTGGTCTGGGGTTGGAGAAGTGAAAACCTCTCCCGGACAGGCAGCATCCAGCATTCCCATTCCCACAAACCCAGCGTGCATTGGTTCGTGACCGCTACCACCACCTGAAATAATTGCTACTTTGCCTTGTATCGGTGCATCGGCTCGATAGACAAAAGCAGGCTCATAATTAACTTTAATGAAATCAGGGTGAGCCGCAGCCATACCCTCTAGATTTTCACGTATAAAGTCTTCCGGTTTATTAATAAGCTTTTTCATAGTCTTGTCGCTCTCATTTAGAAGTTCCTAAAACCAAGAATAAAGCACTGTTGCTCCTTCATCGTTTCTGAGAATTTTGTAAAGTTACGTAAAAGTCAAGATTTTTTGTTAATAAATGTTGCAAGTGGTTGATCCCCTTGCTAGCGTATGCATAGAAAGTTGGTTCTGGTAGACACTTATATCTAAAAGAGGTGCCATCCATGCTACACATTAATCTTGGCTTTTCACTGATTCACTGATTCTAGTATTGTCCAAAAGATATTTCTCTGACTGCTTTAGACCAATTTTCCAGCAAGACAGCTAAGAAATATCTTTGTTGCTCGTTTGGCTACCAGACGGTTGCTTATTCACTTGACTCTTACATATTGCCAGTCCAACTCAAAGTTTACTGAAATCTGACTAAATACATACCCAAAGTTTTTCTCCAAGAATGCGGTAAGACAAGCAAGTTTTCTGAAAAATTTCTTACTGCGAACAGTTTAGTTCAACTTATACCCCAATCACGAGTCTCTTTCGTCTGACTCCACGCTGAGGATGCAATTCTTTTTGCAAAATCTTTCAACTCAGCACTGGTGTGTTAGCACGATGAGACCTTAACTCTGGAGGTTTTAGTGATGAATATTCAAGGAAAGACGGCTCTAGTTACCGGAGCTTCGCGTGGTATTGGGCGAGCGATCGCCTTTGAATTAGCAAGACAAGGAGTCAAACGCTTGTTGTTGGTAGCACGGGACTCTGCTCGGTTAGTTGATGTAGCTAGTGAAATACAGATGCTTGGTGTTGAAGTTTTCACCTTGTCTTTGGATTTATCTGAGGTGGTAGAAGTGAGTATTGCGATCGCTCAAGCTTGGCGGGATCATGGACCAATTGATCTACTTGTCAACTGTGCTGGAGTTGCACACCAAGCACCCTTTTTAAAGTCTCGACTACCAAATGTGCAGGTAGAAATAAACGTTAATTTAATCGGAATGTACACTATGACTCGTCTAGTTGCCCGACGCATGGTAGCACAAGGCTCAGGGACAATCGTTAACGTTTCTAGCTTGATGGGTAAGGTAGCAGCGCCAACGATGGCTACATATTCAGCCACCAAGTTTGCAATTGTAGGGTTTACTCAAGCTTTGCGCGGTGAGCTAGCTGCGCACAATATTCGAGTCATAGCTTTGCTACCATCCCTAACTGACACTGATATGGTGCGAGAGTTACAGTGGTTTCGGTGGGTGTCACCTGTGACTCCCCAGAAAGTAGCTCAGGCACTTCTTACCGGACTACAAAGAGATTCACCTGAAATCTTAGTAGGATGGCAAAGTCATTTAGCCTTGTGGTGTAACCGTATTGCTCCTTGGCTATTGGAAAAAGTTTTACTGATAGCAGCTCCGCTGTCGTAAAAGAAACAATCACGTTACCCAAAAATTTTGACGGGTCGTGAGGGCTAGAAACCGGGTTTCTTTAAGAAACCCGGTTTCTGATAACCTGTCAAAACTTGTGTGGTCGAGTACTAGGACAATCTCATCAAAACAGTGCTGAGTAATGAGTGCTTCTTTTTACTCAGCACTTTATTTGTTTTGCCCCAGACATCAAGTCTGTGGGCAATTTTGGCAATTGTTTCCCATTTCTATCCCAAAAGTGCATAAGTTAATTTTGCTTACACCTACTCAAAGATGTACAAGGAAAGTTCCAAGCTTAACTTCCGTTCCGGAAATAAAGTTAAATGCCATGAGTTCAAACAATCAAGTTAAAACAAGGGAAGATTTACTTTATCTTCTCTCACAGGCAGCAGAGTTGGAACATTCACTTGCCTGTCAATACCTTTTTACTGCCTTCAGTTTCAAGCAATCTACAGATGAGGGAGTTTCTCAAGATCAACTAAACAAAATTAATAGATGGCGTCGCACGATTAATGAAATTGCAGTACAAGAAATGCTGCATTTGGCACTGGCTAGCAACCTGCTGACAGCGATAGGGGGAGCACCATATTTCCGACGTGCAAATTTTCCCCAAGCGAAAACATATACTTCTTTGAAGCTCTTATTCAAACTAGCTCCTTTCAATGAAGCTACGCTTAACCGATACATTTGTTTTGAATTGCCGAACAATTTTCAAGATGAGGAAAAAAAAGAGTTTTGGAATCAGTTGTGTAAGCAGATCAAGGAAGGCGAAGAATTGATGAGATTTCTTGCACTACCAGAACCACTGCTCCCTAGAAAACTGGAGTATAACACCATTGGGGAACTCTATGGGCTGATTCGCCAAGGCTTTGAGACTATCAGCCAAAAATTGTTTATTGGTTCACCTCAAGCCCAAGCAACTGGGATTTTTCGGGATATGATCCAGGTTACAGACTTGGATTCAGCAGTAAAAGCGATCGACCTTATCGTCAAACAGGGCGAAGGAAGTCCTGCAGACAGAGAAGACAGTCATTTTGCCAAATTCACCAAAATTCGCGAAGAGTATTTAGCAGAATTAGCGAAAGATCCCAAGTTTCAACCTGCCCGCTCAGTGATCGAAAATCCACTATTAAGTCTTCAGCAAGACAACACAACTCCTGGTGCAAACATCATCACCGATCCATTAAGTCGCGACGTAGTAGAGATATTCGCTGCACTTTATGAGGTTATGCTACAAATACTGATGCGTTTCTTTGCGCGTACCGAGGAGAATGAAGAACAGCTCTACATTCTCAGGAGTGCATTCATTAACCTCATGCCTTTCGGCTTGTCTCCGTTGGCTAAAGCAATAACCCAATTGCCTGCAGGCAAGGAATATCCTAACACGAAGGCTGGTCCAAGCTTTGAGGTATATTCAGATGTTCAGTTGCTCCCACAGATGAGCAGCGCTTGGATATTTTTTCAGGAGCGACTACAAGAAATTGCTGTAGCTTGTGACGCTCTTATTGGCGACTCTAGAACGCAACCCTATCCTCAGTTGGTGCAAGCCTTGACGGATGTGTCGGCGGCGCTAAAAAAGACAGCCCATACCATTTCACTCAAACCAAATGGAGGAACCTGGGCAAACGGCATCTCACAATTATTCTCACCAATGGATGTAGATCATATGAAATCAATACCGAGATTTCCTGTCAATCTTGGTGATTATGATGATGTGAAGCAGAATGCAGATGAAATCTTAAGGGTGGTCTCCTCAAAGTCTATGCCTCTGCTTCCCGAAGGACCTTGGACAGAGGAGAGAATTAACCTTTTCAAAAAGTGGAAAGATAATAATTTTCCCGAGTAATCCAAATCGAGTGTAACATACCGTACCCCTAAAAAATAGGAGATGTTTATCATGACGAATTCTTCAAATTTACAATGGTCCCCCACGAATGCTCCGCTGGCTAGTTCGAGAACCGATGATATTTGGTTTATTGACCCTTCAGTGGGCTGGGCAGTTAATAGTAATGGTCAAATAATAAAAACCAACGATGGCGGTGAAACCTGGGAACAACAATTTCAGGATAGGGTTTACTTGAGATGTATTGGTTTTGCAACACCCTTAAAGGGATGGGCGGGAACGCTGACGGCAAGTAAACGTCTATACGCCACAATTGATGGAGGTAAAAATTGGAACTTAATCGAAGATCGCCTTCCTCAACTTGCCCCGCCGGCAATTTGTGGTCTCTCAGTTGTCAATGAGTCAGTTGTTTACGCTTCAGGTACTAACTATCCTGATAGACCTGTAGGTATGATTAAGACTGTTGATGGGGGAACCACTTGGACTGGATGGGATATGAGTCAATACGCCACACTTTTGATTGATACATATTTCACCAGTCCGGAGCGTGGCTGGGTTGTCGGTGGGAAAGCGGACAAGAGTATTTCTAACCCAAGTCGTGACGATGTCATTCCAGTTGTTCTTTATACAGAAGATGGTGGAAAGACTTGGGTAAATCGCGTCGAAAATATGAGTTCCTCTTTTCCACTGGGAGAATGGGGTTGGAAAATTCAGTTTCTGAATGAGAATATTGGTTTTGTCTCTCTTGAAAATTTCCAAGCAGGCGCGATTCTAAAGACAACAGATGGTGGACAGACTTGGACGAGGCTCCGCATCAACGATCCTCAAGGGAATACAAACCTCGAAGGTGTTGGATTTGTTGATGAAAACCTTGGTTGGGTTGGTGGCTGGGGAAGTGAAGATTTCACAAAAGGCTATAGCAGCGAGACAAACGATGGAGGGAAAAACTGGCATGATGCCAATCAGATAGGGCAATTTATCAATAGATTCCGTTTCTTTGGCAATCCTGTGACTGTTGGTTATTCTTCAGGTAAGACTGTTTACAAATATTCCACTGCACCAGTAACAGCTCCTCTCGCAGAGATAGCTGCGCCCACCAGATTTCTCTTGACAAATGCGCCAGCGCAATTTGAGAAATCGATTAATATTGAGTACACGTTACCCGATAATGCCAAAAGCATCACAATCGATATCTGGAATCGGTTTGGCGCGCACGTTCGTACGCTGGTTGATGAAAGCAATCAAAGTGCTGGTTCCAAATCAGTCGTCTGGGACGGGACAAACGACTCAGGGGAACGTTTACCGCCAGGTATTTTTATTTACAGATTGACCGTAGATGGGAATGCCGAGAGCCGGGTAATCCGTTTGGATACCTGACAAAGGGGTAAAAGTTTAGAGCTTAAGAGCGATGCTCCCTTTGGGAGCATCGCTCTTTTTTAAATGCCCGGATTTTAGAAGAGTGCGATAGCCGAAGGCTTAAGCTCCGCTTATCGCTCTCCTTAGTATAAATCAAGACTGATGTGTCTACATAGACAATGCCAGATGAGGGAAGTATTAGCTTTCCCATGAATCTCGTTCCTCTTGCAGTTGTCTATCTATATTCTCAGTGCTTCTAAACGGGCGTTTACTACAAATTTGTTCTATTAACTCTAGAACAGAACTCCGTTTTGACAATGATTTGTCAGGTAAGATGACAAATATATCAACAGTATCGCCTTCTTTGGCTTCTGGGATTTGAATTTCTATCTTGTTTCCTGGTAAAACGTGGGTTGTAATGTGTAAAGCAGGTTGCATAATTTATTTAACTTTCATCCAGTTAGCATGTTTTCATAGATTTCTGCCATTATAATATCCAATTCACACTCTTTACCTGACTGTGCTTGACTCATCTCATGCAATTTAATATAGCTATAGATATTACGATAAAGCGTCTTAACTAACTATGACTGAAGCAAAGTCTACTCATACAGTACGCTGGGGGAGAATCTTCCCTATAAATGAAACTGGGGTGTGCGGAACGATATGATTTCGGGCAAGTTTGGTGATGAGGATGAATTATTTTTTGAGATAGAGTTATGGGATGCTCCCGGGATAACAGATCCTCGACTTCTTGAAGAAGTCGGGGATCTTGCTTTTCTTAGCCTCTCCCTTTTTACTCTTTACTTGAGTGTACTTGACTCGTACCGTGCAGTTTTATAAAACTATCAAAAGCGTACCAAGCCAACACATACCAAGGAATAATTTCTAACTGCAATCCCCTAGCAACTAACTGCCGAATAGAAAGGACACCGAGTCCTAAAGGAAAAAGAAAGCGCAAATCAACAGCATTATTCGTCGCTTGTTTAACTCGTTTATTCAAGTCAACAACTGCATTTGATACTTCTGCTGCTGCTTCAGATTTTCCTAATGCAACATCACCAAAAATAACACCTAAATCGCGCAACGTCGCGTAAACATCGTCAAGACTTCCATCTTGAGCATCGTGATTTATGACAATACTGCCATTTTGAATATTAGTTCGTACCTGATTAATATTAGGATTTGCTTGTAGCACATTGGCAATCCGTTGCATGTCCCTAGATTGACGGTGAGGCTGTGCAACTCTCAAACGTAGCCTTCCTGGGGTAGAACTGACAACCCGTGTAGATATAGGTTGAAAAGCTTTTTTTATAGATTTTTCATCAATAATCTGTGGCATCTGAGTGAGATTAATATAACCATTTCTTGACACTTAACTACCCTCCTAATTTAGAAATTGTAATTCTTAAACAGTGAACAATGAACAGTGATAACTGATAACTGATAACTGTTAAGAATTACGAATTCCCTTGGTGTTCCCTAGCTAAGCCAAGGAACGCCAAATGGACTGAGAATTATGCACCATTATCGGGTCCATTGTCCACAGAGGTGCTCGCAACATCCACTGCTGGTAGCTGTCTTCCTTCTGCAAGTTCTGCTCTTGCTTCAGCTACCATGTCCTCCCAAGTTTCACCAAGTTCTGCAACGGCTCCCCTGCTTTTTTCAAAAAGAACAAGTCCGCCCTTGATGATTGACTTGGCAATGGGTTTACCAACGCCTGCCACAACTGGAATCACGACAGGTGCTAGGAGTACTGCTCCAATACCGGCTATAATGCCAGGTGCGCCAGCGTCTTCAACAAAATCAGTAATTTTAGGTGCCATGATTATTTTCCTCCTGTGATTTGAAAAATTTTTACAAATTTTCTAATTATACTGTCGTTAAGACAGCTATCTCATCCTGCTGATGGTAGAGATTTTTGCTTGCGGCTTTTGAAAATTGGGCGCAAACCATTAACTCCTGCAACGACTGTTGAGCCATTATTAACCATCGTCGCTGCTAGGGGGTTAAGACCAAACAAAACTGCGATCGCTAATGCTACTATGTTAGGAACAGCAATCAGACCTGTGTTTTGGTGAATCAATTGCCTAGCATTACGGGCAATTTCAATTGCCTCCAATAGACCATGCAAGTCATTCTGCATCAGCACTACATCCGCTGTTTCGCGAGCAATTTCAGAACCGTTGGCGAAGGAAACAGAAACATCAGCATAGGCTAAAGCTGGTGAATCATTGATTCCATCACCAACAAATGCAACTGTCTTGCCTTGTTCGTGCAGTTCGCGGACAACAGTTGCTTTTTGCTCAGGAAAAGCTTCTGCGTGGGTATGCGTTGGAGGAATTCCAAGTTGAGCAGCCACAGCGCTAGCAGTTCGTCTGTTATCTCCAGTCAGCATGTGAACTTCCACACCTTCAACTGTCAACAGTGCTGTGATCACTTCTTGGCTTTCTGGACGGAGTATGTCACTGTATTTTATTCTACCTTGAAGTTGACCATTGCTAGCAACATAAATGACTGAAGTTGCCTGCTTTTGGTGTCCATTGAGATTCATCTCAATGCCTTCTTGACGCAGATAGCGCTCACTACCGACGTAAACGGTTTCTCCGTCAATCTCTGCTCGCACACCTAGACCAAGTTGGTAATCCCACTTGGCACGGGGAAGCACTTCTATTTTCCGTTCTTGAGCATAGCGCACGATCGCCTCTGCCACTGGGTGAGTCAGACGCTGTTCAGCAGCCGCAGCGAGTTCCAGCACTCGTGTTGTTGACGTTGCTCCATTGAGACTTTTGACACCAACAACAGCTACTTCACCTTTAGTTAGTGTGCCTGTCTTATCAAACACAATGGTGTCAACCTCTGCAAGTTTTTCTAGCGCTCGTCCGCTACGGATAAGAACACCGCGCCGCGCTGCATAGGTAAGCGCTGCCAAAACTGTTGTGGGAACTGATACGCGAATACCAGTGGCAAAGTCTAGAGTCAGGACGCTGGCTGCTCGTGCTGGGTTGCGAGTTGTGGCAAATACAGCCCCACCAAGTAGCAATGTTGGCAAGACTGCTTTTTGAGCAATTTTCAGAACATGGTTTTCCATACGGGTATCGTGAACGGGAGCTTCTTGCATCAACCGAATGCTCTGTCCGGCACAGGTGTCGTTACCTACCCGTTCCGCCGCAATGTAAATTCGTCCCTCCCGCATGAGAGTTGAGGCATAAACGGTTTGTCCCTTTCTCTTCAATACTGGCATAGACTCACCAGTCAGTTTCTGCTCATCCAACAGTGCGTTACCCCGCAGGATAGTACCATCCACCGGGACTTGTTCGCCAGGGTAAACAATGACTGTATCCCCTGGCTGCACGTCTTGAATGGGAATTTGCACTTTTTCCCCATCACGTTCCACCCAGACGAACTGTCCGAGAGAACTCAACAAATCCAAAGTTTGCTGAGCCGAAGAACGAGCCGTGCGATCGCGTATGTTCTCGCCAATTTCAATTAAACTCAGCATCAGCGCAGGTGTGAGAAATTGACCCTGAACTGTGGTAATGGCAATAGCCATAAAATCCAGAAAATCAATATTCAGTTTTCGCTCATCCTTGATCCCCTCCCAAGCTCGTTTGACAACAGGTAATGTGGCAAGGGCTATAGTTCCTGCAACCATAATAGGCGGAATAGATAATCCGAATGGTCCACCCAATACAGCTAAAGCCGTAGCCAAAGCTGAAAGTTGCATCCCAGGCCAAGATTTCTCTTCTGCATCAGATGCAGGTTGTTGCTTGGAGGGTTTAAGAACGATGACTTCACTGGCTGCTTGGATCAAATAGCCCAGATGCGAACGTATTTTAGTATCTGAAATTTTGCTGGATTTATAAGTCACTGTCAGTGACGCTGCTGCACGTTTAATACGGACACTTGTCACAAGGGCGTCAGCCTCCAACAACACTTGAAGGCGCTGTGCATAGTCTGCATCGCGACGCAAACGAGGTACTCGCAACCTGACTCTTCCTGGGATCGTATGCACAAGGCTGTATGGAACTTTGGAAGACTGGATCTGTGAGTGTCCATTGCTCTCAACTATAGAAATCCCATTTTTTGCCACTACAGCTACTTGGGATACATGACCTCCGGAAGGTGGTAATTGCACACTAAGTTTTGCCATTTCTTCTCTCTCATACAAAGTTGCTTCAAATTGGATTTTCAAAAGCCTATTCAAAAGCCTGCTCAGCAAGAGCCAGATAGGGTGCACCAGAAGGGTGTAGGTGGATAGCAGCAGTTTAAAACTACCCTATTTCCTAACACCTAAACACCCTATTTCCAAAGGAGGGCTTGCCTATCTTCTAGTTAACTTATGGGAACAACACTATCGCTAGCAGCAGATTGAATCGGACTGGATAAATACGATATGGCTTGTTCCAAAAGACTCAAAGAACGCTTTTGGGAATTCAGCATTGTTGCAGATTTGTAGGTCATGACAATAGACCTTGCGATGTCATTGACTTGCTGACTTATGATCCAAGGCTCACAAGCAAACAAAGTCAGCAAGCGCTGCATATATCTGGAATCTAAGGATATCCGAGGAATATAAAACTCCACTCTGCTACTAAGCGCATGGATCATGCTGTAAATGACCGCAGAGTGTGGCTTTACTATTAGATGACCAGTCTCTTCCTCTACTACCTGAGATTTTTTGTTTAGGTGGAGTGCCAATTGCGTTGTTAAACCAGCCATTTTTGTCCTCCAGTGTTCCTTAATATGGAACCGGGTCTAATGGAAAATTCGCCATGAAAGATAGAGCCGCACCGAGAGCTGGAGACTTGAAATCAGACCATATACTGGCTGTTTCTACTGTGGGTTGCTCTTTTACCGTTGTGATTGGTGCTGGTTCTTTAAGCTGATGAACTGGCTCGCAAAGCGGTTGCTCTATTGTTGTCTTTATGGGTGTTGTCTTGATGGGCTTTGTTTGCGGGATTGTTTGGTCTGCTAATTGCATCAGACCAACCCAATGGGACATTGGGATTTTACCTGATCCATAGGTAATAGCAATGGATGCAGCATCGCAATTAATGCGTACATTTGTTACTTGAGATTCTGTTTTCAGTAACCTTTCGAGTCTTCGCGCATAGGCGCGATCGCGTGCAACTCGAGGCACATTCAACCGGATACGCCCTGGAATGGCATGAACAACGCTATAGGCAATTTTTGCAGGCTGGGCTGTGGTTTCAACAGATTTATGCTCCACTTTTGATAACGAAGGTTGGTCAGTTGTATTGCGTTTTGTAGAAGATTTTTTATCGTTCGGTGCTGGTTGGGAAGAGGGAACTGTACTTGTTTGTGATTCCGACGTTTGGAGTTCATCAATTACCCGACGAGTGGCATTTGCTGTAATCAGGTAAACCGGGATCGATGCTAAACCACTGATTCCCAGCCCTCCCGTTACTGCCAATCCCGTAAATAAGGGAATAAACGAAATGCCTTGCTCCTTCCAAAAATCAAGAGATTTCCATGCAGCAAAAGGGTCTTGTTTGCTCTTTGCCTGAGAAGCTTGTAATTGATGTATGTCAAATTGTTGGAGTCGCTCCAACATTTGGGGTAAGGGCAGTTTTTTTTCATCAAAGTTAACAACTAAACTGCCTGTCTCCTGATTGACGGATACTTCCCTCACCCCATCTTGCTTTCGTAAATTTTGAGAGATAGTATTAAGTATCGAGTTATGACTACCGTCAGTAGCACGGATTCGGACGCGCCCTGTCGTTGCATGGACAATTTGCAACTTACCTATGGGTGGTTGCATCGGTGAGCGTGCAACAGATTTCCTGGTAGTTTCACTTGATTCATCGCTTTGTTGCTGAGACGAAAATAAATCCACAGGCTTTTTCTCCTGAGGACTTAGTTTCTCGCGACTACTGATAGTTTTGGTCATTTACCCGATAGATGCCTCAAACCAAAAGGTTAACAATAGGTTAAATGTACCTTAATATTTCGGGTAAATGATCATTCTTTAGAATTATTTATAATTAAGTAACTGTTAAAAATCCATTAAGAATACCTTAATACTCTGGGTAAACTATCACTCTTTAGAATTATTTATGATTAAGTATTGTTAATAACTTGTTTTTGATATTCCTGCTCTGTGATTATGTCCAGAGTACTTTCTAGCCTATCTAAAAAGACGATACCATCAAGGTGGTCATACTCGTGTTGAAAGATACGAGCGACAAAATCAGTCAATTCTTGCTTTTGCAGTTTGCCATTTCGGTCGGTATATTCTACCTCAATTTCTTGATATCTGGGAACGAGTCCTCTAATCCCTGGAACACACAAACAACCTTCCCATCCTTTGACTACCTCCGTTGAATGGGCAACGATTTTGGGATTAATCATAGCAGTAGGTTCCATTTCCGGAGCATTGGGATATCTGGGATTAGGGCGGGAAGCTACAATAAATAAACGACAGGATTGGGCAACTTGAGGTGCAGCAATACCGACACCGTTAGCCTTAGCAACTGTCGTCATGAGGTCATCAATGAGTTTTTGAATACGCTCATCGTTGATATTTTCAACCAAGGAGGCTTTTTGACGCAGTATCGAATTGCCTAATTGGATAATTGGTAGTAATTCACTCATAATAATAACTCTCATAGATAAGATTTATGAAATATAAAATATGAATCAAGAATATTTTTTGAATTCATAATTCATACTTCATAATTGTTAATCTAGCTTCCACGTCTACTTGGTAAAGGAGCAGGTCTAACAGCTATTTGTGTTGTTTGCCCATTACGTAGTACTTGCAATTCTAAAGGAGATCCTATTTTACTATTTTCTACTATCTTTTGCACTTCTTCTATTTTAGTGACTGGTTGATTACGAATACTTTGAATAACATCTCCTGTTTTCAGTCCAGCAGAGGCGGCTGGAGAACGTGGCACAATATCAATTAACAAAACCCCCTTATCTGCTGCCAAATTAAGACCTAATCTAGAATTAACTTTTTCCTTCACATCTGGAGTCACAGTCACCATTTGAATACCTAAATAAGGATGATCAACCTTACCTTTTGCTATTAATTCCTGAGCAATCCGCTGCGCCGTGCTAATAGGAATAGCAAATCCTAACCCTTGAGCGCCGCGAATGATGGCAGTATTCATACCAATAACATCTCCGCGAGCATTTAATAGTGGTCCACCAGAGTTACCAGGGTTAATAGCAGCATCAGTTTGAATAAAATCAACCCGTTTATCTGTGACACCAATATCACTACTAGAACGACCAGTCGCGCTGATAATTCCAGATGTGACCGTATAATCTAAACCAAGAGGATTACCGATCGCAATAACAGCTTCTCCTGGTTGTAAGGTTTCAGAGTTACCTATAGAAACAGTTGGCAGATTATTTGCCTCTATTTTAATAACAGCAACATCTGTGACCGGGTCTTCACCCAGTACACGTCCCTTAAAAGAGCGACCATCCTTCAATTTTACTGTCACGCTTTCAGCACCATTCACCACATGAGAATTAGTTAAAATCTGACCAGCAGAGTTAATAATGAACCCAGAACCGCTACCCTCTACTCTTTCTCTTGGCTGTGAGCCAAAAAAGCGCCGAAAAACTGGATCATCAAACTCGTCGGAAACGACAGTCCTTGCAGCGTCAATGCGAACAACTGCAGGTCCTACTTTTTGGACGACTCCAACGACAAAGTTCGGATTATTGGACGAAGAGGTAACGGGTAAAATTTTTGGGGAAGTGTTATCTGTTGTCTTGCTAACTGGCGTTTGCTGAGTATTTGTTCTGCCAGTATCAAGGGTACCAGCCGGTGTGGAACAACCCCCAATAGATATCACTGCTGCACTGCTAAGCAGCATGACTAGAATACTATTTACGGAAACGCGGAAATTGGGAATTGGGCATTGGGCATTGGGAACTGGAAATTGGGCATTGGGCATTGGGAACTGGAAATTGGGAACTGGAAATTGGGCATTGGGCATTGGGAACTGGAAATTGGGAACTGGAAATTGGGAACTCTTAATCGAACATTGCCCCTTGCCCTTTGCCCCTTGCCCTTTGCCCCTTTTGCCCATTGCCCATTGCCCATTGCCCATTTTTCCTTGTCCTTTTCTGGGCTGAAAGTCATGGTCTGTAGTCTTCATTTATTTTTGCTTCTCCGTATGAATCTATGGGTGATAAAATCTTGGCTACCGGGGGGAGACCAAGAACGATGACAACTCAAAGGCAAGTTTTCAGGTCTAGAGTATTATTTGCTAGATTGGTGCTTGCTCATATCTTCATTATTATTGTGACGATTGCTGAGCATTGGTGGTAAATTATGGAAATGCCCATAGAAAGTCTGTGGAGTCAGGTACTGGAGCGCTTACAACTAGAGCTATCCCGTCCCACCTTTGAAACTTGGATCAAAACTGCGAGTGCAGAGCGATTGGAAAATAATTGCTTGGTGATTTGTACTCCCAACCCGTTTGCTCGCAATTGGTTACAGAAATACTACATAAAAACGATCGCTAATGTCGTACAAGATATTCTTGGTTATCCCATAGATATTCATATAACTGTGACTCAAGGTGATGAAGTTTCTCCTGTCAATGAACAAGAAGTTTCTTGGGAATTTCCAGCTCAAACCAGTCCTTCAGAAACGCTTCCTCCAAACCGAGGACTAAAAACGACAGAATTAAACCTCAAATATGTTTTCTCTCGATTCGTCGTCGGTGCTAACAATCGTATGGCTCATGCTGCTGCATTAGCAGTTGCTGAGTATCCTGGAAGAGAGTTTAACCCCTTATTTTTGTGCGGTGGCGTGGGTTTAGGAAAAACTCACCTGATGCAGGCGATCAGTCACTATCGATGGGAAATTAGTCCAGATTCAAGGATATTTTACGTTTCAACTGAGCAATTTACTAATGATCTCATTACTGCTATTC
The DNA here is from genome assembly GCA_019359415.1 of Iphinoe sp. HA4291-MV1. Classification (GTDB taxonomy): domain Bacteria; phylum Cyanobacteriota; class Cyanobacteriia; order Cyanobacteriales; family Nostocaceae; genus Brasilonema. The sequence goes on along the minus strand of JAHHHH010000004.1, from coordinate 117,871 downwards.
GCAAGGACAGTATGCAAAGTTTCCGAGAGCATTACCGTGCTGCTGATGTCCTTTTAGTGGATGATATTCAGTTTATTGAAGGAAAGGAATATACTCAAGAAGAATTTTTCCATACTTTTAATACTTTACATGAAGCTGGTAAGCAAGTCGTCTTAGCTTCTGACCGTCCTCCCAACCAAATTCCTCGGTTGCAAGAACGTCTGTGTTCCCGATTTTCTATGGGTTTAATTGCTGATATCCAACCACCAGATTTAGAGACGAGAATGGCAATTTTACAAAAAAAAGCTGAGTATGAGAATATCCGTCTACCAAGGGAAATTGTTGAGTATATTGCTTGTCACTATACTTCTAATATTCGAGAGTTGGAAGGAGCATTGATTCGTGCATTAGCATATATTTCTATTTGGGGTTTACCCATGACAGTAGAAAATATTGCACCTATTTTAGAACCACCAACTGAGAAAGTAGAAGCCACACCAGAAGCAATTTTCTCAGTGGTAACAGAGGCTTTTGATGTATTAATAGAAGACCTTAAAGGGAATTCGCGGCGACGAGAGATTAGTTGGGCACGTCAAATCGGAATGTATCTTATGCGACAGCACACGGATTTAAGTTTGCCAAGAATAGGAGAAGAATTTGGTGGAAAAGACCATACAACAGTCATGTACAGCTGTAAAAAAATTACCCAACTGCGCGAAACAGATCAAAATTTAGTACAAACGCTACGCCAATTGAGCGATCGCATTAACATGGCTAGCCGTTCTTAAACGTTCTTAAACGTTCTTAAAAATTATATTGACATCATAATGAACTGACTTTATCCCCAGTCTCCTGCAAGAGACGATAATTCTTGAAAGCGACCCACTGGCGGCTACAGCCATCCGTAATACATGAAAAAAACAGTATCGAGGTGACCTGTTAACGGGTATGCGCCCAGAATGCGATTGCAAGGGAAAGCAGACGCCCGGGCGCGTATCGCACCAGACAGTTGTTGAACTATATTTCTACCCCAGAGCATGTTGGTCAACTCTAGTATCCTTCCCGGAAATTACCTCAACTGTGCGGAATCCGAGCACCGCCAATAGATTATTTTCGCTTAGCTTGACGGGAGCAGGTTGATCACCGTGACCTGGAGCGGGGAGGGGATAGGCAGTCGTCGTAGCGGTATGGAAGCGAATATTGCCTTCGCTGTGCGAAATCACTTGATGGATGTGCCCCGTTAACACTGTGACCGACGCAAAGCGAGATAGCACTGAGAGCAATTTAGCAGAATCGGCAGTTGCCCATCCCCATTTAGGATAAAGGTCATACAGGGGAATATGGCTGAAAACAACTAGAGGCTTATCCTGTTTCTGCGCTGCTAAATCTTTTGCCACCAAGTCCAATTGCGCCTGACCCAGTTTGCCCGTACCTGTTGCCCCAAAGTCCAGCACATTGGTCAAGGAGACAAAGTGTATTCCCGCCTGATCCCAAACCTGTAAGCCTTCTTTGACATCCTTTCGGTTAAAGGCTTCCTCATAGGCTTTGCCGCGATCGCCAATCGTATCGTGTTCCCCTGGTAGGGTAAACAGTGGAACTTTCAATTGGGAAAGCAGTTGTTTTGCCTGATCAAATTCTTCTGGTTTAGACAAATGGGAGATGTCTCCGGTGTGAATGACAAAGGCGGGTGGAGTGGGTAAGGCATTGATCGCATTGATCGTTTTCTGAAGCGTATCGGTCACATGTTCATTTGCAGGTTTTTTGAAACCGATGTGCGTATCGCTAATTTGAACGAAGGAAAACGGTGAGGTTGTCGATGATTTTTGAGCATTTGGTTCTCCCACCTGACAGGCAGTGAATAAGCCATTTGCACCAACAGCCCACACAATACCGAGTCCTGTCCAGCCCACGTGTTCAATAAATTTTCTGCGTTCCATTGGTATTCCTCTGGTTAGTTTTTCTCTTGTGTTACCGTCAACGTCCCTTTCATAAAGGGATGAACTGAGCAAATATAGGGATAAGTACCCGGTTTAGTGGCGGTGTAGTTCCAGGTTTGATTGGTATCCAGTGCTTTAGAGTTAAAAGTACCATCCGTAGCTGTAGCCGTGTGGGGTTCTTCATCGACATTGATAAATTGAACAGTTTTACCAACAGCGATCGCCAAATTCGCTGGCTCAAATTTGAAATTACGAATTTTGACAGTAGCATCGGCAGTTTGTTGGCTAGTTTGGGGTTGCTCCTTGGGTTGATCTTTCATCACCATTGGTTGGCTAGTCGTTACCTTATGGTTCGGACTACAGGATGACAACGACAACAGGATGACCAAGAAGGCACTGGCGATCGCTATGAAAAAATAAGAAATGTATTTCATGAGCGTTCTCCTATCCGCTTTGGTTGATGGCGTTTAGCAAACAGTCCGGTCAGCGAGAGTCCGGTAGCTACTAAGCCAATCAGACCTAGCCCATTCAAAACTGGCAGAATGGCATCAAGTTTGAAGATTTGGAAGGTGTGAACAGTGATTAAAAATGCAGTAAGCTCTTCTTGATGCAACCATTTATCGGCGATGGCAAAGCTAATGCCAGTCACAGCAGTAAAGAGTAACGGCAAACAAAAGAGTGTAGCAATTAGCCGATGGTACTTGCGAAATGTGTTTTTCATCGTTTGAGTATTCTTGTAAGGATGTTACTGTCCGGCATCAACATTTGATCGGTAGAGGTAAAGCATTGGGTAATCAAGTGCTGGAAAGGATGCTCCCGATGAATGCCCGAATGCTTTCCCATGTAAGTTGAATCGCGGCGTTGTTTCACACCTGAGTCATGATTGATTCAGCAACGCCAGTTTTTTAGTCTCCTGTAAATCCTTGCAGTTGATCTTCAAGGTTATGGCGATAGCCTTGATCGCTTAGCGTTTGCTCAGGTAGTCGATTCGCCTTGACAGCAGCTTGAATAATGTCTTGAGCCGTGATTGTTCCAGACGCGATCGCACCGATCAATGCACTATTGCTGGGAATGCCTTGGTCTTTTAAGTAGCCTTGATACGCCAGATAAGCCAGATTAAAAGGCTTGAGATGTTTTGCAGAGGGTTGATTTGCCACGTAGGGATTGAGGCTGGTTGGTTCTGCCTCGGTGGTTTGAGCCTGCGCCGCAGCAGGCAAAATGGCGGCAGACAGAAGCAGTGTTGTTAACAGCCCAGAAATAGAGCGTCGCATAGAATTACCTCTCGGATCGGTTATTTGGCTACAGCGGTTTTACTGACCTTCAATGCTTGGATGCAGCACAAACTTTCAAGCAAATTGGTTGAATCCAAACTGCCAAAGGTGCAAAATTATGACATGCCAAAGAAGGGCGTTGCGAATTGACGATATAAATTTCGTCGGGACATTGCACTGCAATGCCCACTTTTAAAAGCTGTAGGAGTGGGCAGGTAAGCAATTAGCGTGATTTCAGAAATCTAGTTGCAACTTATGCCTGAAAAGAATGCTAACTGGGTTACTTGCTTTTCTCTACCTTTAAGACGACTGAAAACCAATTTTGGATTTAAACTCTTCAAATGCCCTTGCTAGACTGATGTTCACGGTTCGTTCGGTTTGAGGCACTCAAACAGTGTTAACCAATCACAATGAAATAACCCACTTCTACAAAATTTCGACGCTAGACTCATCCAATTAGCTTCACCAATCGTTTTAGAGATGAGAGTAAGTTTGCTCTATACTCAAAAGAAGTTGTGAAATCAGGATTGGCACTCACATTACAAGATGCATTGGGCATTTTTGCAGAGAAATTAGCCTCGGTCTATTCACCTGAATCTATGGATCTAAGTTCTCCTGATCGCCATTCATCAGAACCGTCATCCTCCAGCGATGCCGCACTCTTGAATGATCTGAAGGCAAAGCAACCAGCGGCGTTAGGGTGTCTCTATGATCGCTATGGTAGTGTGGTGTATGGAGTGGCACTGAAAGTGTTGCACAGCCAGCCAGAAGCCGAAGACCTGACCCAAGAAATTTTTCTGTCGTTATGGCAGCACCCGGTTGACCCTACTAAACATGGTCATTTGATGCGCTACCTGATTGCCATGACTCGAACACGAGCGATCGACAAACTGCGATCGCACAGTCGCACCCTTAATTTGGTGCAACGTTGGGGGCAGAACGTCACTGCTGCACCCCCCGCGCATACTCCGGTTGAGCAGGCTGTTTTCAATGAGCGATCGCAGCAAGTACGACAAGCATTAGCTCAACTTTCCGCTCAGCAACGGCAGGCGATTGAACTAGCGTATGATGCCGGACTGAGCCAATCGGAAATCGCCCAACAACTGAATAAACCCCTGGGAACTGTGAAAAGCTGGACTCGCCAGGGACTTCTGAAACTGAAGCAACTTTTACGGGACTCCATTGACTAAGGTTATGACTGAACCTCTCACCCCTCAAGCAATCGAAACCTTAGCAGCAGGCTATGTACTGGGCGACCTCTCACGTACTGAAGTCGCAGCTTTCGAGCAACTGCTGAGAGAAAATCCGGCATTGGTGGCACAAGTGAATCAGTTGCGAGAGGTTTTAGACCAGGTGGCTGGTGACTTAAACAGCGTTGAACCCCCTCCCCACCTCCGGTCTGCCATTCTGGCAAGGGCTACTACCACTCAACTGACCTCCCGACACAAACAGCCTCGGTTCACTTGGCTCACCGTCATGGGCAGTGTCGCGGCACTCCTGATTCTGTATTTAGGAGTAGATAACTACCGCTTGCGACAGGATTACCGCATGGCTCAAGATATCAATACCCTACTGCAACAGTCCCAGACACAACTTTTCTCTCTCAAGGCTGTGAATGCATTGGATACTGCTGGGGGTAGCTTTGTTGTGAATCTAGGACAACGGCAGGGGATTCTAGCCGTGCAAAATCTGGTGGCTCCACCCACAGGTAAGGTTTATCGACTTTGGGCGATCGCTGATGGCGAAAAAATTCCCTGTGGCACTGTGAAAATTAATCCCCAGGGAAAGGTGCTAGATAAATTCTGGATGCCTGCCGACTTTTATGACACAGGTATCTCTGGATTATTTGTGACGTTGGAATCGTCTGAAACTAGCCGTTATCCCACTGGAACTATCGTGATGCAGAGTAACTCACCTACCAAGATCTAACCTCAGCAACTCACGATCTATCTCGGATGCAGCCGTAGGCGGCGTGCTATGGTAAGCTAATCGGCATTGAAGTTGCATAACGTACTGTGTCTCATGACTTCTCCATTAAGCAAACTTCACAACTTTGAAGTTATGATGAAATCTCAGTATTTTTCGGTAGAGATAACTTAATCTGGTTATAAATTCAAGCCGATATGTATAGTGGTTCTCGTTTAGATACAACGCGCTACAGAGGTACAACAATGTTATGCCTCTACAAAACTTTGTGTTTTACCAAGATTGAGAACTAGCGTATTTGCTCAAAGGTAGGATTGGAAGACCCCTATTCCACCTACAGGTAATAATTATACGCAGTTGAGCACAACAACCGTGAAGTGTAATGACTAACTCAAACGCTACCAAAGCTGCATTGCAAGTTGCGCAACAAGCTGTGTGGGTTTTAGCGCAAATAGCTGATGTACAATTACCCAGTAAATGTCAGTACCCAGAAGATTCAAAAGCAGTCCAACGAGCAAAGTGTATCTTATGGTGTAATAAACCAGATATTCTATGGTCTAAAGAGAAAGAAAAAAATACTCTGACTCCCTTACGCTTGTTGTTTGACCAAGTACAACTATCGCACAATCAAGATAAACAACATTACTGGGAAGCAATCTACATCAAAGGACTCTATCCACAAATTCCCTATCCCCGAAAAGGGGAACCACCAAAAGAAGATTTTGAATTACTCAAACGACGTATCCGACGAGTTCTCACTTTAGAAAAATTTGACGAGAAAAATTGGAAGAATCTATCGCTACTCACCCTAATTCTAGAGAAATTTGGCTCCTATGTTAGCTTGAATCATTCAGATATTGCCCTCATTGATATGGTAAGGGCAACTGGTGCTGTAGCGGCGGCGTTAGCAAATAATATTGAAGCTAAACAACTTAGGCTAATTGCTGGAGATTTATCAGGTATTCAAAAATTTATCTACACAATTAGTTCTGCGGGTGCGCTTAAGTCCCTGCGTGCGAGAAGCTTTTACTTAGAGTTAGTGACAGAGGAAGTCGTTCAACAACTACTGCAAAAACTAGAATTACCGCGTACCAATGTGATTTATGCTGGCGGCGGTAATTTATATTTGCTTGCACCTATAGATGAGACAGAAGATAAACTGAAACAAGTCAGTCAGACATTAAATAAGTGGTTAGCAAAAGATTTTCAGGGTAAAGTCTTTCTAGCCTTAGCTCATGTAGATTTTACCATTGAAGATATTACCACTCAAAAATTTGCAAAGCACTGGTCAAAAGTGACGCAGAAACTATCAGAACAAAAATCGCGGAAATTTGCCAATCAAATTGTAGACTTCCTCACACCTCGCGACAGTCACACGCCCTGCAAAGTTTGTCATCGAGATGATGTAGAAGAATTACAACCATTAAGTGATGAAATTTCAGTGGAAGCTTGTCCTACTTGTCGTCAGATGTTTGAGTTAGGTGGCAAGCTTTTAAAAGTACAGGCAATTGTGCGATCACAGCGAGATAAAATTCCAGGAACAACACCCATCAAACTAAATCTTGAACCTGAACCTGTTTATTATCATATCTTTCAAGCGAGAAAAAAGTCCAAACTCATTGAAGATTTAAAACAAATTCCTGACACAGAAACTATTTATCTAGTCAATGACTGGATGATATACAACTATTCTCGTGCAGAAAATACCATTCCTCTGCTGCTTGGTAACTACGCTCAAAAAAGTGAGGAAGAACCAGGTTCAATTATCCGCGCAGGCGAGATGGCGAGAAAAGCGCAAGGAATTGAGAGAGTCGGCTGTTTACGAATGGATGTAGACAGGTTGGGACAAATTTTTGCAAAAGGGTTGGGTGATAATCAAACTTTACCTAAGCTGGCTGGTCTATCTCGCCAAATGAGTTATTTCTTTAAAGTGTATCTCAACAGTTTAGCCGAGAACCGTCAGGAAAATTTTCTGAAACAGCAAGAGAGAGTTGAGGTTTTAAAAAACACCAAATCTCTGACTCAAAATGAACAAAAAACTTTACTCTTCATTTACGCGGGTGGAGATGATGTCTTTGTCAGCGGTGCGTGGAATGAAATTGTAGAGTTCGCGTTTGATGTTTATCAGTGCTTCCGCGCTTATACTGGAAATCATCCAGATATTACCCTATCGGCAGGTATTAGTATTGATGATATTAAATTTCCTCTTTATCAAGCTGCAGAATCGTCAGGTAAGGCTGAAGATGCTGCTAAAGGAAATGGTAGAGATAGTTTAGGGTTATTTGGTCAAGTCTTTAAGTGGGATGAATGGTTAGGTGCAGAAAGTCTAAATGTATCTGATATTGAAGTATTAACTCAGGAAAGAAAAGATTATTTAGGAACGGAAATCAAACTTGATTTATTTGGCGTCTTTCCTCTAGTTAGGAAATTACAAGAGCAGCAAATAGAAATAAATTATGCTCGCAGCTTTATTCGCAATCTTCTAGATACTGCTCAGATACAGGAGCAGATGATTAACGAGATTAAATATCAAAGAAAAGCACAACAGTACGCAACAGAATTAGACGATTTGTGTTACTATCTACACTTGCCTAAGATAGCTTATACTCTAGCAAGACTACCTAATGATGTGTTAAAAAAAGCCAATTTTAGCCCGATTCGTAAATCTTTAATTAACCAATACAATGCGCCTTATTTTCGGGCGATCGCAACTTGGATGGAATTACTAAATCGACCTCAAAATAATGACACAACAACCAAAGCTCAATCCTAAACCACAAAAATCTATACAACCAAGTAAAACGGTTGAAATATCGCCACAACAGCCTGCAACCAAGACTGAAATTAGTCCTGACCAGAAGATAATACAAACTATTAAAAACTTAGAGCGACTGCAAGAATACAAAATTAAGGACTTGGTAAATCAGGCGAAAGAATTGGGTAGATATCTTAAAGAAATCGACTTAAAGACCAACCAAATCCGGAAATTTTTAGATACAGTGAATCGACTTAAAGTTACATTAGCTCAGGATAAAGACGAAAATTTTTCTCTAATTGAAACTGAGATAGTGTTACTTAAACCGAAACTAGCTTATGCAGCTGCTCGTAAGGATGATGAGCGCAACAAGCTTAATCCTGTAAAGCCGCTAAGTGATGTACTTTCAGAAGCGATAGACAAAGTTAAGGATACACCTGATTTTTATCGCTTAGTACAGTTAATTGAATCCATAATTGCCTATCACAAAGCTGCTGGAGGAAAAAATTAAATGCTGCTACAAAAACAGTTACTAGGTAAGTTTCGCCTTGAAGCAACTCTGGTATTAGAAACAGGTTTACACATAGGAGGTGGTGGTGGAAATTTAGATATTGGAGGCTTGGATAAACCTGTAGCACGCGATCCAATTACTCTATTTCCTTATTTACCTGGTTCTTCAATTAAAGGCAAACTCAGATCTATTTTAGAACGATTCCATAAAAAGCCTTTGAATCGCCCAGGTGGTAGTGACACCTATCGCTATGAAAGTGATGATTTGCTAGATGGCTATACAGAAATTTATGGACAAAAAATTTTTTATCATGGAGCGCGAACTTGTCCGATTAGTAGATTATTTGGTTCTACTGGCGGCTCAAATTTTTGGGTAAAAACGATAGATGCGATAGAAGAAAAATTAGAGCGAGTTAAGCACCATGAACAATTTATAATCGACACTATTGATGGAGTAGAGTATAGCAAAGTGGAGAGGGGTCGCAATTCTCCTGCAAGGCTGATTGTACGGGATTGTCACTTGCATCGTGACTCGGCTGACAAACTCAAACGAGTGGACACTGGTTTGTACATGACCGAATGGAAATGGGAAAATGGATTAGACAGAGTGACAGCAGCAGCTAATCCTCGCCAGATTGAGCGAGTACCAGCAGGAGCAGAATTTAATTTTGAACTAGTTTACACGGTTGAAGCTGATAGCAACCAAACTGAAGAAATCACTCAAGAAGAATTTCAAACCAGCATTTCTCAAGCAGTAAAAGATTTACAGAACATAGCTATTGCTCTTTCCTTATTAGAAGACGATGCTTTGGGGGGACATGGTTCTCGTGGTTATGGCAAAGTTCGGTTTAAAAATTTTAAATGTTATTGGCGTAACATAGAGCAATATCGACGGGTGACAGAAGACGGAGTTGAATTTAAACAGCCAATCATTACAGTTGAAGATACTGAAGACGATACATTTAACCTGCTCAAAAAATTTGGCACATTGAGTGACCAAATGCAGCAAAAAAGTTTGCCAGGAGGTTAAAAATGAGTATCTGGAAACTTGTCCGACTCAATTTTGGGCAAAGCGGTGCTCACTTTGGAGAATTGGGAATCGGAATTGAGGAAACAAGTGAAAGAGTACATTCGGATACTCTTTTTAGTGCTCTGATTACAGTCTATGCTCAGTTATTTGGCTCTAAAGAAGTGACAACGTTATTAGAGCAATTTAAAGAACAACCTGGTAATCCGCCATTTCGCCTAAGTTCCACATTTCTATATCAGCAAGATGCAGGTAAAATTATTGACTATTTACCTAAACCTTTACAATTTCCCTGTGGTTATCCATCTGAGGATTTAGAATTTTTCAAAACTTATAAAAGCTTGAAATATTTGCCTGTAGAAGTTTGGCTACGCTGGTATCAAGGAGATGGTTTTACATCCTCTGGTATTGACAGCGATCGCTATCAATTGATCCAAAAAACACAAGAGAAGTCAAGGTCAAGCGGGATGCTATATGAAGCTGGTGTATTCAGCTATAGCGATGGGTTCAAAAAGGTACTGTATCCTAAAATTGGTGTAGACAGAATTACTAGAGCCACAAACTTATACCATACAGGATTTGTCCAGTTTAATTACGAACAACAGAGACAATCGGGGTTATATTTTTTAATTCAATTCCCCCAAGCAAATGAAAGCTTAGAAGCAAATTTGAAGGTAGCCTTGCGATTTTTAGGAGATGAAGGATTAGGAGGAGAACGTACTAGTGGTGCAGGACAATTTCAAGAAAAGTGGTTTGATTTTTCAAAATTAACTGAAACTTGGCAGAAAGTCTTGACTTCTCCTCCATTGACTCACTGCGCACTTATCAGTTTGTTTTGGGAATCGCCTCTTTCAGAAAACTTACTGGAAACAGATGGCTCGCTAAAAAAAGATTCTAGCTATGAACTTCAAAGGCGAGGCGGTTGGATTTCATCTCCCTCCGGTCGTCAACTCATGCGTAAATCGATTCAAATGTTCACTGAAGGCTCGGTTTTTTCATCTCAACCAATAGGACAGTTAGCAGATGTTACACCAGATGAATTTAAGCAATACAGAAATACACACAATATTTACCGTAGTGGTGTTAGCCTGAGTCTTCCCATCAAATTACCTCATAAATAAGTACTATGGAATCTCAATCTGACATAATTACCAAACATCCCAAATTATTAGAATTACGACGAATCAAGTTAACCAGTTCAATATTACATATTGGTTCAGAAGTCCAAAAGTTAAATCCATTTGAATATTTGCAAAATACCGATTATATTTATATTCCTAATCAAGAAGCCTTAGCAAGAGCTTTACACAAGCGAGGCTATTTGCAGCAACCGAAGCCTTGGGAAAGAATTAAAGATTTAGAATCAGGGAAAGCTTTAACACTATATATTCAAGCCATTCAAGACAAGAGTGACCAAAAAGTAGAGCAAATAATCGAGCAAGCTTTAGGTAAAGAATGGTGGAAAGCACAAGATGAACATGGTAAACCTATTTTTCCTGAGTCTGGAATTATTCCGAAATGGTTTAAACACAGAATTAATCATGAATTACGTCCAATGATTCGGAATGCTTTTGGACAGTTGTATATTCCCGGCTCATCAATCAAAGGAGCGATTAGAACTGCAATAGCATATTATATGCTAAACCACGAACCTCAACGAGTCAGTGATATTGAGCAAACATTACGCGAAAGATTGAACAAACAAGGAGAAATTGGCAGAAGCAAGAAAAATGTAGGTAATGAATTATTTCTGAAAGATTTCTTCTCTAATTGTTTACTGAAATATCAAGAGAGAGACTTCACTCCTGATAAAAAATCTAATAGTGCATCCAATACAGACTTTATGAGAGCGGTTAAAGTTACAGATTGTAATCCTCTCTTGCCTAACGACACTATTAACATGGCTGTTTTGGTTGAGGTACTTGTATCTAGTTTTTATAAAGGTATAGATAAGAATCCTGCAAAATTTCGGAGCTTTATTTATGCTGAAATGGTTCACAAGGTTGAAACTGAATTTACGCTCAGTCTAGATAAGACTGTAGATGAAAATACGGGAATTACAGGTATGCTATCCTGGTTTACTCGAAATGATGGGATAAAAATACCATTTCAAACAATTGAAGATATTTTAAATATATGTAAAGAATTTGCTCAAGCTCAATGGAACTATGAGCGTAAGTATTGGCAAAGAATTCAAAATAATAAAGAGAAGGATGGCAACAAAGAAATTAATATTAACTTGGATAAGATTCTGGACTTTTATAGCGATACTAAATGTCCCTTTACTTTGAGACTAGGATGGGCAAGTGGAATGTTAGGAACCACTATTGGCTTACATCTTCATGATGACACTAGAAGAGGTATTTGTGATGAATGTGCTAGTCCAAAAAACCGTGCTCCAGGATTTGAAGCCCCTAAATCTAGACGTACCGTGATGAATCAGGACGGAGAGATTGAATTTGCACCTGGATGGGTAAAACTCGAAATATTACCAAATTTATGCTAATTCGTTCAACCTGGATATTAAGCGTATCCGAATCAACAGTTTTACCCCGTTCCTACGGCTTAGAACTCGTTAAGCAACTACACAAAGAACTAGGCTTAGAAATGGGAGGCGAAACCATTCCCGCAATTTCTTTCTCAGGAATTCTTGGATTATCAACCATTACCAAAGACTTTTTGACTTTCCATCCAGAAGAGTTTTACCGATTATCTTTATGTGGATTGCAAGATATTACAGCGAAAACTGTTTCCGCTTTAAATTTATCAGAATCTCTAGAATTTCTCGGAGCTAAATTTAACATCATCAACCGCGAAGACGAAATCACCAGCTACGAAGAACTATACACAACTTTAGTGGCAAATGAACCAGAACCAGTCAGACGATTTGACTTGCAATTTCTCACACCAACAGCTTTCGCACAGGGTAGCACACTATTACCCTTACCCGTACCTGCATTGATGTTCCGCAGTTGGTTAGAACGTTGGAATCACTTTGCTCCCGTTTATTTGGGAAGCGATGAATTAATTGCCTATCTTAGTAATGCAATTCTTCTTAAGCATCACAAAATGAAAACCCAAAGTTGGCAATTACATAAAGGTTATGTCAATGGGTTTGTTGGTGATGTGACTCTACAAGTTTTCAACCGTGCTGATTCTTTGCTGGCGAATGTGGCACATTTATTGGTTCAATACTCAAGGTTTTCGGGTACGGGGATGAAAACGCGATTGGGAATGGGACAAACACAAGTCAATTTGGAAAAATAAAGGATGTAAACTATGAAAATTATTTCGTTTCTTGGCTTTAATAATTATGATGAGACTACTTACCTCAATCCACGTGGTTCTGGGGGATATAAAACTCCTTTCTTTCAAGAGGCGTTAGTTGAGTTTTACAAGCCTGAAACTCTCTACGTTTTGCTGACCAAGACAGTAGAAACAGTTCCTCCAAAGGGAGCATCAGAACCTAATTGGGATGCTCTCAAAAATCGATTGGATAAGAGGATAAACTTGCAACCAATCAAAAATATCCCTGAACAAAACAGCCCATCTGATATTTGGTGGATATTTCAGCAGGTAACTAATTGTTTAGAGCATGGAGATACCGTTATATTTGATATCACACACAGCTTTCGCTCTGTACCTGTGGTGGCATTGATTGCCGTCAGTTATCTACGAGTCGTGCGAAGTGTGAATATTGAGGGGCTTCTCTACGGTGCCTTTGAAGCTAAAAATAAGGCAACTAATGAAACACCCACTTTTGACCTGTTGCCTATTGTTAGCCTCTTGGAGTGGACAACCGCTACTGATCAATTCATTAAAACAGGTAATGGACAGGCGTTAGCAAGCTTGCTGCACAGTAGTAACTCCAAAACCGAGAATTTAGCAAGAAGTATAGATGGGATTGCTCAAGGGTTGCAACTGTTGCGACCGATGGATGTTATGCAAGAAGCCGCTAATTTACCACAACATATTGCAGAGGCTGCACCCATTATTTCTCAGTCTGTACCACCATTTGTTAGTTTGCTAGAGCGTGTAAAAAAAGATTACTGTGATTTTGGATTGGCAAACCCAATTGACTATCAGAAAAACGCTCAAGCGTCCTTATTGCGCCAATTGGAGATGGTGGAATGGTATGCAGCAAAAGGACAAACAGTTCAAGCATTATCTATGGCAAGAGAGTGGCTGCCTTCCTTATTATGCTATCACTTTAACTTAGATCCTTTAGAGAAAGAAAGCAGAGAAGAGATGGAACTTTTGCTAAATGGAGGCAAAATTAAGGATAAGGAAAATAACACTATTAAAGAATCAAGATATTTGGACGAATGGTTGAAACTTCCAAAACAAAAGAAAAAGCAATTAAACAAATTATGGGGTGGGGAATTCAATTTAGCTAATCTACGTAATGATGTTCTACATGCAGGATTCCGTAAAAATCCTAAAAATGCAAAAGATATTCTTCATCAAACTGAAGCCATCATTAAAGAACTCCAAACCATTATTACTGTATGGAATTTGAAGGATGAAACTATATAGTCATTTCTTTGAATAAAAATCGAACCAGCTTATTGAATGTAATATATGCCCAAAATTCTTCTCGTCACCGTCGGCGGTTCCTTCCAACCCATCATCACCGCCATTCACAGTCTACAAAGCGATCGCATCATTTTCATTGCCTCCGATGGTGACAAAGGTAGCAAGTCGCAAGTCATCGGTGAAGGAACACCTTGCGAAATCCGACGCGGAAGCGAAGTGATTGAAAAATTACCAAATATTCCCACACAAGTAGGATTGGGCGATCGCTTTCAACTGGGACGGGATTTAATTCTCGTGCAAAATCCAGACGATTTATCAGAATGCTATCTCAAAATCCACCAGTGCATTCGCCATCTTCAACAAGAAGCACCTGATGATGATGAAATTCTCGCTGACTACACTGGCGGGACAAAAACCCTGTCCGCTGCTTTGGTGTTGGCGGCGGTTGATTGTAAGATTTCTCTGTATTTGACTATCGCCGCAACTAGAGAAAACTTGGTGAAGGTGGAACGGGGAGAGATGACGCGACTGGTGGATACGAGTTTTAGAAAACATATGAAACTACCCTGACTTTAAAGCCCGACGCGCCAATTTTACATAAGTCTTCACCGTTTCATAAGGCATTTCCAAATCTTGTGCGATCGCCTGCAACGACTCCCCCATTTCCCGCCGCGCTAGGATAGTCGCCCATTTCGTTGCAGTTTCTTCTGCGCGATCGCCTCCAGTACGTTTGCGTTGTGTCTTAAAAATTTCTGTCAATTCCTCAATACGTTTTGCCAGCAAGCTTTGCACATCAGGCATCTCTGGTGCTACTTGCGACGACCAACCTATCCGTGTTTGACCCAACCCAAACGTCGTTTTATGACCAGTACCGCAGTAGGGTGCAAACTTCCCTAAAGCATAAAATAGCTCGCAAAAGTCTAGTTGCACAGATGCTTCTTTGGTCAAACCAAATTCTATCGCTCCTGTAAATCCTGTTACCGCACCTTTCTTACCAGCTAGTACTTTCACAGAGGTCAATTGGTGACGGGTAATCAATACATTATCGTCCACCCAAGACAGAAACGCCTCTTGGTCAACAGATATCCCAGAAAAGTCATTCCAGCGACGCAGATAACTGTGAAAGACATTCGTTGGCATTGGTAAAGGGAAGTGATGACCTTTACGACGGAAACTAGTAGGACTGAGAAACTTCAGGGTAACAGTTTCTCCATGTTCAGAATTGAGCAGTTGAGCATAAGTTGTGGGAGCATGGGTAATATGGCAAGAGCGAATCTGCAAGGATGCATTCCGCAAGTTCAGTTCTTTTGGTAGATTTTGCAACCATTGCTCCATCCATTGTACAACTCGACCCGACAATGCTGTAACATACCAATGGTAAGAGTTGTTGGCAGTAAGTTGCACTTGCCTACCACTACTGACTAATTCTCCATCTAGTGCAGAGATTGTAAAGGGTTTTTCTGACTCGCCATCATGGAGGTAGGCAGAAAGTTCAAAGTCATGCGATCGCACTTGGTCGAGAAACCAAGCGTGCAGTCCAATGGTGTACTGAGGGTAAATAGAAACATCTGCTTTGGTCACGAACTCAAATACTAACCCGACGAGTTCCGTTTCTGGTGACCAGTTTAAGTTAGATTTATCGTTACTTGTTTTGTTTTGTAATTTGCGGACCATTATCAATTTTTAGTTCTAAGCAATGGAATTAAATTTCCTGAAATATTTTATAGTTCTCACAGACGACTTCTAGGCAGATATCTCCCTCCAAACGAAAATAAATCAGTGATGAACCTGTCTCAATGCTTCCATTTGGATTCTTAAATGGGTAAGATAAGGTTGATAAAATCTGATTCCCACTTTCCTCGACTTTTCTAAGCTCGACTTCCCCTACCCAAAAACAAAAATCTTCATCATCTGAGTTTAGAGGCTGGGAAAGTACAAGGTGAAAGATTCGATAGAGTTCAATCTTTGCATCACCAGATTCGGGACCAAAGGTAAAGTCAAGGCGCAATCCAAAACTTTGAGGAAGTAAAGAAATTCCAACTAGGTCAGCGCTTTTCAAGTCTACCAGGAAGGTTGTTATATTTTGGGCAATGCTTGTAGTCATGGAATCACAATTTCTCCGGTACTATGTGTATTTGCTCCAGGGATAAATTGTATTTGGTTACCGAATTGGTCGTACCTGCGACGGTAATATTTTCCATTATTACCTCGAATTTTTGGTCCGGTGCGGACAATTTCTCCATTTGGTCTAATATGAATGACACTGCCATCTAGATGCTCGTAAGTTTCATATCCCCCTTTTGTACAGGTTTTGAATTGAAAGCCTTGGTTGATAAGTATTGTTCTGGCTTCTGATCTCGTTTTTCCTGTCAGATTAACAAGCTGTTGAACCGCTAGATTCATTAATTAGATCTGATACTCACTTTTATGAGATTTGTTTTGTTCATAACGTGGTATAGTACCCCAAACTTTATATTGTTCTCAAGTTTGATCAGGATACTATAAAGATTCCAGAAACATGATGTTCATCACGCTACGGCTAGACAACGACCTTGGTAGCATACACTTCGTATTTTTCAGATGTTGATTTCAAACAGGACTTACGCAAAATAATGAAAAAACGAACCGCAAAGGACGCATTCGCCCAAGGGGCGACGCCTTGGCGCTAGCCTCTCCCTTTGGGAGAAGGGCGAACGCGCAGCGTCTCCGCGACTGAGAAGGAATAAGAGTTTTAGAGAGTTATTGCGTAAGTCCTATCAAAATTCCTTGTGCATTGCAATCAGAATCATTCACAGGGAACCACAAAGAAAGTGTCGTCAAGCTACTGAGTAGCAGAAGCAATATAAAATTAAACAATTCATCACTCGTCATTACCAACTTAATGACGAATGACGAATGATTGCATAGCGACTTGACTACAACAGCCCAACCATGTGCAGTAGACCGCGACCTGTAATCAGTTCGATAATTAATGCTATGAAGCCCAGCATGGCAATACGACCATTCCACACTTCTGCACTGGAGGTCATACCCCACTCCCAACCTTCTGGCGGGTACATTTTGACCTTTTTCTTCATTTGGGCAACTTGCGAGAGCTTCAGATTAGGGGATATTAACGCATCAACGACCAAATCTGCCAACGCTCTGACAAACACCGGATGTGTGTTGAGTGCAGGTACACGACGGAAGTTGTGAATTCCCGCTTCTTCTGCAAGTTCCCGATACTCAAGATCAATCTCTTGTAGCGTCTCAATGTGTTCTGAGACAAAACTGATGGGTACAACAACCAAATCTTTCACGCCTTTTTCCCCTAGTTCTGGGATAGCATCTTCTGTATAGGGTTGCAGCCATTCTACCGGACCAACGCGGCTTTGGTAAGCTAAGATGTGGGGATTTGGTCGATTGAGGGTTTGCATAATCAGATAGGTGCATTCCTCAATTTCTTGCTGATAGGGGTCGCCTGCTTCTTCAACGTAACTTTTTGGAACGCCGTGAGCGCTGAAGAAAACATGAACTTCGTCAGGATTGGGACACTGATCTAATTCCTGGGCGATAAGTTCCGCCATTGCTTGGAGGTAACCTGGTTGTTTGTACCAGGAGGGAATAACGGTGTAATCAATCAGCTCAAGCTTTGGGTTTTCTTGCCAAAGTCTGTCTAAAAGCCGGAAGCTGGAACCACTGGTACTAATGGAAAACTGGGGATAAAGCGGTAGTATAACAAGACGTTCAATGTCATCTTGGGTAATTTTGGCGATCGCTTCTTCGGTGTAGGGATGCCAGTAACGCATACCGACGTAAATATTAGCATCTTGTCCCAAGGCATGCAGTTGCTCTCTCAAGGCTTCTCCTTGCGCTTCAGTAATGCGTCGCAATGGCGAACCACCCCCAATTTGCTTGTAGTTCTCTTGAGATTTTCTAGTACGCCTTGAGGCGATCCACCAGGCTAGGGGTTTTTGCAACCAGCGAAATGGTAGGCGAATAATTTCTGGATCAGAAAATAGGTTGTACAGAAACGGTCCAACATCCTCTAACTTGTCTGGACCACCCAGATTGAGTAATAAGACGCCTACGCGACCCATAGCAGAACAATCCCCAAAATTTTTCAGCTTTTTTACTAATGTTAACAATATATCTTGAATAAAGATATCTAAGTTAACGACAAGGGAAAAGATTGTGGCTACAATTTTAAGGAATTGGAGTTACCGCTACCAATGGCTATATGATGGCATATCTCGTGTGGCGGCTCTGGGTGTAGGTGGTGAAGGGCGTTTTCGGCAATTAGCTTTGCAAGGGATAACGATTCATGCAGACACCAAAATTCTGGATTTATGTTGTGGTAGTGGTCAAGCAACGCAATTTTTGGTGAAATTGTCACAAAATGTCACCGGGCTGGATGCCTCTCCATTATCCCTGAAACGAGCACAGCAGAATGTTCCCCAAGCCGAGTATGTAGAAGCTTTCGCTGAAGAGATGCCGTTTGCAGATAATGAATTTGATATAGTGCATACAAGTGTGGCACTCCATGAAATGGAGCAACAGCAACTACAGCAGATTCTTCAAGAGGTATACCGAGTGTTGAAGCCAAAAGGGGTGTTTACACTCGTAGATTTTCACAATCCTACGAATCCCTTGTTTTTGCCTGGATTGTGGGTGTTTTTGCTGTTGTTTGAGACAGAGACGGCTTGGCGGTTGCTGAAAACTGATTTAGCTGGGTTATTGGCAGAAATTGGGTTTGAGGTGAATGAACCTAAATTGTATGCAGGTGGGAGTTTGCAGGTGATACAGGCGAAGAAATGACTCAGATCTTGCACCTGAGTTAAAAACCGGGTTTCTTGAGAATGCTTGCTCGTAGAAACCTTAATTTCTGGTTCAGAAACCCGGTTTTTTGGGTCTTGTTGAGAATGGTGCAAGATATCAGATGAGATGATGGAGATGAGGAAGAGTAGTCATTGTTCATCTTTCCCTCTCCTTGAAGGCTACCGTGTACGCGTCTTGTAGAGAAGGAATTTTGAGTCATTCGATGACTTGTGTGTACACCGTAGCTCCCAAAGGGAGAGGAACTAGATCTTGGCTCCCTTCTCCCTTTGGGAGAAGGGTTGGGGATGAGGGCAATTCATTCTTACGTTCAGCAACGCCAAATATTCATCCGTCTGTTTTCAAGATTCATTCACAAAGCTTAAATACTCGTCCATGAGTTGCAAATACTCGTGCGTGAATTCTAAATACTCATTGATGAGTTGTAAATACTCGTACGTGAATTCTAAACACTCATTGATGAATTGCAAATACTCGTACGTGAATTCCAAACACTCATTGATGAGTTACAAATACTCGTGCGTGAGTTCCAAACACTTATCGATGAGTTGCAAATACTCGTGCGTGAGTTCCAAACACTCATGGACGAAAGGAGACACCTCGTGCGTGCTAATTTTAAGAACCAGAACCAGGTTCCACAGGTTTGTTTCTAATTGCTTTAAAGCGTTCGCCTAGTTGTTCAGCAAGGCTTTTTAAACCAGGAGTCTTTTTAGCAGCAGTTTTCACATACTCATAAACCGTCAAACTGCTGCTCATAGCTTCACTACCCACTGCTAGTAGAGTATCATCTACCTGTTCATTGAGTTGCCGCAGTGCAATTAAAAGTTCCGTGAGTGTAGCGGCTAATTGATAATCTCGGACAAATTCCTGAAGGTCAAAAGTTGCTGGTAAAATGTCGGGGTTTGACTGAGCAGCGGTGAGACTATTGTTAACAAAAGCTAGGCTTTTATCGCCCATTTTAAATAACTTGCGCCGTTCTTCCGTACTTAGGTTAATAAGAAAAGGCAGCTTTTGTTGAATTGTTTGTATTGCTGCTTTGATTTGTTGAATATCTTCTGGCGAAAGGGTAGCGTTGATATTTTGAGAAACCATTGTCAAATTACCGTGTAAATACTAGTAAAGAAGTAGCAATATTTGCTAAATATATGATTCCCGTAGGGTGAAATGTAGAACCTCACCCCTTACCCTTCCTTGCTTGTAGGCAGAGATAAAAATATTCGCTTTTTATACTGGCGGTTTGCATCCGACTTGTTCTACTTCGTCATGCGTTGTAAAGCTGATGCAGATGGATACTTACCAGCTTCTACCAGAGCTTGCCGCTCTAGAATCCGCTCATGACTGTTAAAATCTAAAATGCGTACTGTAACTTCTCCAATATCTGTCAGCGGTTGAATCACAGCCTCATCTAGTCGAAAGTGATCTCCCCAAAAATCTTTACGTGGGTTGAAGAACCGGACAAGTTCTCCAGTACGCCAATTAATTGATCCTAAATCAGTTCCTTTCTGAAGATTGCAGAAAACACAGGCGTAGCAGAGATTGTCATCTGTTGTGGCTCCACCATGTTTCACGCTAATTATATGGTCAACTTGACAACCCGATGGTGATTCTACTTCTAAAATCACGCAATACTCACACAGATAATCAGCGCGAGTTGCAACTAAACGCCGAAGTTCTAAATTAACGTAAGGACGAGACATTTTAAATACTTACTGTGCATTAATATACTTATAAGCCCGTGCTTTTGCTAATCGCATTATATGCTCTAGTGTCAGGAAATAGTCTAATTCTCTTCTTTCCTCTGGTGTGAGTTCTCCCATTTTATGTGCGTACACTAAATCTTCTAAACGCTCTTTTGCTGAATCTGAAAGTTGAAAATTGACGACGCTTTGGGGAGTGGTTCCAGCAGCAATGAAGTCAATGATTTCGTCGTAAACTTTTGTTGTCTGGGTAGATGTATTCATCAGTTTGTTCCTCGTTTTTCTTATTGTACTTCTATGGTACTTCTATGCGACTTTCCAGGATTTTGCTAGCGTTTGAGGTTTTGGGAGAGGTTCACCGATTTCTAAAGATGTTTCAATTAACATTTCTATGACTTCTTGAGCGTTTTCGAGAGCTTCTTCGTAAGTCTCTCCGTGAGTGCAAGGCTGCATGACATCAGTAAACTCAGGTAAGAAAACCACATAACATTGGTCTTCTTCTGACCATTGAATAATGATTGTATATTTCATTCTTCTATCTCCTCTGTCTGCTCTTCTTCCATTTTCTTTAATTATGCAAGTGCTTCATTAACTTGCTTTTCTAAATACAGTTTGGCATCACTACCATCTTTACCAGCAATGATAATAGCTTTAGATAATTTCGGATGTATCCATTTACTATGACTACCTTTGGCAGATTTGTAAGTAAACCCTGCTTGCAGCAATAAGTTTTTGAGTTCTCTAATTTTCTTGGGCATATACTCAGCCTATATTCTCACTCCTCATCTGTTTATTCATACGCCTCTCGTCGATGAGCAATAGTATTGACAATAACTTGATCTGTGTCATCATCAATCTGGTAAATCACTCGATAGTCACCGATGCGATAGCGGTAATAGCCTGCCAAGTCTCCTTTGAGGGGTTTAATATTAGGGTGAAACCGAGGATTTTGTTCTAGTTGTTCAAAGCATCTGGCAATCTTTTTTGCTAAGGCTTGGTCTGCTGAAGCATAAATATCCTCTGCTTCAGCAGATAAAATAACGCTATACATCTGAGCGAATTGTTCTCCAATTTTTCACACGACTTTCAGCAACATCTTTTTTACCCCTCTCAAAAGATTCTATAAAACCTGGAATATCGAGTAATTCTTGGGCAGCTTCTTCACTTTCTTTCTCTGCTAGATAAGCGAGAAAATCAGCAACCAGTTCTAGGCGTTCTGAAGATAATCCATCGAGATATTGGTTGATTTGCTGACGAATTGTAATGTTGTTCATATTTTTCTGGCTCTTCTACTTCTCTAATTCTGCCAACTTCTTCTGAGCAAATTCCCGCACTTGCTCATCGGGATCATTCTCCGCTCTGTCGTGCAACAGTGGTAAAGTTTGGGGATGGTGAGGATGTTGTTTGATAATGATCTCAAGTGCAACTTGCCGAGGATTGGTTTCATAGCTTTCCTTGCGCTCAAAGGGATCATTGACAGCGCAATTGTAGTAGATATCAAACAACTCAGGCTGATAGGGGAAATTTTTACCTAAAGCTTGGACTGCTGCACCTCGCACATCCGAATTATCATCAGCAGTAGCGCGAGTTTTGAGGAAGGCTAAAGTATCAGCGTCATCTTTGTAGTTGCTGGCTAATGCTTGGACTGCTGCATATCGCACATCCCAAGTATCATCAGCAGTAGCGCGAGTTTTGAGGAAGGCTAAAGTATCAGCGTCATCTTTGTAGTTGCTGGCTAATGCTTGGACTGCTGCACGTCGCACAGACGAATTATCATCAGCAGTAGCGCGAGTTTTGAGGAAGGCTAAAGTATCAGCGTCATCTTTGTAGTTGCTGGCTAATGCTTGGAGTGCTGCACCTCGCACATCCGAATCATCATCAGCAGTAGCGCGAGTTTTGAGGATGGCTTTTGTATCAGCGTCATCTTTGTAGTTGCTGGCTAATGCTTCGACTGCTGTATATTGCACATACTCATTATCATCATCAGTAGCGCGAGTTTTGAGGAAGGCTTTTGTATCAGCGTCATCTTTGTAGTTGCTGGCTAATGCTTCGACTGCTGCACTTCGCACATACGAATCATCAGCAGTAGCGCGGGTTTTGAGGAAGGCTTTTGTATCAGCGTCATCTTTGTAGTTGCTGGCTAATGCTTCGACTGCTGCACCTCGCACATCCCAATGATCATCAGCAGTAGCGCGAGTTTTGAGGAAAGCTTTTGTATCAGCGTCATCTTTGTAGTTGCTGGCTAATGCTTCGACTGCTGCACGTCGCACATACTCATTATCATCAGCAGTAGCGCGAGTTTTGAGGAAGGCTTTTGTATCAGCGTCATCTTTGTAGTTGCTGGCTAATGCTTGGACTGCTGCACGTCGCACATCCCAATGATCATCAGCAGTAGCGCGAGTTTTGAGGAAGGCTTTTGTATCAGCGTCATCTTTGTAGTTGCTGGCTAATGCTTGGACTGCTGCATATCGCACAGACGAATGATCATCAGCAGTAGCGCGAGTTTTGAGGATGGCTAAAGTATCAGCGTCATCTTTGTAGTTGCTGGCTATTGCTTGGACTGCTGCATATCGCACATCCCAATAATTATCATCAATAGCGCGGGTTTTGAGGATGGCTAAAGTATCAGCGTCATCTTTGTAGTTGCTGGCTAATGCTTGGAGTGCTGCACCTCGCACAGACGAATTATCATCAGCAGTAGCGCGAGTTTTGAGGATGGCTAAAGTATCAGCGTCATCTTTGTAGTTGCTGGCTAATGCTTGGAGTGCTGCACCTCGCACAGACGAATTATCATCAGCAGTAGCGCGAGTTTTGAGGAAGGCTAAAGTTTCAGCGTCATCTTCCCAAGTTGTTGCAATTGCTGCAACTGCTTGGGTGCGAATTTCTTGAACGAGTTTTATCTCTTCTTCATTTTGATTTGGATCGTAATAGTAATTTAAATCATATTTGGTTAAGTCTTTAATATTGTTCAGCAATTCCTGAGCGGTTTTTGCAATTACCGTCCTATTTCTCACCTCAGAAAAACACTTAGCCGCCAAAAACAAGTTGCTAAATTTCTCTTCCTCCCCATTCTGCGCCATTAAGTATTCCAGAATTTCGCCAACAAACTTCGGCTCAATCATTCCTGCAATCAACCGCAAGACTTCGTGCCAAGTTTCATCCCACCAGTGTTTTCCAAAAACTTCCGTTTTGAGTTCTTCAATTTCCAGCGTTTGCGTCTCTTTAAACTGCCAGACAAACTCCCAAGCGCAAAAATATTCCAAAAACGTCCGATGAACAAAAGCATAATAATCAGCACCCAAGAAACATAACATAAAGTTGCGAGTCCGCAGTTGATTTATCATCACCCTCGCAGCAACTCTTGCTTTGTCAACTTCTATGGTTTTTAAATACCCAGTCAAAATCCTTTCTAAATCATTAGCACATATCAAATTGCCCGCCAAACCTTTTTCACTGGTTTGCATATGGTAAGCAACTTGACGCAACATTGCTTGCTTATCTTTATAATCTATTGTTTTCGAGTCTAACCTCTTATCTTCCACCAAAGCACGTTCCACATCCCATTGATGCAACAGCACCCGCGATGCTTGGTTGTAAAGTTCGGCTCTATCTCTTGGCAACTCTTGGTTACGATTTAGAATTGCCATCATCGTCAACAATAAAGGATTGCCAGCAAGTTCGGCAATCGAATTTGATGTGTCAATAGCTTTTTGCAGTCGCTTTCTTTTCCTCTCTCCATCAACCTTATCAACAAAAGTTTCAGAATGCCAACAGTTGACGAAATCCTGAATTTGCTCTGCTTCCAAATCTTGCAACATGAAATGTTTAAACCCAGCATCTCGCAACCGTTGCGGTTTGTAACCAATAACACGAGAAGTCACAATCACCTGCACATCAGGATACTCATTCGTGAAGCGGTGAATATCTGTAATCACATCTTCTCGTTTTCCAGAGTCAAAAACTTCATCCAAACCATCAAACATCACCAAGGCGTTCCCGGCTCTTAGTTCTTCCTGCAACTTATGTTGATTGAGATGAGCGATCGCGCCACTACATTTATGGAAAAACTCCAGAAAATTACTGCATTCTTTATCTTCCCGTCGCCGCATATAAGCGCGTAACTCAATCAGCAAGGGAATCGGCAGATAATTTTTTGTCTTATCAAGCTTATCAAGAGTTTGTTCTACCCAATCTAACGCCAGGTATTGCAATAATGTAGACTTACCTGAACCTGGATCACCCAAAATAACTACATATTTATACTTTTGCTTATCTTCGACAACCTCTTTCACCGAACGCACAGTCTGTTCAAAATAATCTCGCTTCTGACGTTCCAACTCTTCCTGCAAAATTTCTTCTGCTTCCAGTTCGTTCCTTTCTCGCAATCGTCTCAGATGTTCTTTAGGAAGTTCATGAACTTGTGGTAGGACTTGGTGAACCTTCCGCACCTTTTGCGGGATAAACATTCGCCATAACCGCAATTCGTTATAGGCGTAACCGCTGGTTTCTAAACTATCTAATTTGAGATTGGCGTAGCGCTCGCGAATCACCTCTTGATATTTAAGTAAATTAAAATCGGGTTGGATATCACTCCTTTCTTGATCACTTTTCTCGATCGCATCAAGTTTCTGAAGAATCAAGATATTTCGTAACTCGTCTGACTCAAAGAGAATTTGTTGAGCTTTCCTGAGATAATTATCCGACACTAATTGCCAGTTAAACTTAGCTGGTAAAGGCGGTAGCCTAAGACTTTGCCAAGTCTTTTGTAGAGTTTGATAATCTAGAGAATCACAATCAGCATCAAAAGCTTTACCCAGAACTTCCTTAACAGACTTGTCATAGATAAAAGTCTTGAGAGATTTCGCAAACTTCTTAATTTCCTCATCACAAAGCCTGCGAAACCTTAACTCATCTTCCACCAATTGCAAAAATTCTTTCAGCGCTTTAGCAATAGCTTTCTGAAGCGGTTCTTTTTGAAAGAGCGCTGTGGTAACGTTGTTGAAGCGGTCTTTGAAGAAGTCTTTGGCGTAGTCCTTGGCTAAATCCTTAGCAAATTCTTCGTTGAGAATAGTCTTGACAAGAAGTCCGACAGCATTTGTTGCTAAAGCGCTAATGAACCATTCCACCATAGTACTCGTGTCTGCTCAGCTTTTGACTAAGAGTATATACACTAGCCTCAGTCATGTTTCCTGAATTTCAGGTAATTTTAGCAATATGACAACTAGGGAAATGCGATACCCGTAAGGACGCTTTGCGCGATCAGCTTTGCTGGTGCCCCTTGGGCAATCGCTTCACCCAATACTCTCCGGATCTATCCCTAACTCACGCAATTTGTCTGCTAATCTTTTAATACGTTCTTCTGGCGTAGGATAACGTTTGGCTTGCTCATCGTACCAATAAAGCCACTCTCGCGTTACGCCTCCATAAGTTCCGCGATGCTCCAGCAGGGAGCCGCCCAAAGGGCTATCGCAACCAATTCCCAAACCAACTTTCGGTAGCCAAACAGGATTTCCCTCTTGCAATTCATACTTGTCATCAACCAACCGATGCACTTCCAAACGTGGTTTACGGCGACGCCGGGAAGAGTAAATAACATAATACAAAACACCCAGCGCTGCATATTCTTCTTTTTTAGTGCTATATTCTTTGCGATAATTTTGAGAAACAACTTCTAGCACCAAAGTAGGGACAACGTTTTCGTCCCATAATACATAACTTGGTCGTAATTCCTCATCATAAACTCGCTCTACCCCTAAGCTCAGAAACCCATCTGGCACAATAGGCGGTTTATCGGGGTGATAATAGATACCCATGTCTATTCCAAAAAACCAGTTCATGCGTTCTGCCCATAGTATCAGCAGTATCGCTTTGAGTAAGCCTGGTATCAATTCTTGCAATTCATTATCCACAGGGGTATCGTCAGAGTCGGGTAATTCTTCGGCAGAAGGCAAGTACCTTGGCAGGTTAAACTCTAACATGACTGGTTTTCCCCTAAAACTTATTGAAGAAGAATCATTCGTCAGCAATTGTGCGAGTCAGAATCAATTGGACTCAAGATTGCTGATCCCAACCAATTGTAGACACCCCCGTAGACGGTGGGGATTTAAACCCCTTTACTCATCCCTTGCGTCGCACAGAATTCAATTGGTGAATTCTGAGTTCTGAGTTCTGAGTTCTTTTTGTTAAGGTTAGGACTTACGCAGAATCTGTCAGAAACCCGGTTTCTTTGTTCGTTTTTCGTTGCAAAACAGACGATTTTTGGTAGAAACCGGGTTTCTTTGCGTAAGTCCTGAAGGTGTTTGTGATTCAAATGAGAACCGCTATAGTTATTAAAATTTTAGCTGCTTATTTCTGCGGAAATTTCCGCACTTGATACTCGCCTGACTCCACAATTGGATAATGTTTTTCCATTGCTTGGGTGAACTTGTACTCAATAGCGTCCAGTTCTGCTTGGGGTATAGCTTTCCAATCTTCCTTTGTCGCCCAGTGAATGACCAGAACCACTTCTGTGGCATCATTGGGATTAATCCAAACCTCTTTACCAAGAAATCCTGGATATTTAGCCAGCGCCTTTGTCCAAATCTCCGCATCTTTTTGGATATATTTTTCTCTTTGTTCGGGCGGAACTTTCACCTTAAGCAGTTCGATTATCACACTTTTTATCCCTTGTGTGTGTCTGTCAGAATAGAACTGTAGTCTATATTAATTGGGTGTGGTCAAAACCTGTTGGTAAAGGAATGGACAAGGGGACAAGACAATTCAAAATTCGCTCATTCATAAGGTACGGCATTAAGAATCCAGTTTCCCATTGCCCATTGCCCATTGCCCATTGCCCATATTAATTATCCTTCTACCATAGGTCTATAAGATAGATTTATGAAAAAGGGCATTTGATTTGAAAAAAGTGATAGAAAGACATTATGGATAACAACAACTGGATGAAGCAGTTAGTCATGTTAGGTATTGGGACAACGTCCTTAGTAGCAGACAAACTGCGGGAAGTGAGCGACCAACTTGTTAAGGATGGTAAGCTTGATCCTGACCAAGCTAAGGCGGTTATGGATGATATGGTACAGCAGTTGAAGTCGGAGCAGGGAAGTTGGGAATCAAGTATGCAACGACAACTGCGAAATATGTTACAGGATTTGGGGGTAGCTCGTCAGTCGGAAATGGATGAACTGCGGGGTAGAATTGACCGTTTAGAGCGTCAAGTGCGCGATTTAGAAAATAAGCTTTGGCGTTAGGGGTCGCTTTCTGATTTAAACTAAGTTTTGTCCTACTGGTTATCTTAAATTCCTCGAATACTAAGTAGGGAGGATTGATTTTGAAAGCGATTTTACTCAGCGTGGGTTTCATGCTGGTTTGTGTTGTGGTTTTAGTGTTGGCGCAAATTGGTGCTAGCAAACAGGATAGCGCCGTTGCTGTCCAGTTGACCGAAACAACTCCAGCACTCATCCAGGTACAAGAAAACAATACCCTAATTGCAAGCAAAACTATGTCTGACGCTAATGTTGTCACTACGTCCTCTGGACTCAAGTATACTGATTTAAAAGAAGGGACTGGGGCGACTCCCAAAACTGGACAAACGGTTGTTGTTCACTACATTGGCACCTTAGAAGATGGTACTAAGTTCGATAGTTCACGCGATCGCAACAGTCCCTTCAGTTTCAAACTCGGTGTCGGACAAGTCATCAAAGGTTGGGACGAAGGACTTAGCACAATGAAAGTAGGCGGGCGTCGTCAATTAATCATACCTCCAGAGTTAGGTTATGGCGCTCGTGGTGCTGGTGGTGTTATTCCACCTAACGCTACTCTGGTTTTTGATGTGGAGTTGCTGAAAATTCAGTAAGGATGGGTACAAAATATAGCGCTTCTGGTGTTGCGTGCAATACACAGCTGTAGAGACGTAGCTGTAGAGACGTAGCATGCTACGTCTCTACATTATTCGTGAAAGTAAAAAGTAAAAAGAGAATCCCTATAATTACAGCTATTTTCAGTTAATTGAACCACAGATTTTCGTAGGGGCACGGGTAGCCTTTGCCCCTACAGCCTGGTTTATTTACTTGAAAAGCGCTGTAAAATGAGGGGATTTAAAGCGGACGCTCCGGGGAGCATCCCAATTTTGTGAAAGTAGTGCGAGCATCTTGCTCGCTTGTCATGGTATGCGAGCAAGATGCTCGCACTGCATTTGACATAAAGAGCGAACATTTGGGATGCTCCCGACGCTCCGTCCCTTGTGTCTCCTTCAACAGAGGCTGCTTCAGTTGCCAGTCCCCCTACTCTGTCGGGAAAGCCCTTCTCCTAAGCGAGACGCGGAGCGTTGGCGGAGCCTGCGCTTTGCGCTTACGGGAACGCCCGTCGCCTCTGTCGGGAAAGCCATCATTCGCGCTGTCTCACCGCTCCCTTGTCTACGTGACGGAAACCGCCATCGCCCTTGGCGTCTCCTAAGGGAGACGCCAAGGGCGAACGCACTACGTGTCAAGGAAACAAATCTTCATCTTCTTTTCCATGAATAAATTCAGGCGGCTCACAACCGATTTATTTTTCTTTCTTTCTTTTGCCTTTTAACTTTTAACCCTGAGCGGAGCCGAAGGGTTAACTTTTGCCTTGTTTGGTGAGACTATTTCAATAATTCGGTCTGGCGAAATTTTTAAACTTGGTAAATTGTGGGTCGAATAAAAGTTTAACAGTACCTGTTGGACCGTTGCGGTGTTTAGCTATGATGACCTCGGTAACTCCTCTATCAGGGCTGTCGATGTTATAATAGTCATCTCTGTACAACATGATGACTAAATCTGCATCCTGCTCGATACTTCCACTTTCTCTCAAATCAGATAACATGGGACGCTTGTTAGTTCGTGATTCGACTCCCCGACTCAACTGAGATAGAGCAATCACTGGAACACATAATTCACGAGCTAAACCTTTAAGATTTCTGGTAATTTTTGATATTTCCTGCACGCGATTATCGCCCGCTCCTTCCATTAATTGCAAGTAATCTATAACAATTAGTCCTAATTCTGTCCCTATTTCTGCTTGCAAACGCCGCGCCTGACTACGCATTTCTGTGACAGTAATATTTGGCGTATCATCAATATAAATTGGCATATCAGAGAGCATACCAATAGCACGGCTTAAAGGTTCCCATTGAGTTTGACTAATGCGTCCACTCCGCAAATAAGTCGTTTCTATTCCCGCCTCACTTGCTAATAATCGCTGTACCAGTTGTTGTTTTGACATTTCTAAGCTGAAAATAGCAACTGGGAATTTATATGAAGCTGCAATGTTATGAGCGAGATTCAAGCAAAAGGCCGTTTTCCCCATTGATGGACGACCAGCAACAACAATCAAATCAGAACGCTGAAAACCGCTGGTTATTGCATCTAAATCATAAAAACCGCAGGGAATTCCTGGTAGAGCGACACCTTGATTGAGAGTTTCAATATCTTGGAAAGTATTAATTAGGGTGTCGGAAATGTGAACCAGACCAACTTGAGGACGTTCTTGAGTGATGCTGAATACTTTTTGTTCTGCTTGGTCTAAAACCTTTGGTAACTCGATCTCTGTTTGGTAACCCAGATGCACAATTTCATGACCAGCTTTGATTAACTGACGCCGTAAATATTTTTCCATGACTAAATCTGCTAAAGCGTCGATGTTGACGGCTGACACTGTGCGGTTTACTAGCGTTGCTAATTTATTTCTACCGCCAACACGGGTTAGCATGTCGTGGTCGGTTAGCCAATTTATCACCGCAAGCAAGTCTGTAGGCTTACCTTGGTTATGCAACCTCACAGTGACTTGATAGATGTCTTTATGAGCACTAACATAAAAAGCGTCTGGAATCAAGCGATCGCCCACTCTGCTTATCGCTTCTGGATCTAGCAAAATCCCTCCCAATATTGCTTCTTCCGCCTCAATGTTTTGAGGAGGGAGGCGATCCATACCATGACTTTGAAAGTTCAGTTCTTCAGACATAAGTAAATTTATATTTTAAATTTATATTTTAGATTTTATACTATGGTTCATTATTACCCTTTGAGACCAAATCTACATTTATATGTATGTTGTTTGAAGTGTTTCTACACTATATAGATTAAGAATTGATTGAGAAGTGGGCTTTTGAAGGCATAAGGTGCGTTAATGTAGTGTAGTGAATTACTTTAGTCATGTGTTAAGACGCAAAAATTAACATAATTTCAAATATACTGCTAGAATGGCTATTAACGTGCTTATTTTAAATAAGAACCGCAAAGTATTTTGGCAGTTGTGTAGATCATACATCCGTCATTGAGATGTCCACCGATGGTTTTTCCTTATTTTTTGGGAGTTTTGAATATATCATGGTTGCTACCTCAGTGCAAAAAATTGAAACAAAAATTTGAGTGTGTCTTATAACTTTTACAACAATAACTGTCTTAACGTTTTTACAATATCAACTCGATGCAAATATCTGTTTCTCACAATACTTTAATCGAGTTGAATAGTGTCGTAGAATTTGAGAAATTGTAGTTTTCAATACGTCGTCTACGTAGATAGATAAAGTAAATTATTTGTCTATCCAACCCTAATCTACCCTTTGTGAAGCCCTCTTTGGGGTCTATGTAAAGCCCAAAAAGCTTTACATTGGACTTTACAGGAAGCTGCTAAACGTTTACGGAAAGTCGCCCTCCGAGCGTCTACCATATGCTCTATTTGACAAAAATTCAATTTCTTCACAGAGATTGATAAGACAATCTCAAGAACTCAGGATTAGTACGGAGGTTATTTCAATATGTTGACTAACCAATTGAACCGATTGAAGCGAGAAAATAATGTTATTTTCTTAGAAGATAACATTTTGAATGCAGTTCAAATTGTCAACCAAGTCCTTAGAGATTTTGAACCGAAGGGAAATGATTTAAATTTATCATGCAAAGACAAATTTATTAAAAAATATTTCAAAAAAAGGAACATTCAAGGCATATTTAATCGAGTTGAATGGCAATTTTCTCTCAGGCAAGGAATACAATGTGAACTGCTTATGTCTGATAATAGTGGTAAGCAAAAAGGCAAACTTGAGATTAGAGTCACTTTAGAATTTTCTCCATCAAACAAACAAGTTATTTCCACGAATGATGAGAATATATCTGATTCTCTGTCAATTACAAATATGAAAAGTTCAGAAAATTTTGAGATAAAAGTTTCGTTAGACTTCTATCCTGACGAAAGGTTGTCAGAGGGAATTTATGACAGAAACTCCTTGCGTCTCTATTCATCCAATAGTACAGTTTTCAATTGAAGAAAGGCACCAAGTATAAGGCAGGAAACGCTCTCTGGGCAAGCAATAGAGATGGCAGTAGGCGCACCCGTGTTGCGAAGTTTAGCTTTATCATTTTTTGAGGCAATGCTATCCTAGTAAAAGTCATTTGTTCTTGTTAGGGACAAATAACGGGAGCATCCCAATGCATGCAAAAAGGACGGGTTTTGGGAGCCGGAAAGCTCCCTACTTCAATTGAAAGCGGGCTGTCCGGTGCGCACTACAAAATAAAATAAATTTACACATTTGGGATGCTCTCACAATTAACTTTTGACAAAAAAACTGATTTCTAGCGTTCAACGCTCCAAGAAATTGATTTTCACTGCTACATTAATCAGGTCTTTCTGAGTGCGTGAATTTGTGATTTCACCCTCATTGAGAGCAACAACATAATATTCACGCTAACAGCATGACATAAACTGCTCTATCACAAAAGTATTGCATCTTAATCGTCATAGCAAATCAGGTCTAATTGCAGATTACTTTTTACGACAAATTAATCGGCAAACGCACCTGAAATCTAGTATCTCCAGGCTGAGACATCACCCGAATATCGCCCTGATGCTGTTCCACAACAGTGCGGTAGACAATATGCAAACCTAATCCAGTGCCTTTACCTACTCCTTTTGTTGTAAAAAATGGCTCAAAAATGTGAGACTGTAGCTCAGGAGGAATTCCCGGTCCATTATCAGCAATTTCTACTAGCAGAAAGTCACTTTCACAACTTGTGCGAATACAGATTTGACCATCTTGCCCATTAATGGCATCAATAGCATTATCAATCAAATTCGTCCAAACTTGATTGAGTTCTCTGCCGTAGGCACTGATAAGTGGTACTTTACAGTCATACTCTCGCGTGACTACCACATGACTATGCTTTAACTTGTGACTCAACATTGTAAGAGTACTTTCTATACCCTCATGAACATCTATTTCCTGTAGGGGTGCGCGATCCATGTAGGAGTAATCTTTGACGGCATCAACCAGAGTAGAGATTCGGGTTGTACAATGGTCAAGTTCGTCTAACAAACCCCATTCTTGTAGCGATATCTCTGTCCAAGTCAAGACATTACTCAGTAATAATTCACCTACATTTTTCTTAACATTCTCCAGCCAATCGATATCAAGTCCTGCTGTAACGAGTGTGGGAGCAAGTTTCCAGCTATTGCCAACGTTGTGTGCTTCTAGCCATTGCATCACCTCATCTTCGCGATCGCTTTGCGTCAGTGGATCGAGTCTGGCTGCTGTTTTTGCATCGGCAATAGCATCTTGCTGCAATTTAGCAACAAACGCTTTTTGGTCGCAAGTCATTTCTTTTTGATTTAGCTTTACAGTGAGAGGCTGCAACACTTGCCTAGTTTGGCGTAATTGTCCCACAGCTCTACGACATGCGGAAGCAGGGTTATTCAACTCGTGTGCCAATCCTGCAGCCAAAGTGCCTAATGCGACTAGTTTTTCTCTGTGCTGTGACATCGTCTGTACCGCTTGCAACCGTTCTGCCATTGTGCGAAGAATCGCAGTCATGACGCAAGTACAGCTTGAAAGCATTTCCCAAAATACCTGGTTTGGCAATTCTAGAATATGGCAGCGAGTCACAGCGCGACCACTAGCCCAAAAATGTGTCTGACCCATTAAAACAGGCAATTCACCAAACAGCGTTTTTGATTCGTACATTGCCAACAAAATTTCTTGATTGCCAACTTTTTGCGTAATCCGAATTTGACCTTCTAACAGTATAAAAACATGGTTAGCAGGCTCACCTTCACGGCGATGAATTTCTCCAGGTTCTCGCCAAACTTCAACACCCTGCTCAAGTAGCCATTGCAACTGTTCACTTGGTAACTTAGAAAAAAGAGGAACTTGCCGTAAAGTTTCTATATCGAGCATGATGACACCTTTTGAATGAATGGCTAGAACAGTGTTTTTTGTAAAAATCCAGGTTTTGGATATTTTGAACCACAGATGCACACAAGATTTACACAGATAATTAATCTGTGTGCCTCTATCCCTTCCCTTCGCTCTAGGGCAAGGTTTATCTGTGGTTTCATTTCCATAAAATAGACTTTTGTAAGAATTTTACTTTTTTAATGAAAAATCATGTTTGAGTTTGAAATAATTAACTTATAAACTGACGATAATCTATCTATGTTCTGCATCTAGTTTAAATAACTCCAGTTCAACACTATAATATTTGTGAGTGCGACCCATTGGTATCATGCCAAGCCGTTGAGTTACCCGAATTGAAGCGTGATTTTCAGGCTTTACCACCGCATAGATAACTGATAATTTAAGAATATTAAATCCATATTCAATAGCACCTCGTCCAGCTTCGGTTGCATAACCTTTGCCCCAAGCTGCTTTCTTTAAATGCCAACCCACTTCATAATCTTGAGTTGGTTTGCCCTGGTTATCAGGTAGTTGTTTTAACAGGATAGTTCCTACAATTTCTCCGGTTTGCTTTTCAACAATTGCCCAGGAGCCAGTACCATTATTCAACTGGGCATAGCGCTCAGTCAGTCGTTGGAGACTTTCTCGTTGAGTTTTTTCATTCTCCTCGGGTTTGCCACTAAGAAAGCGCACTACCTCTGAATCGCCATAAATTTCAAAGGCTTGTGCAGCATCAACTTCAAGTATCCACTCACGGACAATCAGGCGCTGTGTTTGAAAAATCTCAGTCATAAGCTTGCAGTCAATCCTGGTAAAATTCTACTCAGAAACCCCTTAACATCAATGATTCACAAGTTGAATAGGCAAACGCACTCGAAAGCGTGTATTACCAGGTTGGGATTCAAAGTGGATGTCACCATGATGTTTGTTAACAACAATGCGATAGGCAATTTCTAAACCTAAGCCAGTTCCTTTACCTACTCCTTTGGTCGTAAAAAATGGTTCAAAAATTCGAGATTGAATAGCTGGTGGAATACCTACTCCTGTATCAACAATTTCCACAACAATACAATTATTCTCTCTATAAGTACGAATAGTTAAATTGCCTTTGCTCTTCATTGCATCTATGGCATTATCAATTAAATTTGTCCACACTTGATTCAGTTCACTGGCATAAGCACAAATTTTTGGCAGAGTGCGATCATACTCTCGGTTAATCATAATTCCCTTTTTCAGGCGATGATGGAGGATAAG
Source organism: Iphinoe sp. HA4291-MV1 (assembly GCA_019359415.1). Classification (GTDB taxonomy): domain Bacteria; phylum Cyanobacteriota; class Cyanobacteriia; order Cyanobacteriales; family Nostocaceae; genus Brasilonema. The sequence goes on along the minus strand of JAHHHH010000004.1, from coordinate 82,978 downwards.
CAAAGTATTTTCAATTCCCTCATGCACATCTATTTCTTGCAGAGGCGCTTGATCCATGTAAGAATAGCCTTTAATAGCTTTCACCAACTCAGAAATACGAACAGTACTTTGCTCAATTTCATGAATCAGCCCAAAAGATGAAAGTGTCGCGTCAAGCCATTTGAGGACATGTTCTAGACAGTCAATGGGGATATTGTCAGCAAGAGTATCAAGCTTTTCGGTATCCAGTCCGGCATTAACTAATGTAGGAGCAAATTTCCAACTATTACTGATATCATGGTCTTCCAACCATTCTGTCACTTCATCTTCTTTATCGCTACAGGTAAGAGGGTCAAGTTTAGGTGAATGGGTAGCGTATTCTGTTGCTTGATGTTGAATATCAGTAATAAATTTTAGTTGTTCTTTAGATAGTAAATTGAGTTGTAAAGCTAGAGTTTGTAAGTTTTGAAAATTCTCGCGCAATTGACTAGCCGCCCGTCGCGCTGCTGCGCCTGGGTTATTCAATTCGTGTGCTAATCCTGCTGACATTTTACCGAGCGCTGCCATCTTTTCTTGCTGTCGTAATTGCGCTTCCACCTCTTTGGTTCGTCCTGCCATAGCAGAGAGAATCACCTCAGCAAGAGGTGAACATTCAATAAGGATATGTCTAAATGTTTCAACGTCAATTTGTAAAACGCGACTCCGTGCGATCGCATGAGCATTAGCAATGGCACCTGAACCTGTCAGAATTGAAAGTTCGCCCATGAAATCACCACGACGATGAATAATAAGCACTTTCGTTTCAACACCAACTTGCTTAGTAATTTCAATTTCGCCCTCTAAGACCACGAAAAAGTTATAGTTTGAGTCACCTTCACTAAACAATACATCGCCCGTGTTAAGTTGTATTTCAGTACCAAACTGCTTCATCTCCTCCAAAGCATCATCTGGCAATTTAGGAAACAGCGTCGTTTGATTTGGGTCGTGCAACATGGCAACTCCTTATATTTAATTATATTTAATAATTGCTATCTACCACAGCCGTTCAATAGGATAGGCATCCAAGGCTGAATCAGTACTCAAAATCGGTATTTTTTCTACAATAGACTGTGCAATTAAAAGTCTGTCAAATGGGTCTCGATGATACAAAGGTAGAGTTGCAACAACAGAAAGGTGGTCAAGATTGATGTCTAGTAAATTGAAGTCATTAAGCTTGAGTTGCTGCTCTATGAATATTTTAAATGGGAGATGAAAACTCAGCTTACCCGTACTTTGTTTAATTGCCATCTCCCAGACACTAGCTGTACTTAGCAGCTTTTCATTATCCTCATTTTCAATTAGCACCCTTACTTGGTTGCTGATTTTTGTATTGCCTGTAAAAAACCAAATGAATGTATGAGTATCCAACAGCAGCCTCATTACATGTAATCCTTAAAGTCTTCCAGCGGTTCATCAAAATCATCTGATATTGTAATCAAGCCTTTAGCACTCCCAAACAGCGAACGACGTTCAGGGGATACAGGGGTTAATTTGACAACAGGCTGATTGTCTTTTGTAATCACGATTTCTTCACCACTCATGGCTGCTTCAATTAATTCAAGCGGATTTTTAGATGCTTCAGCGAGAGTTATTTCTTGCATGATTGTCACCTCTGAGTTCTAAATCAATATTGACATCTAATCCAATATATTCCCAATATTAAAGTTTTCAGCAACACAGGAAAAGCTGACTTGTCTGACAGAAATCGAGAATGTATCTGCCAGACAATTTGTGAACTCATGTTGAGCATTACAACACGTTACTGAGATATCGATGGACGAACTGAACGCAGATTGAACCCTCACCAACGCCCGAAGCAACTCGCTTCACCGAACCATGACGCACGTCACCGACTGCGAAAACTCCGGGGATGTTCGTTTCTAGCAAATAGGGATCGCGTTCTAGCGTCCATCCTTTGATGCGTTGTCCATCTTTTTGCAAGTCTGGACCTGTTATGATATAACCGCGATCGTCTCGTTCAATCACTCCATCTAACCATTCAGTACGGGGAACAGCACCAATAAAAATAAATAGTGATGTTGCAGGAACGGTTTGCGTTTCACCTGTCAAAGAATTGTGAATAGTAATGGCTTCTAAACTTGTTTCTCCTTTTGCTTCTATCACACTGCTATGTGTCTTGACTGTAATATTTGGTGTTTCAGCAATTTGGTCAATCAAATACTGGGACATACTCTTCGTAAGGGAGTCGCCACGTACTAACATTGTCACGTGGTTGGCGTATCTAGAAAAGTACATCGCCGCTTGTCCTGCTGAGTTTGCGCCACCAATGATGTAAACTTCTTCACCTTGGCAACTCATGGCTTCAGCTTGTGCAGCACCGTAGTAAACCCCTGCACCTGTCAAACGGTCAAGTCCAGGGACATCCAGCCGTCGCCATGATACACCTAGCGCCAACATCAGAGCATGGCAACTAATTTCGCTACCGTCTCCTAGTTGCACAAATCGATACTGATCTTCTACGCGTATACCCTTAACTTCTTGTGGTGTCAGAATTTCGACACCAAAGCGCCTTGCTTGGGTGACAGCACGTCGCGCTAAATCGCCACCACTTAAACCAATTGGGAAACCAAGGTAATTTTCAATACGTGAACTCGTCCCTGCTTGTCCTCCTGGGGCTTCACGTTCAATCATCACTGTGCGTAGCCCTTCTGATGCACCATACACCGCAGCTGCTAAACCAGCAGGACCGCCACCAACGATAATCAAGTCATAAAACGGTTTTTCTGCTTGGGTTCGCAGCCCAATTTTCTCAGCAACTTGCAGGTTAGTTGGCTGCATGACGTGGGAACCGTCACCAAAAAGAACGAGAGGCAGGTGTAATCTATCACATTCAGCGTATTCTGCTAGTTTTTGTGCTTCTTCTGAGAATTCGATATCCAACCACTGGTAAGGCACTTGATTTCGCGCCAGGAAATCTTTAACTTGATGAGAATGAGGGGACCAGCGGTTACCGATGACACGAATCCCTTCAAACGGTGGGTGGAAGCTTGCTTGCCAGTCATCAAGTAAATCGTCCAGCACTGGATACAAGCGTTCTTCTGGTGGGTCCCACGGCTTCATTAAGTAATAATCGATTTTTGTGTTGTTGATGGCACGAATAGCGGCATCAGTATCTGCGTAGGCAGTGAGTAAAGCACGTTTTGCATCTGGGAACATTGACATGGCTTGTTCTAAGAACTCCACGCCGGACATATGCGGCATTCGTTGATCTACAAGAAACAGCGACACTGGCTGATTGCGGAGTTTGAGTTGTTCCAAAGCTTCCAAGGCACTAGTACCAGACTCAGCGCGGATAATTCGGAAGCGATCGCCATATTCTTGGCGCAGATCCCGCGCCACGGCTTGCAAAACTTCTGGATCATCGTCAACCGTTATGATGACAGGTTTAGCCATAGCGCTTTGGTAACCTTCCTTTTTAAATACTTGGTTTTTTATATATCACACAAGAAACTCGTATAAACCAATGAGAGTGCCATCTGGATCTCGAAGATATGCTGTTTTAATTCCATAGTAAGGATTATTCATAGGTGTTACGGTAAATTGCACCCCCTTATGTCTTAATCGCTGATATTCCTCCTCCAAATCATGCACCGTAAAAATCAATGCCACAGTATCTTGACATTCTGCATGAGGGGGCTTATAGGCATTGTGAATCATTTGTGCCATTTCTTGCCGCCGAAATAAACTGAGCGTCATATCTCCGGCTTTGAATTCAGCATATCCGGCTTCTTCATCTTCTACAGCAACGTCAAATTCGATGACATCTTTGTAGAACAAAAAGCAAGCCTTCCAATCTTTGACAAGCAATCTTGTATATGCGCGACTAACTTTCATAAACTTTGTACCTTTTCTTTGCGCCCTTTGTATCTTTGCGGTTCTATTCCTTTATTAATTATTGATGACAACTGCAATATGGTGGTTATCAATTGGGTGAAAGACAGGTTTTTGTAGGGGAACAACATTGTGCCCTGTGAATGTGTTGCACCCCAAACGAAAACCGCTGTGAGTCATGCCAGTTTGGTGTGGTCAAAACCTGTTGGTAAAGGAATGGATAAGAGGACAATGCCCATTGCCCATTGTCAACCAACGAATGATTGACCACACCCTGCCAGTTCGGTTCGTCTGAAACACCATATCCCTATAAACAGGTATCTTTCCTTATTTCTAAACCTCATTATTGCTGCGCCATAGCTCTACAGTTTGTTCTAAACCTTCACGGTAATTGGCATAGCGAGGACTCCATCCAAGCTGCTGACGAATCAAGTCATTCTTTACGGTAGTCGAGAGTTCGAGCAACTCCACCTGTTGAGGTTTGATGACCAACAAAAGTGCCAGAGGCGTGAGCCACATTGGAATATGTCCAGGGCGCTTTCTTCCCAAGGTGAAGGCAAAGTGATCAATAAAATCAGCGAAGGACACCTGGGTACCATCGACGACGTTAAACACTGCACCTGCTGGTTGCTGTTGTGTGATCTGCACTAAGGCGATCGCTGCATCCTCAAAGTGTAGCCAGTTTGCCAAGTTGTTTGGACGACCTGCAAAATAGGGACGACCCAGCTTGAATGATTTTACATACAGCTTCAAATCTTTAGATTGAGGACCATACAGATATCCCATTCGCAATACGCAAGTGGGAATCTTGCTGTTCATAACCCGTTTTTCTGCATCGATAGCTGTGGCAAAAATTGGATCATCACTGGGTGCAGTGAGAGGAGTGCTTTCCGTAGCATCCGTGGTATTGCCATAGAGGAAAGTATAGCTAGTATGAACGAAAAACTTGACATTTGTAACCTCTACTGCTTCTAGCAATGCGGTAGTTGTGGCAGGAAGTACTTTGTCGTAACCTTTCCAGTCCTGCCCATCATGTAGCAGTGTATTCGCCAGTTGTGGCGCTAGGTTCAGTACGACATCAACTTTGGTTCTTGCGAAGACATCTTTGAGTTCGGCGGCGCTTGTCAGGTTGGCATCAGCAAGCACTCCACCAACAGAGCGTATTGCTGTAGCACCATCTTTACTTAATGCAAGTCCAGTGACTTGGTGTCCACAGGCAATCAGTTGCCGTATGGTTTCTAGTCCAAGCTCACTATCTGCGCCCGTGATGACAATGCTTAAAGGTGCATCTTTTGACTCTACCATGTTCAATACTCGCTTTCACTGCCTACTGCGCTTGGTAGTATAGGTTTATGGTTGGCATTGCCCATTTACCCACTAGCAGAAAAAACTCATTCTTCTGTCATAGTTTTTCATACCAAGCGGCATACATGAATTGTGCTGTTCCCATTAACCCCTCCTTAGTATCTTCGTTTCTCAGTCAACGACTTGCAAAACGATTTTGCCGCGTGTGCGACCGCTCTGACTCATTTCATGTGCCTGTCGCGCCTCACTTAATGGCAGTACTGTTTCTACATAGGGCTTGAGTTTTCCGGAGTCCACGAGTGCGGTGATCTCGTCCAGCTGTGCTGCGTTGGGTTGAACGCTAACCATGCTGCTTCGGACGCTGTAACTAGCTGCTGTTTCTTGTGATGGGGGAGAAACAATAGAGACAAGAAATCCATCTTTTCGCAACACACCAAAGGAGCGCTCTTGAGTGTCGCCGCCAATAGTATCAAAAACGACATCTAAATCCTGCACAACTGTCTCAAATTTTGTTTTCTGGTAATCAATGATTTCATCGACTCCCAAATCACGTAGAAAGTCGGCATTACGTGCCGAGGCTGTACCGATGACATAAGCACCTTTCGCTTTTGCCAACTGCACCGCCATTGAACCAACTCCGCCCGATGCTGCATGAATTAGTACCCGTTGATTTGCTGTGAGACCTGCTGTATCAAAAAGTGCTTGCCATGCGGTCAGTGCTCCAACTGGGATAGCTGCTGCTTGGACAAAATCAACAGAGGTAGGCTTTAAAGCAATCTCTGTTGTCTTCGCAACCATAAACTCGGCATAAGCACCATCACGGTTTAAGCTTGTATAGCCATAGACTGCATCACCAAGCTGGAACTGCTCTACTTGAGAACCAGTTGCTTCAATTGTTCCAGCGACATCCCAACCAAGAATCAAAGGTAAGTGGTGCTTGAAGTTATCTTTGCCATAGCCGTCACGAATTTTCCAGTCAACCGGATTGACACTTGCTGCATAGATGCGAATCAAAACTTCGTCCGCTGCTGGTTCCGATCGCGGTGCATCTTCATAAACTAAGGTTTCTGGTCCACCGTGAGTGTGAATGCGTACTGCTTTCATTGTTGCCATTTTGTGTTCTGCTGCTCCATAAAATCTACTCAAAACAACCGAAGTTGCTCAAAGCGTTTACTTCTTGCTTCTTTTTTGTTGAACTGTTTGATAGCTTTGGATTGCGTCCTTTGCGGTTCGTTATAAAAATAAAGTCAATTCAGATTGTTTTACCATTGAATAAGTTACCAAAGAGACTGTTAGAACTTCTCCACCGCAGGTCGCAAATCAAGTTCCAAAGTCCATGCTGTTACATCCTGCTGATAGAGTTGCCAATATGTTTGTGCGATCGCTTCAGGTGCCAGTAATGTATTTTCTTCAGCTTCCGACGTCATTGCTCGCACTCTTGGGGTATTAATCATACCATCAATAATGATATGAGCTACATGAATTCCCTGAGGACCAAACTCTCGCGCCAACGACTGCGCCAATGCTCGTAACCCAAATTTGCCCACCGCCAAAGCAGCAAACTTGGCTGAACCTCTCACAGCGGCGGTTGCTCCCGTTAACAAGATAGTACCGTGACCTTGCTCAACCATTGCTGGAAGAACCTGCTGTACCGCCAGAAAAGCTCCAAAACAGTTCACTTTCCAGGAGGACTCAAACTGGTCTGGTGTCAGTTCTAGGATACCAGCCCTGTGAAATGCTCCTGCATTATAGACAAAGACTTCTGGTGCACCTAGTTGTGAGGATACTTGCTCAAATGCACCTTTTACTGATGTGGGGTCAGTCGCATCAACAGTAACAGACAATGCCTTTCCGCCAGACTGTTCAATTTCTGATTGAATTTGAGTTAGTTGCTCTGAATTTCTTGCCATTAATCCTACAGCAAAGCCTTCTCGTGCAAACCGATGAGCAACTGCGGCTCCCAGTCCCGGACCTACACCTAAAACAACTGCAATCTTTGACTGACTCATGTCATTTCTTTTCCTTAATTACAAGCAAGTGCAATACCTGAAAATCACAAGAGTAAGAATTGCAAACCCTACACCTGCATAAAATACGCTATTTATACCTCCTAAACTAAAAGCTACAAGCATCAGTAGGGGTCCAAGGGTTTGTCCTAAGCCAAAAAATGTTCCGTTAACAGAGAGAATTGTAGCCAAATACTGTCTGGGTGCAATCTCCGTTAAACGAGTTTGGATACTAGGAGCACCAATCCCTATACCAATGCCAAAAATAGTGGTTGAAATTAATAGTAACCAAACATTTGGTATTAGGGGAACTGTTAATAGAGCAAGAGCATATAAGAGAAAAGATACTCTAATTAAAGTCGTGGTATGAAATTTTTTAGTCAGTCTTCCTAGTTGCGAAGATGTAATGACAATTGCTATAGAAACACTAGAGAGTATGAATCCAATTATGGCAGCAGGTGCATGGAAAGTATCGTTTATTAATTGAGGTAAATAAGTGACGTAAGCTCCGTAGAGAAGAACAAAGTTAGCAGCACTACCAATAAAAAGTCCAGCCAACTTACGATTCTTCAAAGCTTTGACAGCATTTTTCAAGTACTCCCGAAGATTTCTTTCTCCTTGTGGTTCTGGATTCTTTAATACAAATAACACCAGCAACCCAACAGGAATTGCTACAATGGGTAACAAAAACGGGTAGTACCAACCAAGAGTTGCTAGTATGCCACCGATAAGAGGATAAATAGCTGTACCAGTACTTGTGACGCTAGTATTGTAACCTATTGCTGTAGTGCGTTTATCTCCTACGTATAAATCTCCAATTAAAGTAATACTGAGAGATAGCAAAGGAGCAGCACCGATTCCTTGTAAAAAACGCAGCAAGAGTAAAAGGTTAAAATTGTGGGTAAAAGCACACGCTGTCCCCGCAATACCAAATAAAAACAGTGCAGGGATGATAACTTTTTTCCTACCGAATCTATCAGCAAGGACACCAACAATAGGACCTAAAACGACAGTAGGAAATGTAAAAACTGTAACTAACAATCCTATATTTTGAGGATCGAGGTTTAATGATAGAGCTAGTTTGGGAAAAGCCGGAGACACGCTGGCTACTCCGAGAACTGCCATCAAAGAAACTGCACAAATAATGTAAAAATTTGTATCCGTGTACAGGTTTTTTGGGGATTTTTGCTGATTATCGATGCTTGTTGGTTGCATACAATTTATTTTTTTGCATTGAATTCATTATGAATTGAATTGTGGACATAGGTGAGAAAACTACCATGCCCAACAAGACGTTAGAATTCATATGGCAGAACGAAGGTGGCGTTGGCGTAACAGGAAACTAGTTATGGGAGCAGGCGGAGTATCATTTGCAAGTTTCCTATGAGGTTGTTGCTTGAACTGCAAGAAATGGATAATCTGTGTATCCTTTCTCACCAGCGCCGTAAAACGTTTTTGGATCTGGTTCATTCAAAGAAGCATCCAGTTCAAAACGTTTTGGTAAGTCAGGATTGGCAAGAAATAACTGTCCAAAAGAAACCAAATCTGCATCACCATTCTTCAGTATGCTATCTCCTTTGGCATGGTTGTAGCCACCATTGGTTATCAAAGTTCCTTTGTAAATTTTACGGTAGTAAGGTGTTACCGGGTTCATCACATCACGGGATGCTAAATCAATCTCATTCGGTTCCTGTAGGTGGAGATATGCCAATCCAAAGCGATTGAGAGCATTTATTGCATAACCAAAAGTTTCTTGCGGATTCGAGTCGCCCATCCCGTAGAATGTGTTACTGGGCGAAAGTTTGATACCAACACGATTTGTACCCCACACACTGGTGACTGCTTGGACAACTTCCAGCAGAAATCGTGTTCGATTTTCTATCGAACCACCGTATTCATCAGTGCGTTTATTTGTGCAATCTTGCAGAAATTGGTCGATTATGTAACCAAAAGCCCCATGCAATTCCACGCCATCAAATCCCGCAGCATGAGCGTTTTCTGCACCTTTGCGAAACTGCTCAACAATTTCAGGGATTTCATGCGTTTCTAGAGCACGAGGTGTTTCCATTGCTACTTTCCCTATAGGAGTGTGCAGTTCTCCTGGGGCAGCAAGAGCAGAGGGTGCAACGGGTAATTGTCCATCTAATAAAGAAGAATGAGAAATTCTTCCAGAGTGCCACAATTGCAAGAAAATTCTTCCCCCTTTTTCATGTACGGCATCTGTCACTCGCCGCCATCCATCTACTTGTTCTGTTGAGTAAATACCCGGACAGTTAATGTAGCCTAAACTCAGGGGTGAAACCATTGTGGCTTCAGTAACGATGAGTCCTGCTGTTACCCGTTGCGCGTAGTAAGTCGCCATCAATGAGTTGGGGACGTTGTCAATTGCTCGCAAACGAGTCATTGGTGACATCGCCATTCGGTTTGGTAGGGTGTAGGGACCAAGTTGAATGGAAGTGAAAAGATTGATATTGGAAGTCACAGGGTTATCTCCATTATTCTTGTTAGCCTCACCTGTTAACAATGGAGGCGGAGTCTCTAAGACATCATTCCTTGGCTGGAACCAAGGAACGAGGAAAACGAGGAAAGCAAACAAAGCCAATTCATCATTCTGGCTGAGTGTAAACTACCTCATAAAGATGAAACTCGTTTTCAGCTAGACCTTGCCAATATTCATTCAAGGGTTTGTACTTTGGATCTTTGAGCAGTTCTTCAAAATCTGCAAAACTGCGCCACTGTCCATAGTTCACATTATGCACGCCATCAAGCGAACGATGGAAATTAGCAGAAAGAAGTCCTAAATTTTGCAAACCTACTCCTACATATTGCCTCTCCAATTCCACCAAGCGCATCTGATTTTCTGGCTTGACTCGGAATTCCGCCAGGTGAATCAAACCGCCTTTGGAAATTTTGAGTGTAGCGTTATCTGGCTGAGAAACAACCACCTCGTAGATATGCGACTCGTGAATCTGGAACTGGGAAAGTTTAGCTCCTTTGGCTTGCACTTCAGAGTTGTTGATAAATGCTTTGTAGTCTTCCAGTGTTTTCCACTGAGCATAATTCATAACCCGGACGCCATCAATACTTTTATGAATGCTAGATGAAACAAAACCAGATTGGTGCTTTACTGTTGTTTCAAGGAATTCGATGATTGTATCAATGAGTTCCTGCTGACGTTCCGGTTCTACGACGAAGATAATAATCACTGTAATGACATCGTTGTTTTTGGCAATCGTGGGCATCTCGTTATCTCCTGAATTCATTGACATAAAAAACAATAGGTGGGGTGTATCCCACCTATTGTGTCAATTTATCGATGGCTTTCAGTAGGAACTCTACCATCCTCAACGGGTTGTAGCTGTGGAGATTTACGGCGTCGTGTCAGGCGATCGCGAATTTTTCCAATCACGATGTATAAAATTGGCACTATAAATAGGCTCAAGAAAGTAGAGACAAGCATCCCGCCAACAATTGCTGTACCGAGAGATTTTCTGCTTGCTGCTCCTGCTCCTTCGGGATTTAACAATGGCCAAACACCCAAAATAAAAGCAAAGGAAGTCATGAGAATTGGTCGCAAGCGCTGTTCAGATGCTCCTATCGCTGCTTTAGTGATTGACCACCCTTGGTCACGTAGTTGGTTGGCAAACTCTACAATCAAAATGGCGTTCTTACTTGCCAAACCAATCAGCATCACTAGACCGACTTGAGAGTATACATCATTAGGCAGACCCCGCAAAGACTGTGCCAACAGTGCCCCCAAGATAGCCAAGGGAACTGAAAACATAATAATTAAGGGGTCAACGTAATTCTCATACTGAGCAGCCAGCACTAGGAACACAAAGACAAGTCCCAAACCAAAAATCAAAGGTGCTTGACCGCCGGACTGTTGCTCTTCAGCTGAGATTCCCGACCATTCGTAACCATAACCTGCCGGTAAAACTTCCTTTGCCACTCGCTGCATCGCTTCAATAGCTTGTCCTGAGCTAGAACCCGGAGCAGCTCCACCGTTAATTTCAATAGACCTAAACAAGTTGTAGTGGTTAATTGTTTGCGCCCCAGTTGTTGAGACAATTTTCACAAGATTGCTTAGGGGAACCATTTGGTTGTTAGTAGAACGAACATACAATCGACCAATATCCTCAGGATTAGAGCGAAACTGAGCATCAGCTTGAATGTAAACTCGGTAAGTCCGCTGGAGGTAGTTAAAGTCGTTGACGTACTGTGAACCTAAGTAACTTTGTAAAGTATTAAAAATTGTATCTACATCAATCTGCAGCGCTTTGGCTTTATTGCGGTCTACTTCAATCAAAAGCTGAGGTGTGTTTACAGCAAAAGTACTAAACACAGCTTGCAATCCTGGCGTCTGATTTCCCCGTTGGAGTAACTGACCCATAACTTGCACCATAGTCTCCAAGCCACTATTGCCTCTTCTGTCTTGTAGCTCAAATTGGAAACCACCAAAACTGCCTAAACCCTGAATTGCGGGTGGATTAACTGACAAAACTCGCGCATCTGTAATCGTAGAAAACTTTGCTCGCAGATTGTTAATAATTGCTTCTACAGAATGACCTTCTCCACGCTTCTCCCAAGGCTTGAGGGTTGTAAAAATCCCACCACTGTTGGCAGTACCGCCGCCGCTAACAGCAAAGCCACCTATAGCGAAAGTTCCCTCAACTTCAGGCAATTTGAGAAGTTGTTCTTCTACCTGACGCATGACTTTGCTGGTGTAGTTGAGCGAAACACCTTCTGGTGCTTGAATAATCGTGATGAAATAGCCTTGGTCTTCCTCAGGAATAAATGCCGTTGGTACGCGAGTGTAAAGCAACCCTGTTAGTCCTAGAGAGAGGATAAACAGTAGCACTACGATTGCTCTGAAACGATTTAAAAAGATAAGCGCTCGCTCGTATTGCCTGCGCGTCCAATCAATTAAGTTATTAAATTTTGCAAACACCCAGCCTAGCCAACCACCTGGTTTTTGTCCCTTACGTAGCACCAGAGATGAGAGCGAAGGAGTTAGGGTAATAGCAAGAAAGGTAGAAATTGCCATTGAGAAGGCAATTGTCAACGCAAATTGGCGATAAATCTGTCCTGTAGAACCTGGAAAGAAAGCAACAGGAACAAATACAGCCATGAGCACCAGAGAAGTCGCAATGACTGCGCCGAAAAGTTCGTGCATGGCTGAAGAAGCAGCCTGACGCGGTGACATTTCTTCATTTTCAATCAAGCGAGAAATGTCCTCGACGACGATGATTGCATCGTCAACAACCAATCCAGTCGCTAAAGTCAGACCAAATAAGGTTAAGGTATTGATTGAAAACCCAAAAACTTTAATAAAGGCAAAAGTCCCAATTAATGTCAGAGGAATGACTACGACGGGAATGAGAGTGGCGCGCCAGTCCTGCAAGAAGACAAAAATCACCACAATGACCAGAACAAGTGCCTCAAACAGCGTCTTAACGACTTCGGCAAGGGATGCTTCCACAAACGAAGTCGTATCAAAGGCTACCTTATATTCTAATCCAGGCGGGAAATCTCTTTCAAGTTGCGCCATTTCAGCTTTAACTGCCTTAGCAACGTCCAAAGCATTGCTTCCTGGTATAGCAAATATTCCTATACCCACACCCTCTTGACCTTTAAAGCGCAGGAATGTGCTATAATTCTCAGCCCCCAGTTCTGCTCGACCCACATCTTTGAGCTTGATAAGCGTGCCATTCGTATCTGTTTTCAAAACCATTTCCTCAAATTCGGATGGTTCCGTGAGTCGGCTCAGCGCTCTCAGGTCTATTTGATACATTTGATCCTTGGGAGCTGGCTGCTGACCGATTTGCCCAGCCCCCACCTGTATGTTTTGTTCGTTAAGAGCATCAATCACATCTTGGGCGGTCAGGTTGCGACTGGCAAGGCGGTTGGGGTCAAGCCACAGACGCATGGCATAGCGGCGTTCACCAAAAATTCGCGCCTCACTTACACCTTCAACTCTTTTGAGACCATCTACTAAGTAGAGGTCGGCATAGTTGCTTAAAAATACGTTGTCGAACTCGTTTTTTTCACTATATAACCCTATTGCCAACAGAATGTTAGAGGACTGCTTACTCACAGTAACCCCAGTCCGTTGTACTGGTTCTGGCAACTGCGGTTCAGCCAACGACACTCGGTTTTGCACATCGACTGCTGCAATATCTTTGTTTCGGGATGCGTCAAAAGTGACCGTAATAGTACTATTACCAGTGTTAGTGCTACTCGAGGTCATGTACTTCATGCCCTCAACACCGTTGATCTGTCGTTCCAAGACAGTTGTAACAGTGTTTTCTACAGTCTCAGCATTGGCTCCAACATAGTTTGCAGTAACGTTTACTTGAACTGGACTAATTTCTGGATACTGTGCTGTGGGTAGTGTAGGGATACTAATTGCTCCAACTAGCAAAATTAAGATCGCGCAAACACTCGTGAAGACAGGTCGCTTGATGAAGAAGTCAACAAACATAGGAAAATAAAGTAATAGGGAATTACGAAATAGAGAGTAGGGGAGGCACTGCGGTGCGGAGAGAAGTTGCCTGCAGGGGTTCCCCCCGTTGGAGCAACTGCCGTAGAGTAAAGGGAGATTTGAAAATTTTGTAATCGCTGCGTCCAGAGGACACACTACATGTCCTGTAGGGCATATTTTGAAATTTGAAATTTGAATTGTCTTGTCCCTTTCTCCTTGCTCCTATTGCTAAGACTCGGGAATAACGGGAACGCCATCCCTAAGATTGAGTAGCCCCGAAACAATAATTCTGTCTCCTGGCTCTAATCCTTCAAGAACTTGGTAGTTATTACCTGTGATGTTGCCTAGCTTCACGCGTTTTTGTCGAGCTACCAGTTGGAATGCTCCTTGCTGATTTTCTTGTGTTTTTTGTCCTTGAGCTTTTTGTCCTTGAGAAGATTTTGGTGGTGCTGGAACTGCTACAAAAACAAAAGTTTCTCCCGCCACACGAGTGACTGCTGTTGCTGGTATCAATACTCCTGGGCGCTTACTCCAGATTACTCTTGCGTAAGCTAACTGATCTGCACGTAGTTGATTTTTTGAGTTATCAAAGAGCGATTTAATGAGTATAGATTGAGTATTATTATTAGCACTATTATTAGCACTAGGAGCTATAAAAGATACTCGACTCATACCTATACTCTTGCCTTGTGCGTCCAAAACCTCTACCGGCGTTCCTTCACGGAGTTGAGAGCCGCGCTCAACAGGCACATAAACATTTAGTTCTAAAGGTTGGTTTTGAGTAATGGTAACTAATTGTGTAGACGTATTGACAAAATCACCAACTTTCACTGGTATGTTCCCAACTGTGCCAGCAAAGGGAGCGGTAATTCTGTAGTACTGAAGCTGGACTTGTTGTTCTCTGATATTGGCTTGTGCTTGCTTTAAAGATTTTTCAAATTGCCTAATGGTAGCTTCCTGCGCTCTAATTTGAGCTTCTGTTTCACGGACAGCAGCTTGTGATGTTTCCAGCCTGTTGGCATACTGATCCCTTGTCTGTCGAGAGACAGCTCCTTGATCTGACAAATTGGTATACCTTTGATACTCCTGCTGATTCAACTTCAAATCAGCTAATTTAGATAACCGTTCAGCTTCTAGGGATCTGATGCTAGCACGAGCATTCTCCAATTGTGACTGAGATACTTCAGCAGCAGCATTTACACTACTAACCGCTGCTTGTTGCTGTCTGGCGTCTACTTGGATAATGGGACTCCCCACAGCCACTGTATCTCCGTACTTGACAAATATTTGTGCGACTTGACCCTGAACTCTCGGCTGAAGAGTCACTGAGCGGCGTGATTCCAACCTCGCAAGGAACTGTTCACTATCCTCAATAATACCAGCTTGTACTGTAGATACCTTGACTCTTGGTGCTGGCGGTTGAGCGTTAGCAGTTACGGGTGCTTTGCTTTGAGGAGCCAGCCAACGCCAAAGTGCAAAACCTCCGCCTGCTAGTAGTACTAGGGCTAACAATAGCCAAAGCCACCTTCGCGATCTGCGGGGTGGCTCTTCCAATTCGGTCTCTTGGCGATTATCTTCAAGATGAGTTTGAGGCTCAGGAGATTTCATGACTTACAAAGCACCTAAGAAGAAATAAACTGGAACTGAAGCAAAACGGGAGCCGTTGATAGAGAAATTGTTTAGCTAGCATAAAGCTCTTACTTGAACCACTTAGTATTCCATTTCAATATACTTTTTCCGTTCAGTCGTCTAATCTATCTAAAGAGGAATGCTACAAATAAGATTATATATAGGTAAGTTTACATACTAAGTTCCCATGTTGTCTTTTCAGTTCTTGCGAAAAATGTTTTAATCTTGCTATTACTAACCAAAATAATTCTGAGTGCCGAGGAGCCACTGCATGGACTGACAGCTTAAGACAAAGGAGTACAAAACGATGCAAGGTAAAAAAATACATTTCCAAGCTATATGCCTATCTATATCTGTCTTTACCGCCTCTGCTATTGGCTCGCTGGGTAACTACACTGCTGTACAAGCAAAGAAACCAGTTGCAAGACCCACAATTGCCACAGTAAAAAGCATGGTAAATGGTGACATCATGTGCTATGTCAACTTAGTAGATGACAAAGGAAAACAGTATAACAGTGTCGGTGCATCGTTTGAGACTTGTGCAAATAAAAAACGTTTTCTAAACAAGAAAGTGCAGCTATCTTATAACCAAGTTTCAGTTAATGATTGTCAAAGTGCTGAGCCTTGCGGTAAATCCCGACTAGAAACTTTAATTACGAAGATGCAAATCATCCGGTAATTGTATGGCTACAAGAAATCGTATCTTGATTCTGAACTTTGCTAAATTTCTTTTTTTTAACAATCAGTAGTCAGGGAAAGAAATGATTTTTTTCAAAATAACTAAAAAAAAGAAAAATTATGTATACCTTTTTCAACAAGCAATTGACTGCCTTAGGACTTTTTATAGCTACTTCAGTTGGTGGATATACTCTTTCCCAAACACCGGTAATTGCCCAAAATCCAGCAACAGATGTTCGTGGACTAGCTTTTGAAAATAGCCATATAACTAAGTTTGACAAACAAACCAGTAAATATTTACTATTAGCAAATTCTTCGCAACCATACATTGGTAAGTGGTCTAATGGTAGAGGAGAAACCCTATCAATTACACCAACTACAATAAAGTATGGTAAAGATAAAAAGCTGAGCTACAAAAATATAACTAAAGTGACTGATGGAACTTACTTTACAATTCAAATCA
The DNA here is from genome assembly GCA_019359415.1 of Iphinoe sp. HA4291-MV1. Lineage (GTDB taxonomy): Bacteria > Cyanobacteriota > Cyanobacteriia > Cyanobacteriales > Nostocaceae > Brasilonema. The sequence goes on along the minus strand of JAHHHH010000004.1, from coordinate 66,543 downwards.
CTAGCCCCGGAAAGATAAACTTTTTTCAACGATTTCTTTCTTTGAAAGTTGAGGGAAACCAGATGAAAATGGTAGGCTATAACTCATACAAAGATATGTACTCAGGGCAAAATCAAGGATTAGAGGTGAATTGGTATCGTGATTAATCAGTACTTCTTTCGGAGCATAACGGAAAACCCGAAAAAAATTACCTTTGCTAAATGGTAGTCTTGCTCCTAGGTTGAACCTAGAAGCAAGGCTAGCAGTTCCTACCTCCCTAGAAAATATTGAGAATGAGCAGCTGCTAACGAAGAATTTTCATTTCTTCAGCGACTTCTCACGCCAAATCGAAAAGCAAGATTTCTGCACCGATGTTAGTGCTAATTTCAAGTTGTTCTTCGCCACTTATTTGCACTCCATCACCTGCTCTAAGTTCTTCACCGTTTAAGGTGACGATACCTTGAGCGATTTGCAACCAAGCATGACGATTGGGTTCGACGTGATAACTTATAATATCACCAGGTTCCAAAACAGATGTGTATAAGTCAACATCTTGATAAATAGTGATAGCACCATCACGCCCATCTTTAGCACCAATTAAACGCAGTTTTCCACGTCTTTCTTCAAGGGAAAACGTTTTTTGTTCATACCTGGGTTGCAATCCTTGCTGGTTAGGAAGAATCCAAATTTGTAGTAGGTGAACTGGTTCAGTTTCAGAAGGATTGTATTCGCTGTGCATAATACCAGTACCAGCGCTCATAATTTGCGCTTCACCCGGACGTATGACTGAACCATTTCCCAAGCTGTCTTTATGTTCTATTGCTCCTTCCAAAACATAGGTGAGGATTTCCATATCGCGGTGTCCGTGGGTTGGAAAACCAGCACCGGGAACAACGCGGTCATCGTTAATGACTCGTAGAGCACTAAATCCTATGCGGTTTGGATCGTAAAAACCACCAAAGGAAAATGTGTGGTAACTATCGAGCCAGCCTAGCTTAGTACGACCACGTGCATTTCTATCATGAATGAGGTGAGTTTTGGTATTGGGAGTCATAAATTGTATCTCCATTTTAATGATTTATCGCAGTAAAAACATCAAGCATACTTGTTGGCTATCTGTTATCAATTCTGGTTACACTTGCCAGCAATAACAAACTTTCTCTTTGCGGCAATAGTGCAGAAATGATTATCTTCAATTGATTGCAAAATTAGGAATTTTAGTGAATAAATACTCCACTTGAGTCTGATTGAATACTAAGTTACAACAGCGATTTTGACATAACGATGAAAGAAACTTTTTCTTGAGATTTCTCGAATTGCGTCTGGTTTTCAACTATCTCAATCTTAAAACACGTATATATAAAATGAAAAGTACGCACTTGGAAGTGCCGTACTTACCAAAAGGAAATTGCTAAAGGATTTTCTTTTCATGTAACAATAACCTAATATATAGGATTCCTATTTGATTTTTGCTCAGCTAGGTACACCTTTATTCCTTCTTAAGAGTTCCCTGTTAAGAGTTCCCTGTTCCCTCCCCCTACGAGTTAGTTCACCAAATCAAACCGGATTCCTATAGCAGTCATAAATCATTTGTGAAAAACTAGAAACCCGGTTTCTGGACTCCAGCGATTTTTACAACTCATATAGGATTGCTATATATATAAGTTGAATTAAGCTAAGTGTTTCCTAACAGATAAGCTGGGTTAAAAAACGAAACCCAGCCTACCTACAATATATGACTAAATTAACGCCATTAGCTATGAGCTACAAGAGACTTATTTGACAGTAGCTTTTTCTCCAATTTTGGTGGCTGTTGCACCGTTTCCGCCTTGTGTGGTAGACGCTTGCAGGTGGGCTTCTAAGAACCACAGCTGCTTGTCAATGGTGCGAGACACTTCGGTGTAAAGGTCAGCGGTGTCAGCATCCCCTAATTCAGTCGTTTTGTTGATCGCTTCGCGTAGGTGCTTGGCATAGGGTGCAAAACGGTCTGCCAAAGCGGCGACATGATCTAATCCTGCATCGATATCTAGAGGATATTCAGGTAAAATTGAATTTGCAGCAGCTAAGCGCGCTGTACCCAGCGCATAGCCAGCTAAAGCCGTGATGCGTTCGGCAAATAAATCAATGAACTCTTCTAACTCAGTTGCAATTTCATCAAACAATTCGTGTAACTGGAAGAAGTCGTTGCCTTTGACATTCCAATGCGCTTGCTTCGCTTGGGTTTTCAAATCCAAACTAGCTGCTAGAGTCTGATTGAGAATTGCAATAATCTGCTTGCGTGCCTCAACGGGAATATCAATACGGGTTGGATATAGACGTGATGAAGCTTTGTCGCTCATGGTTGGTGCCTCTGCTCATTGGTACGACAAGACAAGTCTACAGACACTACTATGATGTCGGAAACTCTCTACCGACAGATGGAATTTTTGCTTAAAAAGTTATAATTTTTATTAATTATTTGTTGTTCTTTCAATTGTGATGGTTATCTATGGTACTGAATGTACCACCGTAAAGGCGATCGCGAATCGTGTCATTTTGCAAAAAGTCGTGAGGGAAAGCAAGCTCAATTTGACTCACTTCGTTTAGGCGTTGCAGATGCTCTGGTAATTTGGAGGTACAGGTTATATGTTAAGTTTTAATCGTTCTGAGCGTGTGGTTAGCGAGGACATCGGAGAAGTCAGAGTACAGGTGAAACTCATAAATGCAGTGGATGAAGAATTAGTCAAGCGAGGACTACTTAATCCCAATCAGTTACGTGTTCACCAGACACAAGCACTTGTAGATACTGGCGCAGTACGAACTGTTTTGCCTATGGAAATAGTAGAAAAGCTTGGTTTAAGAATACGAGGTCAGCAGATAGCAAAGTACGCTGATGGTAGACAGGAAGCTGTAGGATTGACTGGACCTGTGATTATTGAGATAGAAGGACGTGAGACGACTGAATCTGCTTTGGTTGCAGGCGATGAGGTGCTGATTGGTCAGACTGTGTTGGAATCATCAGATTTACTGGTAGATTGTAAGAATCAGCGGTTGATTTCAAATCCGGAACATCCTGATTATCCAGTATTTAGAATATAGTCAGGGCAAAAGAATTTGCACTCTCCTCAATTCAAAAGCTGATAGTAGATTACAAGTAGCACTAACGCACCATGTGAAAGCTACAAAACCTATATATTCACCTGTTTTCTATACGCTTTAGGTGTTGTACCTATGAGTTTGCGAAAGACATTTGTGAAGTGGCTTTGGGTCTGAAAACCTACTTGCTGATAAATTTCGTCCATTGCTTCCTCTGTTTTCGTTAATAACCTTTTCGCTCTCTCTATTCTGCAATTCATCACATATTTGTGCGGCGAAAAACCAGTGGATTGTTTAAAGAGGCGCGAGAAATGATACATACTCATCCCCACTGCTGTCGCAATCTCAGCTAATCCTAAATCTTTTTCTAAGTTTTGATTGATATATTCAATAGCTCGCTGCAACTTCAAACGCGAAAGTCCTTCTGCATGTTTAACAATCTTTGGGGAAGATACAGAATAGTGTTTTAGTAGATGAATGCAGAGAGTTGTTGTTAGAGATTCTATATACACACGGCTACCCGTACCATCTGATTCCAGTTCTGAATGCAGTGCCAGTCCAATTTGTTGAATCAACGGATCTGAGTCAGCAAAATGTGGTACAATATCCACCTGTTGCAAATCTACTGAATCATAGGCAGCACGAGCAAAGAAAGCTTTTTCTAAACTAAGGACTAAAAATTCAGCTTCTATCTCCCAGCTTAATTTGTGATAGCTGCTTTCTGGAATGACTACAACGTCACCGTATTGAATACACTCATGCTGGACGTGTCCGTTCAACACCCGTTCTACGTTAATAGGCTGTTTTGTAAGACTGACACTGATGACGTGCTGTTGAGGACTATGTTCTGGTGTTTCACATCCTGGCTGTTGATGATAATCCAGGCGAATACCATCCCAATTGGCATGGTAACTGGTTGCAAGGGGCGATCGCGGAAGAATTTGTGAATATGGATATTCTTGAGCAAAATCAACATTTATGATTTCCTCTGTTGGCATTGCTTTCACCCCATAGATGATCGCTTTTAAGGTAGATTCCCACACTTACTTTTTTAGACAACTGAGATAATGTCTTCAAAAGAAAAAAAATTATGTTATAAATGTTAGCACACTAAGTGTTCAAACAGGATAGGCAAATTCTATGAGTTACTTGGTTATCTACGATGGGAATTGCAATCTCTGTGTCACAGGAGTGCAAATACTGGAGACTCTTGATAAGGGACAACTTTTTCGCTATGCCCCTATGCAAGACGAGCTAACTCTCCAACAGTGGGGAATAACACCCCAAGATTGTGAGTTAGGTATGATTCTCATTGATGCAGATGCACCAGAAAGACGCTGGCAAGGTAGTGTAGCTGCTCTTGAGATTGGGAAGCTGTTGCCTTCAGGTAGTGTATTTGTAGATGCATATCGCGCTTTACCTGGGGTAGAATGGGCAGGCAATCGCTTTTACGAACAAATCCGGGATAACCGCTACACCATCTTTGGCAAGCGTTCTAGTACCTATAAATCGACCTATTGCGTTGATGGTGGCTGCAAGGTAGCTAAAAATGATGAATGATGAAAACCAGGAAACATACATCAACATAATAGAAGATTTTATTAATAAAAGTGATCGCAACTGAAAATATTCTGTAAGAGGATATTTGTAAAGGCGATTAGTAAAGATTAGGGTGTGTTTGGAAATGGGTTTAGCGGTAATGAAATAGCAATGTCAGGAGATGTGTGGTTAGATATTTCATAGGGTTAACGATTCACTAAAATGCTGCATGCGGCGTGATTCAATTTTTTATAAACTATTTCAACAATCTCCCACTTTACTATTTGAACTTTTAACCAATCCCCCCGCTAATGCCCAAGCATATCGGTTTGATTCAGTGGCAGTCAAAGAACCCAAATTTGAAATCGATGGGGTGTTTCTGCCGCCAGAAGACGAAGGTGCAGGAGTAGTCTATTTCTGCGAGGTGCAATTCCAAAAAGACGAACAGCTTTATGAACGGATATTTGCGGAATCAGCATTGTACTTTTATCGCAATCGGGCACGATTTAGTGATTGGCAAGCGGTAATCATTTATCCCTCACGCAGTACGGAACAAAGTAATCTTCATCCTCATCGAACGTTACTTAAAGGTAACCAAGTGCATCGGGTGTATTTGGATGAGTTAGGAGACATCCGCCAGTTGCCTTTGTGGGTGGCAGTGATGGTGTTGACGACGGTGGAGTCAGAACAAGCCCCAGAGTCAGCCCGGTATTTGTTAGCTAGAACTCGTCAAGAAGTCTCTTTGCCAGCAAGTCGTGCGATAATTGAGATGATCACGACAATCATGACTTATCGGTTTGATGAACTGAGTCGAGCGGAGGTGGAGTCGATGCTGGACATCACGCTGAAGGAAACGAGGGTTTATCGGGAAATTAAGGAGGAAGGACGACAGGAAGGACGACAGGAAGCAACAGTTAATTTAGTTATCCGACTGTTGACGAAGCGATTAGGAGAACTTCCCCAGGATGTGTGTTCTTTGGTTTCGGATTTGCCATTATCAGAGCTGGAAGAGTTGGGTGAAGACTTGCTAGATTTTACCAGTTTGGCTGATTTGCAGGCTTGGTTAGAGGCGTGATCGCTTGGCTCGTGTGAGTAAACAGGCGCTCTCATCAGGTTGATTTTCTGGTCGTTCTTGGGAGGAACGATACCTGCGGTAAGTTACGCTAACGCACGATTTATAGACGAATGTTGACTACGATCGCACAAGAACTAGCGCTTTGGATCGCAAGCGATCGCCCTGTGATGAGATGACTTGTCCAAACTACTGACTTACTAAATTCAAATGTCAAAAATTCGCAGGTTGGTAAGAAAGCATTCTTTCAGCAAAAGTGTCTTCTGATTTTGCCTGGATTTCTACATGGATTAATAGCCAAATTTCTTGTTCTTGAATTTGTAAACCTTCGCAAACTTGGCGGCGAGATGAATTGTGGAACTAGTACACAATGGCGGAAATAAAGCTACCCTTCTCCTAAAGGAGATGCTGCTTTGTTGGCGGAGCCTGCGCTTTGCGCTTACGGGTGAATCCTTCTCCTGTCGGAACAGGTGAGCCAACAGATACGCTTCTCTACGAGAGGCTCCGCCAACGCGAGCACCAGTCGCCTGCGGTAAGTCCTAAAGGAGGCTTGAGCCAACGCGTAGCGTCTTTGCTATTGAGAGGGAAACCTACCAAGAGCGCTGCTGACGCTCCTACGTCGCTAACGCCCTTGCTAACACCCCCGTACTGGATCACTTTTGACTTTTGAATGGATGACAAACACAAGAGCGGTACTAGTTAAAAATTTCCAGTATCTGCTTGCAAAACTGTTTGAGCTTTTCTCCTATCTGTGGAGAAGGCGCGGAAGTTCCCACAAAACTCCAATTTTCTACTGTAGAAAGTCGCCACTGTTCACCAAGATGATTGAAACCAGCAACTTCTACGCCAATTGCACGACGTGAACCATTTAAAGGGTCTTGATAAAAACGGATTTGAATTAATATACTGCGGCTTTGCCATGATTTACTGATGCCAGGAAAGTGAAAGCCGATGTCTATAGAATCTGGATCGACTAACTCTCTGGTTTGCGGATCATTTCTCCAAGGTTTAAGATCCGATCTGGCATCTGGAAACTCAGATTTGAATAAATTAACTACGGTAGCAATCTTGCTGGCGAATTCAAAGTTTGTTGCCATCTCAGCTGCGTTCACGAAAACAACTCCTACGTTATTTCACCAGGGATGTGAGGGTTTGGAGGCGCAAGACCTTGCGCTGTACAGATGTAGAGAAGGGAAGACGGTTTTTGTAATGGAACAGCTATTTTAAGCAATTGTACTCAATTTTTCCAGAAAAAAACATCAAAATGCGCCTTTCACAGAAAATATTAAGTGGAGATAGAAGATTTTCAGCAAAATCCGTCGTTAATAAGCACGATAGATACGCTAGCGATCTAAAATGACACTGGTCATTGGTAAGTAAAATAAGTTCAGCTTATGGCGCGTCAACGCTCAATTTTGTCATTCATTCTGGTATTGTTGGCAACATTTCTCATTAGTTGTGGCGGTCCTAGCGTCGCAACACCACCTCCAACATACACACAAGATCAACTGGTGAAAATTCAAGAATACGTTCCTGACATTCAAGCTGTACAAGAGCGCTCACAAGAACTGCAAAATCTCATCGAAACCAGACAGTGGGTGAAAGTTAGAAACTTCACACACGGTCCCATGGCAGAAGCAAGGCTGTCGATGAACTACGTCACATCCAATCTGCTACCCAAACAGCAACCAGTAGGGCGTAAGTTAGTGCGTGATTTGTTAGATAACCTCATAAAAATTGACCAAGCCACTGAGGTTGGTAACGCAAATGGTGCCTTGATTAACTCCCTGGCTGCTTTCACAGACATTGACAAATTCCTACAACTGCTTCCGGAAACAAGCAGCCCGTCAGAAGAAAGCGAGGCGTGATAGGGTGAAGGGAAAGATGGGGGGATGAAGAGGGCAATGGGCAATGGGCAATGGGCAATGGGCAAGGGGCAGTTCCCAATTCCCAGTTTCTAATTCTCAATTCCCAGTTCCGAGTTCCGAGTTCCCAATGCCCGATGCCCATTGCCTCATGCCCAATTCCCTCATCTTTTCTCTCTTCACTCGCAGAAAAATGAGTCATGTAGTTATCATCGGTTGCGGTGTAGTTGGGGCTGCAATTGCTTATGAACTGAGCAAGGTAAAAGGGCTAAAAATCACAGTTTTTGACCGACAACTACCTGCACAAGCTTCTACAGGAGCAGCACTGGGTGTTTTGATGGCTATAATCAGCCAAAAAACTAAGGGGAAGGCTTGGCAGATGCGACAAACAAGTATCCTACGTTATGAAACTCTCATTCCTGAACTAGAAGCTCTTACAGGTCGTACAATTCACTTCAACCGTCAGGGAATTCTCATGCTGCTACCTGAACCCTCCATGCCTTCTTTAGAAAAAGAGGATGGAGGAATCCCAGAATGGGAAAAGTTGCAACAAATCCGCCAATCTCAAGGTTTTTCCCTAGAAATTTGGGATACTGCTAAACTCAAGCAAGTTTGTCCTCAGGTTGATAACGGTAAGATAAGGGGTGCTGTTTACTCTCCGTGCGATCGCCAAGTTGATCCAACAGCACTCACATTGGCTCTCGTTGATGCTGCAAAGCATAATGACGTTGATTTTAAATTTGGTGTTCAGGTTTTGGGTATAGAACCCCAGCCTCTATCCCCTTATCGAGAAAGAGATTCTGAAAAATATTGCTACCAACTTGAGACGATAGAGGGAAAAATTGCTGCTGATTGGTTTGTTGTGGCAGCGGGACTGGGTTCTTCTTTGCTGAGCGCACAATTAGAGCAAATGGTTGATATTCGCCCTGTGCTAGGACAAGCTTTGCGCGTTCGCTTAGAACATTCTCTTGGAAATCCTGACTTCCAACCAGTGATTACAGGTGATGATGTCCATATTGTCCCCATAGGTGGTGGGGATTACTGGATAGGTGCGACTGTCGAATTTCCGACTAAGAAAGATGAGGTCATAGCCGATAAAGAACTGCTAGAGTCAGTTAGAAAACAGGCGATCGCCTTTTGTCCAGACTTAGCAACCGCGACAACGATTTCTACTTGGTCAGGGTTACGTCCCCGTCCTGAAGGACGTCCAGCACCAGTGATTGGTAAGTTACCTGGATATAGCAACGTCCTCCTTGCTACTGGACACTATCGTAATGGCATTTTACTTGCACCAGCAACAGCTTACGCGATTCGTGAGATGATTATTGCTAGCCAATCATAATCGATAACCCAATTTTAACCTAACGATAAGCAGTCATGGCTGGATAAACAAAACCAACCTCAGAGGATTATTAGCAGCTTCCAATAAGTTCACTCATATCAGGTTCGCTTAATTACTTATAATAAAACGATCTCACCCCCATCCCCTCTGGTGCGAGTTCAAAGAGGGGTGACCGAAGGGCGGGGTGAGGTAAAACCTATCACAATTTCCAATACAAATAACAAACTTCTTTTTCTTCTTAACCCTTTTGCCTAAAACTTTTCATTCAGAAATTCAAATGTCAATAACAGAAAACAAAATTCAAGTCGGGTCCTTAGAATGGTTTTACCGGGAAGCTTTACCTATTGGTAGAACTGACTTACTTCCTGTATTACTACTGCATGGTTTACCATCACAAAGTTATAGTTGGCGCAATATTATACCAGCTTTGGCAAAGCAAGGAACAAGAGTCATAGCGCCTGATTGGATTGGCTTTGGTTTTTCTGCCAAACCAGACAAAAGAGATTTTGCTTACACGCCTGATGCTTTTATTACGGCTTTAGAAGAGTTTGTAAAATCCATAGAACTTGAACGTTTTTCCTTAGTTGTGCAAGGCTTTTTAGGTTCTGTGGGTCTACAATATGTCTTGCGTCATCCAGAACAAATTGCCAATATAGCCATACTGAACACACCAATTTCTAGTCGCGCAAAGTTACCCTGGAAAATTCAACAGATGGGATTACCTCTTGCAGGTGAAATTATAACCCAAGACCCGCTGCTGGTTGACCGGACTCTAGAAGGTGGTTCCCGTTACATCATTGCAGAAAAAGATTTAAACATTTATCGTAAACCCTTTTTAAAAAGTTCTGCTGCTGGAAGAAGTCTCCTAGCAACTATCCGTAATTTACAGTTACGCTCAGCCATGACAGAAATCGAAGTTGGCTTTAAACAATCGCACCAACCAATTTTAATTCTATGGGGAATGATTGACCCTTGGCTACCTATAGATATGGCTCAAGATTTTGTGAGTTCTCTAGAACAAGGAAGTTTAATTAAACTTAACAGTGTTGGGCACTATCCTCAAGAACACTACCACGAAACAATTCTTGAAGACCTTTTGCCTTTTGTTCGTGTCAAAAATACCGATTGACATTAACCACAGTTCAGTTTCATTAATTCAGATAGGATTTCTATAGCACCCTTACATCATTTACGTGTGTCAAAAATCCCCAAAAATCCATTGATGGAGAAAAAGATTCATGGCTTATTCCTGGTTTAAAGCTTTTCACCTTGTCGGTATAGTCGTTTGGTTTGCTGGTTTGTTCTACCTCGTGCGTCTTTTCATCTACCATGTTGAAGCCAACCAAGAACCAGAACCAGCACGCACAATACTGAAAAATCAGTATCAGATAATGGAAAAGCGTCTCTACAATATCATCACAACTCCAGGGATGCTGGTAACGGTAGCAATGGCGATTGGTTTATTGACGACAGAACCAGATGTTCTCAAAGAAGGATGGTTGCATGTCAAACTAGGATTTGTGGTCCTTTTGCTTGGCTATCATCATTACTGCAAGCGTCTTATGAAGCAGTTAGCCCAAGACACGTGCAAATGGAATAGTCAGCAGCTGAGGGCGTTAAATGAAGCGCCCACAGTCATGTTAGTGGTGATTGTATTGCTAGCTGTGTTTAAAAACAATCTCCCCACAGATCTCACAGTTTGGGGTATTGTCGCTATGATTATTGCGATGGCGGTAACTATTCAGCTTTACGCTAGAAAACGCCGTAAAGATAAAGAAAAGCTCACAACAGAAATGGTACAGCAGTAAAACAGCTAAATAATGTTACCAAAACATAAGAAAAAGCTCTCTTGCCATTGATGAACAAGAGAACTCAGGTGTGGTGTGAGGAGCAAACAGAATGTTTGCTTATATTAAGTGTAGCAAACGGGATATGAAGTTTTGGTGGTAAGTGTCTGAAAATTCGGAACTAGTTGAACAATTCAACCGCCACTAACCCCGCCCATAAATACATGGACGGGGTTAGTGACGCAACACGGTTTGGTTAACGAGTAGCCGTCACCCGCGCCTGGTGTGGCTACACGAGACTTACACCTGCTTTGGCAAACTTTGTATAGCTTTGCATTAATTTGTAGCGTTATATAAGAAGTGCATAACTTGATTTTGCTGGCATTTACTAGAAATGTAGAAGGAAAGCTTTCTAAGCGTAACTTCTATTCAGAAAATCTACAGAATCATACTTCTGTCAATGCGTAAGTCCTAAACACTTAGATTATGACGACTACAAACAATCAGATACGAAAGAATCCTTTACCATTGCCAGCAAGTTTAGCTCGTCGCAACAAACCAGAGCTAAATTTTGCTAAACTTGCTGCTAGCCCAACGGTAATTAGGGAACTACAAGCAAGAATTCTCAAGCCTGGACCTCGTGAACCAAGAATTATCTCCTCTGCTCATGGTCAGATTAAACATATTCTTCTGTGTTACCCAGCGTATGCGAACGGAGAGTATAGTTATAAGCAGGTTTATGAGGATTTGTTTCGCCAGTTGCCTGCAACAACTCAGTTTACTATCCTCAGTCATCCGAGTGTCACTGACGATTTGCAAGCAGTCCTAGATTCCGCAAATGCCTCTGATCGTTCTACTATCGTGGAAGCACCTGAGTATTTGAGTTTTCTAGTGTGGGCTGAAGACCCTTATGTTGTGGTTCAGGATGTATCAATCCAACCAGCAACGGTTTTCTTGGTAGAGCCATACACTTTTAGAAGAGCGAGTGATGCTGCAATTGCGGAGTTAGTCGCAGAAGCCACTCAAATACAAAGTATTCAGTCTCCTCTTTATTTTCAAGGTGGAAATGTGCTGATTGGGGATGATTTTGTTCTTATAGGTGCTGATTACCCAGAAAATACTAAAAATCTTATCCAAGATAGTGGAAATATCATTGTTCCCGAAGGTACTGATGTAGATACCTTTGTCAAGCATCTGTATGAGAAAACCTTTGACTCAAATCGTCAAATCTTGTACGTAGGTACACAACTTCCTGTTCCTCAAGAAACAACACGTAAAATTTCCGTAAATGGAGAGATATGGACGGAAGTGATATATTCTGGCACTGGGAATAAACAGCCGATATTTCACATTGATATGTTCATTTCTCTAACAGGACGTGATGCAAATGGCAAATATCGGTTACTGGTTGGATCACCTACTCATGCAGACCGAATTCTTGATCGTCCTCCTGTTGAGCATGCGATCGCACAGATTTTCGATGACATAGCTTACAATTTGCAAAATGCTGGGTTTGATGTCATTCGTAACCCTCTACCAATTACTTATGTCGATTATCCTGAAGAGAAACTTCGGATGTGGTATTTTGCTACAGCAAATAACAGCCTAGTGCAAATTGACATGTATCATGGAAATCACGTCTGGCTACCAACATACGGTCATGGTGCTTGGGCGGATCTGGCTCTCATTGATGCAGAAAACAAACGCATCTGGGAAGAACTAGGTTTTGTCGTTCACCAACTCACTGACTTTCACCCCTTTGCACAAAACTTAGGTTCTGTGCATTGCATTAAGAAGTATCTGGAGCGTGGTTAAGCTTATCAAAATACAATAACGGAGGATCTGAATCATGCAAGCAACAGCTAGTAAGGAATTACCAGTTCTACGAAAGGGCGATACTGGTGGCGCTGTGAAATTCAGTAGACCGAAAAGATTTCTAGAAGGCTTACCATTGGGGCATTCTGGCGGATTGTATACAATCCGCCAGAATGCCCGTATCATCTGCGTTTTGAGCAATAGGGTTGTAGATGAGTTCTCCTGCTAAGGTAAGCGATCGCTCGACCCTGTGCCCAAAACATCGCCCCAAACCCTCATTCTTGCGTTGACTGACAAAAGTTTTCGGTCTACTGAAATTGTTGCAGAATATCTTAATTGCTCTAGATTACCTTAAGAGTGATTCACGGACTGGAAACTTTCTAGAGCAAACAGAGCAAGCTGTGAGAAACTTCCAGCAAGAATACAACTTGGTTGTGGATGGTATCGTAGGTCCGAAAACCTGGGATATGTTGGGTGGTATTCTCTGGGATTAGCTTCTCTTAAGCACATTCTAGGGAAACTTTCAGAAGATTTCAAAGCCCTGGTAATGAGCCGAGGGCTTTATTGTTATTTCAATTTCTCACTTTCTTACAACTGCTGTCGGTGACTTCTAGTCTAAGAACTAACCAAGCTTTAGCGCTAAAGTTAATCCATCTGCAATTGGTACCATGCTGATGGTGATTCGTGGATCACCATGCAGTTTTTGATTAAAGGCGCGTATAGTGTTGGTTACTTTATCTTGCTCTTGGGGATCTGCGACTCGCCCTGACTGCAACACATTATCGATCGCCATCAACCCACCTGGACGTAAAAGTTGTAGAGTTCGCTCGTAGTAGTTATTGTAGTTGCTTTTATCTGCATCAATGAAGGCAAAATCAAAGGTACCTGCTTCTCCTGCTGCTATGAAGCTATCCAGAGTCTCTAGTGCTGGAGCTATGTGTAGTTTAATTTTATCCGCCACTCCTGCTTGCTGCCAATAACGACGGGCGATCGCCGTATACTCCTCACTGACATCACAAGCAACAACTTTACCCTCTGGTGGTAGTGCCAATGCTACCACTAGGGAACTATAGCCTGTAAAAACACCTATATCTAAAGTTTTCTTTGGTCCCATCAATTGCACCAGCAGTGCCATAAATTGTCCTTGTTCTGGAGCAATCTGCATTCTGCTCATTGGATGCTGCGCTGTTTCGTCTCTCAATTGCGCCAAAATAGCTGGCTCTCGCAATGAAACTGAGTGCAAGTAGTCATAAAGATTTTTTTCAAGTCCCAACGTTTTGTTTGCCATGTTCTGCTACTAATGGCTAATGACTACTGGCTAATTTTATATAGATTATTTATTAAAGTATTTTTTTATTTACAAAAATCAATGCACATACTTGTTAAGGATAAAAAACCTTGATTTTCAATGTTCGTGTCAAAAATTCCTAACTTAATAAGGTAACTAGCAAATATTTTCTTTCTCCAGCTGTATTCTATTTCTCTAGAAAATTAGTAAGATAACATACAATCTATAATCAAACTTTACTGTAGCTTCAAGAAGGGGTAGTTATGAGCCGTCCTATAATTCTTGGTATTGTTGGCGACAGTGCTGCTGGGAAAACAACACTGACTAAGGGGATTGCTCAGGTTCTTGGGGTGGAGAATGTTACGGTTATTTGTACAGATGATTATCATAAGTACGACCGTAAACAACGTGCTGAGATTGGTATCACTGCTCTTCATCCTGACTGTAACCATCTTGATATTATGCAGCAACACCTGTCGCAATTGAGGACAGGACAGCCAATTCTCAAACCTGTTTACAGCCACACAACTGGTACCTTTGAGCCACCAGTTTATGTGAAGCCAAGTAAATATGTGATTGTGGAGGGATTGCTCGGTTATTCCACTCGTGGTGCTCGTGACTCCTACGATGTTAAAGTTTACCTCGCTCCTCCTGAGTCTGTACGTGCTCAGTGGAAAGTCAAACGGGATACGCAAAAACGAGGGTACACAGAAGAACAAGTGCTTGAGGAACTTAAAAAACGTGAACCAGATTCTGAGCAATTTATTCGTCCACAACGGCAATGGTCAGATATTGTAGTAAGTTTTTACCCTCCTAATGATGATTTGGATCAGAGCAATGGACACCTCAATGTACGTCTGGTACTCCGTCCAACAATTCCTCATCCAGATTTTAGCCAGATTATCAACTATGGTGATGGTAATTTTGAGTCAGCAATCCGTTTAGGATTGGATCGGGATATGGGCAAACCAGTTGATGTTCTAGCAGTAGATGGTCATGCTACTTTGGAACAGGTCAATCAGCTAGAACATATTATTTGTGCTGATATGCCCTACCTGAAGAGTATATGCGATCGCGAAGGAAACCCTGAGTTGGGCAAAGTCACAGGTACAACTGGGGAAGCGATCCAAAGTTACCCTCTCGCCCTCACCCAGCTATTAATTACGTATCATATGCTCAAAGCGATACAAATTTCTCAATAGAATATCAAGAAAAAGTACGTAAAAGCAGCAGAAAAATAAATATTTTGTCAAGTCTCTAGAGGTTCTCAGAATTACAGGGAAGCACTTGTGAAGTCAGTGTATATACCATCATTGATCCCCTGTATTTATTTATGACTTATTGCCTTAGAATTGCTGATATACCTGAGACCGAGCGCCCGCGTGAGCGGTTATTAACGCATGGTCCTAAAATTTTAGCCACAGCCGAGTTAATAGCAATTCTGCTAGGTACCGGTCAAGGACACGGAAAACTTTCTGCCGTAGGTCTAGGGCAACATATTTTACAGGAACTGAGTAAACACCAGCGAGACCCTTTGGCAGTTCTGCGAGATGTCAGCGCCGCCGAGTTGATGCAAATTCCTGGTATCGGTCCAGCAAAAGCGACGACTATCTTAGCAGCGATTGAATTAGGGAAACGAGCATTTCAATCCCGTCCAGGAGAACGCACGTTAATTGATAGCCCAGTGGTTGCGGCGGCTGCTCTCAGTCAAGACCTTATGTGGCAAAATCAGGAGCGTTTTGCGGTGTTATTATTAGATGTGAAAAATCGCCTGCTCGGGACGCAAGTAATTACCATTGGCACAGCAACGGAAACTTTAGCTCCTCCTCGAGAAATTTTTCGTGAAGTTATTCGCCAAGGAGCAACACGGATTATAGTAGCACATAATCATCCGTCTGGAAATGTGGAACCCAGTTCAGAAGATATCGAATTAACACGACAGTTGTTAGTTGGAGGACAATTTTTAGGCATTCCTCTTTTAGATCATCTGATTTTAGGCGATGGTAATCATCAAAGCCTGCGCGAGATCACAACATTGTGGGAGGAGCATCCGCAGGGAGAATAAGAGGCAATGGGCAATGGGCAATGGGCAATGGGCAATGGGCAATGGGCAATGCTCGATTCCCAATTCCCAATTCCCAATCAACTACTTAGTATGACCACACCCATTTAAAGTGCGTTGCACTACGTTAACGCACTTTTACCTTACTTCCTAATTAAACACAGTAGCATTAAGCTCTAAAGTCACTATTAATTTCACACCAAACTCCGCCTCAAAAATATCTTTTTTATAATCCAAACTCCATAATTCTAAAGCACAGTCATCATCAGCACGGGATGGAAAAATTCTGAGATGAAATTTGCGCCCTTCAGGCAAAGATTCACACTGCACTCGCACAATTGCTCCAATTTGCCGCCTATCTAAAGCAACTGCCAATCTTAAAATAGCACTCAATTGGTTGACAACTTGTCGGTGTTTTTTACTCACTAAGTTACGGAAATTCTCATGCTTTTTCTTAGGTGCAGATTTGCGATGATAACGCGCTAAATTAGCAATGATTTCTGTCTCGGTTTCGTTATAGCCAAGTAATTCACTATTGCGAATGAGATAGTAAGAGTGCTTGTGGTGGGAAGAATGGCTGACATAATGACCGCAATTATGCAATATTGCCGCAGCCCAAAGGAGTTGCCGTTCTTCTGCTTCCCAGTTGTGGAGTGTTCCTTTTGTTTGGTCAAATATACTTAAGGCAAAGACTGCTACTCTATCACTATGTTCTAAATTGACGTTGTACTTGTTAGCAATTCTCAGGACACTCCGCTGGCGTACTGAACTTTGGTAGCGTAGGCGGTCTTCAATAAAACCGTGGGTAAGCATCCAGTCTACAATGACACCTTCTCTTAGGGAACGTTCGCATACTGTGACCGACTCAACTCCCAAAAGGTTCATTGCTTCCTGTAAAATGACTGCGCCTGCAAGTATAACTTCAGACCGTTTCTCTGGCATACCGGGAATCGCTGTTCGTTCTGAGTTACTCATTTTCCGTAGGCGATTGACCCACTCCCGCAAATCTTTTAAACTCACTTCGTAGCCATTGAGCGTGGAAGGAACATAGTCCAGCTTTTCCCGTGCATGAATCATGACCAGAGTTTCAATTGTGCCGGATGTTCCCACTAAACGAGGGAGTTCCCCAAACTTGAGGTTCGCCTGTACTTCTTCAACGGAACGTTCTAACATCCCGCGTGCGTATGCTTGCAGATACTGAAACTCAGTGTTGCTGATAGGGTCAGTGGTAATTAACTCACTAGTGAGTCTGACTGCACCAACTTTTGTACTGGTAAGGGTTCGCTCTTCATGACTGTCGCCCAAAATTAATTCTGTAGAACCACCACCGATATCTATGATGATGTGGGGCGCTTTGTTAAATTCCATCCCCGACAGCACGCCTAAGTAGATCCGTCGCGCTTCTTCTTGACCAGAAATCAAGTCAACGCTTAAACCCAACTCGTCCTCGACCCTTTGCAAAAAATCTTTGCCGTTGGGGGCTTCTCGTACAGCGCTGGTTGCTACAGCAATGATTGTTTCGACGTTAAGAGTTTTTGCTATCTCTTGGAAACGTCCCAAGGTGGCGATCGCTCTTTTCATCACTTCTGGTTTCAAATTCCCTGTGTCAAGTTCGCAATCGCCCAGTCTCACAGTTTCTTTTTCTCTGGCGATAATACTAAAAGATGGCAGTGTGGGGTCTATTTGCACAACTACCATGTGTAGTGAATTGGTACCTAAGTCAATAGCAGCGATAATTCGATTTTGCTCAACTGTTTGAGTTGGAAGACTCTCCCAGCCAGTTGAAACTAAATTCACCATCTATCGTTTCTCTCTATTAAGGATGCTAAAAGCTAGCGATACCGACGGTATCGGCAAGACAATGTATTTTGTACAACAAAATTGCTTTCACGTGGAACATCTTGTGACCCTTCCTGATTCAGGAAATGTACCCCGTTACCCACAACTAAAATGACTTCCTTGTTGTATCCCAAGTTGCCACTTATAGTTGTGACTTTATAAATATCAGATAAAGATATTCTATAGATGTAAATATGTGTGAACGAATCTATCTCTAGTCATTTTTTACTACCTATGCTAACTACCCCAGAACGTAATACCGAACCTATATGGCTTGTGATTATCCGGCTTTTACGGTGGCACAAACCAGAGGGACGATTAATTTTAATGATTCCCGCTCTTTGGGCTGTGTTTTTGGCAGCTGCTGGAAAACCACCTCTACCACTGGTTGGAGTTATCATCCTGGGTACTCTCGCCACAAGTGCTGCTGGGTGTGTCGTCAATGATTTGTGGGATAGAGATATAGATCCACAAGTGGAAAGAACTCGCGATCGCCCTCTTGCTTCCCGTGCGCTTTCTGTGAAAGTCGGCATCATAGTTGCCATAGTGGCGATGGCATGTGCAGCAGTTCTTGCTTTCTATCTTAACGTGCTCTCGTTTTGGTTGTGTGTGGCAGCAGTTCCTGTCATTTTGCTTTATCCAGGCGCAAAGCGGGTATTTCCCGTCCCACAACTGGTTCTTTCCATCGCTTGGGGTTTTGGCGTTTTAATTAGCTGGAGTGCAGTGACGCATAATCTTTCACTCCCCACCTGGCTTCTTTGGGGTGCTACTATTATGTGGACATTGGGATTTGATACTGTTTACGCGATGAGCGATACAGAAGATGATCGTCGAATTGGTGTGAATTCTAGCGCTCTGTTTTTTGGTGATTTCGCACCTATTGCAATGGGCATTTTCTTTGCGAGCACTGTTTTTTTACTCAGTTGGCTAGGTCTGATTATGCACCTGCGCCCTACCTTTTGGATAAGTCTTGCTATTGCTACTATAAGTTGGGTTTTGCAGTATGCACGCCTAAGACAGCAAGACTTGCCCAATTCTGCTTATGGAGAGATGTTCCGGCAAAACGTGTGGATTGGTTTTATCGTACTGGCTGGGATGATTGCTGGAAGTTTATAGACTTTAAAAGCTTGATGATGCCACCTCACCTGGAAGCGATTGTTCAATGAATTAGTTAGTGGTTTATTAGTATAAAAGTACTATAAACCATAAGTCAGAATTCAGCAATACTTGCAGGTGGGGTTTGGTGATCGCCATCTAATTGAAGACCACTAAATCATCGACTTGTTATACCGTCGGACTTGTCAATTACTTCTAATTCATAGGTTTATTACCAATTGCACAATAAATCGGATGTTTGGGGTTCAATCCATCGAGAGTTTTTACATTTACAAATCCAGAAGATTGAAGTAAATTTCTGACCATGTTGGGTTTCCACCGAGCGTAAACCTCATCATCTCTATTACGGGCAGTAATCGCTACAGTTCCTTCTGGTTTTAACACGCGATATATCTCAGCCAAACCTTGAGTTGGCGGTTCCCAAAAGTAAATGCAGTTGATTGAGTAAACAATGTCAAAATAGTTGTCTTCAAACGGCAATACCATCACATTACCAAGTTGAAGGTTCACACGACCAGACTTAACAGCGCTCTGATTTCGTTTTTGAGCGACTTTTAGCATGGTTTCAGAAAGTTCAATACCGTAAACATATCCGTGTGTTGTTATCTTCGCAGCGTCAGCGATCGCTAATCCTGTCCCAAAACCAATTTCAAGCACTTTGCTCGTTTCGCCAATTTCTAGTAATGAGACAGTCCAATGATTATCCTCTCGGTTATAGATGTCCATCAGATAGCCGACGATTCTACCAATTATCCCTGTTGGCTTTCCAGGTTGTGCCCGCAATCCACTTTGTATCATAGCAAAGAGGCTCCAGCTTTTAGTTCAACACCAGCTTAACGCTGACCCCAACAGATCACTCTTCAACTACGTTTTCACCTAAAATGATGCTTATTCTGAGTTTTGCATGCTGTGTTCTTCTCAATAAACTGCAATGAGAAAAATCATTATTGGAGTAATGGGACCAGGAGAAAAGGCTAAAGCAGTCGATGTGCAAAATGCCTATGAACTTGGGAAACTTATTGCAACAGAGGGATGGATTTTACTAACTGGTGGAAGAAATGTTGGGGTCATGGATGCTGCAAGTCGGGGAGCAAAATCTGTAGATGGTTTAACTATTGGTATTCTTCCTTGTCATGATAACGATGGTATTTCTGAAGCGGTTGATATTGCCATTTTTACTGATATGGGAAACGCTCGCAACAATATCAATGTTCTCTCTAGTGATGTCATAATTGCTTGTGGAATGGGTGCGGGTACGGCTTCAGAAATTTCCCTAGCTTTGAAAAGCAATAAGAAAGTTATTTTGTTGAGTGCAGATGAAGAAAGTAAAAACTTTTTCAAGAAATTAGTGTCAAAAAATGTTTATTTTGTTGATGATGTGGAGAATGCAATAGCAACAACCAAGATAATTTTAATATCAAGTTAATCTCATTGCCTGTACCACAGAAAATTCCTCGAAAAGGCGAAAACCTGGTCAAGAGGGACCAGGTTTTTCTAAAAAACTCGTAGTGATCAAATTGCTTTTATCGCTAAGAAATACAAACGTTATACGACTAAGGTGAACAGAAACACTAACAAACTCAGCATACTTTTGTTTTTCCGCTTTGGGATTTGGCTTCGCCTTTCAAACTAGGCGCTGTGCCACTTTTTATCATACTTATGCTGACGTTTGCTCGGGCTGGTGACGGGGGACATCATGGTCATTTGCCCTTTTCAGTTTGGTTGTGCCTTGTTTGATGTCCTATTTATAAATTACCACCCCTATATGAAATTGCCAGCAGTTGTTTACTGAAGTTTACAAGTTGTAGAACTTCTCAATAAGAGGATAGGGGCAAAGGGGGACAAGGGGACAAGGAAGTCTTTTTCTCAGAATTACCAATCCCACATAATCGGGTTCTCGTCCAAATGGTCAGTTACAATACGCCCAATGGCATCAATTTGATGAAGTTCTTCAGGAGAAAGTTGAATAGAAGCTGCTTGGGCGTTTGCGATTGCCCAAGGGGCAGCTCCGCGCAATCGCTTGTTCGGGATGACGTGCAAGGCGCGATCGCGCAACTCTGTGGTTGAGCAATTAACCATGCTAACTGGGCAAGAGTACACCGATCAAGAGTACACCGATGATGTTCTGCAACGGGGCGCAATTTTTCTAGAGCTATTTGGGCACGTTCAAAATTTTCTCCTTGAAACAGCTTATTCTTAGCGCGGTTATCTTGTGGGTCAAATTTGTGATCAGGACCGAATTTTCCTGTCAACAATCCCTGAGCTAAAGGTGAATAAGCAATGATAGTCATCTTGTTTTCGATACAATAAGGCATAGCATCCTTTTCTAAATACCGCCAAAATAAAGAATAAGGAGGTTGTAAGCTATCAATACGCCCATACTTAGCTGCTTCTTCCAGTTGAGCACGAGAAAAATTGGACACACCAATTGCCCGAAATTTCCCCTGCTCTTTGAGGTGGTTAAGAGCACTCATTGTCTCCTCAATTGGAACAACTTCAGAATTGAAGGAACCAGAGGGTCAATGAATTTGGTAAAGATCTATATAGTCAGTTTTGAGGTTTTTCAAAGAACCGTCACAAGCCTCAATAACTTGGTTGTACTTGAGATGGTTAGCAAAAACTTTCGTGCCGTACTCAACTTGATCTCGAACACTAGATAAAGCTTCAGCAACAATTCTTTCTGAGTGTCCGTCACCATAGATCTGGGCAGTATCAATCGTTGTTATGCCAGCTTCAAATGCTGCTCGTATTG
Source organism: Iphinoe sp. HA4291-MV1 (assembly GCA_019359415.1). Classification (GTDB taxonomy): domain Bacteria; phylum Cyanobacteriota; class Cyanobacteriia; order Cyanobacteriales; family Nostocaceae; genus Brasilonema. The sequence continues at coordinate 45,012 of JAHHHH010000004.1, read as the reverse complement.
CTTGAATCGATTCAGTGTCCTCAACACCCACCCATGCTTTTTTACCAGCTTGCCAAGTTCCCACCAAGATGGGCGTGATTCTCACATCTGATGTACCCAGTGTTCGCTTTTCCATAATCAATTCTTAACTATTCTTTAATTCATTTCCTCAGACAGTGACATAGTGTATCGGTCTTAGCGTCAAATTAAATCAGAGTTACAGTAGATGCTTATGCAAGAACTGACTATGACTTCTCATGCACTCAAAGAATGGGCAGTTGCTATCAATGCCTTGGAAACAGGCAAAACAATCATGCTCCTCCGCAAAGGTGGTATCCATGAACGTGATGGACGCTTTGAGGTTGCTCACAAGCAGGTTCTACTTTACCCAACGTTTGAACATCAACAACCTTTCTTGCTCAAACCGGAGTATACTAATTTGGTCATTCCAGTCACATCTGGTTGGCGTCCAGAGACAGTGCGTATCAGCAGTTGGGCTGAGATAACAGATATTTTTCCCGTCAGTGACGAGCCAATAGTCAATGCTCTGCTTCCATTTCATATTTGGAACGAGTACTTTATTAGCGATCGCCTCAAATGGAAACCGCGTCAACCCCTGTATATTCTCCTGCTGCGGACTTACAAACTCCCCCAAGAGCAGGAAATTCCTTATTGCGCTAAGTATGGTGGCTGTAAGTCATGGATTGATTTGGCTCAACCGATTTCGCTAAAAGGAGCAGAACCAATTTTGTCTCCTTCGACATATGCTCAATTAGTCGCCCAAATTCGCAACATTGTCAGCGATAAGAAGCTATATGCTTCATCCATATAATGTAGAACTATCTAAAAAAGTACTCAACAATACATCAATTTTTGTAAAGCACAGATACTATTAGGTAAACACAGAAGTTTGCTGTAGTCGTCTGGAGTATGCTTTCGTCTGTCAAGCGTCCACATCTTACGTCTGCTTTGAATTGTGTGCTTTGTATTGAGGTTAACAGTATTGAGGTTAACAGTATTGAGGTTAATAGTTGTGAAGGATAAAAAAAGTACTCCAAAAGGGCGATGTTGGTATTGACAAATGTCTGCGAATATGCACTATAAAGCTAAATAACATACATGAGGAATTTGCCATGCATCGACGAATGTGCTGGTTATCAAAGTCTGGCAACTATGGGGAAAAAATTTTGCACTTACAAACTGCACCCAATGAACCTTGGCGTCCTTACACAGCTTTTGGGCAATATGCAGTCCCAGATTACGAAATACCAGGCGGTTCCAAGGGTTGGGCAACTTACCAAAAACTGTCAAAAGCAGGTTGGACTTTGATACCAAGTGCAAGAGCAAACGAGTTTTTCTACTCAAGGACTTCCGTTCAGTCATGAGTCAACAGAGAAGATAGAAAAGTTGTCACTCTCTACAAACCCCTAGGAGAACCTTCACCACGCAGATCAGCTGCACCTTCTAAAGTTCCATCAGGTGTTACGACAATCGAGTTAATATTACCCCAGAGCTGCGTTTGTTTAATTTTGTGTCCCCGAAGCTGCAACTGGGCAAAAGTCAGAGCTTCCAACCCCAGAGGTTCCACTTTTAACTCATCTGGTAACCACTGATGATGTATGCGGGGTGCAGAAACAGCTGCGCCAGCATCCATGTTGTATTCTAATACATTCAGGATAACCTGCAACACTTGAGTGATAATAGTACCACCACCAGGCGCCCCCACTGCCATACGAAGGCGACCATTTTCAGTGACAATGGTGGGAGTCATGCTAGATAGAGGCGTTTTACGCGGTGCGATCGCATTTGCTACCCCAGGCGCAGCAGCAAAATCATCCATCTCGTCATTAAGTAGAATACCAGTTCTTGGCACCACGACCCCAGATCCAAAACCATAGATGATTTTACGTTTTCGTCTTATACAATCTAGCTGCACATCAGCTTATCCATCCCGGCTCCTAGAATAACAACTTGCCGTATTTGAGCAACTTGTGACATCAAAAAGTCATCAAAAAAGCGCGTCCGCACCGGAACAATAGGTGTACCTTTGTCTTCGTACTGTTGAGCTCCTGGCGCGATTTCAGCAATAATGTCGTCCCCTGCTAGTATGGCTGCTAGCGGATCCGGATCTTTAAACAAACCATCAGGTCTTTGTGTTTCTATAGCTCGGACAGCAGCCGCCATGCGTGAAGATAAACTGACTAAATCTTTGATTTGGGACATTTTGAGTGACAGATAGATTTTGTACTCAGCTGTTTTATATCACACATGAAGACCATTAAGATTGAATCTTGGGTATGCCGGTAGAGAGGGATGTGTGCAATTACTTCCTACGCTCTTGCAACTTGCGATAAACTGCCTTCAAATCAACTTGATGATGAGCTAACGCGACCAAAGTATGGTAAAGCAAATCAGCAACTTCAGAAGCGATCGCATCTGGCTCATCATCCTTGCACGCCATCACCACCTCAGCGGTTTCCTCACCTAACTTTTTCAAAATTTTATTATCACCGCTTGCAAACAACTTACAGGTGTAGGAATCTTCTTTGGGGTGGTCACGGCGATCGCATATGATGGCAAAAAGCTGCGACAGTGTATCTCCTGGTGGCGGGACGATTTTTGCATCCACTTGGTGAAAACAGCTGCGCTCACCAGTATGGCAAGCAATATCTCCTATCTGCTCTACCCCAACGAGTAGCGCATCACTATCACAGTCATAACGGATACCTTTCACTTTCTGATTATGCCCAGATGTTGCTCCTTTGTGCCATAGCTCCTGACGGGAACGACTCCAAAACCAAGTTTCTCCTGTTTCCAAAGTCTTTTGTAGCGACTCCCGATTCATCCACGCCATCATCAAAACAGTACCATCCAAATAATCTTGGACTATTGCTGGCACTAGACCCTTTTCATCGTAGCGAATTTTTTCAACAGGGATGGCTTGGTGTAGTGAATGTAAATCGGAAGAAAACATACCAGCTATTGTGTGTTATCAGAAATAGGTTCCTTGGTTCACGATACCATTCTTAAAGAGGGCAGCTGATATTTTTTTTCTAACTCACTTGTGTTAAAGGCAAGTCTTAATTGGGCTTGTATAACATATTGTTATTTTTTTGGTTTAGCTAATTGACTAGGATATAAGTTCTAAAGAGTGCTTACCCTTATCCTAAGATAGGGCTTCTTATTTACCACCGTAGGAGAGAACCTTGGTAAATACAACGATTAAAACGACAAAATCACAAGAAATCTTTGCTGCTGCCCAAAATCTTATGCCTGGAGGGGTCAGTTCCCCTGTGCGCGCTTTCAAATCTGTGGGTGGACAACCTATCGTTTTTGACCGAGTCAAAGGCGCATATATTTGGGATGTGGATGACAACCAGTATATTGACTATGTGGGAACTTGGGGACCAGCTATTTGTGGTCATGCTCATCCTGAAGTGATCGCAGCACTCCATGAAGCCTTGGAAAAAGGGACCAGCTTCGGTGCGCCGAGTGTGCTAGAAAATATACTGGCAGAAATGGTCATTGATGCCGTTCCCAGTATCGAAATGGTAAGATTTGTCAACTCTGGCACAGAAGCTTGTATGGCAGTGCTGCGTTTGATGAGGGCTTTTACCGGACGCGATAAACTCATCAAGTTTGAGGGCTGCTATCACGGTCATGCCGATATGTTCTTAGTAAAGGCTGGTTCTGGTGTAGCCACACTTGGTTTGCCTGACTCTCCTGGTGTTCCCAAATCAGTTACTAGCAATACCCTGACTGCTCCTTTCAATGATTTGGAAGCTGTCAAGGAACTGTTTGACGAAAACCGTGACCAAATTGCTGGTGTCATTCTAGAGCCAATCGTTGGCAATGCTGGGTTTATTCCTCCCGATGCGGGTTTCTTAGAAGGTCTACGAGAACTGACTCAGGAGCATGGGGCGTTGTTGGTGTTTGATGAGGTGATGACGGGCTTCCGGATTGCCTACGGCGGCGTACAGGAAAAGTTTGGCGTCACTCCTGATTTAACAACTTTAGGCAAAATTATCGGCGGTGGTTTGCCAGTAGGAGCCTACGGCGGTCGTCGCGATATCATGTCAATGGTTGCTCCTGCTGGTCCAGTTTATCAAGCTGGGACGCTTTCTGGTAACCCTTTGGCAATGACTGCGGGAATTAAAACGCTGGAATTGCTGCAAAAACCAGGTACATACGAGTATTTGGACAGCATTACTCAAAAGTTAGCTCATGGCTTGCTGCAAATTGCCAAAGAAACAGGTCACGCAGCTTGCGGAGGTCAAGTTAGCGGGATGTTCGGTCTATTCTTCACGAATGGACCAGTTCATAACTACGAGGATGCCAAAAAGTCTGATACGGCTAAATTCGGACGGTTCCATCGTGGAATGTTGGAGCGAGGCGTTTATCTGGCACCATCTCAATTTGAGGCAGGGTTTACTTCCATTGCCCACACCGAAGAAGATGTTGAGCAGACACTACAAGCCGCACGAGATGTGATGTCAAACCTGTAAGTCAAACCTGTCAATTGAATACTAAGTACTGAGGAAGCGGAAATTGGGTACTAGAGAAAAAAATTCCTCGTCTTCAGTCTAAATCCTCAGTCTTTTTTTTAACCGTGAACAGTTATCAGTTATCAAATTCACTGTTCACTGATAACTGTTCACTGGTTCACTGATTTAACAACCGCAGCCGCTGTGACCGCAGCCTTTCATGGTCTTATGCCCTTCCGCACAGGCTTCTGAGCAGTAGTGTTTCCCATCTTTTTGAATGGCATTCTCTAAGGAAACAATACACAGGCAAGGTTCACAGGCACATTTCATCTGGGTTACGCTGGTCATAATTTTTTCCTAACTCTTCCTGGAATTAATATACAATACATGAACACTTGTTCAATTATATTTTAATATAACTTAAGACTTACATATAGTGAATCCCGTAGAATTACGCTTGCTTTATATAAAGTAAACATAACTTTAGGAAGTCTTCAAGAAAATTCCCGAGAAAATTATCTGGTAAGAGATGATTTGGAATTAAATAATGAGTTGAGAGTTGAATATTCCCCGTAATTTTTCGTGCAACGAGTTGATAGTGCATGAGCTACTGCATAAATCCCACGTGTCCCAATCCAGAAAATTTGGCGTGTAGCGAAAGGTGTCAGTCTTGTGGTTCGCAACTGCTGTTGCGCGATCGCTATCGGGTCATGAAAGCTTTAGGTCAAGGTGGTTTCGGAGCAACGTTTTTAGCTCGAGATCAAGCCTTACCTGGAGAGCCAAGTTGCGTACTCAAGCAACTACGCCCCTCAAAAGTCACACCACAAGTTGTGCAAATGGCGCGAGAATTTTTTGAAACAGAAGCCTTCACCTTAAGGAAAATTGGCAATCATCCTCAAGTACCAAGGCTGCTGGATTACTTTGAAGACCACAGACAATTTTATTTGGTTCAGGAATATATTCATGGTATTACCTTACAACAGGAGGTTAAGCGCAACGGAGTTTTTAGCGAAGCAGGAGTGAAGCAATTTTTGAGCGATATTCTGCCATTGCTGCAATACATCCACGAGCGTAAAGTGATTCATCGTGATATCAAGCCTGCCAATATTATTCGCCGTGCTCAAGATGGCAGATTAGTTCTGATTGATTTTGGTGCTGTCAATAACCAAGTGAGCCAATTAGCAAACCAATCTGAGCAAACGACATTAACTGCATATGCTATAGGGACTCCTGGTTTTGCTCCTGCAGAACAGATGGCACTGCGTCCTGTCTTTGCTAGCGATATCTATGCTACAGGAGTGACATGTATTTATCTACTCAGTGGTAAATCTCCTAAAGATTTAGACTACAGCCCAACAACTGGTAAGATGCTGTGGGAACAACTGGTTAAAACAAGCGACCACTTAACCATAGTATTACGGAAAATGCTGGAAGTCTCAGTTCGCCATCGCTACCAATCAGCCGAGGAAGTTTTGAGAGCGTTGGAGCTAGAGCCTCATAAGGAAGCTGCCTGAAAACCCCTATATTGCCAAGTCTTTTTTCAAAGAAAAGGCTGAGTGTTCCTCTGCAACCAGAGTAACCGCACTCCGTGCGGTTGTCGAACAGGGCACGCTGGAGCGATCGCTCCACGTACCGAACAACAACGTTAGTGTTACTCTTGTTCGACTAACTCTAATTCTTCATCTTCGTCATCTTCACTTGTCTTGCTAACGGAGTTAGCAGACACAACAGCCCCCATGTCTAGTTTTTCACGCACCTGCTGCTTAATTTTCTCAATAAATTCAGGTTTTTCTTCTAGGTACTTAATGGCGTTGTCTCGTCCTTGAGAGATGTTTTCGCCGTTGTAGCTGTACCAAGCTCCTTTGCGGACAAGGATACCAGTTTCTTCTGCCAAATCGACAATACAACCCAAAGTAGAAATACCTTTACCAAAGATAATGTCAAATTCTGCAATTCTAAAAGGTGGTGCTACCTTATTCTTTGCAACTTTGACTTTCACACGGTTACCAAATTCCTCAGTACCTTTTTTCAAAGTTTGAATCCGACGAATATCTAAGCGTATTGAAGCATAATACTTGAGAGCGTTACCACCAGTTGTCGTTTCTGGATTACCGTAGCTGATACCAATTTTTTGGCGTAGTTGGTTCAAAAAGATAACTGTACAACCAGATTTACCAATATTACCAGTAATTTTACGTAGAGCTTGGCTCATCAATCTCGCTTGAAGACCAACATGGGCATCTCCCATATCGCCTTCAATTTCAGCTCGGGGAACAAGTGCTGCCACAGAGTCAATAACGACAATGTCAACTGCAGCAGAACGGACGAGTTGATCGACAATTTCTAAAGCAGCTTCCCCGGTGTCAGGTTGGGAAACAAACAAATTTTCAGTGTCCACACCTAACGCTGCTGCATAGGTAGGGTCAAGAGCGTGTTCAGCATCAACATAGGCAGCAATGCCCCCTGTTTTTTGCACTTCGGCAACCGCGTGCAGTGCTAGTGTGGTTTTACCGGAACTTTCTGGACCATAAATCTCAATCACCCGTCCTTTGGGTAAACCTCCACCTAGTGCCAGATCCAGGGTGAGTGCTCCACTAGAAATTGTCTCTACTCGCATCCGGGTGGCATCACCCAAGCGCATGATTGTTCCTTTGCCAAAGGTACGCTCAATTTGGTTGAGTACCATGTTGAGCGCTTTTTGCTTGCCAGCATTGTCAGTGGTGTTAACAGCCATTCGATGCCTCTATCTATCTCTATCTATAAATTTGTGGATCTGTTTAGATTTTAGGGAGTAGGGTTTGGAAGCCGAATTAGAACTAATGTACTAATAATTTATTTAAACACACTTTGCGAGTTTAGAACTTCTTAAAGAGGGAAGTGTGACAATATCCTAACGCAAGAGCTGTCTTGTTTGGGTAAGTAAAAATAACTATGTAGCAAATTTTATTTAAAAACACCAAGAAGACCTCCACTACACCAAAATAATTAACTCTACAATTTATACTTAAATCTTCTCCTTCTCCTGTCGGAACAGGTGAGCCAATGGAGACGCGGCGCGTTCGCCCTTGTCTTCGACACGCTGCGCGTTCGCCTCTGGCGTCGCCCAAAGGGCGATGCTTCTTCTCCTGTCGGAACAGGTGAGCCAATGGAGACGCGGCGCGTTCGCCCTTGTCTTCGACACGCTGCGCGTTCGCCTCTGGCGTCGCCCAAAGGGCGATGCTTCTTCTCCTGTCGGAACAGGTGAGCCAACATTCTGATTACCGAGTTCTGAGTACTTTTTTGGTCACTTTAAGTCAGAAAATGAAAATATGCTTGACTCTGTATCTAAACTTAGATGAGAAATTCTGACCTTCCTGACGACCTTATTGCTGAGACAGCCCTCTCAGTAACTGGTTTAACTGACTACATCCACTTTTTACTAGAACAAGATGAAGAATTGCAACGAGTTTGGGTGACTGGAGAAGTTTCTAGCGCCAGCCACCATCGTAGTGGGTTATTTTTCACGCTGCAAGACCCTGATGGTAGTGCTGCAATTAAGTGTGTCGTGTGGAATAGCCAACTGGCAAAACTGGCACAGATACCTGTTCGAGGTGAGCAGTTAATTGTCTTGGGTAGTATAAGACTTTACCGAGAGCGCGGAGAGTATCAGCTTTCCGTTTGGCAAGCTTTGCCAGCTGGTGTTGGTTTGCAAGCGCTACGACACCAGCAACTGCGAAAACGGTTGGAGGCGGAAGGGTTATTTGATTCGCAAAGAAAGCGATCGCTCCCTCATAATCCCCAAGCGATCGCTGTTGTCACCTCACCCACAGCTGCGGCTTGGGGTGATATTCAAAAGACTATTAAACAAAGGTATCCTGGTTTACATATTCTTTTCTCTCCTGCTACAGTACAAGGCGAGCAAGCCCCAGAATCTATAGTGAATGCTATTCGACGAGTGGAAACCGATGGACGTGCCGAGGTGCTACTTTTAGCACGGGGTGGTGGTGCAGTTGAGGAATTAGCTTGTTTTAACGATGAACGGGTGGTGCGAGCAGTTGCTCATTGTTCTATTCCAGTGATTACCGGCATTGGTCATCAAAGGGATGAATCTTTGGTAGATTTGGTTGCAGATGCTGCGGTGCATACACCCACAGCTGCAGCAGAATTGGTTGTTCCAGCACTGGCAGAATTGTATACTCAGCATCAGCAACGAGTGGTTGCTTTTCACCAGAGCGTACGTTTTTCTTTGGAAACAGCACAAAACAGACTAGACGAAAAGCGAAACCGCCTGCGGCGCTTACGGTTAGACCGACAAGTACAGCAGGAAATACAGGAACTCAGTTGGAAGCGTCAGCAATTGGTGCGTGCGACAACGGCGCAATTGCAGCAAGCAACGCAGCATATAGAAATGTTGCGCCAAAAGTTAGCAACTCTTGACCCTAAAGCTGTTTTGCAGCGTGGTTATGCGGTGGTGCGTCAGCAAAATGGTGCGATCGCTCGTTCTGCTGCTGAGTTGAGTATGGCAGAGGAGTTGTTGGTTCAGCTGGGTCAGGGTGAGGTTAAAGTGAAGGTTGTAGAAGTTAAGGAATGAACCGCAAAGACGCAACAGAACGCAGAGAGTTTTTATGAATCAAGGTTGGAATTATGAGGCTAAGGTTGCTGAAATAGAGAGAATTATTGCTCGCATTGAGGCGGGTGATTTGGAATTACAAGAGGTGTTTGACCAATTTGCAGCTGCTGTTGAGTATTTGCGTCAATGTGAGAGTTTTTTGCAAGAGCGACAGCAGAAAGTTGATTTGTTGATTGAAACTTTGAAAGAAGAATAAACTTGAGTCTTTAGAGGATGTTTTAAACTGAAGTTACCGCAAATGTACTACTAACCACTAAAAGCCTTTTGATATGTGGCTTTGAGCAATTGTTAAGAAACCCCTGTACCCATGTCTGAATATAGCTGCCAATTTGCAATTGCCCAAGGGGCACTGCGCTGTGCACGATGGGCAAAAGCTAAGCTATTCTCAACCCATACCATCAACAACTGGAAGAAAGTAGAAAGCAAACCCCAACACCGCATATGCCGCTAAAAGTAATGTGCCTTCTAACCAGTTCGACTTACCGTCGGAACTGATGCTATTAGCAATCAATACTGCTACAACCACAGCTACTAATTCAAAGGGATTGAAATTTAAATCCATCGGTTGATCAAATACCCACCCTGCTAAAACTAAAAAGGGAGCAACAAACAGGGCAATCTGCATACTTGATCCCACAGCCACAGAAACAGAAAGATCCATCTTATCTTTCATTGCCACGGTGACAGCTGTTGCGTGTTCAGCAGCATTGCCAATAATGGGTACGAGGATCACCCCTGTAAATAGTGCTGTCAAACCTAATTGCGATGTGGCTACTTCTAAAGAATCGACCAGCAATTCTGATTCCAATGCAACGAAGAGGGTACATGCTAGTAGAACCCCAGTCCACAACCAGACATTTGACGATTTATTGAGATGTGTTTCCTCTGTGACTGTTTCTGTGATGCCCACTTCGTAAAGATAAGTGTGAGTTTTCATGGAAAACAACAAAGTTAGGGCATAGACGAGAATGAGGACCACAGCAACGGCAAGAGACAGATTTTGCAGGGTTTTCTCGGCAATTCCATCAGAGCTAAATTTCATCGCTGTGGGTAGTAGAATCGCAATCACCGCCAAATTCATAGAAGAAGCGTTCACTCGCGCTACGATTGGCTGAAATGTCTGTTCTTTGTAGCGCAGTCCACCCAAAAGCATGGAAAGACCCATCACCAGTAGTAAGTTGCCAATAATTGATCCCGTGATACTGGCTTTGACAACATCCACCAGTCCAGCGTTTAGGGCAACTAAGGCAATAATCAGTTCCGTAGCGTTTCCAAAGGTGGCGTTTAGCAACCCCCCTAGTGTTGGACCAACCACGACAGCAATTTCTTCTGTAGCTGCGCCCATCCAAGCTGCTAAGGGTAAAATGGCTAAACCAGCTGTGATGAAAACTATTAATTCTCCCCACTTCAAGTAATGAGCTGCTACGGAAACCGGAATAAACAGTAACAAAACCAGAAATAGAATGTTTTTACCTGACATTTGTCATTTTGAGCTGAAAGTGTTAAAAACAGATGCGTTATACCATTTCACGATCGGGTCTGATACAAATGGGCAATGGGCAATGGGCAATGGGCAATGGGCAATTTCCATTTGTATCAAAATTAAAGTGAAACGGTATTAGGAGGAAGTCCCTAGCAAGTCCTGAGCAATGAGTTTTCTGTGCAACACCAGTTGGTGAGTTTTTAAATATATTACACTCAGCACTTGTACAGACTAAACTCTAGGATACTCCCAGCCCTCTTATTTGCTTTATCGAGTGAGATTTGTAAAATAAGGTTGTAGTATGAGTAGAATTTGAAATCTTTCGTTGCAAAAGTTTCCAGTAAATTCCTGATTGTACACCAAGGATGCGGTTTAATATATTAAAAGACAATTAAATTTTTAGCATTGCCAACGACAAAACTCGCTAACCTAGACTTGTGTCGATGGTCGATTGCATCGGGCAAAGGACTGCTTGATAATGCAGATTACCCCCAACACGAAGACCGTACTTTGGAATTTAGTTCTATCTCATAGTTGCTGTTGAAACTAACTGTTGTTGGAATGCCGTTTTAGGAAGGTTTATCAGCATTATCAAAGGACGCAACTGCAAGCACTGTTTATTTTTTTGGAAATACTCCATGACTTCTGCTGCTGAACTGCCAGCTAGTGCTGGTTCAAATTTGACGCCGCATGAAAATATCAAAAACACCGAAATGCCTGATCCCCTGAGACAGGCTACAGGTGTTTACGTCACTGTTCATGGGCATTTTTATCAACCACCACGAGAAAACCCTTATCTAGACGCGATTGAACGCCAACCTGGTGCAGCGCCTTTCCATGATTGGAATGAACGAATTCACTATGAATGCTATCGTCCCAATGCCTTTGCCAGGGTGTTAAATGACGGAGGCGAATTAGTGAAGATCGTGAATAATTATGAGTATTTGAGCTTTAATATAGGACCAACGCTGATGTCGTGGCTAGAACGCCACGATGTAGAGGTTTATCAGCAGATTTTGGAAGCAGATGCCAAAAGTTGCGATCGCCTGAATGGACATGGCAATGCGATCGCGCAAGTATACAACCATATCATCATGCCTTTGGCAAACGAGCGCGACAAATACACCCAAATTCGCTGGGGCAAACAAGATTTCCGCTCCCGCTTTGGACGCGATCCCGAAGGAATGTGGCTGGCGGAGACAGCTGTAGACTACGCCACGTTGAAAGCTTTAGTCGATGAAGGGATTCGCTTTATAGTGCTTGCACCATCGCAAGCACAACGTTGTCGTCTTTTGCCCACCAAGGATAATCCCAACCCGCAATGGCACGAAGTCGGCGGGAGCCAAATTGATCCCACACGCCCGTATCGTTGCTTCTTGAAACAGACAAAGGAATTAGAAGAACAGGAAGTGGGCGAAGAAATAACTTCCTCATCCCCCTCATCTCCCTACATCGACATCTTCTTCTACGATGGTCCCATCTCGCGAGATATGGGTTTTAGTGATGTCCTGTTCAGTTCCAGTCATTTGGCAGGACGCATCGGTTCAGCGGTGCGTGGGGATCATCGCCCTGCACAGTTAATTTCTGTTGCTACAGATGGGGAAACCTTCGGACATCATAAGGGAGGAACCGAGAAAACATTAGCTTACGCCTTTACAAAAGAGTTTCCTCGTTGGGGTTGGACAGTAACCAACTTTGCTCACTACCTCAGCTTGAATACTCCTACATGGGAAGTTGAACTAAAGCCAGTTACAGCGTGGAGTTGCGCCCACGGGGTCGATAGATGGCAAGATGATTGTGGTTGCGGTGGTGGCGGGACATGGCACCAAAAATGGCGTCGTCCTTTACGGGATGCGTTGAATTGGCTACGGGATCAACTCATTCTGGTATACGAGGAACATGGCAAACACTTTTTCGTTGATCCTTGGCAAGCAAGAGATGAGTACATCCAAGTGATACGCGATCGCTCTAGTGAAAACGTGAGTCGGTTCCTGTCACGTCACCAAAAAAGCCATAAATTCACATCTAGTGAACAAGTAGACGCCCTGCGCTTATTGGAAATGCAACGTCATGCTTTGCTCATGTTCACCAGTTGTGGGTGGTTTTTTGAAGAACTTTCGCGCCCGGAAGGAACGCAAATTCTGCGTTACGCCGCACGTGCTTTGGAACTTGCAGGCGATGTCGCTGGCGCACAGTTAGAAAAAGGCTTCCTCAAACACCTCAAGCAATCAGTCAGTAATGTTGATTTGTTCAAACATGGTGGTGAAGTTTATCGCCAGTTGGTACTAACGGCTCAAGTCAGCTTTAAACAAGTTGCTGCTCAATACGCCATTACCTCACTCTTTGCCAACCACAAACCTGTAGAGAACGCCACATCGCTCAACGCGCTTAACCTGCGCACGCGAGTGGCTCCGTTGCATGCAGCGTCTTCACAAAATGGAAATGGTTCCAGCAAACATTCTCATCCACATCAAAAGCGAGTTTATTGCTACACCGTGAATGAACTCGATTATCAATTGCAACGGATGGGATCATTAACTCTTGCGGTGGGAAATTTGAACCTCGTATCAGAAATTACCTGGGAAAGAGAACATTTAGTGTTTGCTGTTCTACATCTTGGTGGTTGGGATTTCCACTGTTGCATTCAACCCTTCGAGGGACGACTGGCTTACACTCAGTTAAAAGAAAAGCTGTTTGGAGCGCTGCAACAGGCTAGTGCAGCTCACACCATCCAAGTGATGATACAGTTATTTGGTGAAGAATCTTTCAGCTTGCGAAATCTCTTTGCAGAAGAACGCCATCGACTCATGCATCTGTTGAGTCAAGAAACCCTGTCACGATTAGACCAACTTTATACCCAAGCTTACCGTGACAATTACGGAGTTTTGATGGCATTCCACCGTGATGAAGTCCCCGCACCGCAAGAATTGCAGGTCGCAGCGGAAATTGCCTTGGGGTATCGGTGTATGATCATATTACGCTCACTTGAGCAAGACATTGCTGAACCGCTATCAAGTTGGAATCACATCGTCGAGTTAGAAGCGATCGCTACAGAAGCGAAGCACCTGCATTGTCATCTGAACATTCCCGAAGGCAAGCAGATGTTAGAGCAGTTGATATTGCGTTCTCTCTGGCAATTGTTGCACGAGCCCAATGGAATTGATGCAGATTTGCAACGCCTAGAGCGATTAATTGATGTGGCAAATCAGTTAAATCTTGACATTTCTCTTGAGCGCTCTCAAGAACTATACTCCAGTTGTCTGCATAGTCAGATTGTGCCACTCTTTATTGCCAAAACTGCTAAAGGTCAGGATACTGCTCAGTGCTATCAGTTGTTGAAGCTGGGGCAAAAGTTAGCGGTAGATGTGAGTACTTGGTTGAGTCATAATCAATGAACAATTATCAATTGATTGTTCATCCTTAAGTTGACCGAAAATCGGAGGGCGCAATCCCCTATAAGGTTTTGAATCCCCTCCATTCATTTGCATTTCTTGACTTTAATTGAGAATTGGACTTTGGATAAGTCCTGATTTGAAATGACTCAACCTAAATTATTAGCTTGCAAAACCAATAAGCAGCACAATCCCCGCCAGATTCTCGGTGTACAAGAATTAAGTGTTTTGAATGATCGCTCTAACTGGAAAGGGCTGGTTCAACTGGCTTTTCATCTAACTGTCACCGGATGCAGTGGCTATCTGTGGGCGACAAACTTTGGTAATTGGTTACTGGCAATACCAGCACTCGTCATCTACGGTTTTAGTATTGCTTCCATGTTTGCACCGATGCACGAATGCGCTCACAGAACCGTTTTCACTAACCATCGTTTAAATAAAGCTGTTGCTTGGTGTGCAGGTTTGCTCTCATTTTACAACAGCACGTTCTTCCGTTATTATCACAAGTGGCACCACCTCTACACTCGCGTTCCTGGCAAAGATCCGGAACTTACTGATCCCAAACCGAGCAATTTGGGTAAACACTTGTTAATCCTTACTGGTTTACCCTGGTGGAAAGGAAAGATACGTGGACATTTTCGGGTTGCGATCATCGCTCAACTTGAGGATTGTCCATTTATCCCAGAATCAGCACGAGGTGAAGTGATTCGCTCGACTCGTTGGCAATTAGCTGTTTATGCAGTTGCGATCGCTCTTTCAATTGTAATGAGACAGCCTTGGTTTGTGCTTTATTGGCTGCTACCGCTCTTTGTTGGTCAAACGATTCTGCGTTTTATTCTACTGGCGGAACACACAGGTTGCACTCTTGACGCGAATTTGCTCACGAATACGCGCACAACGCTGACGCTCTTACCTGTGCGATTTTTCATGTGGAATATGCCCTTTCACGCAGAGCATCATTTGTACCCATCAATTCCGTTCCACGCGCTACCAAAGGCTCATAAGCAATTGAGTTCGCACTTTACCTACATTGATCCGGGCTACATAAAAGTTAACTGGGATATTGTGGTTAAACAGGGACAGCCAGCGGTATGACTGGCTGATTCGTCCCGATGCTAATAGATATCTCCGGAAAAACGATGTAGAGACGTTGCATGCAACGTCTCTACAAGGGTTGTAGACAACGCACAATTACAGCGCTTTTGAGGTACGTGAGGTACACCAATTTCAGGGATGATTTTTAAACTTTGAATTTGAATCGGTTACTGTACCTCATAAACATCGAATCTGCTGTAATTTCACCAGATGTCTATTATACTCACCCACAATTCTCGCTCTACCTCACCCCGGTTTTGTCTTGCGCCAAAACATCCCCTCTCCTTAAAGGAGAGGGGATGTAAAGCTACGCTTTACGGGGGTGAGGTCAAGTCAACGTGGAATCAAGGTTTAAACGTTAAGTTGACACCAATGCTACCAACATCTGTGGTTTTATTAACTGAAAATAGCTGTAAATTTCGCCAAAAGGCGATAGAGATTAGCGACTATAAAACAATGTTGTCTTTTGAGCCGGAAAACTACATACTTAATGTGTATTAGAGCTTAAAAGCAAGCATCTTCCCAACCCAGCTATGCCCCAGGACTTCTCTGGTCAAAATCTTCGAGGTCGCTCTTTCAAAGGTC
Organism: Iphinoe sp. HA4291-MV1; assembly: GCA_019359415.1. Classification (GTDB taxonomy): domain Bacteria; phylum Cyanobacteriota; class Cyanobacteriia; order Cyanobacteriales; family Nostocaceae; genus Brasilonema. The sequence goes on along the minus strand of JAHHHH010000004.1, from coordinate 29,385 downwards.
AAAATCTTGAAGGGGCGAACTTTAGCTATGCAGATATCCGCAGCTCTGATTTTAGCGGTACAAAACTGAGAGGTGCGAATTTCAGCTTTGTAAAAGCGGGATTACAAAGGCGTTGGGCTGCTTTTCTAGTCATAATTTCGTGGTTGTTATCTGGAGTTTCAACATTTTTCTTCACCTTCGCCGGAGCGCTTATAGCTTATATATTTGACGCGGAAGCTCCACAAAATCAGGTTATGGCTTGGATTGGTCTAATAGCAGTAATTGTTATTTTTATAATTATCCTTCGTCAAGGATTAAACTTAAACATCACCTTCACTATCGTCTTGGTCATCGCCATCGCCGGAGTCTTCGCCTTAGTCTTCCATAATAATATCATCGGCGTTGCAAACGTCGCCTTCGCCGGAGGCTTCACCTTCAGTGGAGTCTTCGCCTTCGCCATTGCCTTCGCCATCGCCGGAGCTATCGCCGGAGGCTTCGCCTTCGCCTTCACCGCAGCCTTATCCATCGCTTTCACCGGAGTCTTAGCCATTGCCTTCAACATCTCCTTGGCAATCGCCTTCGCCTTCGCCTTCACCATCGCCTTCACCGGAGCCGGAGCTTTACTTAGTGCTTACATTGCTTGGCGATCGCTCAAAGGAGATGAAAAGCACGCTTTAATTCGCAACATCGCTGTTGCTTTTGCAGCCTTTGGCGGTACAAGCTTTCGTAATGCTAACTTAAGCGATGCTAATTTTGCAGGAGCGACGCTCAAAAATACGGATTTTAGAGAAGCTAATCCATCTGTGATAGTTTAAGGTTATCTACATTTTGTCAATACCTCTAAAGAATGAGAAATAAGGTTTTGATAATGATAATCGCTTTGAGCAATGCTCGGCTCTCCTCCGCTTATTTGGATTATCATTATCAAATCTAATTTGGTGGAGGCGATCGTTAATCTTGAATAGAACGATTTCAGGATAAATAGGTTATTGTTAGGTCGCACAAAGATGTCAAACTAAGTGATGACTTTTTTGGCTCACCACGATGTCTAAAAAAACAAAGCGTAATCCCGACCATGTCAAGCGACACAATACTCCTACCATCAATAACGAAGTAATTACTGAACATTTACAAGCCTTATTAACTCCTGCTATTTCTGCCCAACAAAAATATTATAAGCAATTAGGATTACGAGACCGTATAATTAATTTATCCTTGATGGTGGCAGCGGTGTTAACACTACTATGGAGACAGGTTCCAAGTGTCAGTAGACCGAAAACTTTTGTCAGTCAACGCAAGAATGAGGGTTTGGGGCGATGTTTTGGGCACAGGGTCGAGCGATCGCTTACCTTAGCAGGAGAACTCATCTACAACCCTATTGCTCAAAACGCAGATGATACGGGCATTCTGGCGGATTGTATACAATCCGCCAGAATGCCCCAATGGTAAGCCTTCTAGAAATCTTTTCGGTCTACTGAGTGTACAAGAATTAACTCGCTTGTTAGCAAGAGAAGATTTGTTATGGTGTCGTGCTACTAAAATTGCTCAACAGTCTCTAGCACAAAGATTTTTAGTTTTTCCTGCTGAATTATTTGAGAACGCCTTTAAAGACTTACTACCTCAGTTACAACAGAATTGGCAACAACGACTCAGGCGTCCTTTACCAGATAGTATTAAGTTTGCGCCTGATTTATATCGTCGGCGTTGGCGGATTGAAGACGCTTTTCACACGGGAAAACGCTTATTGGGATTGTCTTATTTGTGGACTGGTGAGCCACTGCGTTGGACGGGTTCCCCGGCTTGTTCGCGTAGCGTCTCCCCTTGGGAGAAGCAAGTGGCGAACCCGAAGGGTTCTATTAATGGTATCAAATTACAGGTTTGGGCTACTTGGCTTTTTTACGCTGTTTTGGTGGATCTGAGTGACGCGAGCGCTGATGAATTATCTCTCCCTTTTGATCGCATTTCTTTGGAGATGGTTTATCGCGGTTTTTACCATTTTAGCGTCGCCTATGACAAAGGCAAAGCCACAGACCCAATTAAGTACTTCGCTGCAAAAGAAAATCAGGATTTAGGTGTAGTCAAATCACTCCGAAAACCTGTCCCCAAACTTGATCTATCACCTTTTCCTCTACCCCTCTTGACAAACGTACAGTTTTCTTAACCTATCACAGATGGGGTTTCAATCCTTTTTCTTCCAAGCGAGTGCAAGCCTATGGCATTTAAAGGCTCAAAATCCCTGCACTTCGGTGGAAAATTATGGGGTGAATTTAGAAACCAACCTCTGAAACTACCATTTCTTGTACTGTCTGGAATCTAGATTTGCGTTATGTAGTTTTTCAGCATACCCTAGATAGCTCAACCTTGGAAGCTGCGACATATTCAGTCTATCAGTGGGCATCGTATGCCGTAACTTGATATATTCGGATTAGAATGCAACTTCTCATTAGATGACTTATGGTAAACTGGTCTTTAACCATTTCAGAGGATGTTGACCAATCTGTGCGCCAATTTCTGGCTGAGAAAGGCGGCAACGAAAGCGATATGGCGGCTTTTGTGGAAAAGGCTGTAAGGCGGGAGTTGTTCGAGCAGAAATTACAAGTCATCAAAAACCGTAATGCTCACTATTCACAGCAGGACATCATCGATACAGTTGACGAAGCGTTGAGCAGCATCCGTGCGTCTGGTTCTTGATAGCAATATCTTCATCAGCAGCCTCATCACTGTCGGCACGCCGCCCGATTTACTTTGTCGGCAGTGGCGGGCGCGAAACTTTGACCTGATCACCAGTCGTGAGCAGATCGCGGAGATTCTGCGCGTTGCAGGCTATCCAAAATTACAAAAGTATTTTACCCCGGAACAGGCGGCGGATCTACTGAAGAACTTGCATTACTTTAGTGAGGTCGTGACGTTAGGGGAGGTGCCTGCCCTCTCTCAAGATCCGGCCGACAACCTCATCATTGCAACGGCTCTGGCAGGGGAGGCGGATTATCTTGTTACCGGGGATAAGCGGGATTTGCTGCACCTGGGCGAGGTGGAAGGCATTCCCATCATCACGGCGCGGCAAGCTTTGGAAAAGCTGGAAACAGTTTGAGGTTTAACCGACACTAACCGACACTATAAAAGGATAAGTACCTGGACAAAAATATTTACAGTCATTGCGAGCGGAGCGTAAGTCCTGCGGACAGGCTGCGCCAACGGGAACGCCTTGGCGCTAGCCTCTCCCTTTGGGAGAAGGGCGAACGCTTCATTCGCAATGACATTGTGTAATTAATTCTGTCCAACTACTTAAAAGCCCGTTAATTTTAACGACATAGGAAGCTCATCTTCACGAAATCATTTTCTCCAACGCCTCTTGCAAATCTCGCGTCAAATCATTAACCGCGCCTCTTGCTGCTTGATGACTTGTCTGATAAGTTGACCAACGTTCTGTCACTGAAATCGGCTCACCTACCGTTAACCGTGATTTTCGCCAACCTAACTGAGGGCGTGCAGGGTTTTTCTCGCCTTTTATCCGCGCAATGAGGTCGAATAAGATTAAGGACGTTTCTGCAAATCTCTCAAAACTCGGCTTCTGTTGAACATAAGTTCCTGTGACTGCTACAAAACTCTCGGCTAGGCGCATATGTAGTATCCGCAAAGATGCTTCTTCAGCAATCCAATCTGCCAAACCACGCTCTATAGGTGATAATGCGTACAAGTTTGGCAAATCCTTTCTGTAGATATCATCCCACCCTGCTGACTCTATGCGGCGACAACGCTCAATGATAGTTCCTTGGCTTTCAAGTCCAAAATACTGCTCGGCTGCTTGTAATGACTTATCTAATACCGTCTGGAGTCGAGTTTCAAGTACCTGGTTACGATTTGCAGATGGATTGGTCTGTGTTGTAGCTGGTGTACTTTGATGGTAAAAACGAGTGTAAAACTGTTCCATTTGGGAAAGAATATGTTCACCTAGGTGGAAAAGCCGCTCATAGAAAACTTTTTCTCGGTCAACGAGGTTTGATTCACCAACTTCTTGTACTGGTAAACCGCAATCTGTTTCCAATTTGCTCAAAAGCCAATCTAGTTTTGCCCAAGATGGATTGATGTAGCGATACTGATTACCTATTGGTACAATGAGAACTTCCTCAGTTCGGTTAGCTTTGAGCAAATCTTCTACACACCAGAAGCCCATGTGAGCAACACCAGGTTCTAAATAGCTGACAATTTCGCTATGTCCATTAGTTCCTCCTTCAGGAGCTACACTGATTGGTAGTTTAGCATTGGCAAACACATCCCGCGCTGTCCGCATACCAACCTTATCTAGTCGCTTACCTCGATGAATCGGAAAGCCTCCCAATCGAGAAAAGAACCAACCCAGCCAATCCCCAGCCCACAGAGTCATCCCTCTGTCATAAAGAAAATGAGAATGAATTGGATACTGTAATGAAATTCCCTTTTGACGAGCAACTTTCGGTACAGCGTAGGAAAGTAAATACATCATGCAAAGAGGATCATCTACCTCTGAGTGGCGAAATGCCATCAAAAACCGAATTTTGCCAGCTTGGAATTGTTGATAGAGATGAACTAGCCTCTCGACATTCACTGTTTCAACCTGTGTGATACCAGCTGGTAACCACGGTCGAGTCCGAAACCGCAACAAAACAGGCAGTGCCCATTTGGCAATATGGTACACAGCAGGGCTAAAATGTTGGGGAATAAACTCTAGAGGCGGTTGAGCTAGTTGAATCGAATGAGGCAAGGTGATTCTCCAAGGTGTGTTTCTAAGATAAAGACACTCTAACGTACCAAAAAACTAGCGAGTCGCCCATCTTAAAACTCCTTGACTTTTGAATGCGTGACTTTTGACTTCCCCAAAGGGGCTGACACTCCCACGGCTACGGAAATGTCGCTACGCTAACTGTTGCACTGCACAACTGAGAAGGCAAAACCTCTAAAGTGTAGATTTACCGCCAGAAAAATCAACCGTCGAGACACCACAGATGCAAAGGTTCTTCTTTGCGTCAGAAAGTTCGTATTATCTCTCTTTGCTGTGTAGTTATATATGTAGTTATAAAGGAGGTTAATCAAACTGCTGACTCCATCCATACAACTTCCCCTACACCGGGTAAGAATTATCGTGACTGCACCTCGTAACTATGCCGCCAGGTTATCTGGGCAACTCATCAACCAAGGGGGTATGCCGCTTTTGATGCCAACCATCGAAACTTGTCCATTGGAAAATTTTACTGAGTTAGATGCTGCATTGCAACATATCGATGCATTTGATTTGATTGCTTTTACCAGTAGAAACGGTATCAATGCATTTTTCCAACGCCTAGAAGATTTGGAGCTAAACCCATTTTTATTGACAAAATGCCATTTTTGTGGAATAGGATTAGACGCAGAAAGATTAGCAGCTTTGGGAGTCAAGGTCGGTTTAGTACCGAAAGAACCCAGCCCAGCAGGAATCATTGCTGAATTGGCTAAAATTCCAGATATTACTCAGAAAAATATACTTCTTCCAGTTCCAGAAGTTGTGGGCGTTCCAGAACCCGATGTGATTCCAAACTTTGTTGCGGGATTAGAAAAATTAGGCATGAAGGTGACTCGTGTACCCACTTATAGGACGCGGTGTTTAAACAAAAATATTTATGAGGTAGAGTTAAATCTGATTCGGCAAGGCAAAATAGATGTCATTGCTTTTAGTAGTACTGCGGAAGTAGCAAGTTTTTTGCAAATGGTTGACTCAAAAAGAGATTATGAACATTGTGCGATCGCCTGCTTTGGACCTTATACAGCAGCAAATGCAAAAAAATTAGGCTTAAATGTCTCAATTGTTGCTCAAGATTATAGTTCATTTGCGGGATTTGCTGAGGCGATTGCGCTAAGCGCACGCTCCGCGAACGCTCTTTGGGCACAGCAATAACTTTGTTGAGCAATAATTGCTGGTATCAATAAAGCTGTTCACGGATGAACCATTACTCAAAGGGTAGCTCCAAAGTCGGGAACAAAACAATTTTGTGGGGGTTAAATTAAAGCCACAAGGTTTCCACACTCCCGAAGGTTTTTGAATGAACAGATGAAAACAACTAAGTGCTTGCTTGACACTCCTCAGCCTAAAGGCATGAGAATTCTTGCTTCAACCGTCCTCCCTAGATACCCAAATGCAAGCATTCAAATATCCCCGTTTGGATACGTCCACAAGCGCACACGGACTGCCCGACCGCGTTTGAAAAGATTTATTCGATTCCTTGTTTTACTCCCACATTTGTGCAAGATTTAGGATTTATACTACCAGGGTTCCGGATCAGGAGCCGTCCGCTTGACCTACTTCGTCTTTTTTATGTGCGCTTTAGCGCTATCTCTTATTGTCGCACGATATGGCGTTTTTGTTCCCAAACTTAGAAAAAGCCGCCCTAAAAGTGCGGGGCTTTAAACCCAATTTTTCCGGTAAAACTGAACGCCTACAATACGAGATTTTTTAATGCTGAGAAACAAGCGGACTCAGGGAACTAGAGCTTTGGGGGATGGTAGAAATTTTTTAAGTCTGACGGTACGAACAGAATTATCTCTATCTGCTGTCACGTACACCGTATCTCCTGCGATCGCAACTCCTGTCAGCCCGTAAGGTGGTGGTCCACCAGGAAAACCCTCGAAACCAATGGGTAAATTCTCCTTCAAAATAAAACTTTTACCAGTATTGATATCAATGGCTCTAAGGCTTTGTATACCAACTTCAGCAACCACTGCAATGCCATCACGATGGTAAGCAACACCTTCTGGAGAAGATAAATTCGTTGCGATAACTTGACGTTGTCCAGTTGCTAAATTGATTCGCGAGAGTTGGTTACTCAGAAACTCCGTGACCAAAACAGTAGAGTCGTCAACTTTTGCCAAACCCGTCGGGCAACCCAAACCTTCTACCACTGTACGTCTATTGCTGCCGACTTTATCCAAAATCTGTATGAGTTGACCTCTGGCACAATCAGCAACTACAATACTGTTATCTGCAAGCTCAACAGCATCATAAGGTACGCTAAAGCCCGTATAAGTATCTAACACTTCCCCCGTTTCCCGATTGAGTCGCTGCACAACTCCTGAAAACCAACTGCTAGTAATTGCGTTTTGCTCATTAATAGAAACAGTAAGGGGAACTTGAACGGGCGTTACAATGTTGCGCACTGTCTTTAGTATGCGTCCACTTAAACGATCTAAAACTCGATAGGCATAGACATCAGCAATATTATAGAGAGTTACCGTAAGCAGCAATTCCACCAGGAGATGTCAGCCCGGAACTCTCGATAACAGGACGAACTTTACCAGTTTCCGTATTGACCTCATTGATATCGCTATCAACAAAGTTGGTTGCGTACAATAAATCATTAGGACCAAAAGCAAGATTGTCAAGTCCCGGTTGCAACCTCGCTTTCTCCTGAGTTTGCCCGGTTATTGTGTTCACATAGAGAACTTGACCTGTTGCAGTATCTAAGGCAAACAGCTCGCCCTTTGAATTAAACTTAACGGCAATGGGACTCACCAAACCTGAAGCAACCCGTTCTACAGTGCCAGTATCCACATTAATTCTGACAATCTCCCCCGTAAATTGAAGGGGACTGTACAAAAGCCCATCAGCACCAAACTCGAAAGCATTCAATCCCGGTAGGTTGAGAATCAAGCGTGGAGGAGTTGCTCCCGTTGGGTCAAGTTCGTAAAGTCCGGTGTTCTGCAAACTCAAACTTTGAGCGACGAAAATGCGACCCTCAGCATTTCGTGCGATCGCATCGATGGCACTTATACCCGAAGCTAGAGTTTTGAAGTTACCCGTCTGCGGGTCAAAGGTTCTCACCTCACCGTTCAGTAAAGCAGTATAAAAAATTTGACCGCTTGGCGTAAATATGAAATCATCAGCCTGACCCTTAGGGCGATCAAGAAATACCTTGTACTCTCCCGTCACGACATTAACCCGATACGTAGTCTGCTCCACTACACTTCCTACATACAGTTGTCCTTTCGCGTCAAAATTAATACCGTTCAATCCTTTAAAGGGCGACGGTGGTACCAAAATTTCATCAACTGCTCTAGCTGACCCTATCCCAAATAGAAAAATACTGCTTATTAATAAAAGTCCCCACGACCAACACCTGCTGGTTAAACATCTCATCTCCACTCCACCTCTAGTGAGAAAATGATGAACGATTGATAAAATCTGATACGCGATCAATGTTTGTGACTTTATCATTTTAAGTGGACTGGGGATCAACTAAAAACGAAGAGCACGTAATGTGTGGCTATACTGCTGACAGTAGTGTTAAGGCAAGAACCATGAATCCTGAAACCGAGAAACTAATGCACCAACTAGAACAACAATATGAAGGTGCTGCGATGAAACCTTTGTATACGGCTACAGTGACTGTCACTCCAGGTCAAGCAGGACATGCCCGTATGTCGGGTCATGCTCACAGTTCGGATGGATTGCTGGATTTAGACCTTGCGTTTCCTACTGAACTAGGGGGACATGGCAAAGGAACTAACCCAGAACAACTTTTTGCCGCTGGTTATGCAGCTTGCTTTCATGGCGCACTTGCGTTAGTTGCTCAGAAAGCAGGAGTTGATGTGTCTAAAGCAACGGTTACGTGTGCTGTCACAATTGGTCGAGATCCTGCGGATGGTGGATATATGCTTGCTGCTGAGATGACGATTGATATTCCAGATGCAGAGCGCAAGAAAGCTGAACAGATAGTTGCCCAAGCTCATCAACTGTGTCCCTACTCGAAAGCGATTGGTGGGAATATCAATGTAAGAATGGCGGTGGTTTGAATCATTCTTGCCTTTAGGTTTAAGTTGACATCATTTGTCGCAGCTAGTAGCTTAAGTTGAGCGTAAGCGAAACCCAACAAACCCTCAACCATGTCTCAACCCAAAGTCTTCATCACTCGCCGTCTCCTCACCAAATTAGAGCAACTGCAAAAGATTGCTACTATTGAAGTCTGGGAAGAACGCCAACCGCCTCCCTATAAAGTTTTACTAAAAAAGGTCAAAACAATTGATGGTTTGCTGTGCTTGCTGACAGACCAAATTGATCAGCAACTGATACAAACAGCCGGAACCTCTCGTGACATCCTCCCGCCACTGACTCGGAGTACCGAGTACAGCGGGGGCTTCCAAGAATCACTTCCTGGGTTTTCCTGTTTCACGGGTCGTGCCTAGACTTGCGTCCCCGGACAACGATACCTCCACAGGCAGCTTGACTGCGAGTCCCGCAGCTGCAAGACCTCTTTGCTCTACTACCATCGCAGCAGCAACATCGCGGTCTGTTGTGTATCCACACTCATGGCAGCACATCGAATGCTGTCTTTTTCCATGAGGGGTCCATGTATCCCACCGCCAAACGGAGTACCGTTATGGCGGGGGACTTATAGCCCCTCAAACTCCCCATCAGTTAAAGTTATTAGCCAAATGGCAGTTGGATACGACAATATTGACATTCCTGCCGCTACTGCACGGAAGATACCAGTTGGTCATACTCCTGGTATATTAACAGATGCGACTGCTGACTTGACTTGGGCGTTACTCATGGCTGCTGTGCGACGAGTGGTAGAAGCAGACCGATTTGCTCGTGGGGGTCAGTGGCGGACATGGGAACCAAATTTGTTCCTAGGACCGAATATCACAGGTGCGACTTTCAGTAGACCGAAAAGATTTCTAGAAGGCTTACCATTGGGGCATTCTGGCGGATTGTATACAATCCGCCAGAATGCCCGTATCATCTGCGTTTTGAGCAATAGGGTTGTAGATGAGTTCTCCTGCTAAGGTAAGCGATCGCTCGACCCTGTGCCCAAAACATCGCCCCAAACCCTCATTCTTGCGTTGACTGACAAAAGTTTTCGGTCTACTGACTTTAGGGATTGTTGGTTTTGGGCGCATTGGTCAAGCGATCGCTCGTCGTGCCAAAGGGTTTGATATGAAAATTTTTTATACTAGCAAACACAGGTGTGACCAGGATTTAGAAAAACTTTTAGATGTGGAGTTTACTACGTTTGAACGTCTGCTGCCAGAAGCAGATTTCGTGACAATTCATACACCATTATCGGATGATACATATCATCTTTTTAGCGATCGCCAGTTTGAACTGATGAAGCAGTCTGCCATTCTCATTAACACGGCGCGGGGAGCAGTTGTAGATCCAGAAGCATTATACCGAGCGCTTGCGAATGGTCAAATTGCAGGTGCTGCCATAGATGTCACCGATCCAGAACCGATACCAACCGATAGCCCCTTACTGACTTTAGATAACCTGATTATTACACCTCATATTGGCAGTGCCAGCCGTCAAACACGAGAAAAAATGGCAAACATGGCGATCGCTAATCTGATTGCTGGGTTGAAGGGGGAGCGATTGCCTAATTGTGTCAATCCTGAAGTCTATCAATGAGAGGTTATACCATTTCACGATCGGGTCTGATACAAATGGGCAAGCTCGCAATGGGCAATTTCCATTTGTATCAAAATTAAAGTGAAACGGTTTAGACATGATGCGATTCAAAAGCTTGTTCAGCTGCTATGGCTCTATCTATTTCTTGGCTGTATGCAATATAGAAAGCCAAAGCCTCGTTGACTTGAGTTTGGCTCAAGTTGTACTCATCTACAATTTGTGGAACTGATAAACCCCATTGCTGACTGGCAATAACGATTGTCTGAACTCGCAAGCCAGTTCCTCGCAATACTGGTACTCTCGTACCACTGGCTCCACCTCGGTATGTAATACCAGGGAATGCTGGATCATCAACCTGACTTTTCCCGTTAAGTCGTGAAACAACGAAATAGCAAGGGTTTCACAATCTATCTTATTCTCAAAAACTTAATTTTAATGATAATGAATCACGAGAGAATAGGGCTTTGGGCTAAGGGTATAGTAAGCGATCGCTCCCTGCGCGGAGATAACGGGAAAAGTCAGGATCATCAGCTGGTTGATTTAAGACAGTGCGCCTAATGTCTACGTGGGTAGAGGAAAAGGAGATATAGGAATCCTAAATCATTTATGAAAAATCTTAAGTAGTGTAGGGTGGGCACTGCTTATCATATCTTGTCCACCATATCAGGGTTTTGATAGGCAGTGCCCACTCTACGTGTGTTTCAAAAATTAAATAGGATTCCTATAAATCTAGCTTGGGGACAGACTTCAAACTAGACCCTCACGCCCGGTTCGGGCACAACGAGGGCATGAAAATATTTCTTTCCCTATTCCCCATTCCCCATTCCCTATTTTCAAGACAGAGGTATGAGGGTATCCTTGATTATCTTTCTATTCTTCTGAATTTTTATGCTCCTCCTATTGAAGTTCGGTCATCATTATTTATTAAGGTGAGAAAAACCGTATTATCGCTCACTCAGTTTTTCAATAACATGAGAATTAAAGCAAGCTAAATGCTGAATTGATTAAACAAAATCCTATTGACGGGAGAGAGAAAAATGACATTAGTTCGTTGGAATCCTTGGCAAGAAATGAACTCCTTACAACGTCAAGTGAACCGCTTGTTCGATGATATGCTCGTACCATCCGCATTGCTTTAAAGAAACTTCTTAAAAGTTCCAGCGGCTGAATTGCAAGAAACAGAAGATGCTATTCATCTCAAGCTAGAACTGCCAGGAATCGAAGCTAAAGACTTGGATGTACAAGTCACAGAAAACGCTGTTTCCATCAAAGGTGAGCGCAAGTCAGAAACTAAGACTGAAGAAAAGGGTATGACTCGCAGTGAATTCCACTACGGTAAATTCCAACGCGTGATTCCTTTACCCACTCGCATTCAGAATACCAATGTCACAGCAGAATACAAAGACGGTATTTTGAATTTGACACTGCCTAAATCTGAAGAAGAGAAGAACAAAGTCGTCAAGGTTAATCTGGATAAAGCTGCCTAATTCATTGCAACAAGTTATTAATCTTTTGAATTGTTAGGTAAATACAACCGAAATGCACAGTAGGTTAACCTAACAATAATGCCCAGTCGTTTTCAGAAGACTGGGTTTTTTTATAACTACTGTCAATACAAAAATCTGTTAATGACTTATTGAGAATCGTCTTTTGACACAAGTGTCATTACCAAAATTCCTAAAATTTTATCAATCTCCTTGATAAAATAATCGCTTTTGTCAATAAAAATAGTATGGTTACAAAGTCTCAGGAATTTCCAGTCAGTTCCAGTCGTCACGACACCATAAATTTCATCAACGATGATTCCCTGTTTATGGTTGAACAACTGAGCTGATAAAAACTATACTGATTGAGTGTAATACAGATTGTTTGTAGGGGCACGGGTAGCCTTTGCCCCTACCGTATGCGTGTATTATATGCAAGTGAGAACCGCTATATTATGCAACGCCATAATTTTTATTTCCAAGTGAGCGGAAATTGATAGCGAGCAACTGTAGCTTAACTTAATTACGTATACAAAAACCCTACCAGTGCTGCTGTGAAGGAGGCGTTTCTCGAATATACAACCTTTCCCAAGGAATAGAGACTATCCTTGTACAAAACCAAATGCTTTTTTCACAGGAGTTGCAATAACTATGACGCAACGATTGACTGCAGAGCAACTAACACAGATAATTGCTGAAGTAGAAAGGCTGCAAGCACGTCGGGAAGCAGAAATTGATGCCGAACAAGTCAAGGAAATTTTACAGGAATTAGGTTTATCACCAGATTTGCTAGATGAAGCGCTTGTTCAGGTGCGGCGTCGGCAAGCTTTGGAAGCACAGCAAAAACGCGATCGCATAATTATTATGGGCGTCATTGCTGCCTTAGTAGTCGCCATTGCTGGTACGTTCTTTTTTATTCAACAACATAATTCTGCCATTGCCCGCGTTGTCGCCCAAACAGATCGCATCACCCTGACACAAGACAATGGCGATAACTTAAAAATTATCCCACGTGAAAATAGTCCAGAAATCTTTTACCGTGTGACTTTAAAGGATGCACCTTTGGATCAAAGACTAGATTTGTCGTGCAATTGGATTGATCCTAATGGTCAAATTGTCAAGCAAAACCGCTATCAAACCCGCGAGATTGATAAACCTATCTGGGATACATACTGCCGCAATACAATAGGTTCTGCATCTGCTTCAGGCAAATGGAAAGTGCAGATGTCTGTTGAAGATCGCCCACTTAGCCAAGCAGAATTTGAAGTAAAGTAGTATGGGCGGTATTCCACAAGGTAAACAGACAACTCAGCCCCAGCAATTTATTGGATATTGGGGTTATGGTCAAAGACGCAAATTAGAAGCGCAGCTAGGTATTGTCAAAACGCCACATACAAACTCTCACAAGTTCTCTCATTTCGATTCGAGAGTTGAGGATAATTCTTATCCTATCTGGAATGTTGCTTGCATTGGTTTTCAAGAAGAGTTAATACCACCAATTCATTTTCAGACTGATCACACAGAACGAATAGCTGCTATCTCAGCATCAGGAATCTTTACTGACTCGGACTCAGATGGTTCATTTTTACCGGATGCTTGGGTAAATCTACAGGGAAGCGATCGCCTAATTTTAGGACGAGAACCTTTCGGGCGAGTGCCTCTGTACTGGACTCAACAAGGAGAGATCATTTGGTTTGCATCCCAGTTGCAACTGCTGCTAAAAATAGTTGAAAAGCCAGAAGTCAGCATTCCTAGTTTATACGGTTATAGTTGTTTTTCTTATGTCCCCACTCCCCTAACGCCCATTACTAATGTGTTTGCAGTTCCTGCGGGAACTGAGTTAGTGTGGCAAAGTCAGCCGGATTCAAAAACGCTCTCAGCACCCATTTGCAAACGGTTGTGGGAATGGAGTGAAGCAAGCGTTCAACTAAAAGATGAAACAACGGCGCTCAAACAACTGCAAATTCTGTTTCAACAAGTTATTGAACGTCAAATTTCTGACTTAAAAGATGAGCCTGTCGGAGTTTTTCTCTCTGGGGGATTAGATTCTTCTGTTGTGGCGGCGTTGCTGGTGCAAGCAGGAGTAAAGGTGATTGGTTATACTCTAGATTTTGGTGACGCAGGCATTCCAGAATCTCCCTACGCCGAAATTGTCGCCCAGCATCTCAAAATTCCTTTGGTAAAAGTTGATGCTAGTCCGCGTCAAATTAAAAAAGCTATTATTCCTACTGTACAGGCGCTCGATTTGCCTTTTGGAGATGGAGTCACTGTTCCTTTGTTTCTTTTAGCACAAAGAGCTAGTCAGGAAACCAAGGTGATTTTTAATGGCGAAGGTGGCGACCAGTTGTTTGCTGGTTGGACGAATAAACCTCTAATAGCAGCAGGCGTTTACCAAACAGAAAATCTTTCAGGACAAGAAACATTTATCCAGCAATACCTCCGCACTTTTCACCGTCTTTGGGGTTACGAAGCTCAAATCTACCAGCCACATATTTATGAGCAGATACAAAATTTACATCCAGAAGAGTGGATTGCAGAAGCGCTCGACCCTGCGTATTGTAAGGCTATTCTCCATCGGCTCCGCCGTGCTACCCTGATGTTGAAAGGAGCACAAAATATACATCCGCGTGCGACTGCTTTGGGTTTTGCTCATGGGTTATTTGTGCGATCGCCTTTCTGCGACTTACCACTGGCAGAGTGGACATTCCAGGTTTCTGGAGAACTCTGCTTGCAGGGAGCCTGCGAGAAATATATCCTCAAGCGAGCCGTAGAAAATTGGTTACCGCCAGAAATTGTTTGGCGACAAAAGCGCGGTATGGGAGTTCCCTTAACGTCCTGGTGTTTAAACGAGTTCTGGCGTCAGATTGGCACATGGTTAAATCCTGGCAAACTTCGTGTCGAAAACCGCTTTTGTCCGCATCTGGCAGCACAAATTGCTGGTAGTCAGTTGGGGGCTGCTGTTCAAGAGCGTCGTATTGGTGAGATTCTTTGGTTGCTTATCATGTGGGAGCTTTGGCGAGTACACGTTTTTGGAGAAGAATCAGGCAAACAATCTTTTGATCATCCATTTTGGCTACCACAACAGTTATGGAGATTTCAGAAAAAATGGCAAGCCTAGAAAAACGTGATCAGGACTTACGCAAAGAAACCCGGTTTCTACCAAAAATCGTCTGTTTCGCAACCAAATACGAACGAAGAAACCGGGTTTCTAACAGATGGTGCGTAAGTCCTAGTGATGTAGAACTCTCGGATGCAACGTCTGTACAGGAATTAAACTCTTCATCCGCTGACTCCCGAATCGCCAGAAGAATACCCCATTTAACGAACCGCATTAGCGCAGCGTGTCCGCAGGACATAGGCGCAAAGGACACGAAGGAAGAAAAAAAGAAGATAGGTAATCTTAGATCCGGAAGGGAGTATCTTCCTTTCTCCCAAGAACTGGCTCAAGAGTTGCTGAATACTTACGGTTCACCACTCTACGTTTACCAAGCTGACATCTTACGCCAAACTATCCAACATATCACCCAAGCTTTTTCCTATCCTCGCACCCAATTTCGTTTTGCCAGCGTCACGAATGGGAATATTTCTCTGCTGCAAATTTTTCGTGATGAAGGTTGGGGACTGCACGCCAATACTCCTGGAGATATTTATCTGGGGTTACACGCTGGTTTTGCGCCAGAGCAAATTGTCTACAGCGGTAGCAACTTGAACCGCGCCGAGATGGAACAAGTCCTGAATTGGGGTGTAAAAACTCTCAATTTAGATAGTGTCTCCCAGTTGCAACTGTGCTGCGAAGTCTATCATTCCTTCTGTAGAGAACGCCACATCGCTCAACGCGACGCCAGTCCGCTCAACGGAGGGAACCTCCGCACGCGGCTGGCTTGGGAACCCGCGCACGCGAGTGGCTCCGTTGCATCCGAGAGTTCTACAACACCTCGGCTTGGCTTACGTCTTAACCTACCTGAAATCACTGGTGATAGCCGCATTGGCGTGCGCCCAGAAGAATTTGCTGATGTGATCTGCGCTTTGCGCAGCAGCGAAGCTATCGCCATGACTCGCCAAGGAGAACTCAAACTGAGTGGTTTGCATTTTTACCGAGGTACTGGAACCAATGCGACACAAGCTTTTACCCAAATCATTGACACAGTGATTAACACAGCACAACTTTTACCAGATTGGGAATATCTCGATTTTGGCGGTGGTTTTGGCTACCCATATCATCATGACGGTGCAGCTTTTAACTGGGAATTGTTTGGTAGAGAATTAAGCGACAGAATGAGTTGTTTAGGAAGAGAAATTGAATTAGTCATTGAACCGGGACGCGCTGCAATTGCCAGATGTGCGACTCTTCTTGCTAAAGTTGTTTCCGTAAAATGGCACTCACAAAAGCAAATTGTTGGAGTAGATACCACAGTTGCCAATCTCTGTGTCCCATCAGTATACGGTGGTTATCGAGAGATTGTTACCTGGAAAGAAGCTGCACAAATTGGAAGAGTAGACATGTTGCGTCCAACATCTTTACAATCTAAAACTTATCTCACGGATGTGTGTGGTAACACCACATATTCACGAGATTTCTTAGGAAGAAACTGTCAACTACCAGCGTTAGAAATTGGTGACATTATCGGCATTTTAGATGTCGGTGCCTATGGCTATGCGATGTCATCACACTTTTTACACCGTCCTAAACCAGCGGAAGTACTACTGGAAAATGGCACCTGCCGTTTAATTCGTAGACGTGAAGACTACAGCGTTTTGCTGGCAAATCAGGTTATTCATGAAAAGTCTTTGGAACCGCAGATGTAGACGCCGGAGGTGGTGAGGGGGTCGCAGTCTTGGCCGCCACTTGCTTTATGCCGGGAGACCCGTCCACCGCAGTGGCTCCGCTTCCCGTCGATTGCGTTAACGAAGTTCCTCTGAAAGAGGCACCCCCGTTAGCGCAGCGAGACCGGAGGTCTTCCCCGGAGGGCTTCCCGCAGGGTACGCAGATAATTCGTAAAGATTCAGATTCAAAAAATTGACTTTCGCAAAAGGTGTAGTTTTTTAAATAAGAACTGATGCTTTTAGCAAAGCACAAAAATCAAAAATGTTCCTCAAATCCTCTCCTTCAAAACAATAGAAATCACTATTTTCTTGTAACTCAAAAAATTACTATGAAATGCATTCAATGTGGTACTGACAATAAACTTAAAGACCGGACAAACAATCAAGGTCGGTGTATTAAATGTCAACATCCTTTTGTGTTTGAACCAACCAACAAGGATGATGAGAAGATGACTGACCCGATGTTTGCTAAGGCGATAGCTGACATCTCTGCTAACAACACTCTATTTTTCACACCTAAGCAATTTTTCTATTTCTTGGATAATCGTGTTAAAGGTAAGAGAATAAGTGGGTCGGGATGGTTGGTTCAGTATCTGGTTTTTAATGTTTTGGCTATATTTTTTACCGGGAGCTCCTTATCCGCATTATTTCAAGTTAATTTAGTAGTTCAAGTATGGTTTATTTACAAAATTTACCAAGATACTAAGTCAAGTTTAATTAATCAGCATCAGCGAAAGCAAAATGCTCAAACTTTGCGCTTGATAGGTTTTATCATTCTTGTTGCAGGTATTTCTGCCAGCCTGTTTGTCTTCCATTCATTCATCTTATTTGTCATTTACATTCTTTTGGGAATGCTGTCGATATATTTAGGATTTCGACAACTAAACCAATCCGGAGTCCTACAGGAATCATTAATTAGGCAAGAACAGGTTCAAGGTTGGTTAAACCGCTGGCAGCAAATCAATGGTTCAATTACGAAAATTCTACCTTCTCCTCAAGAACAAAGTACACCTATTGCTATCAATCCTGATGTCACTGCTTACAGTTTTGATAGGTTAGTTGTTTGTGATAGTGCAGTAATTGCCCAAATGTTAATCGCCAATAACTTTCATTTTGAAAATAATTGTGCCATCCTTAGCATCACTGGCTATCCCCAAAATATTTTTGATACTACTATGCAAATGCTACGTCGCAATCCTGATTTAACAGTTTATGCATTGCATGATTGTAGTCCCAAAGGTGTGAGTTTAGTGAATGACCTGCGCACAAATCCCAGTTGGTTTCTCAATAGTCATGTCACAATTATTGATATCGGACTACTGCCACGCCAAATTATTGCCGCTAGTCGTGCTATGTTCATACAATCCTCTCCAGAATCAGCTAATGACGCTAAACAATTAGCACCCGAAATCCGCTCGCCATTATCAGCCGAAGAATTGGGATGGTTAGAATCTGGAAATTTTTTGGAATTAGAATCATTCACTCCTAAAAAATTAATTCAAATTCTCAATCGCGGGATAGCGAAAAGCCGCACTTTAGATAGCGATGACAGTACTTTGATTCTTGTTGATGATACGGGAAGTTCTATGTACGTTTCCGAAAGTTTTGGTTAATTTTTCACTTTTGATGCACTCGCAACCACATTTCTAAACTAACAAGTAACCAAAGCTTCACGCCATAACGACTCCAAATATCTCCTTCATAATTTAGCCAATTGCGTATTAGCGACTGGTTTAAATAAGGAGCGATCGCTGCATTGCGACTTAGCAATAAATCTCTTGCTTTTTGTTGCCAATATTTACGAAATCCTAATTGTACGGGAACCATCATTCCACTTTTGGGACGATTGATAATTGCGTCTGGCAAAATATCTGCGATAGCGCTAGGTAAGGCTCCCTGCTGGAGCATCGCTCCTTTAAGAACCGCTTTTTCTTCAACTCCAGAAAGCTTATAATTTGGAGGAATTTCCATGCTTAAGTCTACTATTCGCTGGTCAAAAAGAGGAGAACGACCGTGTATATGAGCAGCTTGAGTTAAGTTATTAACTTTAGTAAGAATTTGGTCAGCACCTTTAAATTTGATGTTCATTGCCATTAAACGATTGAGATAGCTGGCTTGGGAATATAAATCCTCCTCAAAAACCCAAGGTGTTGTTTGTACTGCTGTCCAAACTTCTGGTTTTAAAAGTTGCGGTAAGTCAGCAGCACACTTTTGGAAAGAAATTAAATAAGCTTGCAATGAATCCTGATTGCTAACGGAACCATATAGACTATTAATTAGCATTGGCTGATTCTTTGGACCACCAAAACAGGGATCACCACCCTCGCCATTTAACACCACCTGCACACTTTCTCGCGCCAGTCGTCCCAGCAAGAGGTTGGGAACAGTCAGCGGATCGCCAATGGGGTCATCTAAATACGCCATTGTTTCCGGTAGACACTCCCACATATCCCGAAAGGTAATTTCTAGGATGTGGTGTTGCGTCTGACAATGAGAAGCAACGAGACTGGAAAACTCTAACTCATTGGGACATAGGGGTCCAAAATGAATGGAGAAGGTATGGACTGGGGAATTGTGGAATTTTGCTGCTAAAGCGGTGATGCTGCTGGAGTCCAAACCACCAGAAAGAAAAACTCCAACGGGTTCGTTTTCCGGTGGTAAATATTCTTGAACAACTTGGTCTAGCAGTTCTCGCAGGCGATCGCTATGCCATGCTAAAGGTTTATCTATTGTTGTAATCTTTTCTTGTAGCTGCCAATAAGCTTGAACTTTGTGGTCGTTTAATTGTAAAACAGTTCCAGGACGCAGTTCGCGCACCTGTTGCCAAAGCGTTCGTTCTCCAGGAACAAAGGCGCAACAAAGATAATCGCGCAAAGCGACTAAATCCAAGTCGGATGAATGATGGGGTGCTAAAGTTCTCAATTTGGGCGCAATCCAACGAACCGAACCAGTAGTCGTGTAGTAGAGAGTACGAGCACCAACGCGATCGCGTACCAACCGCAACACCTGTTTTTCCCTATCCCAAACCACAAACGCAAACATCCCCACAAGTTGGTTAAGACATTCAAAACCCCATCTTTCCCAAAGATTAGCAACTAGTTGCACAGGACTTAGCGCAAGGCTATTGGGTTCAATCCCCAATTTTTGCTGCAACTGTGCTTGGTTAGTTAACCACACATCACCAACAACAACAAATTGTTCTCCAGAACTGATTGCTAGTTTTTCTGTCAAAAATCCAGAAGCTGTATGCGGTAGAAACACAGCAATTTTTTCGTCTCGCCAAGCTATACCTTCATAATTTGCATCAATCGCTCCCCAAGCTATGCACCAGGTTGGGTCTGTCTTGATGAATGAGATTTTAGTGGATTTATGATTTTTAAAAACCTTAAATAGCATGGAAAATTCTCACCCATCCTTGACTTTAGTGCAACCAAAGAGTTTCACCTGATTGAACATCAAACCAGTGGATATTCTGAAGCGGCAAAGCTAATGCAATTTCTTCATTATTCCATCTTTGGTCTGGAGGTAACAATGCACGCACAGTCAATGGTTGTGTCTGGGAACTTGCAACACGCACACTGACCAAGTTGTGCATACCCAAGTTTTCCACCAGATACACTTGTCCTTGAATTATCTGTGTATCATCAGGTTGTGCAACACGCACGTGTTCTGGACGGATACCTAAGATAATTTCCGGTGGTACTGTTGGTATATCTGGCAAAAGTATGTTTGCATCACCTAATGTTGCATAACGTCCCTGACAAGGTAGCGTGAGCAAATTCATTTGCGGACTACCAACAAATCCCGCTACAAATAAATTAGCTGGCTGGCTGTAAATGCGCTCTGGTGGGTCGAGTTGCTGAATGAAACCATCGCTGAGTACAGCCACTTTTGTCGAAAGCGTCATTGCTTCTGTTTGATCGTGAGTCACATAAACTACTGGAACTTTCTGGGCGGCAAATATTTGCTTGATATCAGCGCGGACTCGTTCGCGTAGGAGTGCATCTAGATTACTGAGTGGTTCATCTAGCAAGTAAACTTGGGCGCGACGCACTAACGCTCGACCGACTGCGACTCGCTGTCTTTGTCCCCCCGATAGTTGACCAGGTTTACGCTGTAATAATTCTTCTAATCCCAGAAGTTTTGAAACTTCTGTCACTCGCTGTTGAATTTCAGCGCGAGGAGTTTTTTTCAGCTTTAGTCCAGAGGCTAGGTTTTCGTACACGGACATATGGGGATAAAGCGCATAGCTTTGAAACACCATCGCCATATTGCGATCGCCTGGTCGCTTAAACGTGATATCCTCATCCCCAAGAAATATCCGACCGTGAGTCGGTTCCTCTAATCCTGCAATCATTCGCAGTGTGGTAGACTTACCACAGCCACTCGGACCAAGTAAAGTGAGAAATTCATTGTCATCTACAGTTAAACTAACGTCTTTAACTGGAATGACTTTGGGAGTATAGGTCTTATTTAAGTTTTTGAGTTCCAGTTTCGCCATTTTTTTTATCTGTTAATTATCTGTTGATTATCCCTTAACAGCACCAGCAGTCAGACCTTGAATAATCTTGCGTTGGAAGAACAAAACGAGTAAAACTAACGGCAATGTTCCAACAACGGTTGCTGCAGCAATAGGACCATAGGGAATTTCAAAAACTGTTGCACCGCCTAATTGTGCTGCAGCAACGGGAATTGTTTTCATGTCTTCACGGGTAATAAACGTAAGAGCAAAGATAAACTCATTCCAAGCAAAAATAAATGTGAGAATTCCCGTTGTTACCAAAGCAGGAAGTGTCATGGGTATTAATATTTGCACTAACATTTGCGCAGTGTTGTAACCATCTACCCTTGCAGAATCTTCCAAGTCTTTTGGTAATTGCTGAAAAAAGCTGCGTAACACTAAAATCGTTAATGGTAAATTGATAGCAGTATATGGAATAATGAGCGCTAAATAGTTATTGCCTAGATGTAACCCTTGGATAATTTCCAACAGTCCCAAGAACAATAAAATTCCAGGAAATAAAGTTACAATCAGGATACCTGCAAGGATAATTCTGCCACCCCAAGGACGCAACCGTGCTAAAGCGTAAGCAGCAGGCGCACCCAACACTAAAGAGAAAACTGTAGAAATAATCGACACAAAGGCACTATTTAATATGTAGCGCCAAAACGGACGACGGCTGAATATTTCAATGTAGTGATTGAGAGTAATTTGAGAGGGGAAATAAACGGTAGGAATTTTGGCAATATCCTGATTCACTTTAAATGAAGTTAGTAACTGCCACATTGCTGGTGCTAAGCAAAAAACCACTACTAAGGCAATTGCTACCCAAAGCAAGATATTTTTCCCTGAAATTTTTACTCTTGTTTTTGGTTTAGGATTTGTAGTTAATTTGTCCTGAGTTACAGTCATAGAGAATTTAAATGTGAGATTTTGGATTTGGAATTACAGCGGTTAAGGTTTATTAAAGGGTATTATTGATACGAGATTTGTTGAGCAAAAAACTAGCAATAACTACCGCCGCAATTAATAAAAGAAATGTCACCACAACCAAAGCCGCTCCGTACCCAAAATCTAAGTAACGCATTACAGTAGAGTAAATATACAGCGATACTACTTCCGTTGCACCACCAGGACCACCCCCAGTCATCACAGCAATCAAGTCAAAAATTCCAAAAGCCTGAGCAAACCGAAACAACATGGCGATAAGGATTTGCGGTATCAACAAAGGTAGGGTAACTTGATAGAAGCTTTGCCAGGGTGTTGCGCCATCAATCGCATGAGCTTCGTATAAGTCGGGTGAAATTGACTGCAAACCAGCTAATAGCAAGATACTAATAAACGGAGTTGTTTTCCAAACATCTGCAACTATCACGGCTATCATTGCTAGTGTCGGGTCTCCTAACCAGTTAATTCCATTTTGAATCAAACCTAGCTGCAGCAAAATATCATTGACAACTCCAAACTGGTCGTTAAAAATCCAAGCCCAAGCAAGACCGATGAGGGCGGTAGGCAAAGCCCAAGGTAGGATGGCAATTGTACGCACCACTCCTCTGCCAAAAAACTGCTTGTTCAACACCAAGGCAATACCTAATCCTAGCAGTAACTCAAGCAACACCGTTGCTAAAGTAAATACTGTTGTCGTCCCGAAACTCTGCCAAAAACGACCATCTCCCGCCATCCGTACATAATTGCTAAAACCAGAAAAGATAGGTTGCAGCTTCGTTCCCAAATTTTGAGTAAAGAAACTTAACCAAAAAGCACGAGCTATTGGATAGCCAAAGACAAACAACAGTAACAGCAAGGCGGGTAGCAAGAAAATCCACGCTGTTCGTTGTTCTCGACTTCTTATTGTTTGCAGATTAGTCATTAGTTATTATCCCCTTGCCCATTGCCCATTGTCCCTCTATCTCCTTAACAAGCTTCTAGTTTCACTAGCAGCCGCCTGCATTGCGCGCTCAGGAGTTATACGATTTGTTAGTGTAGCACTGAGGTAACGTTGCAAAATATCTGATACTTGAGCATATTGGGCAATAGGCGGACGTAAAACGGCTTTATCAGCTATTTTAAGTAACTGAGGATAGTGAGGGTATTTACTGACGATTTGTGGATCGTTAAAGAGTGAGCGTCGGCTTGGTACAAAACCGGCTTTCAAAATAAATTGGCGCTGTGCTTCTTCACTGGTAAAATATTTGACGGCTTTCCAGGCTTCTTTTGGATGTCTGGAGGATTTAGCAATTCCCAAACGCCAACCCCCTAAACAACCTCCCCCACTCTCATCTGGAACACTCACCATCGGTTTAATTCCTATCTTGCCTTTAAGTGGCGAATCTTCTGCATTTGCTAAGGGCCAAAGATAAGGCCAACTGCGTATAAATGCTGCTTGCCCGCTTTGGAAAAAGCGCCTGGTTTCTTCTTCTTGGTATGTTGTGACTCCACGAGGAGAAATACCCTCTTGGATCGTTTCTTTAAGAAAGGCGATCGCTTTTAATGTCTCTGGTTTATCCAGTCCAACTTCCAAAGTATTGGGATTCACCCAAAATCCTCCAAAACCTTTTAGGACTTCCACAAACATGGCATTTAGTCCCTCGTATTGGCGACCCTGCCAAACATAACCCCAGTTTATCTTTCCTTGCTTCTGCAAAGCTTGAGAAATTTTCAGCAAATCTTCAAAGGTTTCTGGTGGTTGAAAATTTGCTTGTTGGAGTAAGTCTTGCCGATAGTAGAGTACTCCAACATCACTGCGCATGGGAATTCCATAAAGCTTACCTTCGTAGCGTCCCCCTTCTACATCTTTGAGCGAAAATGCTGCTAACTCTTGTTTTGTGATGCGATCGCTTAAGTCTAACAACCATCCAGCAGCAGCAAATTTGGGCGTCCAAATGACATCCATATTTACCAAGTCATAGGGAGAATCTCCTAAGATAAATGCTGAAGTATACAGGTCTTCCAGCAAATTTGTCGCGTTTGGACCTTCAATCAGATTAATATGAATGCCCGGATTTTTTGCTTCAAAGTCTTTAATGATGCCTTGTCTCCAAGGTTGAGCATCAGGAGGAGTAATCAACATATTCAAGACTACTGGTTGCTGCGATAAGACTTGCGGGATGGAAAGCAAGATGATGCCCAGTAGTAAAATAGCAAAAAATATTCCTGTGCGCGATTTGAGTTTTTGTAATACCTTTTGCTGTTGTTTTATTTCTTTGACTTTAGACATTTTTAGCAAAATATTCTCATTATACAGTAATTCTTTTTAATATTTTGTATGAAAAAAATAATTTTTTTTAAGAGTTTGTATAAAAACATTTTACTATGTCTTATATCGTAGTTGTTCTAAATATTAAGTTTTTTTGCGATTTTTAAAAAAATATAGAGAAGAAGACTTACGAAGTTTTTGTCAAAGTTCTAGAAGTGGTTGTGGGGAGATTTCTCGATAACACAACCGCATAGCTGTTCTGGAGGTCAAATTAGCTGGAATGGCGTGTTTGCTTGGATCACGGCTATTGAGTGCAATTCACTAGACAAAATCAATTATTGACGCTACAATCTATCCTTTCATAAGAAAGCCCCAGCAGGACTGGGGCGAAGTTGAACGTTTCCTAAGTCACTATAGTCACATGGTGACCTTTGGGGAAGAGGGAATCTCGCTCAAGAAATTGGGTAAAAGTTAACCCCGGTTGTACCGGGGTTAATTGTGAGACTAGCGCGTTGAAGAGGCTATTTCTTGGCTAAAAATAAAGCTATGCGTTTCACTGAACTCCAAATTGCCTCACAGACGCGACGAACTAACAAAAAATTCCCCACAACCTATCACCTTGCGTGATAGGTTGTGGGGAAATTGCTTAGGATTTGTTGAGCAACTATCGGAATTAAAGGTGTTTAAGCCTCGGATTTAGTTTTCCCATCGGGAAATTTCTCGTTAATCAGCCCAAAATTAGTATCAAAGTCCTATTTCATTTGTAAAAATCGCGCATCCCAAGAAGCCCGGTTTCTCCAAGAAACCGGGCTTCTGAAGTTTGCTACTAGAAAAATTGCTGAAATATTTTTTCGGAATGCATGACAGGGCTGAAGTAGATAATAGGGATAAGCCTTGTTGGACAGTAGTTTATGAAGCTGGACTTGCAAAAGTTTTACCTGGCTTGCAACCCAAGCAAAACCCTAGTGGTGAGCAATCCCTTAGATAGGCAATATTATATTCAGTAGACCGAAAACTTTTGTCAGTCAACGCAAGAATGAGGGTTTGGGGCGATGTTTTGGGCACAGGGTCGAGCGATCGCTTACCTTAGCAGGAGAACTCATCTACAACCCTATTGCTCAAAACGCAGATGATACGGGCATTCTGGCGGATTGTATACAATCCGCCAGAATGCCCCAATGGTAAGCCTTCTAGAAATCTTTTCGGTCTACTGATATTGATTTCGCCTCGGTGCGGGGTGGCAGGATAATTGAAGAATTAAAAGAAAATATTACATTTTTTTCTCCTGATGAGCCGACTTGTGAACTATTCACAGGACATATTGGCTGCGGTAAGTCTACAGAACTGTTGCGGCTAAAAGCAGAATTAGAGGAAAAAGACTTTTTTGTCGTTTATTTTGAGTCTAGTCAAGATTTGGAATTGGGTGATGTGGATATTGCTGATATTATGCTAGCTATCGCCCGCCGAGTCAGTGAAAGTCTTGAAAGTTTGGAAAAACTGGAACTCAGTGAACCTAAAGGGTTGAAAAGTTTACTTCAGGGTATCACTAAACTCTTCCAAGCAGAATTAGAAGTTTCTGCTGAGGCATCAATTCCGCTGGGTATTGGCAAAATTACAGCTAAAGCAAAAAGCAGCCCAGAACTCCGCAATAAGTTAAGAGAATATATCAGTCCCCGAACGAAAGGAATTTTAGACTCAATTAATGAGGAACTTCTGCAACCTGCTGTTGAGAAACTGAAGCAACGGGGTAAAAAGGGACTGGTGGTGATTGTCGATAATCTTGATCGTGTGGAGAATTCTCAGAAGCCTTGGGGAAGACCACAACCAGAATATCTCTTTGTAGATCGGGGAGAACAGTTACGTCAACTCAGATGCCATGTTGTTTATACTATGCCTTTATCGTTGAGATTTTCAAATGATATAGAAAGATTAAGCCAGCGATTTATGGTCAATCCCAAGGTACTGCCAATGGTACCTGTGCTGCAACGAGACGGTAGTGTTTCTCACGAGGGAATATATCTGCTCAAACAAATGGTGCTAGCAAGAGCTTTTCCACTTGTACCAGAAGAATTTCGTTTCGATTTCATTAAAGATGTTTTTGACAGTCCAGAAACTTTAGAGCGATTGTGTCATGTTAGTGGTGGTCACGTGCGCGAGTTACTCATGTTGCTTTATGATTGGATTAAAAAAGAACGTCGGCTTCCTCTTTCAAAGAACATTTTGGAAAGTGTGGTCAAAGCACGTAGCAATCAAATGAAATTAGCAATTACAAAAGATGAATGGGAATTGCTGCGACAGGTGGAAAAAAATAAGCAGGTGCGAGGAGACGAAGACTATCGCAGTTTAGTTCACAGTCGATTTGTGTATGAATATTGCGATCGCGAGGGTTCTTGGTTTGATATAAACCCGATTCTGGCAGAAGCAGCAGAGTTTTAACAATTCAAAATTAAAGACAGTAGTAGCGTGTGTTAGGCGCACTCTTTCGATATGATTTTTAAGGAAAAACATGCTCAAATCGCCTAAGGCACCGTATTATAGCGGTTTTCATTTGAGTGTAATACATTAAAGAATGAAGAAACCGCACCCTTCACGCGGATGAACAAGAGATCAATTTGTACTTCATCCGGATGAGAACCGCTATATAGCAATCCGCGCATCATTCGTAAAAGGTGAGAAACCCGGTATCTTTGAGATACCGGGTTTCTGGAGATTCGCAATTTTTACAAATCAGATAGGATTGCTATATATAGCGGTGCGTTACGGCTTTAGCCTAACGCACCCTACTTAAAAGGGCTAACAACTAATGACTCAATATTATGAATCAGCAGGGGCAAATCCAAGATATTGCAGCTTTTAACCAAAACTCTTTACAAGAGTTAACTTGGGCGATTGAAAGTTCTAGGGAAGAATTTTCGTTGATTTTGGCACTCTGTAATTCTGCTAGTTTGCGACAACGACTGACACAAGAATTGCAAGCATCTTGTCCCGTGGAAATCCGCGAGATAATTTTGGAGCAGTCTGTTACAACCCTCTACACAACCATTCAAGCAGAACTGGGTAATGAGCATCCCGAAGCATTAATTGTCTCTGGCTTAGAGTCGGTGAAGGCGATCGATTTTATGCTAATGGGTGCAAACCAAGTTAGGGAAGAGTTTCGCAAAAATTTTCCCTTTCCTATAGTGTTTTGGGTAACAGATGAGGTAGTGCAAAAGCTGATTCGTTTAGCGCCTGACTTCCAAAGCTGGACA
The DNA here is from genome assembly GCA_019359415.1 of Iphinoe sp. HA4291-MV1. Classification (GTDB taxonomy): domain Bacteria; phylum Cyanobacteriota; class Cyanobacteriia; order Cyanobacteriales; family Nostocaceae; genus Brasilonema. The sequence continues at coordinate 1,739 of JAHHHH010000004.1, read as the reverse complement.
ACAACAGTTGAGTTTGCTATCCCTACTGAAGATTTGATTCAATATATCCAGCAAACAGCCGATGAAGTTTTTGCCAAAGTTCTACAGGTGGGTGCGGGGAGATTTCTCGATAACACAGCCCTTAACCTGGGAATTGGTTCTCCACGACGCACCGAGTTAGAGTTAGCGCGAGTAGAACTGCAAAATCGCGGCGTTACATTACATCCAGAAATTGAAGCCAGTTTAGAGTTTGTCTTAGGTCGAGATACTCGTGGTTCAATGGAGCAGTCTCGGCAACATTACGAGCGTAGTTTAGCACTTTTACCGAACACCAATTCCCAACTTCCCAAATTACTAGAGCGACGCGCCTGTCTACTCTATTGCATGGGTTTGTGGTGGCGTACTTACGCTGTATTAAATCATGTGGAGAGCGATAGCGCTCTTGTTACGACTAAAGATTATTTTCAGGAATGTATAACCGTATTTGAGCAAGCTAATCGCCAGGATTTGGTAGCCAATTTTATCAATGGTTTGGGAGCAATCCTGCAACATATGCACTGCTGGGATGAATTAGAACCCGTTGCTCGTAAAGCAATCACTCTACATCAAACCTATCCGCATCAGTTTAGATTAGCTAGAGCTTACGGTTTTTTAGCTGAGGTAGCACTTGCGAAATCAGCTTGGAAAGAAGCTCAAGAAACAGCAAAACAAGCTTTGGCGATTTTGCATAATGCAGCATCCACCGCCGAAAAATCTGTATCATCAGAGACAATAGCCGATTTAGAATGGGAGCGATCAGCTCACCAAGGCTGGTATTTATTTGCTTTGGCGAGGGCGCAGGTAGCACTTGGAGAAAAAAAAGAAGCCATAGCTACCCTAGAAACAGCTAAAGTAAGAACCAAAGCACAATACGATCCAGAGCTTTACATTCAGATTTTGTGGGAGTTACGCAACTGTTACTTTCAACAAGGTGAATATCTCAAAGCATTCAATACTAAACTAGAACTACGAGAAAATGAGCAAAAATATGGTATTCGTGCTTTTATCGGGGCGGGACGGTTACAGCCAAAGCAACAGGTGACAAACCCTGCTTTAGTACTGGTAGAACAGCAAGAGACAGTCGCTCAAGAAATCGCTGCGACAGGAAGAGAGCAAGATATCAAACGCCTCGTCGAACGCGTAGCTCGTCCAGATCATAAGCTGACCATTATTTACGGACAATCTGGTGTTGGCAAAAGTTCGATTTTACAAGCTGGCTTAATACCAGTATTGAAAAATAGAGCGATCGGTACTCGTGATGTTGTACCAGTTTTACAGCAAGTTTATCCTGATTGGATTCGGGAATTGAGCGATCGCTTGGCTGAGGCGATCGCACAAAGGCGAACCTCTCCTCAAAACTCTTCCCAACAACAGAAGGAAACAGCAGAAGCAGTCAACTCCATCCTTAACCAATTGCAAACAAACGCCGATAACGAACTGCTGACAGTTTTAATTTTCGACCAATTTGAAGAATTTTTCTTCGTTTACAAAGACCCAAAACAAAGACTAACTTTTTATAACTTTTTGCGGGAATGCCTAGATGTTCCCCACGCCAGAGTCATCCTGTCATTGCGAGAAGATTATTTATATTATCTCTTAGAGGTTGTTTGAAAAGTTTTTAGAGGTCAAAAATTATGCTAAACGCCTCACCATGATACGGATCATGGCAATATAAATAAAAGTCTCCGATGTTTCAGGTAGTAATTCATAATCTCGAACCA